>JBMLQL010000040.1:0-88365 GCA_049241565.1 Bacteriovoracaceae bacterium | reverse complement strand
TGCACCCTCTTAATTTTAAAAAGCCCTCTAAAATAATAGAGGGCTTTTTTTTTGCCCAGATGAGAACAATGATAAAGCAGCTCGTTCTTCGTCTCTTGTTTTTAGCTCCTATTTATACCCTGCTCAGAGTAGGATTCTTTTTTTATCATTTTGATGACTACACTTCCTTTTCATTTCAACAAATCATTTCTGCCTTCATCTACGGAATAAGATTCGATCTCGCGGCTATTTTTTGGACTTGTTCGCCTTTGATTCTTCTCTCCATCATTCCTATTCAATATAAAATCCTCAATAAACTTAAAAGTTATCTCTATATCCTAACGACAACTCTTACTGTTCTTATGTCTATTGATGACTATGAGCTCATTCAATTTATGGGAAAGAGGCTTTCTCGTGATCTCTTCGTCATTAGTGGCGATATTTGGAGTCAGCTTCCTCAACTTGCACTTTATTATTGGTATTTTCCACTCATCACTGTCTTGTTAGCTGCGGGGGTGTGGAAGCTAGATCAAATATATTTTAGAGAAATTAAAAATATGTGGGGTCTGCCAAAGCATATTGTCGCCTCCATTTTTATTTTAGTTTGTACCGTGGTGGCCATTAGAGGAGGGATTCAAAAGAAACCTCTCTCAGTTCAGTCTGCTTTTACTCAAGGTGAGCATGAGTTGGGGATACTTGTTCTCAATACTCCTTATCATTTTCTCCGTACTTTCAAAAATGAACCTTTAAGACCACTTCACTATATGAGCGAGGAAGAAATGAAAACTTTTCTTCATTCTTCAGAGAGCTCTTACCGAGGGATGAGCAAGGCAAATATTGTCATTCTCATTTTAGAAAGTTTCTCAGAGGAGTATCTAGAGAAAGGGTATATGCCGTTTCTTAACTCCCTCAAAACAAAGTCTCTGTATTTTCCTTATCATCTGGCCAATGGCCGCAGATCTATTGAGGCCCTTCCGGCCATTCTTAATTCTCTTCCTTCACTTCTCAGTGATCCTATTTCAAAATCCAATTTTCAATCCAACAATTTTTTCGGCCTAGGGCATGCTTTAAAAGATGCAGGCTACACCAATTATTTTTTTCATGGCGGCTATCGAGGAACAATGAGCTTTGATGCTTATGTGCTCTCGAATGGCTTCGATAAATATTTTGCTCTCGAAGATTATCCTGAGAGTAAAGATTTTGATGGAAGCTGGGGTATTTTTGATGGCCCTTATTTAAAATACACACTCAAAATATTAGATGAGATGCCTAAACCATTTCTGGCCAGTGTTTTTACTCTGAGCTCTCACCAGCCTTATACTCTTCCGAAAGAATGGCAGGGAAAATTCCCGAAAGGGAATTTAGAAATTCATGAGTCTATTGGGTATGTGGATGAGATGCTCAAAGAATACTTCGAGCAAGCCGCGACTAAAGAATGGTTTAGTAATACCATTTTTATTATAACCGCAGATCATACCCAAAAACTTGAAGATCCAAAGTTTAACAACACAATCGGCCGCTTCAGAGTCCCACTTTTTATCTACGCTCCAGGGCATCAGTGGGAAGATGTAGATACAACGCAAGTTTCACAACATGCGGATATTCCAAAAACAGTTCTAGATTTTGTTGAAGTGAGTAGTGAGAAACTTCCGCGTACTGGACGCAGTCTCTTCGGAAAAGGTCCTGGATATGGGATTTATAGAGAGAATGGCGGTTATGGGCTTATCACAGGAAATCTCCACTATAAACTGCTCGGCGAGAAAGGAGCAGTGGCCAGTTATAATTGGGAAACAGGAGTTGAGCAGGGTGTAAAATCGGATGAAGCGAAGCTTCTGAAGGCCAATTTGCAATACTTTATCAATGGCCTGATTAACAACTCTTTGCAGTCTGAAAAAATTGTCACCGAGGGTGCTCCACGATAGACTTAAGGTGTTTAATTTACACCGAATTTGTGGGGTTTTATGCAACCATTATCATCTCATGTGGATATCCATTCACCAGATTTTAAAAATAATACTGAATTCAATAAGGCCATTGCTTCTGATTTGAAAGCACGCCTGGAAAAAGTTCGCCAAGGTGGTGGAGAAGAGATCGTTAAGAAGCATCGTGCTCGAAAAAAACTTTTAGCTCGTGAGCGTATTGATCGCATTTTAGACTCAGGATCTCCTTTTCTAGAGCTGTCGGCCCTGGCTGGACATGAAGTGTATGATGAGGAAGTACCAAGTGCTGGTGTTGTCACAGGAATTGGTCTTGTTCATGGTGTAGAGTGTATGTTTGTGGCCAACGATGCCACAGTTAAAGGTGGAACCTATTTTCCTCTAACTGTAAAAAAACATTTAAGAGCGCAAGAGATTGCACTCGAAAATAAACTCCCTTGTATCTATCTCGTTGATTCTGGTGGGGCCTTCCTTCCAAAACAAGATGAAGTTTTTCCTGATAAAGAACATTTTGGAAGAATTTTTTATAATCAGGCGACAATGTCTTCTCTAGGTATTCCTCAGGTTGCAGTTGTTTGTGGTTCATGTACCGCCGGTGGAGCTTATGTGCCGGCCATGAGTGATGAAACAATTATCGTCAAAGATAATGGAACTATCTTTTTAGGTGGTCCTCCTCTAGTGAAAGCTGCTACGGGAGAAGAAGTTTCTGCTGAAGATCTTGGAGGGGCCCAGGTTCATACATCAAAATCTGGTGTGGCCGATTATTTCGCTGAAACAGAAGAAGATGCACTCGAGATGGCCCGTAATATAATTGAAACACTTAACTACACTCATAAAAATCCGAAGAAATTTATTAAAGATGAAGTGAAAGCTCCTCTTTATCCAGCAGAAGAAATCTATGGAATCATTCCTCAAGATACAAGAAAGCCATTTGATATCAGAGATATCATCGCTCGTATTGTTGATGGGTCTGAATTTCAAGAGTTCAAAGAAAAATATGGAACAACTCTTGTTTGTGGATTTGCAAAAATTCATGGATATCTAATAGGTATCGTGGCCAATAATGGAATTCTTTTTTCTGAATCAGCTGTTAAAGGGGCCCATTTTATTGAGCTTTGTGGACAGAGAAAAATTCCTCTCATCTTCCTTCAAAATATCACTGGCTTCATGGTTGGACGCCAGTATGAAAATGAAGGAATAGCGAAGCATGGAGCAAAACTTGTGACTGCAGTGTCGACGGTTAAGGTCCCAAAATTCACAGTGATCATCGGTGGATCATTTGGAGCTGGTAACTATGGAATGTGTGGACGTGCTTTCTCCCCAAGATTTTTATGGATGTGGCCAAATTCTCGTATCTCAGTGATGGGTGGAGAGCAGGCCGCAAACGTTCTTGCGACAGTGAAGCAAGACCAGCTGGCCTCAAAAGGGCAGAAGATCATGTCAGATGCAGAACTCGCTGAATTTAAACGTCCTACTTTAGAAAAATATGAAAAAGAAGGGTCAGCTTATTATTCATCAGCAAGGCTTTGGGACGATGGAGTGATTGATCCAGTTCAAACAAGAGATGTTCTAGGACTTGCTCTTAGTTCAACTCATAATGAAGAATTTAAGGACACCACATTCGGTGTCTTCAGGATGTAATAATGAAATATTTTGAAGTTATAAAACAAGATCAAGGAGTGACAGAAGTATGGTTGAACAGACCAGAACTTCATAACGCTTTTAATGCGGAACTTATTGATGAGGCCATTTCTCTTTTTGAATCTCTTAGTCAGGATCAATCTATTAGATTAATTGTTCTGGGAGGGCGAGGAGCTTCGTTTTGCGCAGGAGCTGATCTGAATTGGATGAAGTCCATGAAAGATTACTCAGAAGCCGAGAATCTTCAAGACTCAAAAAAACTCGCTAAAATGTTTTATGTCATTAACGAGTGTGCTGTTCCAGTTATTGGGCGTGTTCACGGACATGCTCTCGGTGGAGGAGTGGGGCTTGTGAGTGTATGCGATTATGTGGTGTCTGTTCCTAATATCTTGATGGGATTTACTGAAGTTCGCTTAGGACTTTTACCTGCGGTTATCTCACCGTATTGTATTTCAAAAATCGGTGAATCAAAGGCTCGAGCTTGGTTTTTATCAGGCGAGAGGTTTGATGCTCATCAAGCTAAAGAAATGGGTCTTGTTCATGACGTGGTAGAGGCCAGCGAGCTTGATGCCAAAATTGAAGAAGTGAAAAAAAGATTTCTGGCCGCAGGACCTCAAGCTGCGAGAGAAGCTAAGAAATTAATTAAAGGTGTGATGAAAAACCTCAAGGACTCTGAGGATTTTACCTGTGGCATGATTGCTAAAAGAAGAGTGTCGGCCGAGGGCCAAGAAGGGATGCGTGCTTTGTTAGAAAAAGATAAACCAAACTGGATGAAAAAATGAAAATAAAAAAAATCCTTGTGGCCAACCGTGGAGAGATTGCTCTGCGAGTTCTAAAAACAGCAAAAGAGATGAATATTAAAGTCGTCACGATCTTTGCTGAGGATGATAAGACTCTTCCTCATGCACTTTTCTCTGATGAAGCCTATTCTCTTGGTTCAGGAACTCTTGCTGAAACCTATTTGAATAAGAAAAAAATTGTTGAGATCGCTAAAAAATGTGGCGCAGATGCCATTCACCCTGGGTATGGCTTTCTTTCAGAAAATGAAGAATTCGCCCGCCTAGTGGAAAGTTCAGGCATTATTTTTATCGGGCCAACTCCAGAATCAATCGTATTGATGGGAGATAAAATTGGATCGAAAAAAGCTCTGGAGAAAATAAATATTCCTTTGACTCCTGGCTATCATGGAGATGATCAATCTGATGAAAATTTGGCCAAAGAGGCCAAGAAAATCGGTTATCCCGTTCTTATTAAGGCCTCTGCTGGTGGTGGTGGAAAGGGGATGAGAATCGTTCATCAAGACTCTGATCTTTTGGAGTCAATCCGTGGAGCGAAGTCTGAAGGTCTTAAGTCTTTTGGAAGTGATAAAGTTCTTATTGAAAAATATGTACTCAATCCTCGTCATATTGAAGTGCAATTGATGTCAGATACTCATGGCAACCATTTGCACTTTTTTGAAAGAGAGTGCTCTATTCAGCGTCGTTATCAAAAAGTAGTGGAGGAGACTCCTGCTCCCAATATGAGCCAGGAACTTCGTCTCAAAGTTTGTGAGACAGCGGTAGAAATCGCCAAAGGTATTAATTACCGCGGGGCTGGGACTGTAGAGTTTATTATGGGACAGGATGGGAAATACTATTTTATGGAGATGAACACTCGTCTTCAGGTAGAGCATCCTGTGACAGAGATGGTGACTGGGCATGATCTCGTTCGCTATCAAATCATGGTGGCCCAAGGAGATAAGCTTACTGTCACTCAAAATGAGATTAAGCAAAAAGGATCGGCCATTGAATGTCGTATCTATGCCGAAGATCCAGATAATAATTTTATGCCAACAATCGGAACAATAGAAAAAATTGGCACTCCCTCTCTCAGGGACGTTCGACTAGATTGTGGGTTCCTCGATGGAACGACTGTGGGGGTGAATTATGATCCTATGCTTGCTAAACTTGTGGTTTGGGGAGAAAAAAGAGAACTCGCAATCGAGAAAAGTATCAAGTCTTTAGATGAAGTTCTTTTTCTTGGGGTGAAGACAAATCGTGATTTCCTAAAAAGAATTCTTGGTCATAAAGAGTTTATGAAAGGGAATACTCATACTCATTTTATTCCTGATCATAGTGAATCACTTAAACCAAAAGAGCTGAGCTTGGAAGATAAGGCCAGACTTATTGCAGGATTTCTTCTTTCAGGAAAAAAGATGCTTAAAACAAACAATCAGACTGAGGTCTCTACTCCTTGGACACGTCTGACAGGATTTAGGAATTAATGATGAAAACAGTTTTAGTGAATGGCGAAGAGCTAAAAATACCAGATATTAAAAACGATGGTAAAACCTTAAGTTTTAATCTTGAAGGGCAAGCCTTTTCTTTTGAAGTTGTCTCTACTTCTCAGGGGGAGATTATTGTTCAAGATCAAAAAGGCGATCGTTTTAAGGCCTATGTCACAAAGCCTTCACGTGAGGGTGATGTTAAGGTCATTTCAAATGGTATTGAAGGAACACTTTCAGAAGGTGGCAATAAGCTTAAGAAAGCTGGAGCGGCCGCGGGAAGTTTGACTTCACCAATGCCTGGGAAAATTTTTAAAATTATTGCCGCTGAAGGCGAGAAGGTGACTAAAGGTCAAACCATTCTTATTCTAGAGGCGATGAAGATGGAGCATGCTATTCGCTCAGATAAAGACGGAACAGTGAAAAAGATTCTTTATAAAGTAGGAGAGCTCGTCCAGGGTGGAGTCACTCTGATTGATGTGGAGTAATTCATGAACAAAGTCAAAATTGTTGAAGTAGGCCCCAGGGATGGACTTCAAAATGAAAAGACTATCCTGCCTCTTGAAACAAAATTTGAGTTTATTAAAAAACTCACAGGGTCAGGGCTGACTTGTATTGAAATCACAAGTTTTGTGAAGGCCAGTGCTATTCCTCAGATGAGTGATGCTATTGATCTTTTTACAAAAATAAAAAATGAGCTACCTCAACAAATTTCTTACCCCTGTCTTGTGCCTAATTTAAAAGGCTACGAGGTCGCAAAATCCTTGGGAGTTAAAGAGATCGCTCTTTTTTCTGCCACTTCCGATGCTTTTACAGCGAGAAATATTAATTCCACTGTAGATGAATCTTTTGTCAAAATGAAAGAAGTGGCCGATGAGGCCAAAAAAGATGGAATCAAAGTAAGAGGATATATCTCGACAGCTTTTGGTTGTCCTTATGAAGGGGAAGAACCGGTTGAAAAACTTGTTTCTGTGACCAAAAGATTTTTTGACCTTGGAGTTTATGAAGTTTCTGTTGGAGACACCATTGGAGTCGCTCGTCCACAGCAAGTAAGAGACTATCTTCGTGTTCTCACATCTGAGTTTGATGTAAATAAGCTCGCGATGCATTTTCATGACACCCGAGGAATGGCGATGACAAA
This sequence comes from Bacteriovoracaceae bacterium, assembly GCA_049241565.1. GTDB lineage: Bacteria > Bdellovibrionota > Bacteriovoracia > Bacteriovoracales > Bacteriovoracaceae > DZBG01. The sequence continues at coordinate 81,404 of JBMLQL010000040.1, read as the reverse complement.
TATTCTCGTATCGCTTGAAAAAGGAATCCGGACATTTGATTCTTCGGCTGGTGGTCTTGGTGGATGCCCTTATGCCAAGGGGGCAACAGGTAATGTGGCCACTGAGGATGTGTGGTACCTATGCCATTCGATGGGAATGGAAACAGGGATTAATCTTGATAAGCTCGTTGAAGCTGGACAATATATTTTAGAAAAGCTTGGAAAAATGCCAGGCTCAAAATTTCATAAGGCCTATGTAAACACAGGACGTATTTAAAATGAAAGATATCATCGTTGCTAAAAAAGATCATATTCTAGTCATTACTCTAAATCGCCCTGAGAGTTCAAATGCCTACTCAGAAGAAATGGTGAAAAGTTTTGTGGCGGCTTTGAAAGCAGCTGATGAAGATAAAGATGTCCGTGTGATTATCCTTACTGGGGCAGGGAAGAATTTTTGTGCCGGTGGTGATATCAAGGCCATGAAAGAGAAAACGGGAATGTTTTCCGGAGAATCAAATGAGCTCCGAGAGAATTATACGGATGGAATCCAGCAAATCCCTAAAACGATCATGGAAATGAGAAAGCCCATTATTGGCATGATAAATGGTGCTGCTGTAGGGGCAGGTTGTGATTTGGCGGCCATGTGTGATTTACGAGTGGCCTCAACTGAAGCAAGTTTTGCTGAAACTTTTGCCAAGATTGGATTAGTTCCTGGGGATGGTGGTGCTTATTTTTTAATCAGGCTTGTTGGCTTTGGCAAGGCCAGTGAAATGTTCCTCACATGTAGGTCTTATACCGCCTTAGAAGCTCTTTCTATGGGGCTGGTGAACAAAGTTGTTGCACTAGATGAGCTTCATTCAGAAGTGATGAAGCTGGCCGAGATGATGAGCTCTCTTCCTCCAATTGCTCTTCAAATGACAAAAAAATCTCTGCGAGATGCTTATCATAGTTCACTTTCTGCTCATCTCGACCTCGTAGGTTCTTATCAAGGAATCACTCAACGTTCATCGGACCACTTTCGTGCACTCGAGGGAATGAAGACAAAAACGACACCAAAGTTTGAGCACAACTAAATAAATCTTTAAAAAATAAAAAATAAATTTTGACATACCACCCCAGCATTCTTCACAATTAAAGTATATCAAGTCATGACGGGATGGATTTTCATGCAAAAATTGTTTTCAATTTTGTGTCTTATTGTATTTTCTAGTTGCACAACGATCCATTTTCGTTCGAATCAGTCTATTCCTGTGACATTCGAAGGGAACCCAGCTCATCAAAAAGAAGTAACCATTGAAGGGAAGAGATTCTTCTACTTCTGGGGCGTTGATCCTGATTATCAGGAGGTATTTATTGATGAAGAAGTTCGCAAAGCAGGATTCGACGGCATTTCAAAAGTTATTATCTATGAACCGAAAAATCCTCAAGATCAATTGATTTCGTGGTTAACGTTTGGTCTCTATATGCCTCGTGGATTTGTGATCACAGGATTTACGACAGGAAATATGATTCCTGAGGATCTTGTGGATACTGCCCCTCAAACAAATCCCATCGAAGATGACTCAAAAGAAGAAAAAGATACAGAATAACCACCAGGAAGGTGTCTTCCACGGATGGATTTAAAGATAAGGGCCAAGGATGGCCCTTTTTTTATTTGCAGGATGCAATTTATGTCGCCGATGCCAGGATGGCAAAAAGGCGACGATTGCTACGATTTGTTATTGTTTCCTATTAAGCTTTCTTGCTCTGGCATTCCATAGTGGGACAGTGACGATGCTAAACCAAATGAAAAATGAGGCGACGAGGGTGGCAGATGTTTGAAGAAAGCTTCCTACTTCAAAAGCATTGTTCATAATAGCAACGATAGCAAGCATGAGCGAGGAAGCACCTCCAAAACAGAAGGTCATCAGGATTTTGTTTTTAGGTGTGATCTCTTGATTCCTTTCAGGACGAAGAAAGGAAAAAGGCCACCAGATAAAGTCTTTATCTGAGATATACCCATGGACTTCAATGAGTCTATCTACAAGTTTTTTCATGTTTACTCCAATTGAAATAATTAAGATCCCATAAATTATTGGCAATGATTCTTAATTTTCTCATTTTTCTTGCGATTTACCATCAGGTATCAGTCAGTTATACCGCTTGTCTGGCCGGATTATCACTAAATCTTACTATGGAGTTAAAATAAGGCAATGTATTTAGGAGATTTCATGTTTGTCTTTAGACTCTTGCTTCTTATTCAATTTTTCCTCGTGACTGCCTGTGTACCTGAGGCTTATCTCGTTGTTGAGCAGGATAAAATATCAGAAGAGGAAGAAGTGCTTGCTCCTTATGATCTTGCCAGCAATTTTAATATTGGTGGAAGTGGGTATAGAGGTTGTTATGTTGATCCACTTTCAAGAGGATTATCTGAATCAATAAGTTTTTCTTTTTCTCAAGACGGAGAGAATGGTTTCTTTCTCGATTTTTCTCATCTTGGTTGGACAAATGGGAGTTGTAGCTTTAGCGGGCAATTTCCTACAACTATTAAGAGTGAGTATTATAAAATAATTAAAAGTGAGCTGATTGGAAGGATAGATGATAAGGATCATGTTAAACTCACTCTTATAGCAATGAATTATGACGATGACCTAGGAACGTGGGTTGAGAACTCTGGGCCTTACGAAATAAAGGAGGTTCTTAATGAGCCAAGTTTATTTTATTTTCTTGTGCCTGAAAAATATGAAAACAGATTTGAGGTGGAGCTATTCCTAGATGTAAGGTAAATGACCTATTCTTCAATACTTTTCATGAGTGATGAGAAAAAGCTTTTCTTAAAGTCTTTAACCTCATCTTCGTTCATGTCTCCAAAATTTGTACGATCAACTTCTTTATAGCAATTTTCAAGTCCCATCATAAAACGAGATTTGAAGCGTGGAATGTTTTTATTGTAAATCTTGCGTTCTTTACAGGCCGTCATGATAAGTCGTTGCCGCGCACGAGTCACACCAACATAACAAAGTCTGCGTTCTTCATTAATATCCGTCCCATCAAGAATCGTTCTTTTATGGGGCAGGATCTCTTCCTCCATCCCCACAAGATAAACAAATTCATACTCAAGACCCTTTGATGAGTGAAGAGTCATAAGAGTGACTTCATTCTTCTGAAATTCATCATTTGAACTCTGAGTGTCTCTTGAGTCAGCGAGGAGAAGCCTTTCTACGAAATTCTCTAAGGTCGCATCTTCAGCAAACTTATCTTGGAAGCGATCTGCTGCTAAAAGAAAGTTCTTCACGTCATCTTTCTTACGAGCAGCAAGCTTTGAGCTGTCGTAGCTTTTTTCAATAAAGTCATTATAGTGAATCTCTTCAACAAGCTGGTTGATTCCATTAAGTAGAGGTGTTCTCTCAAAATTAAATGAATGCCTGTATCTTTCAATGAGCCCAATAAAATCTTTGATCGCAGCGTGATCAGATTCTTCTTTAAGAACTGAATAGAGAGGACGCTTTTGTTCACTGGCCTTGGACAGAAACTTATTTAAGGTCACTGTCCCAATTCCTCGATGAGGAACATTGAGAATTCTTCTAAGAGCAAGCTCATCTCTTGGGTTTTGAATAACAGTCAAGTAACCGATGAGATCTTTAATTTCTTTTTTCTCGTAAAACTTTTGCCCACCAATAATATTATAGGGAACTTGCGAAATACGGAGTTGATCCTCAAAAGGAGGAATCTGATTATTAGAACGATAAAGAATCGCGATATCAGAAAGTGCGCGTCCTTCAGCCTGGAGCTTTATAATATCTTCTACCACAATGGCTGCTTCGTGGTCAGAGTCTCCGGCCATCCAAAGTTGAGGTTTATGCCCCTCTAACTGAGAGGTTCTCATTGTCTTTTCTTTACGGTTTTTATTTTCTTTAATGACCTGATTGGCCAGATCTAGAATGGGAAAAGTTGAGCGGTAGTTCTCTTCAAGCTTAATGACTTTTGTATCTGTATACTGTCTTTCAAAATTAAGGATATTTGAAATATCAGCTCCACGAAACGCATAAATCGCCTGGTCATCATCACCAACCACACAGATATTAGAGTGAGTTGATGTGAGACATTGAATCATATTGAACTGGAGATTATTAGTGTCTTGATATTCATCGACCATAATGTACTTAAAGCGCTCAGAATATTTTTTTGCCACTTCTGGGGCCCGCAAGAAAAGTCTTACGACGAGAAATAGAATATCATCAAAATCAAGAGCATTACAAAATTGTAGTTTATCTTGGTAGTAGTGATAAACATAAGCAGTGGCGACATCATAAGGATTTTCAGGATCGTAGAGATCAGTCTTCTCAAATTCATCAGAACCAATAGCTTTATTTTTTAAAAGAGAGATCTTTGAGAGAATAATTCCCTTATCAAAATTTTGTTCACCCTTATAATTTTTAAGGGCCTCGCGAACAATGCTCATTTGATCCGAGGAATCATAGATTGTGAATTGATTATTATAACCAATATGGTGAATATCTTCCCTGAGTATTCTAATTCCAAGTGAGTGGAACGTAGAGAGAGTCACTCCCTTGCGATATTTGGGTGGGACGAGATGCCCCACGCGCTCCTTCATCTCCATGGCCGCTTTATTGGTAAAGCTTAGGGCCAGAATCTCTTTGCCAGAAATATGATGATTCATGAGCATATTAGCGATTCTATAGGTTACTGTTCGAGTTTTGCCTGAGCCAGCCCCGGCCAGAATGAGAACTGGCCCCAGAATAGTTTCTGCAGCAAGGCGTTGTTCTGGGTTAAGACCTGAGAGGGAAATCATAGTGACTCAGCTTATAAAACCTCTCGTATAAGTGTCAAAATCAAAAGACAAAAAGAGGGGATTTAAGTAAGCTTGAGACTCAATAATTTTAGCTGACTCAGGAGAAATATGAAGTACTTAGTCACATCGGCCCTTCCTTATGCTAACGGGCCACTTCATTTTGGACATATGGCCGGAGTTTATATTCCTGCCGATATCTTTACTCGCCATAAAAAAATGAAAGGGGAGCGTTGTATTCATATTTCAGGGTCAGACGAGCATGGTGTGGCGATTATGCAAAATGCTCAAAAAGCAGGTATTGAGTACCAGTCTTATGTAAACGAGTGGCATAAAACTCATAAAGAGCTTTTTGATCAATATCAAATCGAATTTGATTTCTTTGGGCAAACATCAAGTGATTATCACCGTGAAGAGACACTTAAATGGTTTGATAAACTTTATAAAGACGGTGCTATAGAAAAACGAACAGAACTTCAGCTTCAATGCCAAGATTGTAAAAACATGCTTCCAGATCGTTATGTGGAAGGGGAGTGCTATGTTTGTGGGTACAAAGATGCTCGCGGAGATGAATGCCCTAATTGTGGAACTTGGATCGATGCTCTCAAACTTATTAATCCTGTTTGTAAATTTTGCAATTCTAAAAACGTTAAGGCAGTGGATTCATTCCAGTGGTATCTTGTGATGTCAAAATATCATGAGGAACATAAAAAATGGTTTGCGACGAAGAAAGATTCTTGGAGAAAACAAGTGGTGACATTTGTTGAGTCTCTGTCAAAAGAATCTCTCCATGACCGAGCGATAACACGAGACCTTGACTGGGGAATTGATGTCCCTCTTCCCGATGCGAAGGGAAAGAAACTTTATGTTTGGTTTGATGCTCCTATTGGCTACGTCTCAAATACAAAGAAATACTTAGAAGTGAATGGTATTAAAGAAGATTATATTGCTGACTGGTGGAAGAACAATGATACAAAAATTGTTAATTTCATTGGTAAGGACAATATTATTTTCCACTCGATTATTTTTCCAGTGATGAGTATGGCCAGTGGTTTTGTTAATCCTGTTTCGGAGCTTCCGGCCAATCAATACGTTAATCTTGAAGGAAAGCAGTTCTCGAAATCAAAGGGATGGTATGTAGAGTCAGATGAAGCCATTGCTCAATTTGGCCCTGATGCTCTTCGTTTCTATTTAACATCACTTATTCCAGATTCTTCAGACTCTTCATTCACATGGAAGGGATTTGAATTAAAAATTAATTCAGAGCTTGCTAACAATATTGGAAATTTTATTAATCGTGCCATGAAGTTTTTTAAGAAAAACTGGCCAGAGGGAATCAAAGCAGAGCATTTTGAATCTTTCTTTAAAACAGAGCATGCCCAAAAATATTTAGATTTTTCAAAAGACTTCCATACTCTTTTAGATGATTTTGAAATAAGAAAAGGGCAGGATCATATTATGGGTCTTGGGGCCCATGTGAATCTTTTTATTTCTGAACGTGCTCCTTGGACCGAGTTTAAAACAGACCAAGAAAAAGCAGCTGAGACCATTGCTTGGTCGACAATTTATACATTAGTTATTGGAGCTTTTTTTGCTCCTTATCTTCCGACGTTATCACAAAATATTTTAACTTATTTTGGTTTAAATCGTGATGATGCTCTTACTAAGGCCATTTATCAGGGTGATATTAAGGCCCTCGAAGGTTTCTTTAAAAATGGATTTAAGCTTGAGGTTGAGCCCCAGGGACTTGTGCCAAAGATTGATCCTAAAGTGATTGAAGAACTAGAGGCCAAACTGAAAGCAAAAGTGACAGGTTAGTCATTTACTATCGGTAACTTAGCAAACTTGCTTTGATTTTCAATTTCTGCTAGCATTTTATTGAATGAAGAGGTGGGGGGTGCTTCTTACACCCCCCTAAACCTAATTCAAAGCGTTCTGAACATAACAGCAAGCTGCATGATCAAAACGATAAGAATCAAGACCCTCATCATTTCTTCCATGAAAATTCCTTTTCTCAAAGGCGCCCTTCATTGGGCGTCACGGAAGATTTTTAGTTATTATTGTATTTGGTGAGAAAGATCGAGATCCTCTGAGGTTTCAGTAAAAGAAATATCAGAATTGAAATGTGAAGTTTTTAATCATTAGTGAGTGGGCGATAGTCCATAATAGAATGCTCGTGGTGGTCTCTGTGCCCCACGGGTTCAAAAATAGTGCGATCCCAGGTTTCAAGAATTCTACCCGTGGCAGAATCAACAAGAGCACGAAAGGTCGATTCTGCTCCTTCTTGGTTTTTCAGCGTAATTATAACTGACTCGGCATTAATTCCTCCAGAGTTCTTCATCCAAATAACAGAATCGACTTTTTTAATGGAGACATTCTGAATTGTCTCTCCACCATTTTTTGTGATGGTTTGAAGAAGTTCTTTTTCCCAAAGAGGTGAAGGTTTATTGCTTGCTTTAATCGTTTCGGGTCTTTTTTTTTGCTCTGTGGAGATGGCCCCAATGACTGTTCTACCATCAACTTTGATTTCTTGTTTTTCAGGCGAAGCTTCATTTTCGACGTTAGTACGTGAAGGAGTATATTTTTCTTTTGGCGGCTTAGACATTGACCTCATGTAAAGAGCGAGGGCCCCGAGAATAAATGCAATGGCAATAACAGCAGGCCAGTTAAACTTTTTCATTAGTCTCTTACTTCAAAATCGAAATTGATGACTTTAAAAGGTTTGGCACCATTGTATTCAAAATCAAGATAATCATCATTGGCGCGTGCTGAGTCGTGGTAGCAGTCATCACAATTGGTAAAACGAACTCTGAGACGGCAACGGAATTTAGTTCCTGGCTGAACCCATTTGTTCACTTCCATAAGTAGAGCAGAAGATGAATTAAATACTGGAGCTGTGCCGCTTGTTCCTGCTAGAGTCTCAGCAAAGGTTTTTTGTGAGTCAATTTTTGACATCATTGCATGATCAGCACCAGGGAGAAATCTTACTAAACAAGAGTGGGGATTAAATCCTAGATCTGGATTAGTTGAGGCGTGATTGGCGGTATGGCCTAAGCAGTCTTTATCCATAAGATTGAGACCATCAGTTTTTATACGGAATTCATTTTGTGAAACCCATTTCGTTTGACCTTGTTCGGCCAACTGAACCATGCATACAGGAGCGACGGCTTGGCCAGCGTACGGAGTATTGGGAACAACTGAGCTCACGGCTTTTTTATAAGTTTTAAGTGTGCTTGTACAAGGCACGGCCCCTTGATCAACAGTCAAATCATCTCCCGTAATTAAACAAGGATTAAATTTAATTGTTGTCGTACTTCCCATCGTGGCAGGATCAAATTTTACATGATCCCAGTCGTTGGCCAGAATTTGTACTCCACCAATCGTTGAGTTTGATGAGTTAAGAATATTAGGGATAATCCCCACGATTTCACCAGGAGAGATTTTGGCATTTCCGTTATTATATTCTGTTCCTGCAAGTTCAGGAGTTGTTTGAACTGGAGTTCCCTTAAACAGAAGAGCAGATAATATACGACTAATCCCTGTTCTGTTATCCACAATATAGGCAGTAGGTCTATTGGTACTATTTGCAAGCGATACTAGACTCTTTGAAACCAAAACTGTTTTTCGACGATTGGCAGATGGGACAGAAGTCAGTGTTCTTGATAGAAAGCTGTTCAGAGGGATATAAGAGGCATCATTGTTATGGAAAGTAGTGCTATCCAAATCGTTGTTATATGTTCTGAACAGAAGAAAACCATAATCATCTAAAAGTTTCTCTGATCTGTTTGAATCAAAAGAAGCGCATTCTGGATAGGCACGAAGTATTTTTACAATATTTTTTCCAAAAATTTGATAGAAGCGTCGATAGTTAGTTGGATTAACCACATGGGTCCAGACAAAGGCACTGTCCGGATCTAGATTGTTAAAAAATCCTGTTGCTGATGAGATAGGAGTTCCTGAAGTGGTATCAAGACCTACCGAGCGAAGGTCTCCGATTTCACTAAGTGTTTCGGCCATGACTCCTACAACAATATCAGTTGCTCCTTCATGCTGCTCTTCTGGAGTAGATGAACTGTAGCAAGAAGATTTAAGCTCTTCTGTGAGGGCCACAAGATAGTGAGAAGTCATTTGTCCAGCGTAGTGGACTCCTTCGATAGGATCGGAAGGATAATTTGGATCATACATTAAAAACTGTGGGTAAGATAATCTTCCCTCAGATGTTGAATTAACAGCATCTATATGAAGTGGATCGTTCTCACTCATGGGCCTTGAGGCCTTGTAAAATCTTCCTAAGGCCCACTCACCCATGTGAGGACGAGCATTGGCGACATAGCTAAAGTAATCGGCGATACCTTCGTTGATGGCACCGGCTTCGTCATAGAAAATTTGTCCGAGGTTTGATCTCAGACTCGTGTAGTTTGATGAGTTTGTTCCATTACGAAAGTTCATCATGAGACTGACAAAAGCATGGCCGAGTTCGTGATAGATAATTGATGGGTCTTGAGCAAAATTAAAGCTAGGGCGACTCGCATCTTTACCAAAACAAAGCTCAGGTCCCGCTGGGCTGAAAGAGGCATTTCGGTCGATATCGCAGTTCGCGAAACTTGTAAGATAATTGTATTTGAAATAACTATCAAGAGTTGGAGTGATGGCCTTAAACCAAAAAAGATTTGAGTCTTTTAGGTAAAGTGGAATTTGCTTTTGCTGATTATTAAGGGCACTTCGCGGATCAACACCTGAATAATAAGTATGAAGCTTTGTCATTGTCTTACCAATTTTTGAAAGGAATTTATCCTTCGCTAAATTGATATGATAGATAGTATTGACTTGGTAAAATTCATTAGATCCTGTTGGGTAAGTCCATGACCCGTCACTTTGCTTAGTGAGAGAAACTTCTCCTGGGTCACGTGTGCTGCGAGAATCAACACAATTACTTTCTGTCCTTGTGTTAAGAGTAGGGAAAATTAAGTTCGATTCAAATGTCACTGGACAATCTGATTTGAGCTGAGTCTTTGATGTAATAAAAACCGCTTCGCCACTTACAAAACGCGCTATTTCTACTGGCATTCCATATGCGGGGCCTGCAATAACCGAAGGACTTTCTTTAAAAACATAGGCGCTATTTTCATAAGCAGCACCGAAGCTCGATCTTGATCCCGATTTTTGAACTTGCGCAGGATTACAAGCAGCAAGAAAAATTAAAAGCAGCAAACCCAACACAATGTGAAGCATTTTAAGTAGGGTAGAATAGGGAAGGTTTAATCTTGTTAGTCTCATTCCTTATAGGTCTTTTCGGCTTTAATTTCATAAATATTACGCTAAAAACGTGGGGTTATACTAGAGAAGGGCAGTCGGTCTAAGGGCCTCAAATTGGCCATTTTCGGTTTAAAGCATGGAGGAGGGGTTAAAGGTCTTTCAGACGTTAAAAAGGCCTGTGATTGTTTAACCACAGGCCTGAATTCAATTTAAACTAATACATTTATTACTGCTGTCTTGCTCCACTTGTATTTGGCTGCTGACCAAGACCGCCTAGCCCTTCAAACATATTTTTGAAATTACCTTGTTGACCTGATTGAGCACTACAGTAGCCACCAAGTTTTTCTCCGAAAGTCTTGAGGTCTTGGGCCTGAGCTGCTTGGATTACAACAGCGTATTGGTCTGTAACACAAAACTTATCATACTTTTTTACAACATCATTTTGAGGAGCAATTGATCTTAATTTGTCGATTCCGATTGGAGTAAGTTTTGAATTTGCATCAGTGCATGATGTAGCAAGTTTTGTTCCGTTGTTATCGCACATAGAAAATCCAGAATCTGTTTTCAAAGAATCACAGGATTTACCATCCACTTTCCCTATTTTTTTGTAGTCACCACTACAAATCTCAGAGTAGTCAGCCACTCCTGAAAGTTTTTTACAAGCATTTTGGATCGCGATAGGAGTCACATTTGTCTCAGCTTCTTGACTATTCATATAGCTTTTACAAGCCCCTTGGTAAGCCTTAGCTGCTTTTGAAGCATCTTTGTTACCAAGTTGTGAAGCCGCTTTGAGGACATCTTGAGAAAGATCAAGTGAATCGTTACAAAGCTCAATTGGATTTTCTCCAACACCATCAACAATTGAACAAAGCTCAGCTGCTTTAGCTGCATCTTCCGCTTGTTTCTTTTGTTGCTCAGCTAGCGACTGATTAGCCCCTTTCACATAACCATCATATTGATTACGACATTCTTGTTCTTTTTTAGCCGCTTGTGATTTAGCAGCTGTATAGTTTTTCTTTGTTTCATCAATATGTTTACCAAGAAGAGAGCCTGATCCAACAATGGCCTTGGCCTGAGTATCAATTGAAGCTTTAAGCTTTTCAACATTCTTCTTTAAGAGTGCAACATAAGCGTCCGGGTTTTCAAGAAGGATTTTTCCATCTCTGTCATTACCCATTTTAGCTAGCTCAGAATGATACTTACTAGGATCTGTATCTGCTAGTTCACGCTCAATTCCTGTAGGAGATTGCCATGGAATATCAAAAGCAGAACCAAGTTGAGTCCCTTGAGCTTTGAATGCGGTAAGGGCCGTATCAAAGATCGCAATAAGATCTTTTTTGTTTTTCTCTACGTTGGCCGTATATCTTTTTACTGCATTTTGACGATTCGTTTTAATATCAGTGACCATCTTTTGAGCTTTAGCTTTACATGAAATCATATTTTTAGAACATGAGAGGGCAGCGTTAGCACAAAAACCTGGGCGGGCCATATTAAAAGACTCAGATGTACATGAACCAACGTTGTCTTGGTTGGCGACAACGTTTGAATCACAATCAATAAGTTTTTTAGTAAGTTCAGATTTGATTTTAGCTGATGTCGTTGAAGCAAGAGCTTTGTAGCTATTACGAAGCTCTTTCATCTTGGCAATTGCAGAAGCACCAGAGTATTTAGTTTCAAGTGTGTTCGATTTAAATTGGGCCTTGCAACTTTTAATCACGTCAGCAAGGAATGCTGTAGGTGTTTTTCTTGTCGTCGGAGTGACAACTGTTCTTACGATTTGGCCGTTAACCTCTTCTTGAACTTCATAACTGGCGTCAAGCTTTACGTAGTAACGGCTGGCCCCCTGTTTTTCAAGAGCGATGAGCTCTTGCATCTTCCTATCCGCAGAGCTGAGATCATTAGCTAGGATTTGTTTTAATTTATCTTTGATAAAGCTAGGTGCATTTCTGTTACCAAAACCTGAAACCTCAGGGTCAATCATCTTACTAATCACTGTATCAAGTTGAGATGAGTTCTTAATACAATCATTCTCAATACCATTTTGAATCTTTGTAAGCTCTTGATCAAATGTTCCAGCATTAAGATTTGTCATGAGAGTTGATACTGTTCTTGTATCTCCCTTCGCAGATCTTAGTTCAGCTTCTACTTCAGCAAATTGAGTTTGGAGTTTTTGATTCTCTTCACTGAAGTTTTGTTGAATGTCTGAAAAGATGGCTGGGTTTTTGAGTGCACTTTCTGCTCCATATACCGAGCCAATTCCTGATGACATATCGAACAGAGATTTTCCGTTTCCTGCAAGCTCTCCAAATTTTAGCTCAGATTGCTTGGCCACACCATCAACCATCTTTTTAATATCTTCAACAAGGGAAGTGTGGGCCTTAAGATATGTTTCTCCAGAGAAAGCTTTTCCAGCGGCTGCTCCAGCGGCGGCGGCAGGTTTTGCTTCTGTGGCCTTAACAATGAGGTCTTGAATTGAATTTAGACCTTTTTTTGAACCTTGGTCCGCCATCGTTTCACCAGCAAACATTGAGCGACAAGCCGGATCGTTGAACTGTGAAGAGAAGTCAAAAAGTTGAGGTTTTGCTGTCTTCACTTTATTAGCGAGAGCTCCACTTCCACCATCAAGAAGGACAGTAGATTCTTCGATATTGTCTAGATCTGCTTTCGCAGCATCTTTGAATTTTTGATTGAGAGCTTCGATATTCGCCACAAGGTTATCCATTTCTTTTTTACGGTAATCAAAAAAACCTTGAAGAATTTTATGAGCATCTTCCATACAACCTAAACCATAGGCCTGACCACCCTGGTTTGATTGCTGAGAAAAGTTATCGTATTGTTTCTCGATATCACTGTAAACATTAGCGTAAGTATTAAGAAGTTGAAGTTGGTAATTAGGGTCTACGCCAGTATCTTGAACCACTCCAAGACGACACACTTCAGATTTAACATCATTGAGAGTGGTATTCATTGAAGTACAGTTAAGTGATTGAGGATTTTTACCCATCACTTGCATATACTCCATGAGGCCTGGAATCTTTTGCATACGATCGATAGAGAAATACTTATCTTGAATCGGATTTAGGTTTTGCTGAAGGGCCACAATATCAGGCGTAGCCATATTTTGCATTTGGCTGCCTTGAAACGAATTAAAGGCCCCTGCACCGATTTGCAAAATATCACTGGCAGTACTTCCCGCCTTAGACCACCAGCTTGGTTCTTTAGTGTCTGTTGCAGGTGTTGATGTTGACCCAGATGTCTGGGCATACACAACTGGAGCAACCATCATCTGATAGGAGAGGATGACACTTAAAGTTCTGGCCATTTGCATTTTAACTTTCATAACTAAACCCTTGGTAATTCAAATAGATCTCTTTATTTTTCGGCTATTTAGTCTCAAATACTTAAATATTTTCTCTTTACCTGAATGTTTTACTCTTGAATCTATTTTAGTTGGGCTTCTTTGAAGGACCGAGAAATAATTAAAATAAGAGGGTTTTCTTGGCATTCGCCTTAAAAAAAGTGAAACTAAAATGGTGTAATTTCAATAAGTTTGAGTGGTGAAAGTAATGGGATTTAAAGACCTTTTCGGTAAATTCAAAGTGCCAACTAAGCGTGGCAAAATAATAGAAAAACCCGTGTTTAAAGCTCTTGTTTGGGAGAGCTCGTTTCACCTGGAATTGGTGAATATGGAAGGGACACCGAGATATGAGTTAAGGCATCAGCTCAGTCTAGGAAGTGAGATCGGAAATATTGTAGTGGCAGAATCTTCACTATCGCCAAGACACTGTACGTTTACTCTTCAGCAAGAAGTCATTTCAATTATTGATCATGGAAGTATTCAGGGAACTTTGATTAACGGAACCAAATTATCTCCAGGGAAGTTTGTTATTCTTGAAGAGACCGATAAAATTCAAGTGGGCGATCTTGAGATAAAGATCATTCGTGAAAATAGAGTTTTAGAAGATGAGAGTGAAGATGAAATCCAAGAAGAATCAGATAATGAGGAAGCTGAAGAAGTTCAAGAACCACCGAAATTTCAAGGTTATTCAAAAAAGAAAAATAATATAAAAGCAATGAGCTTTGGTTCTAAAGAAAAAGCGGCAAATAGCTTACCTCGTCTCTTTGCCATATTAGGTGATATTTTAGTTGCAGCATCGATACATACAATTCTTCTTCCTTTTGATGACTATAAAGCTTATCAGCAGTTTGTCCCAGGAATGATGACAGATCTTTTAGGACAAGATGTAAGTGTTCTTTGGAATACATTTTTACAAGATCAGCCTACTTTAGCCGAGATGATGAAAGAAGTCATGAGTGAAGGAGTTCGGGCCTTTTCCATTGTTGATATCTTAATTGATTTTGCTGTTTTGAGACTCCTATCGACTCTTATTTTTGGAGTTTCTATTTCTGAGTTCTTTTTAGGGATGAAAAGTATTGGAAATCCAGTCTGGGCAAGGATTGGCGGGGCCTTGAGAGTTCTTATTGGATTTATCACGGGTCCTTTTATTGTTTTTGATGTTCCGGCCATTGTTTCACGTCGAACATTTAAAGAATTTCTCACATTCACTCATCTTGCCTTAAGAGGAAAAATCCTTTTTGTGGCCCTCTTCTTAGTTTATATTCCGGCCTGTCTTTGTCTTTTCCTTATTTCACCAATGTTTCAGGGATTTGATTTTCCTGCGCCTATTCCTTTTAATGACCAGATCTCACAAGTAAAGATGGCAGCTCCTATTGATGGAGAAATGGTTCAGCTTAAAAATATGCGATCTAAAAGTTTAGGTTTAGATATTGAAGTAGATGAGTTTCAGGTTTTAAGCTTTGTTGATTTGAAATTTCAAACTGATGGAAAGAAAAAAACGGCGATTCCAGTTGTTGATTTTTATTTCTTAGGAACAGATCGAAGTGTGGAACTATCGATAGATAAAATGTTTGATATGAGGGAGCTTCTCTCTATTGCCGTCAAAGGGAATTACTTTCTCCATGAGAAATATCCTGAGATTTCTCAATTTTTATACGATGCTTCGAATGTAAATAAAAACTTTAGTACTAAAATGAGTACTCGCGAGGAGCTTCTTTATACAACTGAGATAGTTGACCTTTTAAAAACCTCGCTGGAGCTTTCTGTCGATAATTTTATTGATACGATGGAGTCTCATACATTAATGATTAAAAGTCTGATTGAATTCAAGAGTTCTCTGCTGGCATTGGTCCCGGCGCAGTTCGCGAGTGTTGATCTTGTGAAGTGGGGGAATCAGACATCGCTCAGGTTTAGCTATATTGAAGGGAAGGCTCCTTATGATCTCATTATTCCTCTCCGTAAAGGTCAGGGAGTAATCTATAAGCTAAGTTTTGATAAGAATAATCAACTCAAAGATTTGAAAGACAGCGTTTATAAGGTTCATCTGGCCAAAATAGATTGGAAACAAGAGAAAGAAGATGAATTTTTTATCACAGAGGGGACTGAAACTCTGATGATTTACGATTTAATGAGCCGTATGGGTGGTAAAAAGAGCTTGAGTGATGATGATTTAAAAAACCTCTATGGGCATTATCATCAATTGGCCAAACTACTTTTACAAACAGCGACACCAAAGCCTGAGCTAGAAGCTGTTTTCTCACAAGTCCTTAAACGGATTTACGAGTCACTTAAATCTTATATTGGAAATCCTAAGTTTGAAGAGCAGCAAAATTCTCTAATGACTTTAGAGAAAAGCTTTCAAGATTTAATGAATGCCTATAATGAAAAGAATACGAGCTATTTTGAGACTCTCTAAGGATTAAAAGAATGACACTGTTTGATGCAATAATTTATGGATTTATTCAAGGCCTCTCAGAGTTCCTCCCTGTGAGTAGTAGTGGGCATTTGGCCTTACTTCCTCATGTGATGAGTATCAAGGATCCAGGAGTCGTTTTTGATTTGATGATGCATTTAGGGACAGCACTGGCGGTTATTATTTATTTCAGACATTCTCTGCTTAAGTATGTGAGAACTCTCAGTCCTAAACTATTTATGACAAGCTATAATCATCCTGATTATCATTTCTCCCGTAATTTTATCATTTCAACAATCTCAAGTGTTGTTCTTATTCTTGTTTTATTACCAGTCTCTAAGCTGGCCCGTGATCCTTGGTTTATTATCTTTAATCTTTCATTCTTTGGGGCCCTTCTTTGGGGGGCGGATGTCTATAATAAAAAAGCCACCCTTCTAGATGATCCTATGGAGAGAGGAGTTAATTATAAAATGGCCATTCTTATAGGTCTTGCCCAGGCCCTGGCCATCTTTCCGGGAGTTTCAAGATCTGGCATCACTTTGACAGCCGCTTTATTTTTAGGAATGAAGAGAAAAGAAGCAGGGGCTTATTCCTTTTTGCTCTCTCTTCCGATCATTTTAGCAGGTATACTTAAAGAAATTCCTGATTTACTCAAGTCTAATGACCCGCAAGGACTGAGTGTCCTCTTAGGTGGAGTTCTATCTTCATTTTTAGTGGGATGGGTTACAATTCATTTTTTTATGAAATTAATTAGTAAAATAGAATTAAAATATTTTGCGATTTACCGCTTTGTGATTGCAGCACTTATGTTGTTGGTTCTTCAATTTTAATCTGCATTGTAGCTAGATGGCACACAGTAAACATGATTATTCCACTTTAGGCCTGCTTCAAATTTTGAGCCGATACTTTTTGTGACTGAATTGTTGTCAACAGCATCATCTCGGTAAACAAAGCGACGTGTTTTCGGAGCAGTTTCATTCACAGTTCCACCCGTGAGAGGTATGTGAAGTTCACTGATGGCGACACCATAAGTTGCTTTTCCTGAGCAGCAAACATTGGCTGCTTTTTGAAGCACGATGGCCGGATCTTTGATATATCCTGTTTTGGTATCGTAGGCTGAGTCTGTAAGTCCTCGTCCTTCAGATGAGACATAACGATTAAGATAAACACTGACGTCAGTAAAATCTGGAAGACAACATCTCAGTGGACCGCCAATATTGGCCAGATTACCTGTACAACATTGGCTTGCCGTAGTTCCCTGAGGAACTTCTCCACCCGTAGGAATACAACAATTAAACTTATCTTTTGAGAAGACGGTTTTTACTTGAGGCATAAATTTCGACTCACTGGCCATTGAGAGAAGTTGTTCTGAAGTACTAGTATCAACATAGTCTTCATTTTCAGAGCTCGCAGCATCAATCGTTTGATCTATAGGAGTATTAGGAGCTGGGGTTGTCTGATTAGAAGTTGCTGAATCATTATTAATATCATCGATAACAGTCTTAAAAATTGTTCTATGATTTGGAATGACGACTTGTGGGATTCCTGTCAGTTCAAACGCACCAAACCAGTCGAGGTATTTTTTCTCTTTTGCTAATGAGAAGTTTTCTATCTCACAAGAGGCAAAGTCTGCTTCAAGCGGAAGACACTCAAATGGTGCGTCTCTTAAAGTCACACCGTCTGCTTCATAAGAGGTAATATCTTGAGGTCTCCAGCTTAATGCTCTAAAGATTTTCTTATTTATTACTTGGCCCTTGTTACTAGTCCAAGTATATCCACCACCAAGAGAAGTATCAAAATGGCGAACCCAATGGGTCGTACAACACATTCTCGAGTTCATAGTATCGAGAGTTTTGTATTGGCCTAGAATAAAATTAATATCGAGGGGTTGATCACTCGCCGTAGTATTGAACTGGGCCATAGGTGCTTTAAGCTTGTCAGCGGCTGTTATATTGTCACAAGTCATTTTATCATAAATCGTATGAATTCGTGAGTAGCGAGAAAAAGATGTTATAGGTTTATTGTATCCGGCCACCGCACGTTTATCAGTGAGTGGAAGAGTTGGATCACAATAAGCAAAATCTGAGAGATTAGAGTAGGTTGAAGTTGTTAGACCTCTAATCTGCTGAGTTCCCACTGTCATTGTTTTACCCATATCACGACAACAATTATTTTTCTTAATATCAAAATTAGGATTCTTTGTTTGAGAAGAGTTAAGATATTTGTAGTCCGGATTCCCACAGATAAGTTCTTCTTTCCAAAATTCAATTTCGTATGAATTCAGAATTGAACTTAACCCAGTCGCATTTTTAAATTTCGTCGCAATAAAATCTGAAGGACCGCAATCGAGATCACTAAAACAAGCAGCACCTGGAGCTCTCAGACAAGCATTTCTTTGATATCCTTGAGCTGTTACTTGAGGTTGACCTAGAGTTGTAAAATTAGATCCTGACGGATTAGCGTTATAAATGCCAATATTAATGAGTGGAGAGAGCTCAAAATGCTTAGTCGATAAGTTCTGACTAATTGTGCGCTCATTCAGACCATCAAGAGTTGAGGAGAGGGAGAGATTTTGCCACTGAATATAGTTTCCGCTAGTATCCGTGGCAGGACAAGCGGCAAAGAATTTTGGACTTTGATTGGTATTAAGGATTCGCCCAATACCATAGTTCTTGTCAGCAGACTCAGGTCTTGTAGGTGGTTGTCTCGAAAGAAGATCATAAGTGGTATTGCTTGAACTAATTTCTTTTCCTGGAATACAAATCGCTCCAGAAGCAAGACCTTGTTGAAGCTGATTAACTACAGTTGAGTTCGCAGCTTCTGTTCCATAAAAATTATAAGGACGACCTAAAATTCTTGCACCGAGAGCGAATGTGTCGGTGAGATTTGTAGGGTAGGCTATATTCTGAGAAACAGGTGTATTGGCAACGCGAGCAATACGATTGTTGAAGCGAGATATCCCGTTTACATTTTCACAATAATTATTTGATGAGCAAGATAGAAGTCCTGTGACTCCGGAATCATTGTAAGTAGATGCAGTATTATTTAAATTTTTATGGCAGGTTGCTCCTCGACCACGGTAGACACAACGTTTATTCTGGCCATTGAGACCGCCAGTAATATTTGAAAGAGTTCTTCTACTTGTTCCAATAATCTCTTGGGCATTAGAATCAAACATTGGCCATTCGGTAAAGAGTCCAGCTACGTTCTGACATGTATACTCATATCCCACTTGTTTAATACAATCATTATCAGTGGCACAGAAATGAGACTTTTGGCATTCTGCTCCGCTGCTAAGAGAGTCATGGGTGATTGTATTATTGCCTGATGAAGTTGATTCAGAAACTGTAATATTAAAACTATTATCTACATTCAGATCTCCAAAATAAGAGTTCACTGCAAGGTAGAGACGATTTGTTGTGGCCTTGATTCTGCGCTGATTCCCGATTGAAAACCAAGTCACACCATCAAATGAACCAATGATTGAGCCATAGTCGAAGCCAAACCAGTCACGCTGATAACCATTAGCAAAAAGAAAATGCTGGGCCTCAAGACGATTGCGACGTTGAGTTTTTACATCAACTCCAATCGGAGATTTATGCGTCCAAGGAATCATTGTGGCAGGCAAGAAGCACGCTCGTCCAAATAGGAGATCATCTGAGCGATAAATACTAGTTGAGTTAATTCTTGAAGATACATAATTGTCTGGAGTGTACCCACCACCAACACCATAAAAATTCTGAGGGAATATCTTTTGGAGAGCAGAGTAATAATCGTTCCCACAAGTTGTACAACTTGAGAACGCCCCATCATTAGTATAGATATCGTAGATTTGGTCTTTTTTAACTTTAACCATCTTGGCCGGACGGGCCGACGTACTAGAGCCACGAATAATTGATCCGTGAATTTCATTAAATCCAATTTTAGTGGAGAGATCTAAGTTGTTAGGTCTAAGTGTGTCATTATTTATATATCTAAACTCCACACCTTCCTGAACTTCGCCTTGAGCATAGTTTTCATCATAATTAATTCCACCAGAATCATAATAACGAACAGGCATATTACGGCTAGAAACATAAACAGTTTGATTGGTAGGAGGAGTCTCTGTTGAGTTGGATGGATAGAAACAATCATAGCCAATAAGAGTTGTTCCATCAGCTGCTTTTTTAGGTGTCAAATTACACTTGCCACTGGCCTGATCACAACCACACATTATATTAACTGAAAGTTGGTTTTCTTTTCTGTATCCGGTAAGAGCAGCAACTGTTGCAGTTCCTGAGACATAATAGGTAATTTCAACTTTCTGATTCGGCTGAACATTCTGAATGAAGTTAATTGTCCTCGCGCCTGAATTAAGTGTCCATTTATCATCTTGCGCCACGGAGATATCACTCAGTTTTACCGTGACAGTGTAGCTAGTCACATCGGCATAACCTGGAATGGCAAAGCTATTTCCAGAAGGGTGATAAAAAGTACTCGAAGAATCAGTGAGCCCTTGAATATAAGTTTTTTTACAACGAGCAAGACCACTACTTAATTGCTCACAAGTCCCATTAACTCTAAAACTGATATAGAGGTTATCATCAGGGCCAGTAAGATTTGTGTTTGAAAAAAACTTAATAGACTGAGCAGTCCCAATTGCATCGTTGGGAGTTGTGATCGTCTCAATGACTGAAGTATTAAGTGGGGTTACGAGTGTCGCTCCTTCCTCATAAAGTGTCTGGCCTGCATAATAGATTTTTGTAATATTATTTTTATTCAAAAAGCCTGAAGGCATAAAACTAGAGAAGTTAATATCATCAGGCTTCACACTAAAAGTGTACCCAGCCTGAATCTGAGATCTGATAGAAGGGTATTTCACTGTACAATAAGAGAATTCATCTTGAACTTGGTTAAGGCAATTATAAAGCTGCGTTTGCTCCATGAGCCTGACTTGAGCTTCATAATTTGGATCTGTAGCATCACCGCCATTACCTGGATCGGTTGGAGTAGAACTTTCACAGACATAATAGTATTGAGGATAAGAAGTAAATCTGTTGGGATTATTTCTTACGTCTTCTTGCGCCACTAAAAAACTTGAAGAGAGTAGGTCCACTCCGGATCTCACGGCCCCATCTGTCACACACTGATTCTGAAGACAGCAAGTATATCCACGGGCCACACAGGCACTGTTAGTAATACAGCTTGTTGGATTGGTCGTAGATGTTCCACCAGAAATAGTGAGCTTTAAACTTGAAAAATTAAGATTAGGAACTGCCTCACCGTTGACGAAATAAAGTTTGAGAGGATCACTAGTCGCTGAACTAGTACAAGTTGAGCATACAGATTGAAGATCAAAATTAATACCAAGACCTGGAGTTTCTGAACTAAGCACTCCTGTAAGGTTCGGAGTTAAACAATCATTTTGGTTTGATGTTAATTGCGAAGGCTCAACTTGAAGATAGAATTCAGTTGTTCCTTTTGAGAAATCCGTAAAGGACTGGGCCCTGGCCGATACGATAAGTGCTTTTGTGTAAGAAGCATATTTACCCACAAGACAAAAGCGAGTGGTGTTAGGAATCGTTTTTAAATAAGTTGAGAGTGCTTCACCGCGAATCAGGAATGAATCGTTAAAATCAATAGCGAGAACTAAATTAGAATTTGTTTGAGTGGCGCCTTCTTGAATAAAAATTCCAGAAAGTGGGAAAGCTGGATTGGCAGAAGAATTTCCTGTGCCATTTCCACTTCCTGAGCCTGCAGTGATTCCAGTTGAAGCGCTTGTATCTGTTCTTGGAGTTGTTTCGGGCATACACGATGAGAGAATCATCGAACTGACGACCATCATCAAAGAGGCGAGTGAATAAACATATCGAGACAGTGCTTGCATCCGTGTAAACCTTCCTCATGGTCTTATCGGTCAAAAAAGTGAACGTTTTTAACGATTTAACTCTGCTAGGTATAGTTTGCCTTATAATGCTTCAGAGGCTTCTATCCATAATCTAAGTTATTGTTTTTACATACTAGTTCATGTAAGTAAAAACGCTTTACCGACTCAATTACTTTGCAGTTTCTCAAGCAAGATCATTAAGGCCGCTTGAGCAAATCTGTTTTTGAGTTGTTCCCGATCACCAAACAAGACAAGTTTATAAGTTGAAACTCCAGCTTTATCGGCCAGGCCTAAACATACTGTTCCTACTGGTTTCTCTTCACTTCCACCACCTGGGCCAGCAATTCCAGTAATGGCCACCGCTAAATCTAAATTCAGTTTTGTCTTTAGGCCTATCGCCATCTCGCTGGCGGTTTGTTCACTCACGGCCCCGAACTCTTGAAGAGTTTGTTTTTTCACTCCAAGAATATTTTCTTTGACTGAATTGTCATAACAAACAAC
This sequence comes from Bacteriovoracaceae bacterium, assembly GCA_049241565.1. Classification (GTDB taxonomy): domain Bacteria; phylum Bdellovibrionota; class Bacteriovoracia; order Bacteriovoracales; family Bacteriovoracaceae; genus DZBG01. Next base: position 59,242 of record JBMLQL010000040.1, on the reverse strand, counting down.
ACTTCCCCAAAATGCTGAGGAGGCCCCAGCAATATTTGTCATGCGGTGAGAGCAAAGTCCTCCAGTGCATGATTCAGCAAATCCAAAATGAAGATTTTTCTTTTTGCTCAAATCTAAAATCACCTCTTCGATAGAGCGTGTTCCAATTTCCCAAATATAAGAATGAAGAGCAGAGGTTGTGACAAGTTGAATGACTTTGTTTTTTTTATCTTCAAGTTCTTCCCTCGATTTTGCTTTAAGATGAGCGCAAACATCAACACTCATCAATTGAGGGAGACTAGAGACGTTCCCAAAAGCTTCAAGGTCTTGCCAAAGAGTAGGACAGAGCTCTGAGAAAATTTTTTCCTCGGGAATTCTTTTTGTTCTGAAAGTTATTGTCTCTGCAAAATCTTTATTCGTTAGAAAAGGAGAAATTATTTTCTGAAAATGTTCTGTAATAATACTTTTAAATTCTTTAGGTACTCCCGGAGCAGAGAGGATAAATTTATTTTTTGCTGTTTGATAATAAAAAGCAGGGGCAAAACCTGAGGGGTTCCAAAGAGGAGAAAATCCAACAGGAAGAGTTTCGTAAATATGACCATTCACCAATTCACGATTAAACTGCTTATAGTTTTTTTCAGCGACGAGGCGAGCCTCTGCTGAGTGTTTGACTTCAAGATTAAAAAAGCTGGCAATACTTGTTTTGGTAATATCGTCTAGAGTTGGACCAAGTCCCCCGGAAGTGAAAACAAAATCACACTGCTCATAAAGCTCCTGAAGACCTTTGATAATTTCAGCTTCACCATCACCCACAGTGATGGTTTTAGAGAGTTCTAGGTTGAGACTTTTGAGGTGTCCGGCCAGCCAAAAAGTATTAGCATCGGCCACTAGTCCTTTAAGAACCTCAGTCCCCACGATTAAAAGTCCAAGTTTCATCCTTAACCCCAGTAAAAAATAGCTAGTTTAAGCTTAAACTATAGACTTTAAAGTGGAGAGAGGCCATATCTATGGCCTATGCCTAAGAAGTATCAATTCCAGCTTCCCTTTGATGTGGATGCTGATGCTTATATTAAAAAAACCTACCCTGAAATTCAGGAATTCCGTATTATTTCTCAAAGTCTTGATGCTCGAGGGGCTCCTCGCGGACGTAAGCCCATTTTCACGTATATTGTTGAAGGCCTTGTCTCAAAAGAGGACAAGTACTCTGTTCGAGAAGAATTCAAAAAATTAGAACCGCTCAAGCAAAAACCAATTATTATCGGAGCAGGTCCTGCAGGTCTTTTTTGTGCCGTAAGGCTCGCCGAGTACGGTATTCCGTCAATCATTATTGAGCGGGGTGATCAGGCGACAAAACGAATGCTGAGAATTTCAAAATTTTGGCGTTACGGAGAGTTTGATCCCGAAACTAATGTTTGTTATGGAGAAGGTGGGGCGGGACTTTTTTCAGATGGAAAACTTATCACGCGAGTGAAGTCTGATTACGTGAAATATGTCATGGAGAAATTTGTTGATTTCGGAGCTCCAGCTGATACGGCCTATATTTCTAATCCTCACTTAGGATCAAATAAAATTCGCGGTATTATTACAACCATTTCAGATTGGCTTCGTGAGCAAGGATGTGAGCTTTATTATAATAATCGTGTGGAGGAGCTTGTCACAGAGGGTTCAAAAGTTGTGGGAGTGAAGCTGAGTGATGGTCAGATTCTTACGTCTGATCATGTGGTTTTAGCTGCAGGACATTCTGCCAAAGAAATTTTTTCGCACCTTAAAGATATTGATGTGGCGATGAAGCCCAAAGATTTTGCCGTGGGTGTCCGTATCGAACATCCTCGTCGTTATATCGATGCCAAACAGCACGGGAAATACTGTGAGGCCAAAGAACTTGGGTCAGCAAGATATCGTTTAAGTTATCATGATAAATGGACTGATCGAGGAGTTTATTCTTTTTGTATGTGCCCTGGTGGATATGTGCTCTCTTCTGGAACTGAGGCCAGTGGAATTGTCGTTAATGGAATGAGCAACTTTGCTCGAAATTCTCCATGGTCCAATGCTGCCTTAGTTGTGTCGGTGAAATCAGAAACAGATTTAAAAACGAAAGATATTTTGGCCGGCCTTGACTTTCAGCATGAAATTGAAAATAAGGCCTATGAGCTTTCAAAAAAACATGCCACTGGACGTGAACTCCCGGCGATGACATTGAAAGAATTCATGGAGGGGAAATTGGATGAACGTCCTCTTCCGACAACTTCGGCCCCTTCAGGACTTTTTAAATGCGATATGAAAGAAATCTTTCCGCCATTTATTTTGGAACATTTAAGAAAGGGGCTCACCGAATTTAATAAAGATATTGATGGGTTTGTTTTTGAAAATGCACTTATTATTGCTCCAGAAACAAGAACATCATCACCCATCACTATTCTTCGAGATAAAGAAACTTTGCTTTCGACTTCGCACTCTGGACTCTATCCTTGTGGTGAAGGGGCGGGGTATGCGGGAGGGATCACTTCAGCCGCAGTTGATGGGGTTAAGGTGGCGATGAGTATTCTTCAGAGAGAAAAAAAGCTCTAACTACCTGTAAGCTCGTTTGTCATTTCTACATACCTCACCGATTTTATTGAAGTTTGACTCGTCATATTCTCATCACTCAGGTAAACTCCTCTCATTATTTCCAAAGACAAGGACATTCATGAAACTTAAGAACATTGCTGTGGTGGCCCACGTTGACCACGGTAAAACGACACTCGTTGATCAACTTCTCAAAAACTCAGGAACATTTTCTGCCCACGAACAAGTTCAAGAACGTGTTATGGATTCAGGAGAGCTTGAGCGTGAACGTGGAATCACTATTAAAGCTAAAAACTGTGCGATTCGCTGGAAAGATACAAAGATCAATCTTCTGGATACTCCTGGACATGCTGACTTCGGTGGAGAAGTTGAGCGTTCATTGATGATGGTTGATGGTATCCTTCTTCTCGTAGATGCATCTGAAGGACCACTCCCACAGACTCGTTTTGTACTTTCAAAAGCTATGGCAGCGGGAATTCGTGTTGGTGTTTTCATTAATAAGGTAGATCGAGCTGATGAGCGTATTGATGAAGTTCAGAACGAAGTAGAAGATCTTCTTCTAGAGCTTGCTACAAATTCAGGAATGGATGTAGACCTAGATATCCCTTTCTACTACGGTTCAGGAAGAAATGCTTACGTCTCTCGTGACAAAAATCGTCGCGAAGGAGATATGGATCCTCTATTGGATTTCCTAGTTTCTGACTACTATCCGTCTCCAAAGTTTGATAAGACAGGACCTGCTCAATTACTTGTAACAAATCTTTCATACTCAAATTATCTTGGATCTCTCATGGTTGGACGTATCCAGCGTGGAGTTCTACAAAATGCGAAACAAATTGCTCATATCGGAGCTGATGGAAAAGTAAAAAACTTTAAAATTACTTCTCTTCAAATTTATGATGGTCTTGGGATGGCAACAGTAGATACTGCTGAAGCTGGAGAGATTGTTATCGTTTCTGGTCTTGAGAATGCTGAAATTGGTGATACTCTTGCTGCAACTGAAAAACCAGAAGCGCTCCCACGTATTGAGGTTGAGCCACCGACAGTGTCGGTTCAGGTTTCAGTTTCTACTTCTCCAATGTCAGGCCGTGAAGGTGAGTACCTTACTTCCCGTCGTCTTGAAGAATTTCTTATCGATGCTATTCGTAAAAACGTTTCACTTAAATATGAGCCAACAGAAGATCCAAAAGTGTTCATTCTTAAGGCCCGTGGTGAACTTCAGGTTGCCGTTGTGTTCGAAGAAATTCGTCGTGCAGGATTTGAGCTTATGATCGCCCGCCCTCAGGTAATTATGAAAACAATTGATGGTGTTGAAATGGAGCCATTTGAGCGTCTTGTTTTAGATGTTCCAGATGAATCAACAGGTACTATCACAGAGAAAATGGCGAGCCGTAAAGGCCGTCTTGAGGCGATGGCACCGTTTGGTGAGGGACGTACTCGTATGGAATTCCATGTTCCTTCTCGTGGTCTTATTGGTTATCGTTCAACATTCTTGACCGATACTAAGGGACAAGGTCTTATGTCTTCATACTTCGTTGGATATGAACCACATGTAGGTAAAATGCTTGCTCGTCAGAATGGAGCTCTTATTTCTGATCGTGCTGGGAAAATTACTCCATACGCTCTTTTCAACCTTCTTTCATCTGGAAAACAATTTGTACTTCCAACTGAGCAAACTTATGAAGGTCAAGTTGTAGGTGAGCATACTCGTCCAAACGATCTCAACGTCAACGTTTGTCGTGAGAAACATCTTTCATCTGTTCGTACTGCCGGTAAGGATGAGAACGTGATTCTCCCACCTATCCCAAATAGAACTCTAGACTGGGCATTGGATTGGATCGATGATGATGAGTGGGTAGAAGTAACTCCGAAATCAATTCGTATTCGTAAGAAAGAACTTGATCAAAATAAACGTAAAGTGACTCGATAATAAAAAAAAAGCCCCTCGAAAGAGGGGCTTTTTTTTGAGCTTATGGGAAGAAAAAATTCACAATATTATCAATTCGTTTAAATTGCGCTTTAGAAACTTTTTTTGTTTTATTAGATTCTAGAACCTCTCTAATGACCTTCATATCTTTTTTGAACTTGCGGAATGAGTAAGGACTGAAAAGATTTACGGGAAGAGAAATAGGGAGAAGGATTGTATCAAAAGCAACCGCTAACGGAAAAAAAGTCACTGCGAGCTCTGTTGGGACTTGATTATCTTTATTGAGTAATTGTTTTGTCGAATTGTACGGAGCTGAGAAAGGCGTCTCATCACTGAAAATATAGTAAAGAGATTCTGATTGGAAATCCCAGTCTTTTAGTTGTATTTCGATACTTCTTTTTTCACCTAATGTATCTTGAACAACAACAACAGTAAGACGATCTTTATCAAGATCTAGTTGAATTGAGTCTTGGTTTTTTTTATTTTTAATGATTCCTGCCTGAGTAGTCATCGATGCAATCAGTAGCAGCGCTGAAATGAGCTTTTTCATATACTATCCTTTGAGTTTTTAATCTAAATTAAAGTGAATTTAGTTCAGACGAGTCGAAAAGACCACCAAGTGTGGTCTTTTTACATACCTAACATCCTGAATTATCATGTTAAAATAGCTTTCTCCTTTTACAGAAGAGCTAAAAACTCAAGATTTTGAAAGCCCAGGTCTCAACACACAATCAAAGTGACCGATAAGTATTAAACAGCGGAGGATTTTATGAAAACGCTTTTTATTATTTTGTCATTATTTTTTAGTCTTTCGGCCATGGCCGTAGAAAATGGCAAAGATTTTAATCAGGCCATTATGAAAGATGTTCAAAAAGATGCCAGAGAGACAGAGAGTACTTTTCAAAAGAAAGGGTCTTTTCGTGGACCAGCTTCAGTTGATGAAACGAAAAGCCAGAGGCTTCAAGATCAAATGAATCAAGACAAAAAAATTGAGAAAATGAATTTTAGACAGAATCAACCAAGTAAATGGTAAGTTTTCTTTTTAAAGGTGCCAGCGACCTTTCGGTCGCTGGCACCTTTTTTTTATTACTACTTATTTTAAAAGTTTCGTAAAAATCTCAACAGGAATAGGGAAGAATGAAGTTGTATTGTTTCCAGTGGAAGCAATCTCTCTCATTGTTTCAAGGTAGCGAAGAGTAATAGCATCTTTTTGCTCACCAAGAACTTTGGCCGCTTCAGAAAGTTTTTGTGAAGCTTCAAATTCACCTTGTGCCGAAATAATTTTAGCGCGTTTTTCACGCTCAGCTTCAGCTTGTTTGGCCATTGCACGTTGCATTTCAATAGGAAGGTCAATGGCCTTCACTTCAACGTTAGTCACTTTAATTCCCCATGGCTCAGTCAACTCATCAAGGATTTCTTGAAGACGGCCATTGATAGAATCACGGTGGGCCAGAATTTCATCAAGCTCATACTGCCCAATCACAGAACGAAGAGTTGTTTGTGAAATCTGTCCAGTCGCATGGTAGTAGTTTTCGACAGCGATAATCGCCTTTTCTGGGCTGCTGACTTTGAAATAAACAACAGCGTTCACTTTGAGAGTCACGTTGTCTTTAGTAATGATATCTTGGGCGGGAACGTCCATTGTCACAAGACGAAGATCAACTTTGACCATCTTCTCAAGACCAGGGATAAGGATAATAAGACCTGGCCCTCTGACTCCGGCAAATTTTCCGAGTCTGAGAACAACACCTCTTTCATATTCGTTAAGAATTTTGAAGGTGCTAAAAAAAATGGCACCAATGATAATAATAAAAGGCAAAAATGTGAGTGACATAAATAAACTCCTTTATAGGTTTATACTTTCTTTATCGTTAAGACGAGATGATCAAGGTCTGACTGGCCAATAACTTGAATTTTATCGTTAATCTGAACGGAGTCTGCACTAGTGGCTTTCCAGATTTCCCCACGTACCTTTATTTGGTAGAGATTATCTTCAAGCTTCGCAAAAACGACTCCGGCTTCATGAAGTGGAATAAAAAAATCAGGAACGGTTTTCAGTTTTTTGTTTTCATTAATGAGATACCAAGAAAGACTACCGACAGAAATCACCACAGCCCCTAGAGTCCCATAGAGAATTTGGTAATTCACCTGAAGCCAAGACTCGTTTGTTTCAAATAAAAAGAGTGATCCTCCGATAAAAGAGCCAATTCCGGCCAGTGCAAGAAGCCCATAGCTTGTGATGTAAACTTCCAGCACAAGAAAGACAATTCCGACTAAGAGTAGTCCGAAGGCCACCCAATTTAATGGGAGAACTTGAAAGGCCATGGCGGCAAGAAGAAGGCAAATGACACCAAGTGAACCTGCAATATAGCCTCCTGGGGCCTGGAGTTCAAAATAGAGAAGGGCCACACCCAGAATGAAAAGAATATAGGCCGTACTTGGGTGAGCGAGAACATTAAGAATTTCATCGGCAAAACTAAATTCCATCTCATTCCATTCAAAACTCGGATCAACTGTAATAAGAGTCTTCTCACCTTGGATAATAATAGTTTTATTTTGAATGCTGGTAATTATGTCAGAGCGATGAGCGATAATTCCATCGATGAATTTAAGTTTTAATGCTTCTCCAGCTGTAAACGAAGAGGCTTTTTCAATCATATCAATAAATGGGGCCTGGGGTCTCCCGCGGGATTCACTAAGAGACTTAACCAGGGCCACTAAATCATTAATGGCCTTACTTCTTTGATCATTTTCTTTGATATCACTTCCAAGGCCAATAGGAGTCGCCGCTCCGATATTAGTTCCTTCATTCATAAAAAGAAAATGGGCCGCACTTGAAAGAATGGCCCCTGCGCTTGTGGCCGAACCGCCTTCGGGAGTGACCCAAATAATAAGTGGTCTGGGTTGGCCCCCAAGAAGAGTGAGAATATCTTTGGTGGTTGAGACTAATCCGCCCGGAGTGTTGAGCTTGATAAGAATAGCTGTCTGAGGTGAGAGACCCCTTAGCCTTTCAAGATATTTATAGGTTGCTGGAGAGATGGCAGAATTGATTTCAAAGCTTGCCACTTCTTTAACCACAAAGGTTTTTTGGGCCCAAAGAGGGCCTGGGAGAAAAGCGATGCAAAATAATAAAAGATAGTGTATTTTAGTGAGTACTTTCATAGGGAAGAGCCTAAATCTAAAAATCAACTCAGACTAGTAAAATGGATCAATATGAAGCTTAAATTTTATCGTGCAGCTATTCTTAACCCGATCTCTGATAAAGAGTGTCAATATCTCCCAGATGGTCTCTTAGTGTTAGCATGGCATCAAACTAAAAAGTCATGGTTTATTAAAGAAATTATTCAGTGGACGAAGGGCAACAAGAAGTATCATCGCTATTTTGATAAAAAACATCTTTTTGAGCTTGAAGAGTCAGTCATTATGCCTAGCTTTTTTGATATGCATTTTCATTGGGTACAGGATGATGTTCGTCTTATGCCAAAAGACTCTCTCCTAGAGTGGCTTGAAAAATATACTTTTCCCACAGAGATGAAGTTTGCCGATAAACAGTATGCTACAGAGAGAGCAAAATACTTCTTTGATTACCTTCTGCAAACGGGAACGCTGGGCGGAGCTTGTTATTCTTCAATTCACGCTCATGCTCTTGAAGCGGCGATGAAGTATGCCCAGGGTTACTTTGTCATCGGAAATGTTTTGATGAATATGCATTCACCTGAAGAGCTTACTCAAACGGAAGCGGAGTCTTTAAAACTCACAGAAAAATTAACTAGTAAATTTAAATCTCGCTACGCTTTTACACCCCGTTTTGCTATTACAACGATGCCCAAGGTGATGAAAGAGGGCGCGAAGATGGCCGATAAAAATAAATGTTTTAAACAAACTCACCTTTCTGAAACCAAAGCTGAGATCAGTTTTGTCATGAGTATTTATAAAAAGCTGAAGGGTTTTGAGAAAGTGAAAAGCTATACAGAGATTTATGAAAAAACAGGAATGCTTGGGGCCCGATCTCTCATGGGACATGGGATTCACTTAGGAACCAAAGAGCTCAGCACCCTTCATAAAACAAAAACAGCTATTGTTCATTGTCCCACTTCGAATGCTCCTCATGAAGATCTAGGCCTTGGTTCGGGATTATTTGATTTCAAAAAAGTGGAAGCTGCAAAAGTTCGTTGGGCACTTGGTAGTGATATCGGTGGTGGTCCTTATCTCTCTATGTTTGATGTGATGAGATCGTTTGTGGAACAGAATAAACTAAAAAAGCGTAGTGGGGCGACCTATGTCAAAGCCCTCTTTCGCTCAACTTTGGCCGGCGCTCATCTTTTAGGACTAGGGAAAACGAAAGGGAATTTAGAAGTAGGAAAAGAAGCGAATTTTATTGTGGTTCCATTTCCTACAGAACAAGCTCCCAAGAACGCAGAACAGGTTCTAAAATCGATTATTGAGCCTCTATCAAGTACAAGATCAGGTTATGACCTTTTGGTGACTCATACGTTTCTTAAAGGAGACTGTGTTTATCAAAAAGGCCGCAATAAATAGTTGGCGATTCAGAGAAAAATGCTCTTAAAGACCGCTTCCCTCATGGAGGCGTTCTTTTTTGATAACTGCTTAATTCTTCAATCAACCAGATCGATTTATCAAGAATTTACTGATGCTTCATAGAGAGAGAGGCGTCCAGATGTTGAGTACACTTGTATCTGCTTAAAGCTCAACAAAAGGTATTCAATGGCCTCCATCCCTCAAGTCTTATACATCGATGATGAATTTGATTTGTTAGACCTTGCTCAATCTTTTTGCCCTGATGAAGGGGTGCCGATAGATATTAGTGAATGTGCTTTGAAGGGATTGGAACTTTACAAAAAAAACCAGTATAAAATTATTATTAGTGATGCCAGAATGCCTGAGATGTCTGGACATGATTTACTTGTCACCTTAAAGAGAGATTTTAATTTTCAAGGTCATTTTATTTTAGTCACCGGAGATGACGGCCTTCTAGATAAGACACAACTTAAAGACTACGATCTTGTCCTTCAAAAACCACTTAGTTTTGCCAAATTGATTGATGATCTTAAAGAGATGCTTTCAAGTCCAAAAAAATAGGGCAGTGATCAGAGCCTAAAACTTCAGGCATGATCCCAACATCTTTGACGAAAGGACGTAAGCGCTCACTGATATAGAAATAATCAATCCTCCACCCAATATTTCTCTCCCGACAATCACCCCTGTAGGTCCACCAAGTGTAGGCACCTGTCTGAGTCGGATTTTTTTCACGATAGATATCAATATAGCCAGCAGATTCTAATTTATCCATCCATTCACGTTCGCTGGGTAAAAAACCAGTGGTGTTAATATTTGATTTGGGATTGGCCAAATCAATCGGGTGGTGAGCGGTATTAAAATCTCCCGTAATGATGACGGGTTTTTTCTTATCAAGTTTTTTGATTTTTTTGAGAATCTCATCACAATATTCCATTTTATAAGGAACTCTTCCATGGTCGCGCTGTCCATTTGGGAAATAACAATTAAGCAAGAAAAATTTTTCAAATTCATGAATTAAAGTTCGTCCTTCTTGATCAAAAATGTTTTTTTCGATTTTTTTTGTGTCAAGAATTTTTTCTTGGCTAAATGTGGCGACACCAGAATAACCTTTTTTATCGGCCGATGACACATGCGTTTTATAGGACTTGAGTTGTGCTATTTCAGACGGAAACTGTTCCACGTCGGCCTTGATCTCCTGTAGGCATAAGATATCAGGTGATTCTTTAGTGATCCATTCAACAAATCCTTTCTGATAAATAGATCTGATGCCGTTGACGTTCCACGAAATTAATCTCATCAATTTTTTCCTGCTTATTAAAAGTTCACGAAGGCCGATAAGATGAATATCAAGAAAAGTGAAGATTGGTGAATGACAATCTTTAAAAAATGGCTATTATTTTGATTCTCGACTTTATACCCCGATGGAGAACACATGCGTTGCTTTAAAAACATTGCCCAGCTTATCCGCACTAAAAGAATGAATCACCCAAAAGGTTACTCTCAATCGGAGCTATCACATTTACTTGGTTATAAAAACGGACAGTTTATTTCAAACGTAGAAAGAGCTCTTTGTAATATTCCTCTTAAAATGCTTAAGAAAGTTTCAGAGGTTCTTGATATCGCTCCTGAGGAGCTTAAAAACGCTATTCTCAGAGATCAGGAAGAAACACTTAATAATTACCTTTATAATCTTAAGCCGTCTAAAAAAGAGAAAGAAGCCGCTGCTGCAGCCTCTGTTCACGAGACGTCTTATTCAGCAACTGGGACTGACGGAATTTAATTCGTTTTTTAATAGATTTATAAATATAAAAAAGGCTCCTTATAGGAGCCTTTTTTATTGGAATTTTAGTTTAAACCTTTCAGTTTTAAATAATCATCAAAAGTCCCCACTGATTCTTCCGTATCTTCTTTATAAAGTTCGAAAGCCTCTTTTTGGGCCTCAGTGAAGTGTGGGTCTTCAATCTCATCGTCCGAGACTTCAATCGGGTAAGCTGCTGGGTCAAGCTCATGGTTGAGAGAATAGGTTCTGTCAGGGACATAGCGGTCTGTTTTCTTTTTCAGGTATTCTTTTTGCCAGTCCTCAAGGGAAGCTTCAAACCGTCTGAGATGTTCAATACTATTGTAAAAATTGTCTTCGAGCTTTCTGAACTGGTTGTAATCGACGCGATCATAATACTCAAAGTACTTACGACGATTAATTAAGTGCTGATCGAGGAGGTTTTCGTATTTTTGAACCACTTGATTTGAGTTTAAAACACGGTTTGAGGGACGACGGTTACGCCCACCACGATAACGACGATTATTATTTCTGCCGCGATTATTATTGTTATTTCGCGGCTGATTATTGCTGTTTGATTGGTTACCCGACACGCAGGACTCCTCATGAGATTAGTCAACTTTAATAATACTAGGCAGCAACATCAGACTTTGTCTAGGTAAGGCGAATTAAATCATAGTGGAAAAGTGGCATTTCCCGTATAATGGCCACATCGCTTTTAATTCATTCGGAGGATATATATGGCCAACAAACGTGTAAAAGTTGCGGTGACTGGTGCCGCTGGACAGATCGGTTATGCCTTACTTTTTAGAATTGCTTCTGGACAGATGTTCGGACGCGAAACAGAAGTTGAACTTCAGCTTTTAGAACTTGAAGCCGCTTTGCCAGCTCTTAAAGGTGTGGCGATGGAGCTTGAAGATTGTGCATTTCCTCTTCTTAAAAATATTGTTTTAACTTCAGATCTTAATACAGCTTTTAAAGATGCAAACTGGGTTGTTTGTGTGGGTTCTGTTCCACGTAAAGATGGGATGGAGAGATCAGATCTTCTTAAAATCAATGGTGGGATTTTTACCGCCCAAGGTAAAGCGATTGAAGCTTCTGCGGCCAGTGATGTAAGAGTTTTTGTTGTTGGAAATCCATGTAATACAAATGCTCTTATTGCGATGAATGCGGCGAAGGGAATTCCTGCAGATAGATTCTTTGCGATGACTTCTCTTGATGAGAACCGTGCTAAAGCTCAACTTGCTCAAAAAGCAAAAGTTGATGTGACGGCCGTGACTAATATGACAATTTGGGGGAACCACTCGGCGACTCAATACCCAGATTTCTATAATGCCAAAATCAACGGAAAATCTGCTGCTGACGTGATCACTGATCATGAATGGCTTAAAGGTGATTTCCTTAAAACTGTTCAACAGCGTGGAGCTGCTATCATTAAGGCCCGTGGTCTTTCTTCTGCAGCTTCTGCGGCCAATGCTGCCGTTGACGGGATTTATAATCTTGTTCACGAAACAGCTCCAGGACAAACATACTCAATGTGTTTGGCCTCTAATGGTGAGTACGGAGTGGATAAAGGTCTTATTTTCTCTTACCCATGTCGTACAGAGGGTGGAAAAATTAAGGTTATTGAAGGACTTCCTCACAATGAATTCGGTCAAGAGAAGTTTAAACTTACTCTTGAAGAGCTTAGAGGCGAGCGCGATGCCGTTAAGTCACTTGGTTTAATCTAATTTCAAGTAATTATACGGGGTCTGGGTTTTAACGCTCGGACCCCCTTTTCTCTTGTCAGAACCCCCCTCATTTCTTATAAACAAGGCCTTATAAAAATTCTTACCTTTAGAGGGTTTTGACATGGCCAATGTACAGGAAACAGTAAAGCTTTCTGGCTTCAACAATTTGACGAAAATCTTATCGTTTAATTTTTACGATTTCTGCATCGCTATGGATGAGAAACAGAAACAAGAATACATTCAATATATTCATACAAAATATTGTGCCGCTAATATCGGGAAAATTGCTCGCAAAGTTTGCGAAATTATCGAGGCCAATATTCTTTCTGAAACAGTTCAAGACTATGAACCAGTTGGTGCTTCTACGATGACTTTGATGTCAGATATCAAAGGTGGAGGAAACTGGGAAATGGGAGCTCAAGGACAAGCTGCTGTAAAAATGCACTTAGATAAATCTCATATCACAACTCATACTTACCCAGATGCTTCAGATCCTCAGGGGATTTGTACTTTCCGCTTGGATCTAGACGTGGCCACTTGTGGAGAGATCATTCCACTTAAAGCACTAAACTATATGTTCGAAGCTTTTGAGTGCGATGTTGTTTATATCGATTATGTTGTTCGTGGTTATACACGCCTTGAAACAGGAAAGAAGATTTACAACGATCATTATTTCAACTCGATCCAAGACTTTATCAAGAAAGAAACTCTAGAGAAATATCTCTACAGACAAGATGTAAATATGGCCCATGATAATATTTGGCAAACTAAGCTGATGGTAAAACCAATGGGCCCTGAGAATTATTTATTTGATCCAAAAGATATCAATCACCCTGAGATTGATAAAAAAATGCAACTTCTTAATCAAGAGATGAGAGAAGTGTTTCACCTAAATTAATTTCTTACTCCAATCACCCCAAGATCTCTTGGAGAGATTGTCTCATCAAAAAATGAGAGGAGCTCGGCCTTATAACCTTGCTCCTCTAGATAAAGACAACGATCAATTAATAAATAAAGTTCAAGTAATCGACTAAGAGCATCTCGGATAAGAGCGGCGCTCAGCATTTGGCGAATCATCTTTTTATTTTCCGGCCTTTCAAAATAAGCATTCAATTCTTCATAACTCATTTTACTCTCTAGATTAATACGTGAGAGTTGATCAAGAGCATAGTCGGCAAAGGTTTTATCATAAAGTGATTTATGAGAATTTCCTAGGTTGAGTGTGTTCCACTGATCATAGAAATCGCACATCATAAAATGAAAGGTGTACCTGAAAAATTTCACCTTCCACTTTAGTTCCATATCTTGCAGACTGAATTTTTTATGAGCACGAGCAGAGAGAGTAAGAGCAAACTGATTGAACTCAATACCACCATTATCTTTGGCAAACTGAGAAAGATTTTGTTCATGAGGGAGAATTTTATGATAGCAGCACCCAAAATTAATGAGGCCCCTACATTGCTGCTCCACTGAGCTTTTAATTTGAGAAACGGCTAGTCCACCACATGTGTGAAGGCCGATCGTGGCCCGATTTTGAGTGAGAAGTTTTCGAAAACGAGCTTCATGTAGATCTACTTTAAGGCACTCATACTCAACAGGGGCAGAGGGAAGAGTCAGTTTTTTGAGTCGCTCTCGTCCCGTCTGTTGAAGCCTCTCATCCATATCAACACTCGTGATAGGAGTTCCATAAAGGGAGTTAATGGTTTGGGCCAGAAGTCCAATCCCACCACCGATATCAATGAGGCGCTCAATAGAGTGATCTTGAGTAAACTTGGCCACAAAGGGGGCCAGGTTTCTGATCTCATGCTCTTTTTTGGGAATGACATAAAGAAAAGTGGTTTTTGAGGTTGGGACCAGCGCAGGAGAGATGGCCTTAGGTACCTCACATAGGGTGAGGATATCTCGAAAGAACTGAAGAAGAGATTCATCTTTCAGGTGTCCTTCAACATTTTTACGCTCAATTTCAAGAAGGACATCTAACTTGTCTATTTCCATCAACTCACTAATCCAGTGCATGGGGTAGCCCTCAAGTGGATTTGGATACTGGAGCATGATTTCGTTTTCCCAGATGTTCTGGTAAGGTTTAAGGAATTCAGTAATCTGGAGAAAACGTTCTTTAAGATTCATTCATCGAGGATATAGCACAGACTATGGAAAAGATAAATAAAGTCGCCATTTTTGGTGTTGGAACAAGCGGAAAATCAGCAATAAAGCTCGCTAATAAACTTAAACTAGATGTTTACGTCGTGAATAAAGGCGAGCGAGATTCTTGGTATTATAAAGAAGATCTAGGGCCAATTATTGAGGCCTGCTCTTGTTATTCAGAAGAAGAGTTTGCTGAACACTTTCATAAAATGGATTTCATTGTGATTTCTCCAGGAATTCCAACGACTCACCCGGCCCTTAAAAAAGCGGTAGAGAAAGGTGTCGCTATCATTTCTGAGATTGAGTTTGCTTATCAGCAAGTGAGTGATGTTCCCGTGATTGCGATCACTGGAACTAATGGAAAAACGACCACCACGACGATGATTGCTGAGGCCCTTAAACTGGCCGGAAAAAATGTTTTCTGTGGAGGTAATATTGGGGTGGCCTATTGTGAGATGCCACTTTCAAGTGAGAAGTTTGACTACGCTATTATTGAAGTTTCTAGTTTTCAGTTAGAAACGATCCAGAGTTTTCATCCACAAATCGGACTTATCCTCAATATTTTTCCTAACCACTCAGAGCGATATGATCATATTCGTGATTATGCTCTGGCCAAGTTTAATATGCTTAAAAATATGACGGCCAAAGATCATCTTATTCTGGGAACAGAAAACGAATTTTTAAATGAGATTAAAGCTCATCCGGCCCAGAAAGATTATTTCTCTAAAGGAAATCTTCCTGAAGAATTTAAGAAGATGTTTTCGTTTCAAGAGGCCAAAGTTAAAGGCGAGCATAACGAGGCCAATTTCTTTGCGGCCTATCAAACGTTAAAAATTTTAGGGATTCAAAATCTTCAGAGTTTGTTTCAAAGATTTATTAATGAGTTTAAAGGGGTCTCTCATCGCTTAGAGTATGTGCTGAAATGGCAGGATCTCGAGATTTATAATGATGCTAAGAGTACTAATACCCTGGCCACTACAACAGCGATTAAGGCCTTTAAAGATGATCCAAGAGAGCTTCATCTGATTCTTGGTGGGAAACTCAGAAATGAAGCGGATAAGGTTCTTCCAGATTTACTTCCTTATAAAAAACAGATCTCGACCATCTATACTATTGGAGATGTGACCGATCGTTTGTATGACGAATTGAAAAATGATTTTAAAGTGGTGAAGGGAAAAGATCTGAAGTCAGTCTTTGAAATGATTAAAACCGAAAAATTAAAAGGAAACCTGGTCTTTTCACCGGCCTTTCCTTCATTTGATCAATTTAAAAATTATGTGAATCGCGGAGAATCGTTTAAGCTGTGGGCGAGAGAGGCGTTTAATTAGTTAGTTTTTTGGTGAAGAGAGCGGTTGTTGTACTCAGTGTAGCTCTTATCGATACTAGCAGGACCGCGGTAAGAAGCTGGTTGTTGAGTCTCAGCAGTCGCACTTTCAAAAGAAATCTTTGCGATAAAGATGAATAAAATAACCGCAACGACAGAACCTAGTTTAATACCCATTTGATTTACTCCTCTATCAATCAAACTTATTGTACGCCAGATTCTTGTCGGCAAAGAAAATCAAAACTTTAGATCTTATTCTCACTTAATTTTGTCGATTAAATGGGACTTATTTGCCAGTTTTTAGAGGCAGAGGTTCCGGATAAGGTAGAGAAGCTCCTCATCAGTCTGATAAAGACCAAATCCAATACGGATTCTCAGGCCTCGGCGGTCATGCAAAATTTTACTCTGAATAAGCTTCTCTGATAGAGAGCTGGCCACTTCTTCTGAAGGGGCAAGAAAGGTGAGAAAGTGTCCATGCCAATCAAGAAGATTGTCTTGATCATAGAGGATAGTTGTATGCTCCGGTGAGTAGTTTCTTAAAGTCGCTTGCTGCATGAACTGTACATGTTTGTGGATCTTTTCCACAGTAAGGCCCTCTTTTTTAAAGAGAGTCCAGATGGCGCGGAAGCGGTAAAGGCCAGTGGGATCAAAAGTCCCACCCCAAAAGGCATGAGCATCTTCGCCGTAACCGACTTTTTCAGTGGCGGCTTGGTGGAGAGTCGTAAAGCTTGCAAACCAGCCTGTATTGGCCGGACGCCAATTTCCAGGGGGCACAACCATAAAACAAACACCTTCTCCGGCCTGAGCGTACTTGTAGCCACCGGCCATATAAAATATTTTTCCCTCGAGCTTAGAGAGATTGTAGGGGAGGGCACAAAAGCCGTGATAGCCATCAAGAACAAAAAGAGTGTGATCAGGTTTTGCATTCACTATTTGTTCGAGTTCTGAGTCGGTGAAGGCAAAGCCAGAATCAAAAAAAACCTGACTTAAAAAAACGAGATCATACTTGGCTAATTTTATCTGTTCAATAAATTCTGCAATCCATTTTTTTCGATTCTCAAAAATAGTCGCCGTGCTCACTTTCGTTACTTTCGTTTTGTTATTTTCTTCAAGTCGCGAGATCTGGCGACTAAAAGAGTAGAACTCACTGTTCGTCGTGAGTACGTGGAGATCTTTATCTGACGGAAACAACGAGAGAACTCTATTTAAGAGCTCATGGGTGTTGGGAGCGAAAACAATTCTTTGAGGATGTTTAAGCGAGAGAATCTCGGCCATTAAGTTTTGAACATCAGGAATAACTTCAGAGAAAATCTTATCCCATTTTTTATCACTCTTCAGAGAAGCATCGATCCATGCCTCTTGGTGGCCCTCAAAGGAAATATCAGGCCAGAGATGATGAGAGTGGGCCGCAAAATGGTAGAGTCCTTCATGACCTTGAAGAGATTTTGTATAAAGATGTTTATAATTAATTGCGCTCATAAACTAGGCTCAGCTCCTCTTCCAAAAATTTAGGAAGTTTAGGGATCATCGATTTTGGTAAAAGGAAAGTAGCGAGATTAAAATAATCGAGAAAGACTCTATTTCTTTCAGTGGTTGCTTTAAGATACTCATGTCCTGATGATCCACCTGTTCCAATCTTTGTTCCCAGGAGTCGGTGGGCCATGATGGAGTGGCGGTAACGCCACGTCGTGAACTGCTCATCAATCTCAATCAATGAATTAAGAATTCTGAAAGGTGCTTGAAGAGCTGGGTAGTCACGATAAAGGAAAATAAAGACCGCAGATAGAGTGGCTTTTTGTGAGAGACGAATTTTTCCATCAGCTTTGAGTTTATCAAAAAGACCTGAATCCAAAATAGAGTTGAATGACTGTCTGGTGAGTTCAAGATTTCTGAGCTCTAGTGCCTTGGTTTTTTCATCCAATACAGGATTGGTGCTGATGATCTCATGATCGGCCTTAAGCATTTTATCCACATTGACAGAATACTGGGCCCAAAAATCAAAATCATCAAACTGATGAAAAGGCATTCTTTCAAGCCACTGCTCAATAAGTTCGAAGAGAGATGCTTTTTGTTCAGCTTCATCCAAAACTTTTCTATCCTCTGGCTTGAGACGAGAATTAAAAAAGATTTTCTCCACTTCCATGCGGTGCTCGTTTTTAATCCCCAGAGTCGCTTCGACTAAACGAAATTGAAGACTCTGAAAGCCAGAGGCCGGAACCAGATAATCTCGAAAATCCATGAAATCCAGCGAAGTCATGGTTTCAATAATCGGAAGTTGATCAACGAGAATTTTTTGGATTTTAATCACTCTGGCCAGTCTAGCCTCAATGGTGCTCATGGCCAGATTAGGAAGAGGGCGAGTTTGCATGATGTCACGAATGGAGCTGAGCTCATGGAGAATCTGTTTAAACCACAATTCATAAGTCTGGTGGATAATGATGAAAAGAGTCTCATCATGGGCCTCTGGGCCGTATTTCGTGCTCTCTGGGGCCTGAGCGTTGAGTATTTTATCGAGTTGCAGATACTCGCCGTAATAGACTGGTTTTTGGATCTTCATAAAAGCCTTCCCTCTCAATGGAAATTGGGAGTATGATTAAGTGCCATAAAGGCGAGGTTTAATATGAAAAAAGATATCACGCTCTCTAAGGATACCGTCAAACAAAACATCCAAAAATTGAAGACTTTTTTAGCTAGTCACCAATTAGACGGGATGTATATTTCTAGTTTTGACCAGTATTTGAATGAATATGTGCCTCTGGCCGATAATCATCGCTATTATATCACCAATTTTACTGGTTCAATGGCCGAAGTTCTTGTGCCTAAGGATGGCAAGGTCCGTTTATACGTCGATGGACGCTACCATGAGCAAGCTGATCTTGAAGTTGATCATGAAATGGTTGAGGTCGTGAAGTGCGTGGCCGGAACCGGAGAGCAACTCCTCGCTGATATTAAATCTCTCAAATTAAAACGCACAGGTTATGAAGCTGATCGTACGGCCTTAGGGTTCTTGAAAAAAATCAGTGAAGTCACCTCAGAGACCATTGGATTTTCAAAAGGTGAGTTAAGCTCGATTATCGAGTTTTTCCCTTTACCAGGACTCAAAGAGATTCAATTTGTAGAGCGCCCTTTCCGAGGACGTGATACCCTCGAAAAAACCGCTCAGATTATTCCTTCAGAGTCGGAAGCTATTTATCTTACTGCTCTTGATTCTATTGCTTGGATTACTAATTGCCGTGGATATCACTTACCTTTTGCCAGTGCTTTCTGTGCTAAGGCCTTAGTGACTAAAAATAAGGTTTATATCTATCTCATGCCGGGCACTCCAGTTTCAGAGAAGGCGAAAAAAGAAGCTGGCCTTGAGTTTGTTTATCTTCATTTTAATGATCTTCCTCGTGAACTTGAGCGTCTTCAAAATACACTTCATCTCACTTCAGTGAAGTATGATCCTAATATGCTTAACTGCGCTGATTTTTCAATGCTTCTGAAAGTTTTCGGAGTGGATCGTCTCCAGGAAAAACTTGGTGGCGTTTATGACTACCAATCAATTAAAGAGCCAGTAGAGCTCGAGCAATTTGAAGCTTCATTTAAGCGCGCGGATCAAGCGATCTATAAGACGATTAAATGGGCCAAGGAATCAATCAAGGCCGGTAAAAAAATTACGGAACTAGATCTCTATCATGAAACAGAGAAAAAATATCAAGCGGAAGGTTCAAAAGAGTTGAGTTTTAATACTATCTCAGGAGTAGGGGCCAACGCTTCTATCGTTCACTATGGAAGTCCTTCTGATGAAAAAATCATTCTTGAAGATGATATGATTCTTCTTGATTCTGGTGGCTACTTTGATGGAGGGTTTGCCACAGATACAACTCGTACTTTTGCCGGTTCTAATAAAGTGAAGATGGATCCTAAAAAAATCGAGATCTATACCCTTACTTTAAAAGGTCTTCTGGCCGCGCAGTCGGCAGTTTTTCCTGAAGGAACTAAGGGAATGGTTATTGATGGGCTGGCCCGCAATGCTATGAGAAAGAGAGGCTATGATTACTCTCACGGAACAGGACATGGAGTTGGTATTGGAGTCCATGAGCCTGGAGTAAGACTTTCGGCCGTCTCAACTTTACCGTTAAAACCAGGACAAGTTGTTTCTATTGAACCAGGAATTTATCTTCCTGGGTTTGGTGGCGTGCGCTTAGAAAATATTGTTTATGTGATTAAACACCCAAGTTTTCCGGGCATGCTTTGTTTTAAACCGTTAACAACAATTGGTTTTGATCCTGCCCTAGTAGACCTCACACTTCTGAACGAAGAAGAGCGAAAGATTCTTGATGATTATGAATCTGAGTGCGAGAAGCGTGGGACAAGTCTACGCAAGCTTGCGCAGACGCTTTAGAAGTTTCGATAAACCAATCGATCCTAAAAAACCAAAACTCACGAGTGTCCAAAAATACTCCTCTGAAGGGCCTTTGCCCTTTGGAGGGAGTGGGCCCTTCATGTGATCAATGCTTCCCTTAAAAAGTCCGCATCCATCAAAAGTCACAGGATAGAGAGCAGAAACTCCATCAATATCATCTTGGCCCAAGTAATTTCTCGTCCCAATAGTTTCAAAAAACATTAGGGCTGCTTTGTCTCCAGAATGGCCAAGCCCAATGGCGTGTCCAATCTCGTGGGCAATAACGGAGATTTTTTTCTTTTGATCAAGTCGAGCAAAGGCCGAATTATTTCGATCATTGATGAGAATGACTGACCCATTGATATGGCGGCCTTTAAAATTATTAGGAATCGTCACCGCCAAAATATTATTACTATCAAAATTGGTCGTATTATCATTGCAGGCGATAACAATATCTTTCACTGCCGGAATAACTGAGCCTGTGCAAGTAGGATCAGTGAATGAGCAGAGCAGATTGCTATTATAGCTAGTATCACTCCCGACATCTAAAATTCCACCGTTCACTAATTCCAGGGAAGAAGTAGGGACTGTATTCCAAAAACCTTTGATCGCCGGAGTCACAAGATCCGAGAGTTCATAGGGAGTCAGGCCTGCATTGGCACAAGTTGTGGTTGAGGTCACATAAACTTTTACTTTACGACTTTTGAAAGTGGCGCCGAAATTATTATTAAGGGTGTAGGCCTCGGCTGAACTTATAAAAACAAATAATAATAAAAGTTTCATTGATTACTTCTTTTTCTTTTGGTTTTTATGATCCCAATAATAGGTGCCCATCAACATATAGGAGTGCTGCCTTCTGTCTGAATCAAAGAGTGAGTAGGTATAAGTTTGTAATCTGAATCCAAAGTCTTGATAAAGAGCTTCAATACCGAGATCAACTGTATTATTAAAACTAGAGCTATTAGAATCAGGACGATAAAATTCAGTTTGACCGTTTCCATTATCTCGAGAAACTTTTCCACCTGAACCATGAGTGTTTAAAAACATGATACTGCTGCCGGCGCGCAACCTCAGCCAGTCCAGTGGACGGTAACCAAGATCAGCTCGAAACATAAAGAGATTTTTATAAACCTTATCCTCGCCCGTTTTTCGAGGGAGGATCCAATTAACTTCAGGCAATAGTTCGAGAGAGTAAAAAGGCAGTGGCATGACCGCCTGGGCCCCAATTGTGGGATTAAAATCGATGGTTCGTTTTTTACCATTGCTATCAATTTGCACTTTCCCGACAAACTCAGTCAGTGATCCAACGTTAAATCCGATACTTGAAACATTAACTTCACGCCCATTGGCCTTAAGCTGTGCCCAAGCACTGAATGATAAGAGAGAAAATAAAATGAAGAGGTAAGTTTTTAGTCCCATAGGATCTTCAGTGTATCAAAGTCTTTGCGTACCTGCTAGCGCTCTCATTATAATTGAATCTGTTTTTTAATAAGGACGCAGCATGTTCGAAAATCTAGTTATTCCCTCATCACTTATTCCAACAGATACAAGATTTGGAGTTGGTCCTTCCTTAATTCCAATAGAGCATGTAAAAAATCTTCTCGAGACAGGAGATAAACTTTTGGGAACTTCACACCGCAAAATGGCAGTGAGAGATGTGGTGAAATCAATTCAAGACCTGCTTCGCGACTATCTTAATGTTCCGGCAGATTATGAAATTGTGCTAGGTAATGGTGGGGCCACGGCCGTTTGGGATATGATTGGACTGGGGATGGTAGAAAAAGAATCTCATCATTTTATTTGTGGTGAGTTCTCTGAAAAATGGGCCAAATCTCACAAACTTATTCCATGGATCAATGTCACAGAAACCAAAGTTAATTATGGCATGGGAATCAATCCTTCTGAAAAAGAAGGAGCTGATTTCATTGCTTGTACCTTAAATGAAACTTCTACCGGGGTAAAGCTCACTGAAATTCCACGCATGAAAAATGCCAATACTCTTGTAGGTGTTGATGCCACTTCAGGTGCGGGACAAATTCCATTTGATTTAACTTATTCAGATATTTTTTATTTTTCGCCACAGAAAGTCTTTGCCTCTGAAGGTGGATTCTATGTGGCCATTCTCTCACCCAAGGCGATTAAGAGAGTTGAGAAAGTTGCAGCTGACAAAAATCGATATGTACCAGAGTTTTTTAAATGGATGAATGCCATTGAGAATTCAAGAGTAAATCAAACTTATAATACTCCTGCTATTGCCACTCTTTTCTTTTTAAACGAACAGCTCAAGCTCATGCATGGCCTAGGTTTTAAAGAAGTGGTAAGACAATCTGAGGCCCGTGCAAAAATGGTTTATGATTGGGCAGAGTCACGCCCTTATCTTTCTCCTTATATTCAAGATTCAACTTTTAGATCACCGGCCGTGGCCACCATTGATGTTGATAGCAAGTATCCAGTAGAGGAGCTGACAAAAGTTCTTCGTCAGAAAAACATCGCTGTAGACATTGATGGGTATCGCAAACTTGGCCGAAATCAGTTCCGTATAGGGATGTTTCATAATATCAGTTATGAGAATCTCGAAAAGCTCACTAAGATCATTGATCTTGCCTTTCAAGGGGCCTAAGTCATTGTAACTTAGGGTTATTTTTTCTTTCCTGATCAAGCTTGTCGCCTAATCAACCGATAGGGTCTCATGGAGTATTCTATGCGACAATTATTGGCCTTACTGATGCTTTCTCTTTTTCTTGTTTCCTGTGGAAACAAATCCAAATCCACTAAGTACGGTGAGATGCTAGTGAGTGATCTCGTTGCTACCAAGGGAGAGCCTGAGAAAAAGGAAACTCTCTCAGGAGCTGAGAGAGAAATGTATATCTACGAAGACAATGAAAAATTCCAAATAGAGAAAGGAATTGTTGTGAACTCATTTCGTACACCTCATGGTGATGAAAAGATGTTGATCCACTGGAAGCACAAGTATCCCAATTGCAGTTTTGAAATAAAGAAACTAGATCAAAAAGTTATTCATCAAAGAGTAGAGGAAGAGTATAAATGTCTCTCAGCAGGAATTAGTGTCATTTATGATCCTAATATCGAGCAAGTTGTAAGGGTGGTAGAGTATGCAGCTGAATAAAAAACTTAGCTTTCTTATTCCTGTTCTCTTCTTTGCCGCTTGTACCAAAAAAGTGGAGAACAAACTTCTCTTAGATCACTGGTCAGTGAGAGAAAAAGAAGTTTCCATCGTTGAGCGTAAGCTGGCGGCTGCAGGTGATGCAGAATGTATGATTGATACATTCACTGAAGAGACTCTCAAAGCTGAGATTGCTAGTATTGAAGAAAAATATAAAAAAGAACAGAAACTTGAAGGAAGCTTTGAGCATCTTGATTTTAGAGACCTTCCTGTTACCCAAGCAAAGTATTTAAAGTCTTACGGTAAATCTCTAGGAGATCTTACAGGGACTGTGAAGTTTGATTTCAGTTCATGCTCAAATGTTCCCTGTATCTTGAATAAAATTTATGGACAGGACTCTGGTGTCGAGGGATATGCGATTTATTTATGGTATTTAAAAACAGGTCATTCTTTAGGAGTTGATAATTTTGTTCCTGGCCAAAAGTCTAGTCTTGCTGGTCAGTATCAAGGAAAAAAAATCTCATTTCAAGATTATCTCTTTTCAAGAAATGAGTTGTATGGATTTTGGCGACTTTCTCATATGCTAAATTCTAGTTATAAAAACCTCCCTTTTCTCAAAGAGATTCAAAGAGTACCTAAAGGAAATAGGATTGAAGGAGAAGCTAGTTTAACATGTGGATTAGCTTCATTTACCTGGCTAATTGGCGTCAATGATTCGATCGTTGGAAATCATGGAGGGAGTATTATTTTATCTGATTCCTGTTTGGAATTTGGTTACAACAATAATATGGATGGGGGGTTCTTTTACGAAGCAGTAACTCATGAAATAGCTCATGAAGTAGATTACCATGTTGGCTATAGCCAAGGTAAGCGTAACGTTTCAACAGAAAAAGAGTGGATGGATTTAAGTGGTTGGCAACTAAAAGAAGAAAGAGTTGTGGAAGGAACACAAACCACTTTGAAACGTGAGTACTCAATTCAAAAGGGATTCACACAATTTGTCTCAAGCTACGCTCAAAACAATCCAGCAGAAACTTTTGCTGATACTCTATCAATGTATATCCATAATGGTGATCATACGAAAAAAAGTATTCCGAAGCAGCTTTTTGATATTATAAAAAAAGATTATTACGTACAGCAAGAATATACTCTTGATGAAAACGTCGCTCGCATTGTTCAAAGAAACTATTCTCGTTATGTTAAAGATATTTTGGATCTTACTGTCTCTTGTATGGAGCCAAGCTCTGATTCAAAGTCAGTCTATTTCTCAGGAGTCAGCTTCAAAGAAAAAATTCCACCTCTGATGCTGAGTTGTATGGGGGCCATGGCCGAGAGTTTAGAGAAATCCGTTTTTGCTCATATCAAAATGACTGAGCCAGAAGGATGTAATATTTCTAAAATTGAACTCAATGGGGCAAAAAAACTTCAGGAATCATGGAGGAAGTTAGTTGCTTCTCAAATTGATGATGCTTTTGGAAAAATGAAAAATGACAGCCAGTATCTGGCCCGTATCAAAGAGTTCTATGAAAAGCTGTCTCAAGATCAAGGTCCCCAGCGAGCTTACGTCACCTGTTATGGTGAAGCTGATGAGAAGTCTTGTTATAGTGAGAAGCTTAAAGAAATGGCTGAACTTAGAGTATCCTCTCTTGGTGCCAGTCCTGCTCAGCAAGATGAAATGATCAGGCTTTATATAGACTCATTTGAATTTCAAGCTGTTCAAGGACAAGTACGTCTTTATTACCAGAATTTTATCAAAGGTCAGAGTGCTGTTATTTCAGAGAGCTCAGAGTCTATTTGGAAACAATGTCTTCAAGTGAAGGCCGATAATAAAGAAGCGCCGACAGGAACACTATTTAATGTGGGATCAGATTATATGGTGAGCTCACTCTATAATTGCCTCAATCATGGACTTCCTGATGCTGTTAAAAATCTAGTAAGAAAATTAGAGATTGATGGAAGAAATGTGAGAGATGGGAAAGAGGAACTTATCTTCGGCCATGAGCTCATGCCTATCGTTGTGTCTGAACTTAAAGACTATCTTGCCAGGGATAAAGGTCTTGAGGCAGATCGCATTAAAGACTACGAGACTAAAAATAAACAAAGTCTTAAAGACGAAGTATTGAGTGGATTTAATTGGGCGACAAACTATGTTGATAATCAAAAGATTATCGATGACTGTAAAGCGACCGTCTTAGGCCAGATGACAATTGACCTTTATTTTCATCAGAAAAGAGAGGCATTCAGCTCTAGTCTTGATGAAATCTGTGCTCCGGTTCCAAAGAGCCAGGAGTTCTCGAAATACCTCGATTCAATTCGTGGAGAGTTAGAAGGGAAGTCATTTAAAACTCTTGAAGGATATACTCTTGAAGCTGCTGGTGTTGTAGCTAAGGAATGTGTTGTTAAATTCCCAGTAGACACAGCTCTGAATCGAGTTAAGTTTAAAGAGCAAAGAGAGAATTGTTTAAAAACGCAGTGGCCGACGATTGAGAAAAATGCTCTTGGACGCTTGCAAGCTGAGCCACTTGTGATTAAGTTCCAGATTGATACTTCTGGTTATGCAAAACGACTGAAAGATCGTGCCAGAGTATTACAGTTAAAAACAATTAAAGAGTATTTTGATCGCTAATATCTTCTCTGATTCCACCAAAGAGTGCTTCTATTCTCAATAGGATAGAGGGTGCTCTTCGGAAGGAATTTTCTTTCGGAAAATCTAGTGCAGGCGTGACATCTCCATAAAGCCAATTCCCTCTGAGGCGTCTTCGATAAGCAATACTCAAAGAATATGTATTGAGGTAAAGTGGGCCTTTGATTCTTGTTCCCAATCGAGCGTTATAGGAAATTGCATCACGAGGTGTCATGGTATGAATAATGCTTGGCCCATGGGAGGTTGTGAATTCTTGATCTGTGAGGGCCCAGTTTTTTTCATGTACAAAACGAAAAAGAGAAGTCATTGTCATCGCTCGATCGGATTCAAAACTTGTTGTATTGATCCATTGCTCTTCGCTAAACCACGCAAGTTCTTCCACAAAACGGTGAAGGAAAGCTTTGCCTTGTAATGTCTTTCTGAGCCGTGCACGATAAAAAGCGCGAGGGGGGATTGAGGCAATGACTCCCACATCATTTCTAAAAAGCCAGCGGTGAGGGTCTTCGAGTTTGGCGCTGGCAACAGCTTCAGCATCTGCCTTAGCTTGCTCCTCAGGAGTTTTTTTCGTTTCCCAATCCATCATCCGTTCAATGATTGATTTAAAATATTCTTCTAAGTTACTCAGCCTAAGATTAACTCTGAAAGCAAAGTCGGATTTTGGCTCAGCCTCGGCCATACGGTAGTCATAGATGAGACGGATTTGACTGCGGTTAAGCTCATCATCGGCCCTTTGAGTTCCGAAAAATGAATCAAGACGGTTGGCCACTCTTGTGACATTTTCATCAATCGTACTTTGAGTTGAATCAACCATTTTAACCGGAGCTTTAACAACTTTGTTGATAAGTGAAGGTGTGGAGTCCTTTTTTGTTGTTTCTTTTGGTGCCTGTGCCTGCACAAGCTTGATCGTCAAAGAGCAAAATAAGAATAAAATGAATGAGAACTGCATCTACATAAAAGTTTAGTCTTTTTTGTAGTTACTGAGAAACTCATTTTTAAATTCAAGGTAGCGATCCTCTAAAATAGCCTCTCGAGCGCGAACAGCAAGAGATTTATAGAAGGCAATATTATGGGCCGTCGCAAGAATCTGGCCTAAAATCTCATTTGAATCAAACAAATGCTTAATATAGGCGCGAGAAAAATTTGTATTAACATAATCCTTAAGATTAGGTTCAATCGGGAAAAAGTCACGGCGGTAGTTTTTATGCTCGATTCTGATTTTTCCGCGATTTGTGAACATCGTTCCACCGCGAGCGTACTTGGTTGGAATGATACAGTCACTCATATCCACTCCGTGCTCCCAGATCATCATGAGATCTTCCGGAAGACCCACGCCCATCACATAACGTGGTTTGTCGGCTGGCATAATAGGAGCGGTATACTTCACCACTTGCTCCATATGTTCGGCTCCTTCACCTACAGAGACTCCACCAATGGCGTAACCAGGAAGATCTCTTTTAGTCACTTCTTCCATACAGATTTTACGGTATTTATCATAAACACCACCTTGGATAATTCCAAAGAGGGCCTGATTAGGATTTTTCCAAGACTCAATACAACGATCAAGCCAGCGATGAGTTCTCGCGATAGAATTCTCAACATATTTTTCAGTGGCCGGATAGGGAATACACTCATCAAAGGCCATCATGATATCTGAACCAAGATTCTGCTGAATCTGAATCGATGTTTCAGGAGTAAGAAGAATATTTTCTCCCTTGGCCCCTTTAAAATTGGCCCCTTCTTCAGTGATAGAATTTTTTTGAAGAGAGAAAACCTGAAATCCACCCGAGTCTGTCAGAATCGGTCTATCCCATCCCATAAACTTATGAAGACCTCCGGCCTTCGCGATGAGCTCAGAGCCTGGAGTTAAATGAAGATGGTAGGTATTGGAGAGTAAGATTTGAATATCAAGATCCACAAGCTCTTTAGGCTGTAGGGCCTTAATCGCTCCATGGGTTCCCACTGGCATAAATACAGGAGTTTCAATATCACCATGAGGAGTACTGATAATTCCGGCACGAGCACCACAATATTTATCTTTGTGAACGAGTTTAAATTTAAAATTTTTATTGATCTCTGATCTGACGTTCATAACTGAAATATCCTTCGGTCATATTGTTTTCTAAAGGCCAGGGCCTTAGCATTTCGACTATGGAAATTGAATGAAACGCTTTTATCAAATTCTTCTGCCCTTGACTGGCCTTTTCTTTAATCGAGTAGAACTTACAGACCTCTGGCCTTTGAAGATTAAGGTCTTGGAATATAAAGTCTGGGATGGAGATACCATTAAGGCCAGCCTTGGCGGTTTTCATGAATCGATCCGACTTACTCCTATTGATGCTCCTGAAATGGGGCAGCCCTTTTTGACTCAAAAAGGGGATGCAGGAGATTATTCAAGACGCTGCCTCAATCGAATTCTCAAAGCTCAGTCAGTGGAGCTTCTTTGGGGAAAAAGAGATATGTATGGGCGACTTTTAGGAGAGCTTTTTATCCATCAAAAAAGTGTGTCTAGGCTGATGGTTGAAAAGGGATGCAGCTTTATTTATCTCTATTCAAAGTTTAATTCGAAACAAGAGAAAACTTCTTGGATTCATTCACAAAGATTGGCCCAGAAAAAAAGAATAGGGCTTTGGGCCTATGGGGTGATGTCGCCTTATCACTACCGTAAAATCAAAAAAAAAGGGCGACCATTCGGCCGCCCTTATCAAAAACATCGAACTAAGAAAAATTAGTAAACGAAGCGAAGTCCAGCTGTGGCCCCAATAACTTCATTGCCCACTGGCTTATCAGCTTGAACAAAAATACGTGTGTAAGGAAGATTGATCTGAAGACCTAGAAAAGCACGTCCCCACATAGGAGTTACTTTTCCGTTTCCATCGATATTGGCCGAGGGTTGAACTTTGACAGTACCAATAGCACCACAGCCTGCACCTGTACAATTGAGAGTCGTCTCATCTGCGTTCAGAGCACCGGAACCTTTAGCTTCACCGAAGTTAAAATCTACGCCGAGTCCACCGTACATTGAAAGTATATAAAGGAATTGTACTGATGAAGAGATTTCTATTGGAATTGAATGTGTGGTTACTTCAATTTCGGCATTCGGTTTTCCTACGGCATTACCACTTAATGTGATACCTCCAGATTCGGCTGAAATTTGCTCGTTAATGGTTGATGTAAAACTGAATTTAGAACTATTGTATTCATAACCAGTGTGCAATTTTACTCCACCCCAGCCAAAAAGTTTTGAGCCACTACCTTTAATCCAGTCATAGCTTACATGAAATCCTAAAGATGTAAGATCAGCTTCGATTTGATCCTTATCTCCATCTCCCATTTTGCGGTCTAGGCCATAGCTCATCCCACTTAGGTAAATATTAAGTTTGTTTGTCTCTAGACCAAGAATTTTTTGAGCATCCATAAAGCCAAGATTGGCCCCAATAATAATTCCAGGAGAAACTCCAACTCCGGAGAGATCAGAATCTGTTTGCTTGTCTTTTTCAAGATCAGCCCCAACACCAACACCGGCCCCAATAAGGAAGACCTCCATCCCTGAAGCATAGTCAGATCCAATCCCTTTACCCGCGATGGCAGAAGAATCGGCCATTCCTTCCATTAAGCGTCTCGTGTCTCCACTAGGAAGATCTTTATTGATATCAGCTTCGGCTTTAGCAATTTCTGCTTCAAGAGCGGCCTTAAGTGCTGGAGATGAATCAAGATTACCGAAATCTGTGATTTTAATTTTAAAAAGCTGGGAATGCGCTGGCAGCGAGATGAGGGTGGCCAGAGCAAATAGGGTGAGTTTCTTTTTCATAGCTGGGGATCCTTCCTTGGACTTTTGTTGCCAGTTTGACCTTTTCATTCTAAATGAATTGCTAGTTATTCAATATTAAAAAAGAATCAAGATTTCTTTGCCGGAAGTTGCAGAGGGAATCACTCGACATTAGAATTTTATTTTAAGTCATTTAAGTAGTTTAGGAGTTTATATATGGGTTTTTTAGCAGAAAGTATTCACCCCTCACTTGAGGCTTTTTTTAAAGAGCAGGGTTACAAAACGGCAACGGCGGTACAAAAGAAGGTGATTCCTGAGATGCTTAATCGGAAATCAATGATTGTTTTGGCCGAGACTGGATCTGGAAAGACTCTCGCCTACGCTCTACCGATTGTGGATAAAATCAAAAAGCGTGAAGCTCAAGGGACAAAAAATGAAACTCGTTGTGCTCCAGTGGCCCTTGTCATTTCTCCGACTCGTGAGCTTGCGACTCAAATTCATCAAGTGTTTAAAGATATTTCTCACCATTCAAAATTTCGTGTGAGATCTCTCACAGGCGGAACAACCATTTCAAAAGTGAAGACAACGGCCAGTGAAACTTATGAAGTTCTGGTGGCCACGCCCACACGTATTCGCTCGGCCCTAGCGAGAAATGAATTGAGTTTCAATCAACTTCAAATGGTTATTTTTGATGAAGCAGATAATCTTTTAGAAATGGGATTTAAGAAAGACCTTGATTTTGTGATCGAGCATTTTGATTTAAATCATACTCAGATTGGATTTTTTACAGCAACAATGCCTCCACTTGTTGAAGAATATATCATCGATAAATTCCCAACGATTAATTTTGAGAAAGCTTATTTTGGAAGTTCTCATGCGACACAAACTCGTATTGATACATTCAATGTGAAAGTGACTCCTGCTGAGAAGAATATGGTGGTTAAAATGTTTCTTGAAAAAGAGGCGAAAGGCCGTGGTATTATTTTCACGAACCAAAAAAATCAAGCGGATGAACTTTTTAAATATCTTTCAGAGAAGATGCCAAAGCTTAAGGTTCGTCTGATTCACGGCGATCTTGATGCTAAAGAAAGAGAATCGGCGATTAAATCTTTTAGAGACGGAAAAGCGCAAGTTCTTGTGGCCACAGATATTGCTGCTCGAGGAATTGATGTTAAAGATCTTGTTTGGGTTGTGAATTATGGACTTCCTAAAACAGCGATTTATTATCTTCACCGTTGTGGACGTGTGGCCCGTGGTGGACGTCATGGGATTGTTTATAATCTTGTGGCCTCTCATGATTCTAAGATGATTAATGAGATTAATGAATCTATTCGTAATCAGAAGCATTTGAATTTAACAGTGATTCCAGAAAATAAGTTTAAAGATAAAGAAGCTCCGGCCAAGAAGAAAGTTGAGCAAGCGCGAGCAGCTGTGACTCCGGCAACATTTAGAGGGAAGGGACGTGGAACACGCGCTCAACCTGGAACAAGTGCGGGGGCCAGAAATAAAGGCTTCAATAAGAAGACAAGTCGTAAAAATTTTAGGAAGCAATAAATTCTAAAACCAGATCCTGCTGATCGAGTGTGTCCTGACGGCCTAGCTCTATCAGCGGTTCTGTATAGCTATTATCAAAAGCCAGATAACTTAAAAGATCTAGCCCTTCAGTATCTGAAACACCAATCCCTTTAAGTAAGTAGCGAAGTTTCCCAGGAAGTTCTTGGTTAAGCTTTTCTGTCATCTTTCCTAAATCTCGAGAAGGTCTAATCATAAAAACGGGGATCTGTTTAAATAATGGTTCTGGTTGTTTTTCGATCAGTTCATTGATTCTTTTCATTCGCTCGTAATCAGCTTCCATTGAGTCGAGGAAAATGGCATTCAGCATGACTCCAGCAATTTGACCAATAGTTGGCTCACCCACTGGAGAAAAAGCAAGATGACGAATTTTATCTTTAGGATGAGGGTGACGAATTCCAATGCCAATAATTTTATCGGCCCCTAAATGGATCGCAGGAGAGAAAGGAGTGGTCTGTCTGACACATCCATCTCCAAAATAACTCTCTCCGATTTTTTCTGGTGGAAAGAAGAAAGGAATAGCAGCTGATCCCATTAAGTGATCAATACCGATAGGGGTACGAACTGAAAAGCGATCAGATCGTGCCCAGTCATTAATCTGGTGATGTGAATTATAAAAAACAACACTTGAACCAGAGGTATAGTTTGTGGTTGAAAGAGCAAGTCCTTCAACCACACCATCTAAAATATTTTTATTCAATTTGATGAAGTCAA
This sequence comes from Bacteriovoracaceae bacterium, assembly GCA_049241565.1. Taxonomy (GTDB): domain Bacteria; phylum Bdellovibrionota; class Bacteriovoracia; order Bacteriovoracales; family Bacteriovoracaceae; genus DZBG01. The sequence continues at coordinate 27,049 of JBMLQL010000040.1, read as the reverse complement.
TTTTTTCTGTCAGAAGATGACGAAGAGGGTTTGTGTCGAGGAGGTGATTCATATTACTTCCAGACTTTGTCATCCCTCCGAACATTGTCCCGGCCACCCATTTCACTCCAAGACTAGTCAGAGATCTTTTTCTTAAATCGAAGACTTGATGAGGCGTGAGACTTCTCCACATCTCAATGAGAGCTTCTGTGGCCAGTCCCCAATCACCAGCATTGCTCGCAATATAAGTGGCATTAATGGCCCCTGCAGAATTTCCTGTGATCACATCAAGAAGATGTCTGTGTTTATGACTAATTTCGTAAAGGGCGCGAAGAACTCCTACTTGATAAGCTGCTCTTGCCCCACCACCTGTTAAGACGATTCCTAGTTTCATCACTTTATTATCTCTTAAGACAGAAATGATGCACTAAATATTTTAGCCTTGAGTATTTTACTCGAGATTAGGGAAGAGATGATGAGCAAGTGCTTCCGCAGAGAGGATTGAACCTGTCACATCAGGGGAAAGGAAACTATCACCGATGAGAAAGAGATTTTTTTGTACTTCTAAAAAGGGAGAGGCGAGGGCCGTTCTGGCCTTGGCATATCTCCATCTCTTGAGCTCAGCGTGAGTAAAAGCTAAATCCATTTTAATATCACTGAGAGCTTGTTTTTGAATAATCTCTAAACAGCGATGATCTGATTGAGAATAGATTTCCTCTGTTCTTTCAGGACTCAAAATATACAGGAATGCCTGGGGATAAAGATTCTTCTCACGCATGAGAATAAGTTGATTTCCCTCTTTTTCAAAAGACTTCAAATGAGCAGGAATATTATCGGCCACAAAAATACCGAGAAGAGATTTATCATACTGATAATCTTTAAGGATATTAGAGAGACCAAAAGGGATAAGCATACTGGCACTGAGAAGTTCACTGGCCTGAGGAAGAGGAGCAGTGAGAATGACTGTTTGGGCCTCAATCACCATACCTTCATCAGTTTCAACAATCCATTGTTTGTCTTGATAGATTCGACTCGCCCTTTGAGACTTCAGAATATCAAGGCCATCGGCCATCTTTTTAATAAGCGAAGTCATCCCAAGTGGTGAAACGAAACCTTGCTCCACGTGAGTGAGCCAGCCTTTGCGACTCCATTCTTGGAGATGAGTCGTTATTTCTTCTGATTCTTTAAAGTATTGAAGACCGTGATCGATACCGAGATCGTTCACTCGTCTTGTGGCCAAGCGTCCACCAAGACCTTTGGCCTTATCAATGAGAAGGATTTTTTTGTGTGACAACTTTATGAGATTGGCCAAATGTATTCCACTGATCCCAGCTCCGATGATCAGGATGTCAGTGAATGTTTTGGTCATACAAGTTTTCCAAGATAAAGATCTAAAGTTTCAAGATCTTTGAGATATTCTACATTTTTCCATGGCCCAGTAAAAATATTTTCACCTGAATTTTTGCTCACAAGCCAAATTTTAATTTTCTCACCCAACTGAGTCGAGAGATGATTGATGGTTTGAGTAAAATCTGGCCTTTGAATATGTGACTCCTCCACCGAAAGGATGAGGATCGTTGTTTCAATGGCTTTGGCGGCCTCGATAATAGAGTGGGTAGGAAGATTATTATTAAGATAGAAAAAATTCATATGGTGGTGGCAGCATAATAGTGTTGAGAGGAGGAGAGTCGATGATTGATGATCTCCCTCTAAGGAAGTCAGGGCCACCTTTGATCTCGATTTTACTTTCTTCTCATAATAAGAATAAATAATATTCCCTGCATGAAACTTCATGACTGCTTCCAGCGCCTGAAATTGCGCCTGACCTAGAATATTGAGCTTTTTCAATTTTTCGACTTCAATGAACATCGGGATATAAATATTAAAAACGATTTCTCGAGGCGAAACTGTTTGCTTGAGTTGTTCAAGTTCACCTGAGATTAAATCCATTTGATAAGACTTTAACGCATCGAGAAGACGATAAAGACTTTGCTCTAAGTTTATAGGCCCCTGAACAAAAGAGACCTTTTGCTGACGATCTTTTGATTGGGATAGCTTTAAATATATTTCATTTAACTCCTCATCCGGAAGCCTCGCAATCTGCCCAATAGAGCTCCCAAGACGAGTCAATTGAGAGAGGACAGTCAGTCTTTCCACCTCGCGGTTAGAATAGAGGCGTCTCCCATTTTCAGCACGCTCGGGAGTGAGGGCCTGATAGCGTTTCTCCCAGGCCCTGATGGTGTGGGCGCTTAAGCCGCTGAGTTCTGCGGCCATTTGGATATTAAAATACTTAGGGTCAGAGGTTTTTGTGTCTTGTTCCATAAGCATAGTTATCTCGTGTTCAGAGGGGCAATAGTAGTGAAAGGAGTACCGTGTTCAATATTTGTTCAAAAACGGCAGGTAACATCTAGATTTTTCTGTGTTTCACCTTTATAAGAAGGTGTAATCGTTGTTATAGTATTTCTATTTTTTATCTGAGGAAGGTCTATGAAAGTATTAGTCACTGGGGCCACAGGGTTTGTTGGAAAAGTTGTTGTTCGCCAATTATTAGAAGCTGGTGATGAGGTTGTTGTTCTTACTCGTAATATCCCAAAAGCGGCACTGACGCTCGGATCTGAATGCAAGTATTTCCAATGGGCCGATACCAACGAGCTTCCAGATGCCAAGGCCTTTGAAGGTGTAGATGGTGTGATCAATCTTATGGGTGAAGGGATTGCTGATAAACGTTGGACTGATGAGCAAAAGAAAAAAATCTATAATTCTCGTATCAACGGGACTCAACGTTTAGTGGAAGTTATTTCTAAACTAGAGAAGAAGCCTTCAGTTTTTGTTTCGACATCTGCTGTCGGTATTTATGGAAGTCGCGGGGCCGAAGATATCACTGAAGAATCAACGACGGCCGATGACTTTCTTGCTCACCTTTGTAAAGAGTGGGAGAAAGAAGCTTCAAAAGTAAAAACACATGTTCAGCGTTTAGTTTTCATTCGTGTTGGTGTTGTTCTAGGACGCAAAGGCGGAGCACTAGCGAAAATGCTTCCTCCTTTTAAAATGGGAGTGGGTGGTCCACTAGGTTCTGGAAATCAATATATGAGCTGGATTCATATCGAAGATCTCGCGGCGATGTATATTGAGGCCCTGAAAAATAATTCAATGAATGGACCTTATAACGGAACAGCTCCTTATCCAGCAACGAACAAAGAGTTTTCAACGGCCCTAGGAAAAGTGCTTAAGCGGCCTGCTTTTGCTCCGGCTCCGGCCTTTGCTATCAAACTTGCTTTTGGTGAGATGAGTGTGGTTCTTCTTGAAGGACAAAAGGTTCTACCGAAGAAGTTTAAAGATCTTAATTTCCGTTACCGTTACCCGACTCTTGAAATGGCCCTTAAAGAAACTGCTTATTAATAAAAAAATAAAAAAAGGTGCCAGCTACCTTTCGAGCTCGAAAGGTAGCTGGCACCTTTTCATTTTCATTTCTTCAATTCTTGCCTGACATAATACACACAATTTTTATAAGTTTTCTTATCCTTGAGATCTTCATAGTCTGCAAAAAATGTTCCCGAAAGAATATTAAAGTCAGAGGTAAAGTAGAGAATGGAGTCTTTATGTGTTTTAAAATTAAACTGCTTACGTTTGCTTTTTAAATGGATCATGGGAGCAATAGAATTTTTCTTGGTAATGATCACACTTCCATTAGGCTCATCACTGCTAAAGGCACGATTCTCATCTTCATCAAGAAAAATATTAAGAGTGATGATTTCTTTTTTGGGAACGGATTTTACTCGAAGACTTAATTCAGGACATTGAGTCTTCCCAGAAAAACCTTTTCCAAGTTCTAAGGGAAGGCCTTGATTCATGAGTTCAAGCATTTTATCCAAACCTTTAGATGTTTGAGCAAAAGCTGTGGAGATCAAAAAAAGAAGCAGAAGATATTTCATGTCATTACCCTTTGATAATAATTTGTTTTAAACGAGTCATCTCTTCAATGCTGTATTTGACTCCACCCATACCAAGACCTGAGAGTTTATGCCCTCCAAAGGGCATCCAGTCTACACGATACGCACTATGATTATTCACCACAATAGTCATGGCCTGAAGTTTTTGAGTCAGGCGCATGGAAGTGGTAAGAGATTCAGTAAATACGCAAGACTCAAAAATATAATCATTGGTATTGAGATAATGAATAAGTTCTTCTTCATCAGAGTAAGAATTCACACAAACTACCGGACCAAAAACTTCCTCAGTCATCAGACGCACATCGCGAGGAACTTCAGAGAGAATGGCCGGAGTGAGATACTGCTCACCGAGCTCAATCTTCTCTGCCCCACATTCAAGTTTGGCCCCAGCTTGGATTGCTTCATGAATCCATTCTAAAACTCGTCTGGCCTCTTGTGGACGAATGAGTGGGCCCACTTGAGTATTCTCATCTCGCGCATCAGCTGTTTTAAGTTTTTTTGTTTCTTCAATAAATTGAGTGAGAAAACTTTTGTATCGTGATTCATGAACAAAAATTCGTTGAGTAGAAATACAGGCTTGACCGGCATGATAAAAAGAGCCTTTAAGCAGAGCAGGGATGGCCTTGGCGAGATCAGCATCTTCAGTAACAATGGCCGGGGCTTGGCCGCCGTGTTCAAGGGCCAGTCTTGAGCCTGGAGCAAGAATTTTGCGAAGACTCCAACCAATACGGGCCGCACCAATAAAACTCACATAACTAAATTCAAGTGAGCTCACCATCTTTTCAATCTCAGGAATCTCAGCATTGACGACATAACAACATTCTGAGGGAAGACCAGCGGCGATAAGATATTTTTCAAGTTTAAAAGCGCAAAGGGGAGTATTAGGGGAAGGCTTAATAACCACCGGACAGCCAGCGGCAATAGCGCATCCTACCTGATGGGCCAGAAGATTCAGAGGATGATTAAAAGCAGAAATCGCAAGTACCGGCCCAATAGGAGTGCGAGTGGTGAAAGTCAGGTGTCCCACTCCAGCGGCTGTTCTCTCCATGGGAATCTGTTCTCCCCCTAGTCTAAGAGTTTCTTCAGCACAAATCTCAAATGTATTTTGGGCGCGGGCCACTTCAACTTTAGCATCGGCCAAAGGTTTGCCCCCTTCAGTGGCAATGAGCCAGGTCAGCTTGTCGGCGTTGAGTTTAATTTGTTCAGCTGTCTTTCTTAAGATAGTCGATCTTTCATAGGCCTTAAGAGTATTCATTTTTTGCTGTGAATTTTTAAGATGAGTAAGTAGCCAATCAATATCTTCAGGCTTTGCAAACTGAACTTCAGTAATAAGTCTTTGATCGTTAGGTGAGAGAAGAGGACGATAGTCACCCTGTGATTCTTTAAAATTAATGGGGAACTGCATTGGAAGAGGAATCATATTGGCCCTTTCTAAAAATTGCTGTAAACTTAGATTATGATAACGATGATCTTAAGAAAACCTAATTTCCTTTTGTTAATGAGTAGTTTACTCCTCTTCTCTTGTTCTAAGGGAGATGAACGACTCAAGCTAGAAAAGCCGACTCTTGAGATTAAAATCAAAGAGGTGGATGCAAGTTATAAACTGATTCTCCCAAAATCTATCGATGATGGCGCAGTCACCTGCAATGACTATTTTGAAGGATGTCACTCGGCCCATATTTTTCAAATTCAAAAGCTTGATTTTATTGCTTTAGAATATGAATCGCACTCAGCTGCAGAGCGAGCCGCCAAAAAGCTTGGTGGTTATGCTTTAGAGAATTGGGCCTTCGATGATGTCGCAGGAGAGCCTGTTCTTGAAAAAATGATTGAAAAAATTGGTGGAAAGAAATACTAAAATTTTTTGGGATACAATTTTTCAATACTCAAAAATTTTGAGCGGAAAAATTCTAATTTGGGATACCAACGCCCGATCAGCTCCATCTTCTCTGGTGAATTCTTCTCTTGCTCTTTTAATGTCTCTGTAAATAAAACAATCCATCGTCCCACTTCACCTGGTTTAATCATGAGTGGGATGTGTTTGTTAATAACATCAAAGGGAGAGTCGAGATGTCTTTGAGTTGATCCAAAAAGCTGAATATCCCAAAAAGCCGCGATCCGAGGGATATGAGTATTAAAATCTGTAATATGTCTGAAATGATAACCGATTAAAAAATCAGTGGTGGCCTTGGCATAGAATTTTTCAATAGTTTGCAGAACAAAGTCGGCGTCGTTCATAGAGCTTTAGTCAGAAAAGGTGAACGAGAAAAATAATGGTGCTCAATAGTTCTTAAACTGAATCCCTGATGAATAAAATAATCGATTTCTTCAGGGTGATTAAAAAGAAGCTTTTCTCCATTACGCAGAATATGGGCCTTCTTGGCCTCAGGCATTTCGAAGAATTTTAGAAGTGCATATTGAATATAAAGATCATCATGAATAATCATCTCATCTTGTGACTCAAACGGAAGTGATTCAAAGAAAACGTTTCCATTTTTACCTTTGAGAACCACGATACATCCCAAAACTTCGAGTTCTTTTTCAAAAGTCAGTAAGCTTGCTCCATGAACCATCCAATAATCTAATTTTTCTTGGGCCAGAGGAAGATACTTCGGGGCTTCTGAGAGATCAGGATAATCACCAAGCTTGATCTCTCCGGTCTGGTTAATTTCTTTCCATTGAGTTTTAATATCTTTTTGAGTTTCAACTTTTAAGGATGAGAGGTAATCAGGATAAGTTTTATGAACCTTTAAGTAAGGTTCAAGAATGTACTGCTCATATTTTTGAGAATTCACCTCCGGCCAAGGAGCCTTAATATCAAAAGAATTTTTCACACAGAAAAATTCTTCGGATTGAACCTCTGGGCGGATTTCATAATCTTTAAGAAGACTATTCATTTTATCGCGACACTGACGATAAAAGCGCGCATCAAAAACGCCATAACCAGAACCACCATCAAAAACTTTCCACGTCACTTGTTTCCAATTTTTAAGTGATGACTTAAACGGTCTCATCATTTTTTGATGCCAAGGAAGAATATGATCCGTATTGATAGAAGTCACACGAACTTGAGCAAACCCAATGGGAGTGTTTTGAGTGTTTCCGAAAAAAAGAAAATAAGTAAATAAATGTTCAGCGGGAGCATTATCGTGTTGTTCGACTAATTTATCAAAATAGGGGATTTCTTCTTGAAGAAGAAGTTCAAGAGCAGGAATAAACTCTGCATCTATCTCATGAATAGAGTGGTATTTCTGAACCATTATCATAGTTCTATTGTTACTCTTTAAACACACTTCCGCAATAAGGACAACACTTCCAAAATTGTTTATCCATTGTTTGGCGACAAGAGTGGCAATGATAAAGAATCTCTAAATCGTCTAGAGAATCACCCAAGACAAAAATATCTGGACGCATGGCCCTGATTGTCAGTGAGTTGGCGATATAGCCTTGGGGAAGAAGAGGGTCAGGTTTGAACATGGCCGCCGGAACAGATTCATCGGCGCGAATATTGACTTGAATATCTTCTGGGCGATATTCGTATTGTGGCTGCTGAGTTTTTTTCTCTAAGCGCTTAATCTCATCTTGAATGAGGTTAGGATCTTTGAGAATACGCTGAATCTCATCTTGTTTCAAAGGCCCTCCATCTTCTTTCTAACATCGCGATAATTTCACGAATGGCGCGATAATGTTTATTAAAAAGCTTAAAGACTGGTGGTTTTATTTTATCAAGGTCTTTGAGAAAATACACTCCCTGAGTGCCACATTCCTCAATTGTCCGAAGAACCCATTCCACCACCTCGGGATCAGGATGATAAATAAGCTTTTGAAGTGCTTCGAGAAAGGGAAAATCAAGACGCTGACCGTCCTTAAAACGGGCCGTAATAATATGTTTGCGGGAAACATTGAGAATAAAAATCAGAAGATCTGGTTCTAATTCATGGCGCTTGAGAAGTTGTAGAAGACCTGGCTCAAAACGGCGATCCGTTGTTGATGAGTGATCCAGCAAAAAGAGCATTTCTTTGAGATGACCCCAATCTTGTTGTCCTACAGAGAATCGTCCTAGCTCAAACTCCAAAAGCTCCATTTCCTCTTCTGAATACTTGGTGATCCCACGTCCACCCTGAAGAAGTTTGCTTTGAATTTCACTGGCACGGGCCTTTAAATCACTCATAAGCCCTTTATTTTAGAGGAGTTCTTTCAGAGTTTAAAGCTCTCTTGTGTAAAAACTTCAGGCCGCGGACTCTCTCATTTCTAATCATTTCCAAGACATACTGTCCTGTGCTAGTATGCGCCTCTAATGACGACTTTACTGATCAACACCATTTATAAGGCAACTGAAGGCGAGGGAATCCATGTGGGGATTCCTCAGATCTTTGTGCGCTTTCAGGGCTGCTCTGTGGGATGTGTGAACTGCGACTCAAAAGAAACTTGGGAGTTTGATCCAAGCTTTTCAAGGGATCTTGATTCGGTGGTGGCCGAAGTAGAGAAAATCTCTGATGGCAAAATTAAAAGAGTGTCTATTACGGGAGGAGATCCTCTTCATCCAGGCCATGTGCCAGGAGTTCTTGCTCTTATCAAAGAACTTAAAACGCGAAAATATTTTATTAATATCGAAGCCGCCGGGACACGTATTGTTGATGAGATTTTTGATCTCGTTGATTTTATTTCCTACGATTATAAAACTCCCTCAACTGGAGTGCGGACTTCTAAAGACCTTCTTTTAAAGCTCGTCGAGCAGTACGGTCACAAGGCCCAGATTAAATCTGTGATTGCTCACCATAAAGATTTTGAGGCTACTTATGAGGTCTATTATCAAACTCAGAGTAAACTTGATAAGGCCCCAGGAACTTGGGTTCTGACTCCTTGTTATGAGCCCTCTGAGCTCTTTCCCATGGAGCGCTTCCAGCAAATTCTGAGACTTAACGAGGAATTTGGGGCCCCATTCCGAGTCATCGGCCAGCAACATAAATGGGTTTACGGCGCCGATCAAAAGTCAGTCTAAAACTGATTGTTTAGCTCAAGAAAATTATTCTCTCTTCCGATAGGGTACCAGTCTTTTGATTAAAGGGTTGGTTCTTGAAGGTATTACTCTTTCTTACTTTATTCATCCTGGCCGCTTGCTCCACGAGCTTGAAGCACAAGTATAGCTATCAGCGATCTCCTTCAAGCATGGCCGATTCTGAAGTGACTGTGAGTCGAGTAGAAATTTCTCTGAAAGATCCTTTCATTTTTTCTAGTGGTGCAGACTCTACTTTTATCCTCGTGAAACTTTTTGATATCGAGGGAAATCCTGTGACAAAGGTGAACCCTGCAGAGCTTAGTCTGGCCTCTAGTGAAGATCTTGAGGCCAAGCCTTTCTCTCTTAAGCAAGGTGTATATAAAGCCGAAATTAAACCTCAGGTGAAGAGTCCTGATATTCAGCTTCAAGTTGATTGGCTAGGACGGGTGACGAGTCAAATCGTTGTTCTTGAAACAACCATGTGGCCTGTGAAAGATTCTCTGAGACCGAATAATAATGAGTACTCAAGTTCAACTTACCAAAATGAGCTAAATTATATGCGCGGCTCAGAATTTCCTGAAACTATGTATGAAGGATTCACCTTTGATAATGTGGGTGATAACGATATCGTTAATTCAACACGCTTTCCTTATTCACAACGTAGTTTCAGTTTTGAGTATCCAGAGCAGGCCAGACAAAATATGTCACTTCAAGTTGATGATGCTCCCAATGAAACAGTTTCACACACAATGCATTCCATCTTTATGTTTTTCCCACGCAAGATCTTGCCTTACGCTGTTTTTAAAGAAGGGCAGCTTGTTGTGACTTTGCCGAATGAAGAGAAAATACTTTTTAATCCTGAATCAAAAGAAGTGATTGGTGGTGTTTTTCAAGAGGGTGAAGTGGATACTTCCGGTGATCGTTTCAAGCGTCGCTATGCAGATCTGCGCTATGAAGGGAAAGGCATTGTTCTTCGTGTGAATGCTCGCGGTCAGTCCCCCCAACTTGGACAATTTGAAAATACAAAAATCGATACGGAATATGGAACTGTGGGCTCGGCAGATGTTCTTATTATGAACGGGGCCACAGGGCAGCGCTGTCGTCGTCCTAAAAAAGATTTCTGGGAACCAATTGACGTGAATCCGATTCTTTTTAAGTTTCCCACTGATAAAGAGTTCGATGAATACCTGAAGTCCAAATGTGGCTTCGGTCTACCTCAGTCTTAAAAGCTGCCAACTTAAATTCATCCAGCCTAAAATAAAAAGAACTCCGCCAAGAGGAACGATCATGGCAAAAATCTTTGTGCCCGAGATGACATAGAAATAGCAGTTAAATGAGAAAAGAAGAATGCCGACAACAAAAGCAAAGGTAGAAACTTTGGTTTTGAGATTAGGAATCATCGCTTGAAGAAGACCTAAAAACAGTAATCCAAATCCATGATAAAAATGATAGCGCACTCCCGTCTCAAATGTTTCAAGAAGACGAGGCTCAACTAAATTTTTTAGGCCATGGGCCCCGAAGGCCCCGATCATGACAGCAAGACCTAGAAGAAAACTTCCAAGAACTAAACTATGTTTTGAATCACGTGTTAATGTCATTAGTGAATCCTTTCTTCGTCATGGGATAAGTATTAAATGTCCCTTGCCCTTTAGAGACAAGCTCACCTGATTTGGCCAGTCTCACTTCACCCGTAGAGATGAGAAGACTTTTTCCTTTATGTTCTACACGTCCTGTTCCAATAAGCTCATCACCTAAATGAACAGGGCGGATGAAATTAAGTTTAAACTCTACCGTAGAAGTGAGATTACCTTCAGTCACGGCGAGTGAGAGAGCAGAGAGGCCAAGGACACAATCCATAAAACCGGCCATCACTGCCCCATGAGCGGTGTTAGGGGAGCTCAAATGTTTTTCCTGAATCGTCATTTTATAAGTGATCTCACCAGGAGAGTGAATTTCAAACTCCAGACCGTTATCGCGATCAAAATGATTAATGCTTTTAAAGAAACTGATAAATTGCTCAAGAGGTATTTGCATATTACTTCCCGAAAGTAAGTTTAAGTCCTGATGCTTTAGATTCTACCGCACCTCGCACCGTAAGTTCACGTCCTTTTTGAACTCCATAATCACTGGCCGCAGAATCAAGGGTTTGAGAGGAAGCCGAAGAGGAGAGTCTGCGATAAATGGCCCCAATCTTACTTTCAAGATCTTTCTCAATCATCACTAAAGCTTTTTGCTCAGCTGCCCCGAAATTCTCTTTTTGGGATTTCATCTTTTCATCAAAGCCACGGGCCACGCCTACAAAAAAAGAATTCTTCGCACGAAGGCCAGAGAGGTTTGTCTCTTTTTGAGCTTTCTTCCATAGATAATCTAATTCGTGATCTAAAAAATGAGCAATATAATGGGCCAGCTTCACATTGGTCTGACTGCCGGTGACTTCGAGGGTACAAACCCCTTTGCCAAAACTGAGTACAGGACGAACAATAAAATGTTTAAGAATTTCATAAATAGCAACCATCTTCGCATCTTTGCGAGCTTGGACTAAAATACGATCCATATAAAGCTCTTCATCATAAGACTTGGCCAAGTGATGATCGAGATGATGACGAAGAAGCAATTGATTGGCCTTAAGAGTGGCCAGCTCAGCTTCGTGAGCATTTGAGCTTTCAGCGAGTTTTAAAAGTTTTTTTATTTTTTCTAAAACTTTTTCCGATTCAAGATCTCCCACTTTGGCGAGATTAGATTCTTCAAGATTCATGGTGGCAGCTGCCACCTCTTGTGGAAAACCAAATCGCCTGCAAATCTCTTTAAACTCTGGCCCGTGACTTTGAACTTCTCCAAAATAGAGCAGAGTAAGGTAGTGAGCAAGTTCATGGCGCAAAATATCTTTCAGCACACTTTCTTTAGCGAGATAGATGAGTTTTTTATGAAGTCCAATCTGCATATAGGCAGGATTGAAATGACCGATTTCATTTCCTTCAAAGACCACCACATGAATAGGATAAAGATATTTATTAAATTCAAAACGTGAGCGATGAACCGGAAGTCTGACCTCGTCGCGGATGATATCACGAAGAATGGACTCTGCTTTTTTGATAAAGGCGAGAGTTGTTTCTGAAAACACATACATAGGGAGTATCCTACCGTTTTTAGAGGGAATTGTAAGGAAAATGTCTAACTCTGGAATAGGCCTAGTTAGGTGTATAATAGGTAGGTGAAACAAATGGAGGTTTCTATGAAATTTATTGTCGCTTTATTAGCTCTCTCTTTAACTGTAAGTGCTTTTGCTTGTGGTGGAAGTAAAGACAAGGATGAAGATAAGCGAGTGGAAACAGTCGCACGTCCTATGTAAAAATTTCAGGGGGAGTTGTGATCGAGTCAGATTGTGATACGTAGGTAGCTACTTACTCTTACGATCTTGTCTTGATTATGATACTTCATCTTCACTGCAAAACGATCTATGAGTTCTTAAAAAAAAAGCCCCTCATTGAGGGGCTTTTTTATGTCTTAAGCTCCACCACCAGAGCGATCTTTTTCATGATGCTTTAAAGCAGCTGCAATATACTGACGATTTGTGCGTGCAATATGTTCGATCGAAATATCTTTCGGACATGTGGCCTCACATTCAGCATGATTTGAGCAGTTTCCAAATCCGAGTTCATCATGAGTCTGAACCATGTTCAGAACGCGTTTTTCAGCTTCAGGCTGCCCCTGAGGAAGAAGAGCGAGTTGAGAGACTTTTGCACTCATAAAAAGCATCGCTGAACCGTTTGGACAGCTTGCCACACAAGCTCCACAACCAATACAAGCTGCTGCATCCATCGCCTCATCAGCGATAGGTTTTGGTATAGGAATCGCATTACCATCTGGAGCATTTCCTGTGTTGGCCGTGACATAACCACCAGCTTGTTGAATAGCATCAAAGGCTGATCTATCAACGGCCAGATCTTTAATAAGTGGGAAAGCACGAGATCTCCAAGGTTCAACAACAATAGTGTCGCCCTCTTTGAAAAGTCTCATGTGAACCTGACAAGTTGTTGTTCCCTTGAAACCACCGTGAGCTTTACCATTGATCATCATCGAACACATTCCACAAATTCCTTCGCGGCAGTCATGATCAAAAGCAATGGCGTCTTCGCCTTTACGAACAAGTTGCTCGTTAAGAACATCGATCATTTCAAGAAACGACATATCGTTAGAAACATTATCAACTTTATAATCTACAAATTTACCTTCTGAAGTAGGGTTCTTTTGACGCCAGATCTTCAGGTTTAATGACATAGTTCCGTGACTCATTTTTTACTCCTTACTTGTACGATCTTGTAGCAAGTTGAACATTTTCAAACTTCAGCTCTTCTTTATGACGAATCGGACTAGAATTCGGTCCTGTGTATTCCCATACAGCAGTGTGAGCGAAATTTTCATCATCACGTTTAGCTTCGTTATCAGGAGTTTGGTATTCTTCGCGGAAGTGACCTCCACAAGACTCATTTCTCTCAAGAGCATCAAGGGCCATCAATTCACCAAGCTCTAAAAAGTCTGCCACTCGTCCAGCTTTATGAAGTTCTGTATTGAAATTCCCAGCTTCACCAGGAACACGAACATTTTGCCAGAACTCTTCACGAACTTTTCTGATTTCAGCAATCGCTTTCTTAAGTCCAGCTTCATTACGACTCATTCCAACGTACTCCCACATTAAGTGGCCAAGTTGCTTATGGAAATCATCAACAGTCTTTGATCCTTTGATAGAAAGAAGTTTTGTTGTTTGCTCTTGAACGGCCTTCAATGATTCTTTGAACTCAGGCATGTCTGTTGAGACTTTCTCAAGAGAGTTAGAAGCAAGGTAGTGTCCAAGTGTATAAGGAACAACAAAGTATCCATCAGCAAGACCTTGCATAAGAGCTGAAGCTCCTAGGCGGTTGGCCCCGTGATCAGAGAAGTTGGCTTCTCCAAGAACATGAAGACCAGGAATTGTTGATTGAAGGTTATAGTCAACCCAAAGACCACCCATCGTATAGTGAACGGCTGGGTAGATCATCATTGGTTCTTCATAAGGATTAGTCCCAACGATCTTTTCATACATTTCAAAAAGGTTTCCGTACTTATCAGCAATCTTGGCTTTCCCGTCACGCTTAATAGCATCACGGAAGTCGAGATACACAGCAAGTTTTGTTGGCCCAACTCCTAGACCTTCATCACAACGGAACTTGGCCTGACGTGAAGAAACGTCACGTGGAGCAAGGTTACCAAACGAAGGATAGATTCTTTCAAGATAATAATCTCTTTCATCATCAGGGATATCATTTGGCTTACGGTTATCATCTTTTTTCTTAGGAACCCAAACACGTCCGTCGTTACGGAGTGATTCAGACATAAGAGTAAGCTTAGACTGGTAATCTCCATGAACAGGAATACAAGTAGGGTGGATCTGAGTAAAACAAGGGTTGGCAAAACCAGCACCTTTTTTATGACATCTCCAAGCAGCAGTTACGTTTGAGGCCATCGCGTTTGTTGAAAGGAAGAATACGTTTCCGTATCCACCAGTACAAAGAAGGACAGCATCAGCAGCGTATGATTCAAGTTCACCAGTCACTAAATTACGACAAGTGATCCCGCGAGCTTTTCCATTCACAGTCACAAGGTCCATCATCTCACGACGATTGAACATTTTGATTTTGCCTTTCGCCACCATCTTCATCATCCCAGAGTAGGCCCCGAGAAGAAGCTGCTGACCTGTTTGTCCACGAGCATAGAATGTACGTGAAACTTGAGATCCACCGAAAGAGCGGTTATCAAGGTATCCACCGTATTCGCGAGCGAAAGGAACACCTTGGGCCACCGATTGATCGATGATATTATTCGACACTTGGGCCAGACGATAAACGTTGGCTTCACGAGCGCGGTAATCTCCACCTTTGATGGTATCGTAGAAAAGGCGCTTAATAGAGTCACCATCATTAGGATAGTTTTTAGCAGCGTTGATCCCACCTTGAGCAGCAATTGAGTGAGCACGTCTTGGAGAATCTTGTACGCAGAAAGCAAGAACATTATAACCAAGCTCGGCCAGAGTTGCAGCAGCTGAACCACCAGCAAGACCTGTTCCCACTACGATAACTGTGAATTTTCTTTTATTGGCAGGGTTGATGAGTTTTGAATCAAAGCGATGCTTATCCCATTTCTCTGACAGAGGTCCTGCAGGAATTTTTGAATCTAGATTAAAGCCCATGGATTACGCTCCTTGCAAGTGCGACCAAATCGCCAGAGCTGAGAAACCACCTCCAACAAAGATCGCATAAAGAATACTTAATAATTTAATTTTTCCAAAGTATCGTGGGTGATTAAGTCCCAGTGATTGGAAAGCAGAAGAGAATCCGTGAGCTGTATGAAGAGCCGCACAGATCATGGCAAACGAATACCAAGCCGTATTTCCGATAGAGCTGAAATGCTCAATTGTTGTGCGGTAAACATCACGCATCTCAACTCCATCCACAACTGTTGTGTAGTAAGAACCAAATTTGATTCCTAAAAGATGGAGGATGATGAAGGCAAGAAGAACAAGACCAGTGTATGGCATTGTGCTCGACATGAACGTTGTTCCACGTCCTGTGTTTGTTTTTCCGTAATACTTTACGGGACGAGCTGATTTGTTTTCCATGGTCAGCTTAATCGCTAGACCAAGGTGAAGAACGAAAACAGCGGCAAGGCCAGCTTCTATCACGTAAAGACCTACGCCAAGAGAGGCAAGTTTGTGAGCGTAAAGATTAAAAGCATCTGCACTCACAAGTAGTAAAAAGTTTCCAGACAAGTGGCCAATCAAAAATCCGCAAAGAGCAAGGCCTGTAATAGCGATGAGCTGCTTGCGTCCAATTGAGGAGCCGAAGTAATGGGCAACAGCGGTTGTCATACATCTCCCTTTTATTTAAGAATATAAATCGTTTGAAAATTTATGCTGAGGAATGATAAAAATTCTAACAAATTTCCACCATTTGTCAGTTAAAAACGCCCTCTGGGAGGCGATCATAAAGTAAGTCAAAATTTAGCCTAAGGTGTTTGACGACTCAAACTGCTAAGACTGTCATTTTTCTGACTTAACTACTGCGTATACTTCCATGCATTTCACTCTTTGGGCCTCATAGTTGACGATAGGGTCGGGATAGCCGACCGGCTTAAAAAGACCTGTTTTATGAGGAGCGTGAATGGTTTTTTTATCAAGGCCTTTAAGTTCAGGGCACCATTCTTTGATAAATTTTCCTTCTTCATCAAATTTTTCACTCTGCGTGTAAGGATTAAAAATACGGAAATAGGGTTGAGCATCACAACCGGAACTTGAAGACCATTGCCATCCACCATTATTAGCGGCCAGATCAAAGTCTAAAAGTTTTTCTGCAAAATAGTGCTCACCTTTGCGCCAATCCACTAAAAGAATCTTGCAAAGAAATGAGGCCACAATCATTCGTAAACGATTATGTATCATCCCTGTTTCATTCAGGCATCGCATGGCCGCATCCACAATCGGAAAACCTGTCTGACCTTCACACCAAGCTTTGAAATGCTCTGGTTTTCCAGGCCACTTAATTTTGTCGTAATCACGCTTGAAAGATTCTTTTTCCACATAGGGGTGAGTGTCTAAAATCACCTCGTAAAAATCGCGCCAAATAAGCTCTGAGAGCCAAGTTTTTGAACCATCCGAAGAGTGGTTTTGAGAGGCACGGATCATATCTCTAATAGAAATATTTCCATGACGTATATAAACCGAAAGATTAGATGTTCCATCAATGGCCGGAAAATTTCTGGCCTCAGCATAATCATTGATCACGTTTTCAAATTTCTTTAAACGTTTGAGAGCATGCTTGCTTCCACCAGTTAACAGAGGAGGATCAGGGATAAAACCCATTTTTTTATAAAAATCTGTTTGAAGAATACTTTCTTTATTGGTCCAAGTGGCGAGGTGTTTAAAATTAACTTCATAGAGTGGAGGATGACTTCCATTGAGAGAGAAAGTTTCAATCCATTTATTTTTGTAAGGAGTAAAAACTTTATAAATGGCCCCTGATCCCGACAGGATTTCATGTTTTTCATAGTAAACAGAGTCTTTGAATGTCTGAAATTTAATTTTTAATGAGTGTAATTTTTTTTGAACAAGTTCATCTCTTTTTTTGGCGTAAGGCTCATAATCACGGTTGCAATACACATCACTCACTCCAAGTTCTGAGGCAAGTTTAGGAATTTCCTCTTCAGGTTTTCCGTATTTGATATGAAGAGAGGCCCCTTTTTTTTGGAGAGTTTCTTCGATCTCAATCAACGATTCGTAAATAAAACTGAGGCGCTTATCTTTTTTTGAAGGAAGTTTATTTAAAATATGTTCATCAAAAACAAAAACAAGATCCACTTGATCATGATAAGTGGTGGCCACGCAAAGAGCATGATGATCATGAAGTCGAAGATCACGACGAAGCCAGCATAGGGCGCGAGACATAGGAAAGCCTTAGGTTTTTTCTCTGTATTATATATTTTTTGGGGAGAATGGGGAGGCTTTGTCTAAGTTTTGATAAGGCCAGCTACCAAAAGGTAGCTGGCACCTATGGGAGAGTTATTACTCTTGATGATCTGGATGATGAGCTTTGTGGTCATGGTCTCCATGATGGGCATCATCATGAGTATGATCAGGATTGGCCTCAACGTGTTGGTGTTCAACATCATGTCCAACAGCTTGTTCAGCCGCAGTTGCTTCTGGTGCAGTACCTTCAGCGGCCTGTTCAGATTTATTACAAGCAACAAGTGTAAGAGCGGCAAAGGCCAAAACAATTAGCATCGATTTTTTCATGGATCCTCCTCATGAATATAAAGTACTGTCTTAGTTTCGCCTAACCTATTGAATAAATGGAGGGGGGTAAATATGACCGCTTACCTGACAAAAAAAGGCCCCGTTTGGGGCCTTTCTCAATTACTGAAGAATATTATTTGTTTTGAAATGCTTGAGATAAATTTGGTCATACTTCTTATAAGGGAAAAGAGTCTTTGCTGTTTTCACAATTGAAGTGGCCATCTCAGGCATCTTCATTCCAGAGCCAAGACCGAAGTGGGCCTCAAGAATAATCTTATCGATATCAGCACGAGAAACACCTGATTTGTAGAGTTCTAAAAAAGCTTGGAAAATTGGAGTTGACCACAACTCATCTGAAATCCCGTCTGCAACGTTAGCGTGAGCATAGTAAGATTTCTTAGGGTCGTACTTCATTTTAACAGCATCTAGCTTACGTCCATCCCAACAAGAATTGTGTCCGTCCCACTTAAAAACCCATTCAGGCTTAGTATCAAGCCCACCTGGGAGTGTCGCACTATAAGATGCGGCCCAGTAATCACCAAAACCTTCACCCATAGCTCCAGTATCTCCACCATTCCAGCGAGAGTTGATATGGTGGTGAATGGCATGACCTAGCTCGTGAAGAATAACGTCTGCATCTTCATTATCATCCACACATCCATGACCAAAGGCCAGACGACGAGATGAAGGAATATAGTGAGAGTTATCTTGTCCGTTGACACCGTTAGCATCAACTTCAACACTTTTTGGGAAAATAACTTTTGCTCCAACGAATCCAAGGGACTCGATATAGCGCATATTTTTATCAAGGTGCATATAAGTCATGACATCGTTAAAGGCCACGTTCTTTCTTTCAAAATCCCAGTTCCCTGTATCAGATGTCGAAGGAGCCACTTTTGGACTTTCGAAATCAATCAACGTTACTTTCGGACCAACGAGAGAATAAACACCATTAGCAAGAGTGATATCTTTAAGATCTTCGACAACATAAGCATTAGCGAATTCACCTGCGGCAGTTGTATCTTGAAGATCAGTTCTTCCCAGGGTAACCACTGGATTCGGGTCAAAAACTTTAGCTGTCCCAATGGCCTTCACTCCTTTAGGAGAGAAAACTTTTCTGTTTTGAGCATCGAAATTTCTTAGAGCTGTTGAAAGAGAAACAGGAGCTCCGCTTGTGCGAGAAACAGCTTCTGCTCTTTTCATTCTTGGAAGAGCGCCGTCTTTGACTTCAAGAACTTTTCCGTTAAGGGCATCAACCGTCACGTCCCAGTGACCAAATGGAGAAGAGGTACTTACACTTACTGTATAAATAAGTTGAAGTTTTTCATTGAATGAAAGTTTAGCTGAAGGCTTTTGAAGAAGTTCTCCATTGGCCTTAATCTCTCTCCAAGCAATATCCATGGCTCCTTGAGCAGAAACAAGTGGAACTGAAGGGATTTTAACTTTTGCTCCAGCCGGAGTGGAAGATTTTTTCACATTATTAAAAATACGAATAATCTTTCCGCTTTTGTTGGTTGAAACAACAAACTCGGCCCCAGAAACCACAACACCATTAATGATTTGATCGAAGTAGTAATGCTTACCCGCAAGGCTTTCTTTGACCTCAGTATACTTCAACTGAGTTGTATCAAGACCAAGTTCAAAAGCTTCGTTAATTCTTGGTAGTGCTGCGTTAATTCCAGATTCCGTTCTGGCAGTAAGAGATACTTTTGTTCCTTCTGGATAAAAGAGTCTATCTGAAGGTCCGGCCACTGCCATGGCGGGAACAATCAGAGACAGGAATACGGATGTTAAGATTTTCAAGTCTGACTCCTTTGACTTTGAACTTAGGACAATTCCATTTGCAGAAAAAAGTTTAGGCCTTGCATTATAGTCCGTACAAATAATATTTCTTACAAATTGTTTCTCTGATGAATAAAACTGAATTTCATGAATAAAAAAGGGCCTCGTTTGAGGCCCTTAAAAGATTGAATCAAAGCAGATGGGAGATTAAAATCTTGGTCTTCTGAGGATGCAAGTTCCTTGCATAATATGTCTCACGAGAACATCGCGAAGGTAAGCCTCGTCACGACGAAGGTCAAATTGTCCAGAAGCACGGCCACGGATATAAAGAGTGTGAGTGATACCGTTTGATGAACGAAGATGACAGTATTGAGCTCCTTGACTGATAAAATCTTGAACTAACATTGGGTCACGAAGAAGGATCTGTTCACGGCTGAAGCCTTTTGAGCAGTGTCTATTCATAATCGAGAGGGCCAGGGCCTCGCGAAGTTCAGCTTCTTGAGCAGGAAGAAGGAAAACTTGTGAGCTTCTCGGGTACTGGATATCAAGACGGTAGCGACCAGTGCGGCCTTGAGGGTAGATTTCTTCGGCCAAGCGACACCCACTCATTCCACTCATCGACTCTTGGATCAGAAGTGGATCAAGTTGGATTGAAAGAATATCGGCTCGCTTATATCGACAGTCTCCACGACGAACAAGATTTGAAACCACACGGTCAAGATCAACTTGATCGCGGTAGAGATCAAAGCGACCAAAGAAAACTTGGTCAACGAGAAGCTCATGATCATACATGCTGGCCTGTCTGAGTTCACAGTTTTGGAAAACTCGAGACTGAAGTTGTTGTGACAAAGTCAGGTGACGAACTTCTATCGGCCCTTGAGCTTGTGGTTGCGGTTGCGGTTGTGGTTGTGGCTGTGGCTGTGGCTGTGGCTGTGGCTGTGGCTCTGGTTGCGGCTGAGGTTGTGGTTGTTGTTCTCTGACTTGCTCACAAACTGAACCAGAGTGGGCACGTGCTGCTTTTGAGCAATCACGAAGAGCTTCACGACATTCAGCAGCCCTAAAAACAGAGATCACTTGAGCTGTTGGCCCTTTGAGTTCAACAACACATTCGGCTGCATCGGCCATGCTAGCAAAACTTGCAAACGACAACGCTAAAACACACAGCAAAGATTTTTTCATCTTTTCTCCTTATAAACTCCGCTCGGTACCGTCTTGGTCTGATGGGGTGATAGGGCCATTAAAGCAAAGAGAGTGCCAAGGGAGTGGATCGAACTATCAATAAGAAGACGCAGTGCAAGGTGCATTTTAGAGAGGTCAAAGTGCAACCAGATAAGTAAGATATAGACATGAGTGAGTACCCAAAAGAGCACTATATCGAATTAGATAATAATCCATACCTCATGGGAAGAATTGCGATTAATCATATTAAAGAAGAGTTCATCGCCGAGGTTGATATCGTCCATAAAGAGTCCCATAAGATTTATCGTCATATTGGAATTCTTTATTCAGGCCACTCTGCAGAAGAGGCACTGATCTCTGGGGTTCAGCGCCTCCGCCGATTTTTTGAAGAAGTCGAAAAACTTCAGGCCGAACAAGATGAGAACTTAAAAAATACCAAGTATCACTAAGGAGAGATTGTGGAACTGATTCAAGTGGCCCTCTATTTAATTGGGGGTGTGATGATTCTTACTTTTGGAGCAAATATTTTTGTGGCCTCGGCTTCTCATATTGCTCGTCGATTTGGTATTTCTCCTCTTGTCATCGGACTTACAGTGGTGGCGTTTGGGACTTCTGCTCCAGAATTTGCGGTGAATGTCCTGGCCGCTTATCAAGGAAATGCCGATATCGCGCTCGGGAATGTTGTGGGCTCTAATATTTTTAATGTTCTTGGGATTTTAGGCGTCTGCTCTTTGATTGTCCCTCTGGCCATCTCTCAGCAGCTCATCAAACTTGATATCCCTATTATGGTGGCGGCGTCTGCTTTAGTTTGGTTATTTGGTTATGATCAAAAACTAGTTCTTTGGGAGAGTCTTGTTTTTCTTGGAATCATGATTGGCTATGTTATTCTTCAGATAAAACTTGCTCGCTCTGAATCAGTAAAAATTAAAGAAGAATATAATAAAGAATTTAGCTCCATTGGTGACAAGATTAAAGATCTGACTAAATTAGCTGTTGGTCTTGTTTTGCTGGTCATCGGAGCAAAATTATTTGTAGACGGAGCTGTGATAGGAGCAAGACTTCTGGGCTGGTCAGAAGCAGTGATTGCGTTGACGATTATCTCTATTGGAACCTCACTTCCTGAAGTGGCCACCTCTGTGGTGGCGACGATCAAAGGTGAAAAAGAAATTGCTGTTGGAAATGTGGTGGGCTCAAATATTTTTAATATTTTTGGAGTTCTGGGCTTTTCCGGTTTGTTCGTACCATCAGGACTGATGGTGAATGCTCATATGGTGACGGTAGATATTCCGTTCATGCTAGTGACTGCGGGCCTTTGTTTACCAATGGCCCTATGGAAGCAGAGATATGATCGATGGTTAGGGGGAGTTTTTATTTTCTCTTACGCTAGTTATGTCTGGTATTTAATAAGTAACCAATAAAAGCAAAGCTGATATGAGATCATTATTTTTTCGCGGTATTATAGTTTTCTGCGTCCTCATGGTGGCCACCACGATGATGATGGATGTTTTTAAAACATCATTTGGAACTGTTGATTATTTCCAAAAACATGGTCTTTTCTTCTTAGTATTTATTACTTTTTTTCCGCGGCTCACACTTCTGTTTTCCTCAGTGGCCTCAGGTGGATTTCTTTGGTGGGCCGCTTGGGTTTTTTGTCCACGTATCTTAGTGGCAACTCTGGCCACAGTGTCTTACTTTCATACTAATCCCCTTCTGGTGGTGATGAGCTGGTTGATCGCTCTTGGTGGCGAAGCTTTTGAGAAATGGGGACTGGGTCGCAAGAAAAATACTTTTGTCTTTCGCACTTACCGAGCAGCTCCTGAGAATTATTCTACTCAAACTCAAGAGAGGAAAGTGGATGATGGAAATGTGATCGAAGCGGAATTTACTAAAAAAGATTAATCATTAATCTCTAGTTTTGAAAGAATCCGAATGAGATCTTGATGATCGGAGTGAGAGAGCTTTAACGAAAATCGCTCTTCAATCAGTCTTCCGTACACGGCCCAAGTTTCTTTTCGAAGTTTGAGTCCAGATTCAGTAAGACGAGCGTGCACACCTCGTTTATCACTCGGACATTTTGCTTTTTCAATGAGGCCTTGCTCTTCGAGCTTGTCACAAATTCGTGTGACGTTAAAACGAGCGATATAAACTTTTTCTGCGAGCTCATTGAGTCTCAAGGCATGGTATTCGGCCTGCTCTAATGTCCAAAGAACATCATAAATTTCTAAACTCGGAAGACCCTGGGCCTTGAGTTCATCCTCCATCCCTTGATGGAGGCGCTGGAAGGTCTTAAAGAGTGTGGCCCAGGTGCTGGGACATGTATTTTCCGTCATTTAGCTATTTTATAAGATTTTAGTTGCAAATGCAACTAAAAGGAGTAAAGTTGTTGCAAACGCAACTACTTTAAGGAAAAACCAATGATAAAGTCGATTCTTACCCTCCTGGCCTTTGTTTCAATCACTGCTTTTGCTCAAACACAAGAGTGGAAAGTAGACCCCGCCCATTCATCCCTCCACTTTGGTATTGATCACCTCACCATCTCAGAGGTGAGGGGATCATTCGAAGATTTTAGTATGGAAGTGAAAGCGGATAAGGCCAATTTCAGTGATGCCAAGTTTAGTGTGCTCGTTCAAACAGCATCGGTGAATACTGGTGTTCCACAACGTGATGAGCATCTGAAGAGTCCAGATTTTTTTAATACTCAGAAAAATCCAACCATTAAATTTGTCGGTAAGAAATTTGATAGACAGAAGAGTGGTTCATACAAAATTTATGGTGAGCTCACACTCAATGGAGTTACAAAAGATATTATTCTCAATGGTGAACTAAGCCCTGTGATCAAAGATCCATGGGGATCAGAACGAATCGGATTAAAAATTTCCGGAAGCATAGATAGATATGCTTTCGGAATGAAATATAACTCAGTCTTGGAAACAGGCGGTCTTGTGATTGGACAAGAAGTTCGTTTGCTAGGAAGTGTCGAATTAACAAAAATGGAGAAATAGCATGAAAAAAGTTCTGGTGGTTTATCACAGTGGGTATGGGCATACGGCCTTTGCGGCCCAAAAAGTGGCAGAAGGAGTTAAGAAAAATGAACTTGTAGAGGTGGAACTCCTTGAAGTTGGAAAAGGGCCCACAAATTTTGATTTGTTTAAGTCTGCAGATGCTATCATCTTTGGGTCACCGACTTATATGGGAAATGTAAGTGCAGGTTTTAAAACCTTTATGGATGAGAGTTCTGGTTTGTGGCTGAAGCGCGAATGGGAACATAAACTGGCCGCAGGATTTACGGTATCAGGTTCTCCGTCTGGAGATAAACTGGCCACTCTGCAAGCGCTTGCCACTTTTGCTTTTCAACATGGGATGCTTTGGGCCGGATACAGCAGACTTCCAGAGTTTTATTCGGGTGTGCCTGTGGATGAATCAAGAAATCGTTTAGGATCTTTCACGGGACTGATGATGCAAGCAGCGCAAGTGGCCCCTGAAGAAGCTTTCTTAAAAGGTGATCTTGCTTCGGCCATTGATTTTGGTGAGCAGATTGCGAATGTTCTCACCAAAAAATTAAAATAGTTTACAATTGAGATGAGAATGAGTTTTAAGACAAAAAATGCCATTGATTTTTTTCTTAAAACTCTTTCAGAAAAGAATCAAAAACTGAAGGCTAAAATTCATGGAATCGGATTCAGCGTTTAAGAACTTCATTAATAAAAATGTGGTGGACACCATCGGTCGAGAGGTACATCATATTTATCCAGAGTTCTCTTTGAAAGAATTTGTGAAAGTTAGCGAAAAGCTTCCTTCTTTAGAATTAAAGGCGAGAGTTCTTCTCATCACTGCTGAACTTAAAAAACATCTGCCTGATTCTTACAAAGAGGCCGTCAAAATTCTCGTAAAGGCAATTGAGCAAGATAAGCTTTCAGGTTTTTCTTTGTGGCCATTTTCCGAATACATTTCGCAATTCGGTCTGAACGATTTTGATGAGTCTATGAAGGCCATGTATGTCATGACTCAAAAATTCACTTCAGAGTTTGCAGTCAGACCTTTTATTCTTCAAAATCATACTAAAGTTTTAAATTATTTTTCAAAATGGGCCACTGATAAAAATGTCCATATCCGCCGTTGGGTTTCAGAAGGAAGTCGTCCTATTCTCCCTTGGGGAGGAAAGATTCCGCTTTTTATCATGGACCCCACACATACTCTTCTTCTTTTAGATAAACTTAAATTTGATGAAGAACTTTATGTCAGAAAGAGTGTGGCCAATCATTTAAATGATATCTCAAAGAATCATCCTCATGTGGTGATTGATGTTTTAAAAATGTGGCAAAAATCATGTCCTGAAAAACATCAGGCCAAGCTTGATTGGATTAAACGTCAGGCCCTGCGAACCATGATTAAAAAAGGCGATAAAAAGGCCTTAGAGATGATGGGTGTCACTGGAGAGGCCAAAGTTAAGATGAGTGAGATAAAACTCAATAAAAAGAAATTTAAAATGGGGGATAAACTGGAGTTCAGTTTTGATCTCACCTCAACCTCAAAGAGCAAACAAAAACTAGTCGTGGATTACGCGATTGATTTTGTGAAGGCCGGAGGCAAAAAGAGTGCAAAAGTTTTTAAGCTGAAAAGTTTTGAGCTTGGGCCCAAGGAAACTCTGACGATTAAGAAATCACATTCACTGAAAGCGATTACCACCATGAAGTACTATAAAGGACTTCATCATGTGTTCATTCAGATAAACGGAAGAAAACTGGCCGAGGCCAGCTGGCAATTTGATGTTTAACGAAGGCGAGCAAGCTGGTCGCGAACTGATCTCACCTGACTTAGATTCATTTTTGCTTTTTTGATTAAGGCCACTACATTTCGTTGAGTGATCTTTCCTTGCTTCAGTTTCTCACATGCAAGAACCTCGAGTGAATCCGTGATCTCATAAATAGTTTTATGTTGAGGCCACAGATTTTCAAAAGTATTGGCCCCTCCCGCGCAGAGTGGAATGAAGTGATCAATCTTATAGTTGCTACGCTCATTGGCCGGAATCACAAATCCCGCGCGACGGTATTCATTAAAAACTTGCTCTTTAAGTTCATAGGCCACATCACGTTCGCAATAAGGGATATTTTCTTGATAGCGGTACTCAGTAGGATAAGAACAAAGCTCCCCGGGAGTGAGCTGAGGAATAGGAGCGAGAGGATACTCATGACCTAAAATCTCGGCATGAGTCAGATTCGTAGAAAAGAGCATCATGAGCACTAAGATGTATTTCATGAATGCTGTTATACAGGAATTTTAACCAAGGTTAAGAGGGTGTGAAAGACTTACACCCTCTTAAATGATTAATTTTATTTGAGACGAGTATGAAGAAGATCTGAGGTTGCTCTTAAAGCATCCACCCAAGTAAAAATACCCACTAGTTTCTCATTATCTACCACAGGAACGCAGCCATACTTGTGTTCGGCCATTTCGGCTGTGACTTCATCAAGTTTGGCCTCTGGAGAGACAGTATAAGCATTAGGTGTGAAGCACTCGTAAACTTTCATCTTTTCAATATCAACATCTTTAATATTTTTAACTAAGTTAATATCTGTTTCCGAAAGAATGCCCTCTACTTTTCCGAGAAATATAACTGGTAAATGGCGAATTTGATTTTTTTGCATCAACTTCGCGGCTTCTAGTAATGAGCCGTCCTTTTCTACAAAAAGAGGGGTGGTTGTCATAAATTTTTGGATCATGGGAATGGGTTTTGTCATAAAGGACTCCTTGATAGAAGAAAGTGTCTCTTATTAAGAAGAAGAAAAGTATGATTTATCTCAAGCTCTTGACTTAATTTAAATTGCGCCCATCTTTCTTAAGAGAGGAGAATTTTATGAGTCATACCTATTCAGTTTGCGTTAAGTGCTCCAGTTTAAACAAAGTCAATGCTGACAATGCTCTGAAGAAAACTCCAGTTTGCGGAAAATGTGGTGCTGATCTTCCGATGCATGGTCTTGTGTCTCAGGCCAATACAAATGATTTTGAGCGCATCATCACTAAGAGTGAAAAACCTGTAGTCGTAGATTTTTGGGCGAGTTGGTGTGGTCCTTGCAAAATGTATGGGCCAGAGTTTGAGAAAGCCTCTCGTGAAAATGTTGATACTGTCTTTTTAAAAATAAATACTGAAACGGAGCAAATGCTAGCGGCCAAGTTTGGTATTAGAGGAATTCCGTGTACTATTCTCTTCCAGAATGGAAAAGAGGTGCGTCGTCAGAGTGGAGCCATGAACTCTGCTCAAGTTAAGCAGTTTATTTCTTAGATTTTTATAAACTGCCCCAGTTAAATGGTGCCTGTAGGGTGAGATTTTTTTCCAAGGTCCAG
>JBMLQL010000039.1:0-1838 GCA_049241565.1 Bacteriovoracaceae bacterium | reverse complement strand
AAATGTCCGCATAATTGTTATGTTGATCTGAATGGCTTGCTTACTCTTGAGAACACTTGAGAGCATGGCCACTCCATTCTCAGTAAAAAGATAAGGTGTGTATTTAAAAATAGGATTTCCATTACTTACATTGTCTAAGGTCACAAATTGTGACCTTAGAGCAGCCAACTCGCTGAAATTTGGTTGAATTAAAAAATCATCAGGAAATCGATCAATGTTTCTTTTTACTGCTTGATTAAGCACTTTAGTACTTATCCCATAGAGTAGAGCGAGATCACTATCAAGCATTACCTTTTGGTTTCTAATGTTATAAATCATCGCCTCAATTTTTTGTGTGTTCATTCTTAAGCCCCTTGAAAAGGAGGCAATATCATTTTGAAAATAGGAAGAGGACTTCGATTGCTTGGAGCGATTGAAAATTTCATTTCCGAATTCTCAAAAGGTGCCAGCTACCTTTTAACAGGAGATAACCCTTTAAAATTACTAATTGCTCATACTTTTGGCGTAAAATAGGACTTGAACTCCTAAAAAACGCCAATATAATCGAGGTATGATAAAAAGAGAACTCTCCATAGAGCTTGTTAAGGTTTTAAAAGAATATCCGGTTGTCACCATTCTAGGCCCAAGACAATCTGGTAAAACAACTCTCGCTCGAGAAACCCTACCTGATTATCTTTACTGCAATCTTGAATCTCCAGAGAATCGTGAATACGCAAGGCAAGACCCCAAAACATTTTTAAAACAATTTAAGGGCCCAGTCATCCTTGATGAAATTCAGCGAGCACCGGAACTTCTAAGCTATATTCAAGTCATAGTTGATGAGAAAAAAGTTAATGGGCAATTTGTTTTAACAGGGTCTCATCAACTTATTTTAAGAGAGTCTATCACTCAATCTCTTGCGGGAAGAACATCAATTCTAGAACTTTTACCTTTCTCTATATCCGAATTGAAAGAAGCTGGAATTGAATTTGATACCTTTGAAGAATATATACTGAATGGCTTTTTACCAAGAATATATGATCAAAACCAACGTCCAACTCCCGCCTACTCAAATTATTTTCAAACCTATGTAGAAAGAGATGTGAGACTTTTAATCAATCTCAAGGATGTCACTCTCTTTGAGAAATTTATTCGTCTACTGGCCGGTAGAGTAGGACAAATTTTTGATTATAGTTCAATCGCTGGAGATGTCGGAGTAGATGCAAAAACAATTAAGAACTGGCTTTCTATTTTAGAAGCTTCATACATTATTTATAAGCTGAACCCCTATTTTGAAAACTTTGGAAAAAGAGTCATAAAATCTCCTAAATATTATTTTTTTGATGTTGGCCTTCTCGCTTTTGTTCTTGGTATTGAGGATTTAAGGCACATTAAAAGAGATCCACTTATAGGAAGTATATTTGAAAATCTTGTTGTTATTGAGGCCCTTAAAAATCGACTCAATAAAGGAAAGATATCAAACCTATACTTTTATCGTGATGAGAAAAAAAATGAAATAGATCTTCTAGCTGTCCAAGGAAGAGAGATCACTTCAGTTGAAATTAAATCATCATCTACCTACTCAACCTCTTTAACGGAGGGGCTTTTAAAGTTTAAGAAAAATAATCCTCAAGTTGTTCAAAGTATTCTTATCTACTCTGGAGATGAGAAATTAGTAGGAGAAAATCTTCTCGCCATTAATTTTAGGCATACTTCAAATTATCTTTCATAAAAATCCTAAAAGGTGCCAGCTACCTTTTATTTCTTGAGACCAATTTTCTCACGATTTTCTGGAAGTTTGGGTTTGATCTGAATGGCTTGCTTACTCTTGAGAACACTTGAGAGCATGGCCACTCCAT
>JBMLQL010000038.1:0-15527 GCA_049241565.1 Bacteriovoracaceae bacterium | reverse complement strand
AAATACCCAAGTTTATTTCTCGGGATTACAAATCTAGTCAAAAACCAAGTGCATAGTTAAACTCTTAAGAATCAAGTTTTTTAGGAGCTATATATGACGCTGATTTTGAAACAGTTCTTCTCCTTCATTAAGTTACTCCACTCTGACACGGGATTTATTTCATTATCTCTAGGTTGTGTCTGTGGATTTATTTTAGGAATGACACCGACACTTTCCCTACAATCTCTACTCATTTTTTTATTGCTCTTCTTTTTTAGAATTCAAATTGGAGCAGCATTTGTGACTGCGTTCTTTTTTAAATTTATCGCCTTTCTCCTAGACCCAGCATTTGATTCAGTTGGACAATGGGCCCTTGAATTACCCTCTATGCAAAGTGTTTATACCTCACTTTACAATATGCCGATTATTCCCTTTACTCGGTTTAATAATTCTATTGTGATGGGATCGGCCATTGTAACGATTCTTCTCTCTCCATTTATCTATCTTCTCTCGGCTTTTCTTATCAAAAAATATCGATTGGCAGTCGTAGAACGCTTCAAAGAGACAAAACTATTTAAGGCATGGAAAGCAACTAGCCTTTATCAGTGGTACTATAAATACGATCAATTTTTTGGGGAATGATATGACAACAAATAAAGCTAAAAAGAAAAAGGGCCCTATTCGTGTTGAGGTTATTCTTCCAGTAGGTATTCTTTGTGCCATTACCTATGGTTATTTTACTTACTATTTCGACAAACATCTCAAAGATGGAATCGAATGGGCGGGGACTCAAGGCGTAGGTGCTGAGGTGAATGTTTCGAGTGTAAAGACAAGCTTTATCTCAGGATCTTTTGAACTCAATAAACTTGAGGTGACCAATAAAGAAAAACCTTCTCATAATACTGTTGAGATTGGTCAAATGAAGTTCAAGTTTCTTTGGGACGCTCTTCTTCGTGCTAAATTTGTTGTCGAAGATGCTTCTATCCTCACAATTCAAATGGATACTAAAAGAGCGAGACCTGGGAAAGTCATTCCACCGCCACCTCCATCTGATAATAGTATGATGGCCAAACTTCAAAACCAAGTTATTGCCCAGGCCAAAGACCGTTTCAAAGATAATGTTCTTGGAGATGTCATCGCTCTTGCCGAAGGAGTCAACTATCAAGAGCAAATTGAAAAACTCCGTGACCAATTAAAAACAGAAACTCGTATTAATGAAATGTTAGTTGAAGTTAATACTAAAAAAGAATACTGGGATGGGGAGATTAAAAGACTCTCAGATCCATCTGTTTTTGAAGAGATTCAAAAAAAGTATAAAGAATTAGAACAAGAAAAAAACTTTGTCGAACAAGTTAAAAAAGTTCCTGAACTTGTAAAACTTGCTGACAAGGCCAAAAAACAAATTGAAGAGGTCCAGAAATCTGCCAAAAATCTTCAAGGCGAAGTTCAAAAAATAACAAACTACCCAAATGAAGTTCAAGCTCTCGTTAAAGAGGATATAGCTAATCTTCAAGGACATTTCAAGATTCCGAAACTTGACTTCTCTGATTTCTCAAGCATGCTCTTTGGAACGGACTTAATGAATTATGTTGTTCAGGCCAAAAAATATCAGGCCATTGCCAAACAATACATGCCAGAAAAAAAGAAAGAAGAAGAAAAAATTATTCCTCCACAACGTGATGTCGGAAAAACTTATAACTTTCCAATTACTAAAGGGTATCCACTTTTCTGGCTTAAAAATGCTGGGATCAGTTCAAAAAGTACAGAAGGCGAATTTGCAGGAGACTTTTCTGGGACGTTAACAAATGTCACAACATCTCCTAAGATTGTAGGGATTCCAACTGTTCTAGATCTTAAAGGTGATCTCAAAGCGAAAAATATCAATGGCGTTCAACTTAAAGTCACTCTTGACCACACAAAGATGAAACCAAAACAAATGCTCGAAATGAGAGTGGCTAGTTTTCCTATTCCTGAAAAAATGCTCTCCAACTCTGCTGACTTCACGTTCGGTTTAAAAGAATCAAAAGCAAAAGTCGATTTCTCGGCCACTCTATACGACGAGAGCTTAGATATTAGATGGCTGAACACACTCAATTCTCCCAACTATGTTGTTGAATCCAAGAATAAAATGATCCAAGAACTAGTGTCTAATGTGGTGAATAAAATCCCTGTCGTCAATCTTGATGCCCGTGCTTACGGTACATGGAGTAATATCAGATGGTCACTTAAGTCTAATTTAGGTGAAGATCTCGCTTCTGGCCTAAAGCTTGAAATTGGTAAAAAAGTGGATGAGGCCAAAGTTAAACTTGAATCTTTCATTAATGAAAAAGTTCTCGCTAAAAAGACAGAGCTTCTAACTCAAGTCAATAGCACCAAGACCAAATACGAGGGAGAACTAAAAAAAATTCTCGCTAAAGGTGATGAGCAGAAAAAGAAAATTGAAGAGGAAGTTCAGAAAGCACAAAAGAAAGCTACTGGTGGCGCGACCGATAAGCTTAAAGAACAAGGTAAAAAACTTTTGAAAGGTTTTAAACTTTAAATAAAGATTGGCCTGAGGCAATTTGTCACAGGCCAACTTACACTCATAAATGATAAAATCATTCTATGGATTATTACCGTCAAAGTCTTTCTCAATTATTCTGGCTTAGAAATATCGCTATTCTTGGACAATTTACCGCCATCCTTGTTTCAAAATATTGGCTTCATCTTCCCTTTAAGACCACTCATCTTATTTTTGTGACCTCTTCTCTTATCGCCATCAATATTGTGACATGGTTAAGAATGAAATCTCCTAAAGTGGTGGGGGAATTGGAATATTTCTCACAAATCATTTACGATATTTTTGCTCTGTTTCTTCTCCTTTATTTTTCAGGAGGGGCCCACAATCCATTCACTTCACTTTTTGTTCTTCAAGTGATGATTGCTGCAACCACTTTAAGCTCTTTTTATACTTGGGTAACTTCTTCCGTCACTATCGGCTTCTACATTATTTTAATGAAATTTGCCCCAGAAATCCCTCACCTACATCATCATTTTGTTGATCTTCATATTTCTGGCATGCTCGTTACTTTTATTATTCTAACACTCATCATTTCTTATTTTATTGTGAAGATGGGGAATACAACAAGAAATCAGCAAGTTCAGCTCAAAGAATCTGAACAGTTGGCGATCCTAGGCATTTTTGCGACCAATGCGGCCCATGATTTGGGAACTCCTTTATCCACCATCTCTTTTATTGCGAATGATCTACAAAAGAAACTAGGCCCGGATTATCAAGAGGCACTTTCCACACTGAGAGATGAAGTCAAAGAATGTAAAAAAATTATTTCTGACATCACTCTTGAGGCTGGTGTTTTAAAATCAGACAGTGGACGATTTATGTTATTAAAAGATTATATTCAAGATATTCTGGAACAATTTCAAGAGAAGTATCACCCTCAAAACTTTAATTCCACCATAACCGGAAGTGATGGCATAAGGATTTTTTCCGATAGCGGACTTCGCATGGCCATCCAGAATATTCTTATCAACGGATTTCAGGCCTCCCCTGATGGATTACGTTTTACGATGATCCATGAAAATAATGCTCTGATTTTTTTCATTGAGGATTTCGGAGCTGGTTTTTCATCTGAGGTTCTCGCTCAATTTGGTAAAATTGGACTCACGACAAAGCCTCAAGGAATGGGCCTAGGGCTTTTCCTAAGTAAAACAGCTTGTTCAAGACTTGGTGGAGAACTTCTCATTCAAAATAAAAAAGAATTAGGTGCTATCGTCACCATAAAAATTCCACTTAAGGGTCTTCAATGAATAAAACTATTTTAATCGTCGACGATAATAAAAATTTTGTAAGAGCACTTAAATCTTCTCTTATAGAGAGAGGATTTGAAGTTCTTACTGCGTTTAATATTATTGAAGCTGAACAAGTGGCCAAAGAAAATGAACCAGAATTTTGTATTGTTGATTTAAAAATGCCTGGAGAAAGTGGACTAAAGCTTATCCCTCGTTTACTCGAGATTGATCCTGAAACTAATATTGTTATTCTGACAGGTTATGCCCATGTTGAAACGGCCATTGAGGCCATAAAACTTGGGGCCACTCATTACTTGAGTAAGCCGGTTGAAGTAGATGAGATTCTAGAGGCCTTTAATAAAAAAGAAGGAAATCCCGACGCAAATCTCCATGACACTGTGGCCTCTCTAGATGATGTTGAAAAAGAGCATATTCTAAGTGTTCTTAAGAAAAACAATAATAATATCACTGCCACAGCGCGAGAACTCAAGCTTCATCGTCGAACACTACAACGCAAACTTGGTAAAATCTAGGCCAAAGATTTAGTTAAGCTGATCTAAATCATCCTTTTAAAGCAGATTTACTCATAAGATGAGTAAATGAAATATTTATTCTTTTTTATTTTTATTTTTCCAACCCTACTCTTTGCTCAGAATCTTCCTGTTGAAGATGTACGTATCATAGCGCGTATTAAACAGATTGATCAGAAATCCATTGTTTTAGATAACACTCATCATGTCTCAACAAGACTAGAGGATAAGAATCTTCAAAAAGAGGTCTCCACTCTTAAAGCTGGAGATGAGGCCCTCATCACAGGGAAAATTTATACTCAATCAAAAACGATCGAAGGAAAAACCGTCTTTAATCAAGTACTAGTGATTGAATCGATTAGACCCATTTCTCTGAAAGAACTTGGAAAGGTAAAATTAAAAGAACAGGAGATGCAAGTCAAATTTCATCCTCACCTTCAGGATACTTTTCCTAAAACTATTCCCCTTAGCTCTGATGTCGCTAATGCCATCACTCTGACTGCTTCAGTCCTACTCTTAGAATCATTAAGCTCAACTGGAAATGAAGCGACTATGCGAAGAGATCTAAATAAAGGTCTTATTTTTTCTGCTGGAGCTCTGGCCACAGGATTATTTATCTATGAACAACTTAAAGGGAAAAAATAATGATGAAACTGTTGATAATGATGGCTTTCTCAGTAACATTGGCCTTCGCTTCTCCTGCCAAAGAAATGAATACCGCCTTCAATGCTCTTGTGAATATCATCCCTTATACTCAATCCTTTGAGACATTTTCGGCCAAAGAAAACGAGGACCTTATTCTCAAAAATATGACGACAATCCAATCTGCCTTTAAGAAGGCCAAACATGAAACTCTTCTTAAGCAAGATATCTTCGCGCCCTCTTATGAAATGATTAATGAAAATATCACTTCGAGTATTGATTCATTCAAAAAAGGCAAAAAATCTTATACTCATTGGCGGATCAAAGAGATTGCATCGCTTTGTATTGATTGCCATACCAGAATGCCCACCTCACATGTGCCGAGCTTTAAAGCAGAACATTATTCAATAGAAACGACGAAGCTGACTAATCAATACGATATTGGTACGGCCCAGCTCATTGTTCGTAGGTACACCGATGCGAGAAAAAGTTTTATTCAATCTATTGAAACAGAAATAAAAGCCAAAAATGAAAAACAGATCCAGAAAGCCTTTAAGCAAGTCTTATTGATTGATCTTAAAATCAATAAAGACCCACAAAAAGCGAAGAGCCTTATCATCTCTTACCAGGGCCGAAAAGAGCTGAGTGCTAGTTTTAAAAATGACCTCACTGAGTGGCTGAAGGGAATTGAGACTGTTCTTAAGAAAGGAAGCTACCGTGACTATTTTAAAAATGAAAAAGAAGTTAAAAAATTTATAGCAAGTCAGCTAGTCCCATTAGAAAAAACCCCTAGCTATGATTATCAGCACGATATTCAATTTTTAGAAGCAGTAGGGAGACTCTACAACTATCTTTTTGAGAACCCAACTTCACCTCAAGCACCAGAACTGGCCTTTTGGATTGGATTTATTGAAAAACGCTTAGGCCGAGAAAACTTTTTCAGTAATGGAGATCTATTTCTTAAGCAATGTATTAAAAGGTATCCCAAAACGCCATCTGCGACCAAATGTCTTAAGGAATATGAAGAAAGTATTGAATTTGAGTTTACGGGGTCATCTGGGACTCATCTTCCACCAGAAGTTCTCAAAGAACTTGAAATCCTTCGAGATTTAATTAATAAAACCTGATCTGCATCAGGTTCATTTTAATGACAAATGTTACATTTAAGGAAATTTTATAAAGGAATCCTTATGACAAAGTCATTTAAACCTATTAGTTGTGAAAATTGCCAATGCCGAGATAAAGGAATCTTTTGTGATCTCGACAATACGGAATTGGCCACTATTGGCCAAAATAAGGTCATGAACGGGTACAAAAAGGGCCAAACTGTCTTTTTCCAAGGAAATCCTCCCTTTGGCCTCTACTGCGTTAATAGCGGTAAAATTAAAATTTCTAAGCTTGGTAATGATGGAAAAGAGTCTATAATCAGAGTTGCTGGACCTGGGGATGTTCTCGGACACAGAAGCCTTTTCAGCAATGAAAAATTTTCGGCTACCGCCACCGTTCTCGAAGATGCAGCCATCTGCTTTATTGATAAAAAATTCATTTATAAGGCCATAGCAGAAAAGCCTAGTATTTCACTTCATTTGATCGAAAAACTAAGTCGAGATATGGGTAAAGCTGAAGACAGAAGCACTTCGATGGCTCAAAAAAATGTACGAGAGAGACTGGCAGAACTTCTCCTTATGCTTAAATCGTCATACGGCATTAAAGAGAATAAGCGATGGAAACTTGATATAAAGCTCACTCGAGATGAAATGGCTTCAATGATTGGTACCGCAAGTGAAACAATCATTAGATTTATTTCAGAGTTCAGAGATGAGGGGCTGATCGAGCAGGAAGGTAAAACGATTTATCTTCTAAATGAAGAAGCACTTATTGAAACGGCTAATCTTAGCTATTAATAGGTAAAGCATGATGTAGAACATACTTCTTATGCATTCTTAGTTCTATGATCTCAGTATGAAAAGAAATGACTGTCCTGTTAGTGATGAATATATTGATACTTTGAAAAATCATTTTGAAGTTATTTGCTTCAGCAATGACTATGATTTTGTTTACGAAAATCAAGTCCCAAATACTGGAGTTATACTTATTGAAGGAGAGATCGAACAAATTAAACGATCTAAAGTCTTAAAAAAAATCTCTCCTTTCACAGTATTAGGCATTTATCAACTTTTTCACAATCAAACAGTTTGTTTTGACTTTAAAATAAAGAAAGGTTCAAAAGTTATTGTTATTGGGAAATCAGATCTTGTAGAAGTCATTAGTAACTCAAAGTCTAAACTGTTTAGCCTATTCAAGGCACAAACCTAGGAGCCTTTATGTCATTCGCAAAAAAAGTTATCGTAGCCGTCAGTCCTGCAGATAATATTGAAGAGCTTCTTCTCCCCTTAAAAGAGATGAACTTTTTTGATCAATCAGAGGTTCATTTTGTGAACGTGTTTAACACGATCACTTACTCACATTGGTTAAGCAGTACACCTCTTGTTTATCCTATTGAAAACGACCGTAAAGAAATCGAAGCTTTGACTGTAAAGAAGATTCTTGAAATTGCTGACCACACTCTACCTTCAAATTTTAAAGGAAGAGTGATCGCCAAATGTCTTTTTGGAGATTCACCTAAAGATGCTTTCTCTGACTACGTGAATACGCAAAAAGCTGATCTTGTGATCGTGGCGAAAAGAGAAAAAAAGGGGTTATTCGAGAGCTCTTTTGCTCGGTTTGTGAATAATCACACTAAAGCAAATATTCTTATCCTTAAAAAATAAATCCTACTCTAAGAGCACGGACATTCTTTTTGTATTCCAGCTGACTTTCAGCATAGCCATTATAATAGTTGATGAAAAAATGCTGGAATACTTTAACTGATGAAAATTTTATCTTGAGGCCAATTTCAAAAGTATCATATCGATCACTCAAGGCCGCTCTTCCTCCTGGCCGCCATCTGACATAGAACTCATTATTCTGAAATTTAGTTTTAATAAACTCATTAATTGAAAACTCTGCGTCTAACCAACCAACATACTTAAAAGCATCTTTATTCTCATCCTCAACACCGAAGAGAGCAAATGTTTTAAGCGAAAGCTGATACTTATCATTCCATTTTTTTACACCACGAAGATAAGCCGCATTCCAACTTCTAGAATCTACTCCTGCTTTCCCATTAGAGAGATGTTCTGCACCTATGTCTAACATTTGAGTATCACCGGAGCGCCAGCGATAAAAAATTTCAGGATTATGATTGATATCCTCAAATGGGGAAGAAGACTCTTTAAAGAGACGCCAAAAAAAATATTCAGTGTATCCAAAATAGAAATTAGTATCCTTAATGAAATTCCACTTTAGACTAAGCTGCATTTTGGTATTTTCTGTCCCAGAGATAAAGAAGAGACGCTTATGACGTTCAAGCTTTAAGGGAAGATCATTCTTATCGAGGATATTATCATGATAGGTCGCCCCGAAGGACGACCCAATCATAAGAATAAAAAGAAAAAGCGATTTAAGAAACACTAATAGCTCAGAAGTTTTCTGAGCATTGTAGTGACATGACTGACTTGTGGAAGAATCTCTTCTTCTAGGTCTGGGCAATAAGCGACATGGACATCCTCAGAACAAACGCGAAGGATAGGAGCATCCAGCATCTCAAAACACTGCTCATTAACAAGGGCAGCAATTTCTCCAGCATAACCAGATGTTTTATGTTCTTCATGACAAATAAGAAGTCTGTTTGTCTTAGAAAGCGATTTTTTTACGGCTTCAAAATCAAAAGGAGCAATGGTTCTTGGATCAAGAATCTCAATTGAATACCCTTCTTTTTCAAGTTCTTTAGCCGCTTCAACAGCTTTTTGAACAAGAGCTCCCCAAGCTACAATCGTTGCATCCTTCCCTTCTTTTACCACACGAGCTTTACCGAAAGGAATCATATACTCCTCCCCTGGATCAGCTGAGCGATTGTAACCTTGATAATAAAGATGTTTGTGCTCTAGAAACATCACTGGATCATCACAACGAATCGCTGTACGTAGAAGTCCCATAGCATCTAGTGCATTAGATGGGTAAACAACACGAATCCCTGGATTGTGCGTGAATAAAGATTCACCTGACTGAGAGTGGTACATTGCTCCACCACGAAGGTATCCACCAATTGGAACTCTCACAACCATCGGACACTTAAAGTCGCCACCTGAGCGATAACGAGTTGTCGCCATCTCATTTTTAAGTTGCATATAAGCAGTCCAGATATAATCAAAAAACTGAATTTCAACCACTGGCTTCAAACCACGCATGGCCATCCCAATGGCACGTCCAATGATATTAGCTTCAGCGAGAGGTGAATTGAAAACTTGTCCCTCTCTTCCGGCCTTTTGAACTCCATGAGTAACTTTAAAGACTCCGCCCTTTCCTTTAAGGTCTGGATTTTCATATTTTTCAATTTCCGAAAAATCGGCGACATCTTCACCAAACACCATCATCAAGGCATTTTTCTTGATCTCAGACTTAAGAGTCATATTGATGGCTGTGGCGAGAGGAATATCATCTTTCCCTGAAAACTTGGCTTCTGTTTCAAAAGCTGATCCCGTTGGATCAATCTCTGAATATAAGTGATCCATATAAGTCGATTTAGCAGGCCATGATGTTTCTAGGGCCTTTGTCATCGCTTCACGAACTTCTTTAGTCGCTTCATCTAAAACGGCTGCGACTTCATCTTTTGAAAAGAGTTCTGCTTCAACTAAAAACTTAGGAAATGAATTGAAAACATCAAGAGCTGCTTCATTAGCAAGATCCTCTTTTGTTCTGTAGTAAGAATGATCATCTGAAAGGGAATGCGAGTACGGACGAGTCACATTAGCGTGAACCAAAGCCGGGCCATTTCCTGCGCGAAGATATTTTTCACACTCCACCATTGTGGCATAAGATTCAACAGGACAGTTTCCGTCAGTTGTAAAAATTTTAAGTCCTGGAAAATTTTCAAGAGCTTTAGAAATTGAGCCTCCTGGAGTATTCATCCAGACAGGTGTCGAGATCGCATAGCCATTATCCTCAACCATAAAAAGCACTGGTAGTTTATTCACACAGGCCGTAGTCACGCCTTCCCAAAATTCCCCCTGAGAAGTAGTTCCATCGCCGCACGATGTATAAACGATTTCCTGATCATGATAAATCGGAGAATCTTTGAGTTTCATTTTTTTCAGATGGAGTCCTGCTTCAGCAAGACCACAAGCTTGAAGGAACTGAGTTCCAGTACAAGATGATTTTGAAACAATATTAAGTTTTACATTACCCCAGTGAGCTGGCATTTGACGACCATGAGAGGCAGTATCACCAGTATTACCATTCGCTTGGCAAAGCATTTCATAAGGAGTGACACCAAGACCTAAACAAAGAGCACGGTCACGATAATAAGGAACAAAATAATCATGTTTCGGTTTTAAAACTTTCGCTGTTGCTGAAAGAATTCCTTCATGTCCTGCTCCAGAGATTTGAAAAAACGCTTTGTTTTGTTTTTTCATTGTAATCTCAGCATCATCAGTTTTACGTGAAAGATAAATATTTTTGAGGAACCAAGTAAGATCGGCTTTAGAAAGTTTATGTTTTTTGATGAGATCAAGTTTAACGTCGTACTTTGCGTTCGTTGATTTTGTCGTCATACTAGTCTTCGTCGCCTTCGTTTCAGAAGTTGTTGCTCGCATCGTGTCATCCTTATGTTAGAAACACCAACATCCTATTAGAAAAAGTGGGAAAAATCCAGTTTGGAGACACTAAAGACTGAAGACGAAAAAGATGAATCTTTGTAAGTATCGAAATCTCCTAACATGGCCTTAGAGTCATGTTAGGAGACTGAATAAAATTATGGATTAAAAAGGCTATTTACTGCTTTAAGAGCATCAGTAATTCCGCCATTAGATGAGAGTTCAGAGAAAAGAACTTGAACTTCTTCACCTGGACGATTCACTTTAAGATTAGGGTAACGACGAGATGTATCTAACATAAGGGCCTTCATCGCTTCTGCATCCATAGAAGGAGCATAAGAGAGAGCAAGAGCCGCTACACCAGAAGCAGCAGGAGCAGCCATCGATGTACCAGAATAAGTATCATAAGAATTATCTGGTGTAGCCGAAAGAATATCTACACCTGGAGCAAAAATATCAACTGTCTTTTTACCATAGTTTGAAAAATCAGCTGGGAGTGAGAGACCTTTTTTAAATGAAGAAGCTCCGATTTCCATCCAATTTCTAAACTCACGATTGGCATTTAATTTATCAAAACGGCTTGGGTAACTTGTAAGAATATCATTGTTCTTATTATCATTTCCAGCCGCATGAACCATAAGAACACCTTTACTCTCAGCATATCTCACAGCTTCATCAACAACTTTTTTGAAAGGAGAATAGGCCTTACCAAAACTCATATTGATAATTTTAGCTCCATTATCAACAGCATAACGAATTCCGTTAGCCACATCTTTATCACGCTCATCACCGTTTGGAACAACTCTGATGGCCATGATTTTTACATTTGTCGCTACACCTTTGATACCAACAGAGTTGTCTCTTTCTGCAGCGATAATTCCTGAAACGTGAGTCCCGTGAGATGAATCAGGTCCAATAACATCATTGTTTCCATAGAAGCGCTCAGTTTGATTAGAGTAATCATCTTTCACACGGTCACGTGGATTGAATTCCTCATTATAATAATATCTGGCCTGGTCACCATAATAACCAAGGATGGCCTCAAGACGTGGAAGATTATTTCCAGCCGAGAGAAGAGCAAGAAGTTCATTTTTAGCAATCTTGACTGCAGCATCGTCTGAAGTGAAAGATCGAAGAGCAGGAATTGAAACTTCTGAAAGACCAGCTTCTTTAAGAATTTTTTCATTCTTTAAATAGCTTTCTTTTTTGAGTGAATATTCAGCAACAATCTTTTTTGCACTGCCAGCGGCATCCCCAACAACTTTTGTGAGTTTATTCAGGTATTCAGCTTGCTCAGAAGTTAAAGACTCTCCTAAACGCTCAACACTCAATTTTAATTTTTTCATTCTAACGAGTTCGCGAGTCACTTCAAGTGTATCGGCATCAATTTGAGCTTCAACTTTGCCTTTGACAAGACGAAGACCATTTTCTAGATTTGCATCTGCTTCAATAGCGGCCATACCATCTGCACCACCAATAAAATTCCAACCAAAGACATCGTCTATATAACCATTTTGATCATCATCAATTCCATTATTAGGAATTTCTTTTGAGTTAATCCAAATCTTGCCTTGAAGATCTTCATGGTTAACATCCACACCAGAGTCAATCACCGCTACAATAATGTCTTCAGAAGCGGCAACACCATACTTCTCATAAACAAGCTCAGATCCAACTCCTTCGGCACCTTGAGAAGGAGCAAGGTTAAACCAATTTTCTGGTGTTAATTGGGACAGCATTGATTGCTGAAGAATTGTTCCTTTAGAACTTTTAAGAACATATGTCTTTTGAGCACTAATTTCTTTGAGGGCAATTTCTCCCTTGGGAATTGTCAGTACACGAGCTGAAGTCAAAAACGGGAAAGCGAGAACTGCGAGAGGCAGAAGAGTTTTTTTCATTGGCGTCCATCCTTTGAAGTGATTGCTGAGCAAAATCCTTGATTTCTGATGGTCTGACAAGAAACGGTCTTAAAGTGTGAGTTTTTTTTAGATAAGTAAGAGATTAAGGACGGAAGTAGTGTAAAAACTACACCACTTCCGTGAAGAATCTATGCGTTTATTTCTATTCCGACTTTAATTGGCCTATCAACCTGTATGCCTCTGCTCGTCAAAAACTCCACCAGCTCAGATGGTCTAATAGAGCTTCCTTGATTTACCACAGTAGTCACTATCAACCCTTCACCGCGACAAGGCGAGACTTCATCAATAATGGCCATGGTCTTTTCATCAAGATCAATCGTTCCGGCGCTAACGTTCACTAAAAGAGGTCTAATATCTTTTTCGAGCAGTGCCTGATCCTTTTTCGAAAAAGATTGGATCTTAATTTCTGTAAGGGCGGTCATTGATGCTGCAAACTCCGAGAGTCCAGAGGCTTCTTTAACGGGGATAAAGTATTTAAAGGACTTCGCCGAATCCTGAATTGAAGGCGTTTTATTGGTAATCTCACTGATAGATTTAAAAATAATTCCCGGCTCAGAATGGGCCTGAAGTTTACTTAAAACCTCATCAAAATTTGTCCACTCTGTAGGAACGCGTAAATCCATATATTCTGTAAGAGAGCTAATTCCGAGAGTCAGGGCCGGTCCAAAAGATAGTAAAGGACGAAGCTTGTATCCTTCAGAGTGAAGAGTCTCAAGTTCAGCTCGTTTTAAAATTCGGGCCATCACTTTTTGAAGATCAAGGTGAGAAATAAATGAGATAGAGCCTATTTTAGAGAACTCTACTCGATACTTATTTCCTGTGAATTGATTTCTTTTCTCACGAAGTTCAACAATATTTTTTCTGAGAATTTCTGGCTGAACATAAGGCTCATCTTTCACAGCATTCATTTCCGCTAAGAAATCACGACGTTCCTCAACCATCCCTTTAAGATCGCAAGCAACTCCACAATGGTAACAAACAAGTTTTTTCTTATCGATATCAAATGTTTTCTCAAGAGTTTCAAGATTTGAGTGGTGAACAATCATTCCATTCACCTTTCCACATGGAGGTGAAAGTCTATTTTTAGTGGCCTTCTTCCATTCAAGATCAAGAAATCTCTCAGTCAACCCTACATCAATATGATCCCAGGCTAGTTTTCCATTCATAGGAATAGTTCCGAGATAAATTTCTGGATTAATCCCTGAACGTTCTACACATTGGATCCAAAGATCATAATTAAAAGTTTCATCCCAGCCATCAAAGCGTGCTCCGTTTGACCAAGCATCATGAATGATTCCTGCGACACGACGATCACCTCGAGAAACAATTCCTTCAAGGTGAGAAATTTTAGACAAATGCTTTCTAAAATTAAGACGGTACTGGTCCGCCATATCTTTAAGCATTCCCTGTTTTCTCACAATTTCAGGATAAGTAATCATACTGGCCCACTGAAATGGTGTGTGTGGCTTAGGAACAAATGAAGAGACTGAAACAGTAATTGTTGGATTTCTCACTCCAGTCTCTTGCGCCACTTTGCGTGCCTTAGCCGCTGTTTCCATGATCGCCGCCACATCAGAATCGTCTTCCGTCGGTAACCCAATCATAAAGTACAACTTCATTTTGGTCCAACCACGAGAGAAAACGTCTTTGGCCGTTTTCATTAAATCTTCTTCAGAAATATTTTTATTAATCACATCTCTCATTCGCTGAGAGCCACCTTCAGGGGCAAAGGTCAGTGATGAATTTTTGACTTCCGCCATTTTATCAAAGATTCTTTCATCAAGACCGTAAGCACGTAGAGATGAAATTCCAAGGACTGCATTTTCAGCAGAAAGTTTATCAATAAGTTCGATCACGAGTGGAGTCACTGCTGAATAGTCTGCTGTAGATAAACAAGTAAGAGAGGCCTCATCAAAGCCCCCGTTCTTCAGTCCGTCCATCATCATCTGCACAACATTTTCAGGACTTCTCTCTCTCACTGGACGATAGATCATCCCTGCCTGGCAAAAACGACAACCTTCAGTACATCCACGAGCAAGCTCAACAGAGAAGCGATCAAAAATCGCTGTCATATGGGGAATAGGGGCCTTCGTCGGAAAAGGATAATCACGAAGAGATTCAATAAAATAACGTTTTACTTTAGCCGGTATAGCTCCTTCAAACTCCGCCTTAGGTGCGATGACAACTTCCATCTGAGTATTTGGATCAATGGCCGTGTCATAAAATTTAGGAACATAAATCCCATCCCACTGAGCAAGCTCAAAAAGAATAGCATCACGTTTTAAACCTTGCGCGCGGGCCTCACCGACGAAATGAGTAATTCGTGAGAAAAGTTTTTCACCATCACCAATCACCACAAAATCCATAAAAGGGGCCAGTGGTTCAGGATGAGTGGCACAAGGTCCACCACAAATAACAAAGGGTTCATTCTCTCCGCGATCTTTTGTCCAAAGACTAATCCCACCAAGATCAAGCATGTTTAAAATATTGGTGTAACTCATTTCATACTGAAGAGAAAAACCAACAATATGAAATTCTTTAAGGGGGTGATAAGTTTCTAGAGTAACAAGAGGAAGATTTCTTGCGCGAAGTTCTTTCTCCATATCAATCCATGGAGCAAAACATCTCTCCGCCAGCATCCCTTCATGTTGATTGATTTCTTCGTAAAGAATCTTCATCCCAAGATGGCTCATTCCAATTTCATAAGTATCTGGAAAACACAGTGCCACACGTGCAATAGATGAATCCCAATCTTTTTTTGAAATGAAATGCTCGTTTCCAATATAGCGTGCTGGTTTCTCTACGCCCTCAAGAAATGAGGCGTAAGGGTTTTTTAAAGACATCGTCTTCTCCTGATTGTTCTGTGTCCATCAAGTTGATGGGAAGGAATTGAACCTTCTGCCGAGAGTATAATTTCTTGAGTTTTTAACAGGTTAAAAGAATCTTGGGAAGGAATATGATAAAGATTTTATGGT
>JBMLQL010000037.1:4763-53334 GCA_049241565.1 Bacteriovoracaceae bacterium | reverse complement strand
CTTCCAAATTAGCACGTCTTTTTCCTGAGCATAATGGCATAAAAATTAAATACCAGGCGATTTGGGATTTACCTGATCCTAATGCCCGTGCTGATTACAACAACAGTGATGGCCAATATGTTGTCGAAATATATGGTGGCTTGCTAAATTTACCTCATTTTTCAGAGGGAGCTCTTGTGGCAATTGCTTGTCACGAGCT
This sequence comes from Bacteriovoracaceae bacterium, assembly GCA_049241565.1. Taxonomy (GTDB): domain Bacteria; phylum Bdellovibrionota; class Bacteriovoracia; order Bacteriovoracales; family Bacteriovoracaceae; genus DZBG01. The sequence continues at coordinate 53,135 of JBMLQL010000037.1, read as the reverse complement.
AGGACATATCAAAGGTGGCACAAAGGAATCACGTAAAATATGGGATGATAGGATGCAGCCTCTCAACACCTCTGAAGGATTTGCAGATTACTTTGCCTCGCACATATGTTTAAAGAAATACTATGAAGAGCAGATTTTTACAGAAGAACCACGAATCAAAAGGATTATGAATATTTGTCAAGATGATAAAAAATGGGATTTATGCATAAATGTTCTTAATGCCTCATATGACAATTTAAATTCAATATCTAATGAACCTATCGATCTAAATATTCCATCGAGCAATATTGCATCACAAACATCTTATGCCCCACAGAATCATCCAAAGAATGATTGTCGCTTTGACATTATGATTTCTGGATATTTATGTGATCAGAGTGAACAAGACGTACCATGCGGTTTTAACAAAAAAGGACGTTATATTGGTAAAGGCGACAAGAGGTCATTACCGCCCCAATGCTTCTTTAGACCCTAGGTTGAAAAAAAATTGGATTTAAATACGAAGAGATAGTGGGCAAGACCATCTTGCTCGCCTAAAAAAATTAACACTCTAGTAACTTTTAGTCATTAGAGTGAAACTCCCTCTATGCCTATCTTCATATTTTCAATAGGGGCGAATCCGCGTGAGTATCAATCGATAATCTTTGTATTTAAAAAATGCGAAATTACCAGGAAATAGAACCCTCCACTAATGATTACGTTGGGTAGACTCTTTGTAATTTGTTCATGTTTGTCAAATTTTGACGCAGTTTGAGTCAAAAACCTACCATCCAATAACTCCATCGACTATAAACACCCCATCAAACTCGAAAGCAATTAGGCTTTCACTCAAAGGAATTTTTATGAAAATGATTTTATTAATTAGTTGTCTTTTATCATTCTCAGCCATGGCAAAAAATTTAGAATGTAATGTGATTTATTCTATTGATGGAGAGGACTTAGTTTTCAAAGTTAAAAAAGAACTCAAAAAAGAGACTACCGAGCAAATATATCTTTCTGCTTCAAAAACAATAAATCCAGCAAATGGCCGATTTACCATCGACGTCTTTGCACAGACAACCAAACCTGGTCGCTACTTGCTTGGGGCAAAAGTGATTGATAAGCAATCTGGTGGGGTTTCAACATCTTATGCGGATACAGCGCTGTTGAATTTATTCGTTTCAGATGCAGATGCTCCAAACATATCTACTCTCGTTTCTATTAAATGTGATGTTAAGTAAAAATTACACAATCGGCCCATTTTGACTCAATATGAGTCAAAATGGGAAAATGAATACTACTATGAACGTTGATAAGAACATTCTTTTCAAAAAAGCTTTGAATGAGGAGTTTGCAAAGAGGGCAAAGAAAAATCCTCAATACTCTATACGTTCATTTGCTCAGCACCTCCAGGTAGAGTCTTCTTCATTAAGTCAGATCATGAGTGGTAAAAGAAAGCTTACTGATAAGATGTGTGAGAGACTTGGAAGCAGGTTAGGTTTTGGTCCGATAAAGATGAGAACTCTTACTAGATCTTTCTCACCAGCCAGAGATTCTTTTGAGAACTTCGCTAAACTCCAAGAGGATACCTTCAAGGTCATCTCAGACTGGCATTACTATTCAATTCTGGAGCTCACATATTGCGATGAGTTTAAGGGCAATGCTCGTTGGATTAGCCGAGTTCTGGGGCTATCATTTGCAACCACTATTGATGCTGTCGAGAGGCTTAAACGCTTACAATATTTAGAGATAACTCCAGAAGGGAAATGGGTTGATAAGTTAGGTGATACAAATAATCTGGGTAATGAATTCAAAACACCTGCATTTACAGAACACCAAAGACAAATTCTAACAAAAGCTGTTGAAGCATTGGATAAAATACCTTACTCCGATCGAGTACAATCATCCATGACCGTAGCTGCCTCAAAAGAAAAAGTAGTAGAAGCTAAACAAATGATTCTTAACTTTATAGAAGAGTTGAACGACTTTCTTCGTTCTGGGAATGCCCGCGATGAAGTTTACAATATCTCAGTTTCACTTTTTCCTACCTCAATTACTTCTCAAGGAAATACTTATGAAAATTAAAATATTGGCCATTGTTATTCTGCTCCTAACGGGACACGCCTGGTCTCAGGCTGAATCTAAGGGGGGAGGGGGGAATGATATTCATCATATGGCCAGTCTTGAAGCCTTGAATGAAAAAGATTTCAAAAAGATTCTAGCTGATGATGGTTTCTCATTCATGAGTAAAACGATTTCACCAACTTTATGGACAGGGTTTCAGTACCTCATTGATAATAATAAGACTGATCTTGATAATGATGAATACTGGGCTATCTTCAAGAGACATCCTTCCGTAAAAAGAATATGGCAAGAATTCTTCAAGAATGGATTAGAGGATTTGCTAATCAGGATTGAACAAACAAAAATAAAAAATTGTTCCTGCTCACACATTGTGGAAAAAGAAAGCCAGCATAATCAGATGTGCGCTGTCCGCGACTCGATTTCAAAAGAAGCGGTAATTTGCTTGGATCTTTCTAAAATTCTGAATCCTAATGAAAAACTTTTCATTGATACTCCAACTCTCATCGGAAGCATTTGGCACGAGTTGGGACACTTGCATTTGAAAGACATAGAACATCAGGATCTTTATACTTTTGGAATAAAGATGAAGGGGCAAGCAAGCAAAGAGGTTCTTAGAAAATCTTCAAGTAAAGTGGAGTGCAAGATAAATAAAGTAGATTTTCCTCGTTTAAGCAAAACAGAATGCTTGATGAAAGCTAAATCCGAAGGTAAAAAATCTAAAATTAGTTTCAAAGATGGGAAGGGTGAAATACAGGGAGATCCATCTCTTTGGAATCAGACTGGGTACTGCAGGCTAAGAGATTTTCATCCTGATGTACTTTCTAGCACCTTTACTGAAGCAAGAACCAATGCCTCCCGCTGGACTCACTTCGAAAAACAATGGTTCATGTACTCTGGACCATATAAAGGTATTAGTTTCTATCAAGGCACTGGAGGTTCAGGAGACTATTACGAATTTGCTTTTGAAGTTAAGAATCCTGAAACATGCTTGAAGGCTTTTAATCATGGCTTTGGACAAGTACGTCTCTCGGTACCTAAAAAAAGAATTCTTGTTATTCGTTAGGATAACTCCTTTGAAAATAGTGAAAACTTTCAAAACTCATGAAGAATCGTATTTATAGAAATACCTAAGTACTAGTCCTCAACTTAAGTGCTGGCAAAATAAAGCAATCTGAAATGCAGTTTCTATTTCTGAACTCATGGTTTTAGATGAATAAATCCGGCCCAACTTTAAACTTTTCAGCAAGAGCTCGAATTTGCCGAAGATTCAATTCTCTTTCACCTTTAAGCACTTTAGAAACATTAGGTTGTCCACCAAGCTCCTTAGCAAGATCTGTTTGAGTAAGGCCCTTGAGTTCCATTAAGTAGGCTAACATATCCCGACCAGAGACATCAGGCGCATCAAACATCTTTTTTTCATAATCTGTGATTAATTCTGCCAAAGTCTGTAGATAGATTTCAGCGCCTTTGTCAGCCTTCTTATCATTAAGAATATTAATTAAATGCTCTGTAATCTTTAGGGCCATTTGGTACTGAGGCTTTGCAGAGATCGGGCGGAGAGGGAAAAACTCAACCAGCTCAAGGTAAGTAGAACTTACTTTTTGAGGCTTAAGCTTTGTTTCTTTCTGGAGGTCTTCTACAATTCTTTTTACCTGTCCCATACTTATTCTCTCCATTTGTCCTTGTCGTACTCCTCATGAGTTAACACATGAGTAACAAGGATAATTTGCACTCCGAATTGAATCTTTGTAATGGCCCTGACCTTGTTCCCGCCGACATCAAAAACGGCTTGTGATCCTACAAAATCAACATTGACCCCAAAGAGATTTTTAACATCTTGAGGACTTTTAAAGGTTGCGGATTGAATGAGTTTAACCCAACGATCCAAGGCTTTCCTGCTGGTCGGATGCTTTTTCTTAAATGTGTCTATCGTTTCTTGGCCAATGAGCTTCACCATATGAATATATCAAAATGACATATAAAAGTCAAGAAAGTATGTCGTTTTGACATGGTTGTTAAGTCTGGCTTTAAGTTCTTTCGAAATAATGGAATTGGGAAAGAAGAGGTATCTTGTTATGAACTCACTAAAATAACATAGAGTTTGAGAGCTATTCATTAAGCTAACCCCCTGACAAATCGAAGTTCTGTCTTCTTTTTTTACACCTTCTGTAAAGGTTTCAGATATTCACGGCCATGGAATAGACTTTGCTATTATTAACTAGGAATTTCTATTAACAAATAGGACTGCTATAAAATGCTTAAACTAGTGTCAATTATTGTGATCATTCTTCAGCTCCAGTACGCTCAAGCTGAGATTATTAAGAACGAACAAAATTTAAGAAAGATATTTCAAGAGTTTCAACTTTTTGCTCAGAAAGAATTTTTTGTTAATTATCCGTTACCAGTAAATATGGAACTTCGTCTTACAGGTGCTGGCTATTCTCCAATGAATGGTCGGGCCGGATTTAAAGACGATCTAGGTTATTCAGTCGGAAGGCCTGATGCTGTAAAAGCTGATATAACTTTATCTTTCTCGAAGTATCGTTTCTCAGACGATTATTCACGAGAAGGATTTATTTGGGTCGCATGTCATGAAGTTGGGCATCTTGTTGGTGGAAGCCCTGTTAATGAGTATCTTAAAGGATTTTCTGCTCAAGAAGGTCTAACGATTGAAGGACAGGCAGATTATTTTGCATCATCAATTTGTATGGGGAAGTGGTTAGATTGGATAAAGGTTAAAAAATTACCAAATCCGGAATTTAATACTCAAATTGTTCATGAGCCTTTCATATCTGATGTATGTGAAAAGAGATTCAGTAAAAATTCTGAAATTCAGAACTGTCGGGTAAAATTGATGGCCGCTACAGAAGCCTTTCGCTTAGTAGGTGATGATGACTTTAAATATAGCAATATGGATTATTCAAGAAGTGAATATATGTATACTGCTCATCCTAAAGTTGAATGTCGAGGAACAACGGCTTTCAATGCTGTCATGGGATTTGAGAGGCCTTTATGCTGGTTTGTCCCTGAAAAACTAAAAAAGCTAGAAATTAGAACTGCTATTAATGATTCTCTTGGTGAGCCAATAGAGCATAAAACTTTTTGTGGAAAGATGATGATTAACATTGAAATACTCCAGAAGAATTTTGAAAAAGCCTGGTGGGAGCCAATTTGGGATACAAAAAATTTTAAAAGGGTAGTAAGACGAAATAAAAAGAAGCTGAGTTCAATTGCATCTTTCTGTAATTCGGAGTTACAGGATGATGCTGAGGTTAGTAAGAAGTATCTTGAAATTGTACGTGATATAAAACAAAAACTTAGGATGTAAGTTTAAAATTCCAAGTCATAACAATTAGTTTAGTTTGATTGAGAATAAGTGGGGCTAGAATGAAGTTGAGTCTATTGATTATATCCGGAATGATCCTCCTTTATTTAATTTAAGTTCAATTGGACATATTAAAATAGAAAACATCCTTAGCTCTGGTGACATTGTATACTTAAAGTGCCTATATGTTTAAAGTGGACTTGAGTTTCTGAAAAAAAAGACGAAAACGGACACGGCCCTCGATGAACTCAGCTATTCTTTTGATTTCACTTATTTCTTAAAATATATTTGCATGATTACAAAATGCTTCTGATATTACCTTTTTTTCATTTTCTCAACTTCTTCCTTTTCATTATGATTAAAAATTAGAAAAATGATTAGGTTTTTAATTAATCTAAAATAAGGGAGAAATGATGAAACGAGCTCTCCTATTATACAGCTTCTTAGCTTTATCAATTGGCCAAGCTTCACCACTTATTGTTGGAGGGGAGAGGGCTTCTCTTATAGACTTCCCTTGGCAGGTATCGCTTCAGAATAATGATGGACATTTTTGTGGTGGCAGCATCATTGGCAAAAAATATATTTTGACGGCGGCCCACTGTTTGATCGTTCCAGAAATAGAGGTTTGGGGTGGAGGAGATGGAGCTGTTTGGAAATTAAAAAAATTAGGTAAAGTGAAAAGCGTCATACTTCATGAGAATTGGCGGAAGACAAGGCGCCTGAATGATATTGGGCTGATTGAGATGGCCCAGGACATTGACTATAGTGAGAGCATTAGACCTATTCAGCTTGCCGACATGAAAATTCATAAGAATTCAATGCAAGGGATAGCAACAGGTTTTGGACTCCTCTATGATCCACGACTTGGACAGGGACCAGAATACCCAAATTATTTGCAAAAAGTGGAATTGGCTCTTGGCCCTAGATTTGATGACTTCTCTTTTTGGCGCCGTCATATTAGTGGCTTTGAGCGGGAGGGCTATCAAGATTATGGAGAGATGGCCTTTGCTGATATCCCTAAGTTTGGGCGAAGCCAGCTTCGGGGGAGTTGTTACGCTGATAGTGGAGGACCCTTAGTCGTTCTTAATCAGAAAAAAGAATATGTTCTTTTGGGAATTACTTCAAAATTAGTAGAGAACTGTGGAGTATCAACGATCTTTACAGATGTTCCTTACCATTTAGATTGGATTATCAAAAGAATGAAGTAGTACTCATCTAGTAATTCAACTCAGCTATTGTTTCAAATTCCAAACACATTTTTTACATCATTGTATCTATAATACGATAATTAAAAGATTTAATGGTAAAGATCCTCCAATGTGATACTTCAACCTCTGAGGAGATTTTATGTCAAAAAGAACCTTTTATTTCTCATTTATCATGTGTTTTATCTATGCCTCAGTTTCAAAGGCATCTGTAGAGGTGATACCAAGTTATGAGTTTAAAGTAGACTGTTTTTTAGGAAGAAACTCAATAGGAAATAATCATTTTGAAAGCACAATCCCACTTAAAAAAAGAGAGCAAACAAGTCATTCAGTTTATGATGGTTATTTACAAAAATCGATAGAAGTTAAGATTAAATCAAATAACGGTAAACTTATTCCCGTCGAAGTTATACCAAACGCCTACATTGTGTATTCAAGTATGAACCGTACTGAGCCACATTTTACATTGAATCTTTCTATTGCAGCAAAAATGTCAAAAGGGAATCTTTTTGAGACGGATTCCGATCTTATCGAATACTCATTAACAGAAATGGATAATCTTTCTCTACAAAATTCTCAAAAGGGTTGGTTTAAAGTAACACCTTCACAAGTCCTCAAAGGTGATATTGAAGGAAAAATTAAAAAAGATCAAACAGGTCGATATGATTTTTTTGATATGAAAATCATTGGCCATTGCGAACTAATGGCGAAAAAAGTTTAAGCAGTTTATTAACCTTGTGCTAACTGTTTAGTGGGTAAAGAACATAAAGTCTTTACCCACTAATTTAGTTAATGATTTATTTCTGAAGTTTACAGTAGATATAACCATGCCCTGCTAGATTATGATTTGAAACAGAGGGATAAGATTTGTTAACTCTGTATTGGTGGGCCACATGTTCAAAGATTAGTGTGTCTTCTTTGGCCTTTCGTCCGTAAAGTCTGTCATCACTTCGAATACCAATGAAACTTCCGTTATTATCAAGTCTAAATTGATTTACCTCAAAATTTGCTTTGTTGCTGTAGCTACCATCATCTTCTCTATGGAACTGGAACAAATTTTTATAGCTAGTATAATTTGGTATTATCCCCATCCGGGCATTGTAATAAACACAAAGCCAATTCTGATCAAGGGCCAGATCATACTCAGTGACTACTTTTGAGCTTTCCTTAAAGCGCTCACGCATGATATCGACAATGAGATCTTGATCCGGTGTCCCTGCCCATGAAAATGATGAAAGAGAGAGAAGAACTATTAATAATTTCATATTTACCTCGATAAACTAGTTGTGAATTTTTTCCCAAGGATGATTAAATATTTTCTTTCTTCCATCGGTTTTCTCGTAGGGAAGACAATATGAATATTGATTGACGTTAAGAGATGGGTTAATCACTGATGGAAGAAGAGGGGTACTTGAAACATGGGCCCTCTCCACGATGAGACCATGGTTGTATTCTCTTATAAAATGAAAGAAAAATGGTTTTTGATTGTAAATGGCATAGGAAGCCAAAGAATCATTTTCTATTTTGTAAGGAACATCTGTTGTAAAGTAAGTCGTCGCACTCATCACACCTTCAGAAGTCGTTTTGTATTTTACTCCACCAAGAGTCACTCCTACAGTCGCGGATTGCTGGCCTGGAGTCGTCATATACATTCCGCATACCCAAAGTTTGCCAGGGAGTAGCCGGCTTGTTGTTGGCGCCGTACCATTTTTAAAAGCATCCCTAATTGCATCAATCGCAAAATCTTCTTCTGGAAGCCCGGAAAAGGCCTCAATTGGGAGAAGAAGAATTAACAATAATAATTTTTTCATTTGTTAACCTCCATTTAATATAGAGAAAGGTTAACAGATAAGAATAATATGACTATGTAGCATTTTGTCGCAGGAGATCTGTGCCAAAATAAAAGTTAATTAAAGACACTTTTCGCGATTGGCAATATTCCAGGCCTTACCACCAAGCATGGCAGGAATAACTTTGTTTTTGATATTGCGAAGATTACAGTCTTTAAATCCAAAGAAGAAGTCATCGTTTACAAGTGTGCGATTGCGGCAATAGCTCATGACATCTTCTTTGGCCGGAGAGTTTGCACAACACAACTGACTCTCTTGATAGCTCATTCCAGGAAGAAAGCATTGTGAGGCTGCGTGGTCTAGAAACATGACGTGACCAATTTCATGGATAAGTTCATCCACCACTTTAGCATCACTTATATAGTCAACACGGCCACCGTCAGGTAAACCCCAAGCAATTTCCATTGGATTTTCTGTCACGGCCACACGCCCTGAAGCAAAACCAAGGGCATCGAATTGAGCACCAGTGATGATAATGAGAGCATCAAGTTGATTCAGACTAATATTTAGTTCAGGAGATTTTTTCTTAAACTCATCATAAACTTCCACTAAAATACGAGCTCCTACATTATCATAATACCAAAGTCGTTGTAGCCTCTCGGGGTCAGTGACATAGTCTTGTCGGAAATCGGGATAGTTCTCTAGTTTATGCTTAAAAGGAAGAAGAGCACTCACTACTGTATTTATCTTGATACTTTTATCTGTGGCCGCAAAGAATCTTTTCTCGAGCATGAGTTGAACACGAGTGAGATCCTCTTGAGAATAATAATCACCGTAATAAACCAGAGCAATATTGAGAATGGGCTCACTTCTTTTTTTATAGAACTTAGGCGACATGCCACTAGCAAGAGAATTATCTTTAGCTTGAACAAAACTGAGTGAAGATAAAATAAGAATAAAAAGAAGAGTTAATTTCATAGTCTTTATTTGACGACAGATACAAAGACAATGACAAGAAGTGTGAGGATTTGTAAGCCTTAGAGTAGAGAGCCTTGTTCTTCTTGGAGTAAAAAGGTCGGGATATTTTTAAACCCATGTTGAGTTAAAATAGTATGGGCCAATCTAGCAAATTCAATCGTGAGAATATCATCAGTTTGATGGAGAAAAAGGAAAGTCTCTTGCAGGCCTTGATTCTGCCACTGCTTGATTCTTAAGGCCCAGTCCTGAAGACGCTGACTATCACTTGGATCTAAGTCATTACCAATAAGCCTGATTTGACACCAAGGGGCCGAGAGTGTGGAGTGAAGAACATCTCTCCGTCCCGCCACATCTGTAATCACCAGACCAATATTTTTCTTATAGAGATAGTCGGCCAATGCGGGAAGGATGACTCCCTTCTGGAACCAGCTTGGATGTCTGAGTTCAACACAGAGTTTATAGTCAGATGGCCAGTTTTCTAAAAATTGAAAGAGAGTGGATTTTTCTGCGTAAGAAAACATTTCGTGAAATTGAATAAAGCATGGCCCTAAGTGAGTCTGCATCTGTTCAAGAAAACTTAGCCAGTGATTGAGGATGGTTTTATCGAGAGGTCCGAAGCGACTATGAGAAATATCTTTATGAAGCTTAGGACAAAATTTAAACTCAGCTGGCACTTGAGAGAGCCAGCCCTTGGCCGTTTCATGATCGGGGATACGATAGTGAGTAGTGTTGAGTTCGATACAATTAAAATTTCGAGAATAATAATAGAGAAACTCTTCTGGTTTTGATTTTAAGGGATAGATTTTTCCTAACCAATGACGAGAGCCCCAGGCGGGCGAGCCAAGGAAGAGTTTTGGAGCAAGAGTTGGTGGAAACCGAGATGAGTTCCGAGAGTCATCCTGGGGCAGGGCCCACCGAACTTGGGAGATATCATCCAGTTTTCCAAATTCCATTTTTAGTGCCCCAGCACCGGCTACTTAGTTTTTCTTAAGCTCTTTTTACGTGGAACAAAGCCAGATTCAGCTGGTTTTTTCTTTTTCTCAAATCCACCTTCAGCTTTGGCCTTAGGCTTAGCTTTGAAAAATGGTTTTGCCGTTGTTTTTTTCTCAGCATCAATATCAGCTTTGAGTTTTAACGTTAATGGTTTTTGTGGAATAGCATAAGTGGCCTTAAGCATTCTTCCATCAATCTCTTGCTGGTTTAACCCTTCAATAGCAAGCCTTGCTTCGTTCACATCGGCCAGTTCAATAAAGGCCATGCCTTTAGAGAGTTTAGTTTCATAATCAATCACAACATTAATATTTTTCACTTCACCGTAACGAGAGACAAGGTTTTTAATTCCTTGGCGGTCACGGGTATAGCTCAAATTGCTAAGGTAGATAGTATTGCTCTCTTTCACTGGACGTAATTTCTTAGGAGCAGCTTTGCGGGCCAGAGGTTTTCTGCTGTCTAGCTTCTTAATTGGTTTAATAGGTTTTTTAGTCATTTTTGCATTCATGGGAGGCTCCTGGCCGTTAAAAGAGATGCCTAAGCTATAGCACCCTTAAGTACTCACGGCCATATCCGGGCCCAAGAGCTATGTAAAAAGGTAAGAGATCTTTTAGTTTTCTGTCGGTGGGCAGTGACCTCGGCTATTCATATGGTATTCGCAAATCACATGGGCCTCAATTTTGTCACCATAGATAAGACCTCCGAAAACTTCAGGAGACTCTTTTGCTGGTGTAATGAGAACTTTTCCTGAGTAGATTTCAGTTTTACTGATCATCGGATTTGGACATCGACTCTCTGAAGAACTTAAAATGATCTTGTCTTTCAGCTCAATTTTTACTTCATTGATTTTAAGATGAAGCTCTTCCTGGCCTTCAGAACCATAATAACTAATTCTGATGGTGTTTGAGTTGTGCCCTGTTTCCCATTTCACTGTGCCTCGAGCGTTAGAGCAATGAGTAGCAAAATAAGAGGCCTGGGCGTCTAAGATAAAAAAGACAGTCCCTAGAATGAAAAAAACTTTCACAAAGATCTCCTTAAGTGTGATGAAACTTTGCCTAAGATAGGTTAAAAAAATCTCCCATGCAAGACAAGTTTAAATCATTGAATTCTATAGAGCCTTTAAGTCTGAAATCTTTTCAGGACCCCTGTCTGATAAGGAATGACTCGAGTAGAGTGGAGTAAACATCCAAGGAATTTTCATGCGAGTTTTATTGAGTTTACTCATCATCTTTTCTTCGAATTCAGCCTTTGCACAAAGAAAAGGGCCAGTCTTTAAGATGAAGGAAATTCCTGCACAACGTAATCTTCTTATTCGTTATCTTCCATACAACGCTTTGAGAGCTCCAATCCTTGAGGCCAGACTGATTAAATACAAAAGTTTGTATGAGGCGATGCCTGACTCAGACTTTGATGTTTTTAAATCTCGCATGACCAGACATACACCTAATCTTGATTTCAGTCTTGCCTTTGAAAATCATAATATGGGATTTGAGGACGCTAAGAAAAAAAATGATCAATATGGATACTGTATTGGAGTAACGACTGAACTTCGTAAAATGAATCTTCTGGCCTTTTATGATCCTGAAAATAAGTATGGAGCTGTCGTACCGGATAAACAAGATCGAGTGGCCTGGCTAAATTATTATAAAAAATTAGTAGATCAAGTGATGAGCAATAGACCTGTTATTATTCCTGGTTTTGCCAATCTCAATGAGTTCTCTGGGACTCCTGGAATTAAAGAACATATGGTTCGTCATGTGGCCAATCAGTGGGCCACAAAAAATGCGACTCTTTATTCGGGTCTTCATCAGATGCTTTGGGGAGTGAAGCGTAAATATTCAAAGAGGGAAGCAAATAAGCTTTATGATCAAGTGAGAGCACGTCTTGATCGTCATTATCCACCGAATCTTTTTCTTTCAAAGAAAAATTATGATAAGCCTCTTCTTGGAGGACAATACATTCATATCATGCAGGCCTTTGATCTAACTGAAAGAAAAGAAGACGGCTCTTATAAGATTGGTGTTTGGCATATAAATAATAAATGGGATAAGGCCACTTATTATATCGATGTTCGTGCCGATGGGACAGCTTGGATGGAGTGGCGTGATCTGGGAGAGCTAGACATAGTTCCTGGTGATGATGCTGAGATTGCTGAAATGATTCATCGACTGGCTCCGTTCTGTCGTGAACATGCAGGTCTTTGCCATTAGTAACTAAAAGAAGTCTATAGTCAGGGCCGTATTGATTGAGCGGCCCATACCGGCCACTGGATTTCTCATGGCCGCAGTACTATTAATCAGATCAATTCCACCAAGTGGGAGAGCGTAATCATGATCAAGGATGTTACTCAGACCCAGATCGATCTTGATCATAGAGTTGAGCTGATAACTTGTTCCAAGATCAATCAAGGCATAACCCGCTGTTTCAGGTTCAAGACGAAGATCTGAGACTTGTTTTTTTGAGGAAACAAGGTGAGTGGTTAGATCTGTTGTCCATTTCCCTAGTTGGTGCTCAAAGGCAATTTTTCCATGAAGAGGCATAAGGTGGTAGAGCTCAGTCATTCCATCCTTTCTATAGCCTCGTGTGTAACTCGCCATCATTTTTGATTTAAGAGATCCTAGTGAGTCGTGGTTAAATATAAGCGAGTGTCCTGAAAGATCCGCTCCAAAAAGAAGAGCATCATGATTGGCAAACTTGAGAAAATTGACGCCACCATTTTTCGCGAGAAGATCAACATCAATAAAATTTTCAACCTGAGTATAGTAGGGAGTAAGTTTTAACCCCCATTTTTGAGATGTTTCATCATGAACAATAAGCGATGTACTTACTGTATGGGCCACTTCTGGTTTGAGATCAATATCTCCGACGTATCCGTTTCCATCTCCCGCCCAATTGATCATTCTCATATCCATCCGAGCGGCACCACTAGTTCCTGGGTTCGTCGTTGATCCTGCCCAGGCATAGCGCTCGTAGAGATTAGGAGATCTGGTTTTTTTTGCGAACCCAAGCTCCATTTCTAATCTCTCAGAAAATTTGATATTGGAAAGAAAAGTCGCATCGTAGTTATGGTCTGTTTTTGATCTGTCTTGAGCATTAAAGGCTGCTTGATCAGCTGGAAGATTATTTGTGGTGTTATAACCTTGTACATTTCCAGTATCCATTTTCACAATATCAGTGCGAAGGCCCAGATTTGTGGTAACAGATGAACTCCAGCTTGAATCAGCTTCTATATAAAGTCCTAAGCGGTCACGCTCTCCATTATTAATACTCTTAAAAGTATTAGGAGACATCATCATCGAGCCACTCACCGCTGGCCACCAATCATCTAAGCGGTAGCGATCATAATCAGTTCCTGCTCTCAGGATATGATTCTTATTTAAATCAAAGCTGAGCTTTAAGTTATGGCCCGACTCATCTGAGCGAGTATACATTGGCATACTCCCAGTGCGCTGAGAGGTAATTTTATCCATATAATGATTGGTGTGCTGATGGAAAAGAGAGTACTCAATGATGATATTTTCAATTTCACCCTTATAACTTAAATTGGCAGAGTTTGAGACATTATCATTAAGGTCCATATACTGATTGACAAAACCTTGATAGGGAACAACAGCTCTTCCAAGCTTGAGTTGAGTGATACCAGAATCTAGTTTTTGAGCAATGGTGAGAGACTGGTTATTTTGATTGTAAAGAGTTCCCTTGAGACGATCTCCATTCCCTCGGCGATAATTATTGGCCTTCTCATCAAGGCCTGCATAATTCAAAGAAGTTTTTTCACTGGCCACTGTGTACTGGACACTGGCCCCTTGATTTTCATTATTGGATTTATAATAAGTTTTTAATTTAAGTTTTTGAGTCAGGCCTTCACCCTCTGAGGCAAAAAGAGGATCTTTAGATTTAACGACAATTGATCCACCAATACTGTCTCCACCCTGACTAACAGGAGTGAGACCGGCCATGGTTTCAATGGTGGCCACTTTACTTGGATCGATATAAGTCAAGGCCGGGTTCATATGATTGGGGCATGATGAAGTAATCTGGGCCCCGTCAATTTTAATATTCACTCGATCATTGCTCATCCCATGAATCACTGGTTGAGAAGACATTCCTCCAGCTGACTGCAAGGCCACTCCGGGTGTCATGTTTAAAAGTACCGCAGTATCGCTACTGACTTTAGTCAGAGAGACATTGTCGGCATGCACTTTATTTTCATCAGCATGGGCCGACACTTCGACTGTCTTTAATATCTCACTTTGGGCCAGGGCCTCATCAAATAAGAGAAAAAGGGCAGAAAGAATGATCAACGCTTGCATAGAGTACCTTTAAAATGTGAATAGGAAGAATTTACTGATTTATCTCAGAATGTCGATGCCGCATTTTGTCGCACTTAGTGCTAAAATAATAAGATCTAACTTAAATTTCTAGATTGTTGGATTTTGGTCGAACTTAGCAGCGGAAGAAATTGTCTGCCTGAGATCATCAGAGTAATAAAAATCACAAATGAAGTGGCCCCAATGGCCTGGAGAAATGTGAGCTGCTCAAAAGTATAAATCGCTGAGAAAATCATTCCTAGGGCCGGGTAGGCCAGCTCAATAAATGACACTTTCCCTACTTCCATTTTTTTAAGTCCGCTATAGTAGAAGGCCATGGAGCATAGTCCCGCCACCACACTGATATAGAAAAAGCGCCACACATAATCTGTCTCAAAAACGATAGTCCAAGGAGTCGTCTCTGTTTGATAAAAAACATTAAAACCGAGGGCCGCGACAAAGGCAAAAAACCATCTGACACCAACAATTGAGGTCGCAGAATGTTTAACCAATAATTTTTTAGCGGCAATAGTGCAAAGGCCCCAAATCATCATGACCCCAAGGGCAATAATTGTCTCAAGGGGATAAGATAAAAGATCTCCACCGATTAAAGAGAGTTCGATATCTTGAGAGTACATTAGAAGCGCGCTGACAATGACCCAGATCCCCCAGAAAAAATAAAGATTATCGCTTTTCTCTTTGAGAAAACGATGGGCCAGATAAACGACAAAAAGTGGTTGAAAAATTTGGAAGAAAGAAAACGTACTAGGAGAGGCCTTCTGGATACAAAAAGTAAAAAGAAGACCTGCAGCCGTCATTCCAACAGCGCCTAAAAAAGCTGAAAGGCCCCAATCTGTAAGAGAGAACAATCTCAATTCTCGAATACCATTTTTAAAAAACCATGGCAGAAGAAAAACAACCCCAATAAAACTCTCAATAAGAACAATACTTGTGTATCCCATTTTAAGCGTGATGGGATAGCGAACCAAAAGATCTGTGGCCCATAAAAAGCAAGCTGCTAAAATAAACAGAGAACTTCGTTTTTCAATCGTCATAAATCTTTAAGTAAACTGTCCAAAGTCCTTTGTAAACGAGTGCCAAATTGTCACCGGAGAGCAATGTAAGGAGTAGTGGCAATCCCCTTAAAAGGACGTTGGTTCTATCTTTAAAAAATGCTAAGATGAAAAAAAAGGGTATGTAATTTATGGCACACAAAAAATGGGATTTCCTAAGGACCGGAGATATTGTCGATATCATCGCTCCTGCTTCTCACGCTCCTGACTTAAAACTGGAAAATGGTCTTGAGTGGATCGAGTCTTTAGGACTTGTTCCCAGAGTTCCAGACGGAATGATTCAACCTGACGCTTTTTTTGCTGCTCCACTTGAGACTCAACTGCTCCAACTTCAAGAAGCTCTCTACTCTGACTCTAAGGCCATCTGGTGCTTGCGTGGTGGCTATGGAAGTATGAGGTTGATTCCTTATCTCAAAAAAATGAAACCACCGAAGCGGCCAAAACTTTTTATTGGCTTTAGTGATATCACCTCTCTTCATCTCTATTTTAATCAGGCCTGGGGATGGCCAACCATCCATGGAAGAACTATCAGTCAGCTCTCACCAGAGCTAGGCAGTACTCCTGATAGAAAAATGTTAAAAAAACTTATTTTCGGTCAGCTGGATGAAATGGTTTTTAAGAGTTTAAGGCCACTCAATGAGGCGGCGAAAGGTGAACAAACAATAAGTGGGAAAATAACTGGCGGTAATTTGCGGATTCTTCAGTCCTCAATTGGAACAGACTGGGAGCTAAAGGCCAAAGGTAAGATTCTTTTCATCGAGGATGTTTCTGAGCGTGGCTATAGTATTGATCGCATGCTGGAGCAAATGATTCAGGCCAAAATCATCCATAAAGGACTCAAGGCCTTGGTAATTGGAGACTTTACAGGTGGGCAGGAGAAAGATGGGGCCAATCTCACAGACACCGCTCTCATCCGATTTGCTCAGAGAGTAGATTATCCCGTTTTAAAAGGACTTCCCTGTGGGCATGGGGATCAATTGAACTATCCACTGCCTTTTGAAACTTCGGGCATCTTAAGTTTAGGGAAAAAGAATGAGCTTCGTTGTGAGATTGGGGGAGTACTGTCTAAAAAATAGACAGTAGGGGTAGAGTTTACAATCAGGCCCATGAAAAGAAAGAATTTTATTAAAATCAAGGGAACTAACAAAGGTTTTCTAATGAAGTCACTTATTCTTGCCTGTGCTCTTATCTTTTCTTTTTCGGCCATGGCCAATCAAAAAGCCACAGAGAAGCTCTTCGATGCGGTAGAGAATAATAATATCAAGAAAGCTAGACGGGCCATTGAAGATGGGGCTAATGTTAATGCGAGAACAACATCCACTTCTATTTTACTCCGTGCTATCAGACTTCAAGAGATTGAGATCACTAAACTTCTTCTTGATAATAAAGCAGATATTAATCAAGTGCGGTCAATTGATCTTTTTTCAGGCTTGATGATAGCCGCCAAACACAACAATGCTTCGATGGCCAAGCTTCTTATCTCAAGAGGAGCTAATGTTAACTTAGTGACTCCGGCCATGAGAAATGCTCTTCACATCGCTGCTTTAAATAATTCATTGGCAGTGGCTGAAATTCTGGTGAAAGAAACTAATATTGATGTCAATGCTCGTGAAGGTCTTTGCGCCCTTGCTGTCGCCTCAAGACAAGATCACCGAGAGATTGTTACTCTTCTTAAAAATCTTCAAGGAAGCCAAGCCCCAAGTGCCCATTGCCTTGAGCGTGCTATCGATATGGCCGATTTTAATGATCACTCGGAAGTTTTAAAGATTCTTCGCTCTTAAAAAGAGAGACTGATCTAGTCTGGTACATTTTCTTTCTCAAGAGTTCTCCTCTAAGCCCCGAATAGGATTTAAGATTGAGGGCCCTATGATGAAATTTAACTTAGCACTCTTTTTATGGCTTCTTCTGGCCGCCGCCTGTTCAACAACAACGGTGCCTCATCGTGACCTCTCTTCTATTGATGAAGCCGATATTGTTGATTTTGAAAGTATGGCCATCAATGACGATGGAGATGATAAAAATTTAGAAAAAGCTGCTGCGGTTAAAGAGGGACTTCTGGCCCGTTGGTTTGATAAGAAAGTAGGGCTTTTTAATAATTCAGATAAAGTGATCGCTTTTGATCTTCTTAAAGTCGCAAAAAAAACAATTGATATTGAAATTTATGAAATGAAAGATCCTACGTTTCGTGATCTTTTAGTTAAAGCGCTTAAACGTGGGGTTAAGGTCCGCATCGTCAAAGATTCAAGAACAGTGGCCGACACCTGTGATGAGTTGTCCGAGCTGAGCGAGCTGGACAAGCCTGCCTGCGCTGAAGAGAAAGCTTACGTGAAAACTCTTCTTGGGTTGGGAGCAAAATATGTTTATTTTAATAAAGAAAAGCTATGCGCTGAAGAAGGTAAAATTGGATGTTACCAACATGGAAAGATGATTATAACAGATGATAAGTATCTACTTTTAAGCACGGGTAACTTTAATTCATCGAGTTTTTGTAATCTTAATATCAAACCTAAACCGGCCAACTGTAATAGAGATTATTCTTATGTCACTAAAAATAAAAAAGTCATACAGTTTCTGAAAAGCGTTCTAGAAAAAGATCTATCTGGCAAGCGCTGGAATATGAAATCTGATATTGCCAATGGACATCCTGCAGTGACAGTGAGTCCTTACTTAAGACCCCGTTTAGTGTCCTTAATTCGTTCGGCGCAAAGATCTATAACTGTTCAGAACCAATACCTTGAAGAACCTGAGTTGAATCAGGCCTTAGTTGATAAGGCCAGAGAGGGAGTAGAAGTTAAAGTGATGATTTCCGATTTTTGTAATTTTGGACGCCCCACTGCTTCTAAAAAGAGGAAGAGTATTGAGATCTATTCTCAATTTGATATGGCAGGAATTCAGACAAGAGTTTTTATGCCCATCATGAAAATTAATGACCGACCAGGATATCTTCATTCAAAGGCCATTGTAATTGATAAAAAAATTGCTTGGATTGGATCAACGAATGGGTCTGTTGGCTCAATGACAAAAAATCGTGAATTTGGTATCATCTTTAAAACGAGAAGAGCTGTAAAAAAACTCTTAGATATAATGGATAATGATTTCTCTCATCCTCAGACTCTCACTTGGGAGAGAAGCCTTGCGTGCGAGAAAGTAGCGCCTTGATTTTATCTTTAAATACCAAGTAAAATTTACAATTCTTACCATTCTGTTTGTCATTCAGATTGCAGTTTTAATACCCTTCAAATTCAAACAACTTTAATAAAGGTTTTCTCCTATGAAATTTCCCATTTTAGTGGCTTTTTTTTGTTACTCAACAGTGTCAATGGCGGCTTTAAAATGTTCAGAAATTGAAAAAAAATTAGATGATGATGGAAACATTACCTATTTTAGTGAAATTAAAAATTACAAAATAAACTTATCGTCACAAAAAAAAATGATTCGCATGGCAGTCGCAGATTATTATGATAAGTGCGGACCAACTACTGATGATGAATATTGTTATCGTCCAGAGATGAACCATAAAGAGGTGGTAGAGCTTGGTGAGGAGGCGTTTACTGTTGCCTATAAAACACCTGACGAAAGAATTTATTTTGCGGTAAATGTTGGTTTTGGTGGTGGAAATAGCGCTCTTTATTTTTTTTCACCTGACAAACTAAAAATGGAAAAAGTAATGATTATTGATGGAGCAGATTGCAATCCTATTAAAAGTATTCTCGGCCATAACTAAAAAATTGGAATAATGATGCTGTTTGATCCGAATAAAAAAATTTCTTACAAAGACGGTATTTACGGTCTTCCTTTCAAAAAGCAAGATTGTAAGTTGGTTTATATTCCCGTGCCTTGGGATGTGACTACTTCTTATAAATCTGGAACTCACAAAGGCCCAGAGGCCATTCTTAAGGCCAGCGAGCAAATTGATTTTTTTGATTTAGACTATAAAGACCCTTATCTGGCCGGACTTCATATGCTGCCTGTACCATCGAAAATTAAAACCATGAACAAAACGGTGCGTTTAAAGGCCGAAAAAATTATTGCAGCTGATGAGGCTAAGATTCAAAAATCGGCGGTTCTCAAGAAGACTCTGGCCGAGGTTGATAAGGCCAGTTCTTTTGTAAATGATTGGGTTTATCAAAATGCTAAAGAGCTTTTAAAGAATAATCAGATTCCAGTAGTAGTTGGTGGAGATCACTCTACACCTTTTGGGGCCATTAAGGCCTATGCCGAACACTTCGAAGATTTTGGTATCCTTCATATTGATGCTCACTCAGATACACGAGTGGCCTATATAGGTTTTGAGCACTCTCATGCTTCAATCATGTATAATTCCATGGAAAAATTTAAAGGTGTTCAAAAATTAGTCCAAGTGGGGATTCGCGATTTTTGTGAGGATGAATTTCTTTATACTAAGAATCATTCAAAAATTGAGGTTTATTTCGATGCCACTTTAAGTCGCAGGAAGAATAGTGGTGAGAGCTTTAAAAAAATTGCTGAGGAGATCGTAAGCAAACTTCCTCAAAACGTTTATCTCTCGTTTGATATTGATGGGCTAGAGCCAAGATTTTGTCCGAATACTGGAACTCCAGTGCCAGGGGGAATTGACTACGCTGAATTCCTTCTTCTTATCGAAACTCTTATCAGTTCAGGAAAAAAGCTTGTTGGCTTTGATCTGGTTGAAGTGGCACCTTCGGGTAAAAAAGACGATGAATGGGACGCCAATGTAGGGATGAGACTTCTCTATAAGCTAAGTGCTCATTGTTTGTACTCTCATGGACATATCAAAAAGCATTCTAAATAAATCAAGTAATAATTGCCTCTCTCATCATCTGTGAGGGGCAATGCTAAAATAACTTGGTGAAGACCGATTTAAGCAATCTCTCAACTTACTCTAAAAATCTTGGCCAGGTTCCCTCGAAGAACGGGAAGAGTCCTGCTGTTGTAGGGCAGAAACTTGGTGAGAAGCTTTTGAAGTCTCCCGAAAAAGATTATCGTGTTGAGCTTTCAGGAAACAAACCATCAGCGTCTTTGCCAGATATTCCAGCACCACCAACTCCATCGCTGCCTTCGCTTCCAGAAACTCCCTCCCTGGCCAAACCAGAGGGACCTAAGGAAATAAAAGAAGCTGTGAAAGAAGTGGCGAAAGAAAAAGTAAAAGTTGAGAAAAAAGAAACGAAAGAGGGCACACTCAAAAAGCCTCTGATCGT
The DNA here is from genome assembly GCA_049241565.1 of Bacteriovoracaceae bacterium. Classification (GTDB taxonomy): domain Bacteria; phylum Bdellovibrionota; class Bacteriovoracia; order Bacteriovoracales; family Bacteriovoracaceae; genus DZBG01. The sequence goes on along the minus strand of JBMLQL010000037.1, from coordinate 32,202 downwards.
TTTTATTAAGGGAATGGATGTTTTTAGTTCACCTTTAAAGTCTGAGAGTGGCTATGCAGGAGTTGGACGTATGGCCGAAGCTGTTGATGGCGCTCGTATTTATGGCCATGATCAAAAAAATGAAATCATTGATGAAATTAAAAAAACACATAAGGACTACCCAGTTATTTTAGTTGGGCATAGCTTTGGTGGAGACACGGCGGTTGAGATTGCAGATGCTCTTGATAGTTTGGAGCATAATTTTAGGAAAGTGAATTTACTTGTGACCATTGATGCTGTCGGTTTGGGGAATGATATTATTCCTCAGAACGTGAAAGAGCATTTAAATATTTTTGGTGAAAATGATTTCTTTCTTAATGATGGACCTCACGTGGCCCGTCGCCATGAGATGACGAACGTCAAAAATATTCTCTCGCCGCTTGATCATACTGATATGGATGATGATAAAGAAGTTCAGTTTGAGATCATGTCTCTCATTCAAGAAACACTTTCTAAACATACTCCAGGTCTTTGATTAAAATTCAGCTTGTTTTTCTAGGGCCTTAAGGTCAAGGATTTGAATGGTTTTTCCATCTTGAGCAATAATGCCTTCATCTTTTAACTCAGTCATCAGGCGAATAAGCGTTTCTGTGGCCCCACCAATAAGTGACGCCATTTCTTCGCGAGTAAGTTTGATATCAAGTGTGATTTTATTTTGGCTTTCTTTTCCAAAATTTTTTACAGCATCAAGTAGGAATGTGGCCAGTCGGGCCCTGATGGTTTTTTGGGTTAGATCAGAAATAGACTTTTCAGCGGCTCCCATTTCACGCGCCAGGTGAGTCACAAGCTGAAGAGAGACAGTGGGTTGCTCTTGAAGAAGGGTGAAAAAGAATTTTTTCTCTAGATAACACACCTTCGAGTCCTCAATCACTGTGGCCGTTGTTTGATAAGCCTCATTATTAAAAACGTTTTTATGTCCAAACAGCTGGCCAGGAGTCACAATAGAGATGATGGTGGATTTACCGTCGTTACTTGTTGAAGTCAGTTTAACTTTCCCAGCATGAACACAATAAAGACCAGTGGGAAGGCCCCCTTGAAGATAGACGACTTCACCTTTTTTATAGCTATTCATACACTTATTTTCTGAAACACGCTTGAGTCCTTGGGGGTCAAGGTCACAGAAGATACTTTTCCCTCTATAGTCGCAATAACTGCAATCCAAGTGCTCTGTCTTCATTTCAAGTGCCTCGATAATCTCGTTCTAAGTCAGTCAATATTATATGATGTTAACTGATTTATGTCATGTTTTCAGCACGAGCAGAATGTTAAGTTAATAGCAAGGAAATTGAGTTAAGTATGGAAAACTGTGTGCACTGCGACGAAAATGTCTATGTCCCTTACTTCGTTGAAAACGAAGAAGAAAAGTCAGGTCCTTTCTGTTGCCAAGGCTGTCTAACTGTCTATCAGACCCTTCACCAAAAAGGACTTGGGGAATATTACCAGGTAAAGCATGATATCGCTTATTTAAAGCGCAGATCTCCTGTGGAAATCAAATCCGATAGTTTTGTTTACTTAGATGGCGCTGATTTTCTTGAAGAGTTCTCTTATTCATTAGCGGCCAATCAAAGAACCATGGAGTTCTATCTTGAAGGAATCCACTGCCTTGCCTGTTTATGGCTTATTGAGAAATTACCAGACTTTGTTGAAGGAGTGATTTCTTCAAAACTTAATTTAGAAAAGTCCGTAGCGGTCATTACGATAGATCAGTCGGGAAGTTTCGCTCGAGCAGCTTATGAGCTTAACCGCCTTGGTTATAGACCTCATGCTCTTAAAAAAAATACAGAAGCAGAAATTTTTCAACAATCAGAGGATCGAAAAAATCTTATTAGGATTGGTGTCTCAGGAGCGGCAGCGGGAAATATCATGATCTATGCTGTTTCCCTTTATGGAGGAGCTTCGGCACAGTTAGGGCAGATTTTTAATTTCCTTACTGTCATTCTTTCTTTTCCTGTGCTGACTTATTGTGCCTGGCCATTTTATTCCAGTGCTTGGAATTCAATCAAAAATAAGAGTCTCTCTATTGATGTCCCTATTTCCATGGCCCTGATTATGGGGGCGATGATGGGAGTCGTGAATGTCTTCTTGGGAATTCCTGAGAACTATTTAGATTCACTCACAACTCTTGTCTTTCTTCTTCTTTTGTCTCGTTATTTTTTAAAGACAATTCAAGAGAGAGGCTTGACAGCAACAGACCTTAATTTCTTTTATCAGTCAGATGCTGTTCTAAAGCAGAATCCATTAGATAAGGATAAATTTGACGAAATCCATTCGCGCTATATTAAAAAAGGCGATATTTTAAAAATTAAGCCTGAAGATTTTTTTGTAGCCGATGGAATCCTTATTTCATCTGAGACACGAGTAAATAATTCTTTACTCACCGGAGAGTCTCATCCCGTTAAAATCTTTAAAGGTGAAAAGGTTTTCTCTGGAACTCAGAATCTTGGGCCAGATGTCCTTGTGAGTGTGGAATCAACTCATACTGAAAGCCGCTTAGGCAAAATCCTCCGTCATGTTGAAAATGGATGGTCGAATATTTCCCGGACAGTCGATGTCACCTCAAAAGTCTCAAAATATTTTACCGCTGCTGTATTCATTCTTTCTTTTATTTTATTCTTTATCGTTTTAGCTAAGCATGATTTTGAGACAGCACTCGTCCAAGCGGTAACTTTACTTATTGTGACCTGCCCATGTGCACTCGCTCTTGCCGTCCCTTTAACATTTAATAGATCGCTCTCTTTGGCAGCTAAGAATGGGCTGATTATTAAGAGTGATCAGGTTATTGAAACATTATCAAAAATCGAGCATATCTTTTTAGATAAGACCGGTACAATCACTGAAGGGAAACCCAGTGTAAGTGAATTTACTATTCTGAAAATGACTCAAACAAGAATTGAGGATGTCATTTTTACCCTTGAAGAATCATCACGTCATCCCGTGGCCCGTGCCTTGATGAATTATATTACACCATTAAGAGCAAACCGCTTAATAGTTAAAGATAAGATCGAAATAACTGGAAAAGGTGTAAGTGGAGAAATTAATAGTTCACTTTACGAGATTAATCGTGAGGGGATTTTTGAAGATGGAGTTCTCATTGCTTTTTTTAAGGTGAGAGACTTGATTCGAAAAGATTCAAAAATAATTCTAGAGAGGATTAATAAGTCAGGACTAAAGACTTTTATGTTATCTGGTGATAAGGCCGAGATAGCGCAAACTCTTGGGATTGAAAGTGGGATTGAGACCAGTCATATCTTTGCAGAGATGAGTCCAGAATCTAAGCTTCAAAAAATAAAAGAGTTTCCTCGCTCAATGATGGTGGGTGATGGGGCCAATGATGCCATGGCCTTGCAAGCGGCGGATGTTGGTGTGGCAGTGGCAGGAGCGATGGATATCTCTCTTCGTGCTTCAGATGTTTTTCTCACTGTTCCTGGTCTTGAGGGAGTAGAGAAGGCCATCGTTCTTTCCAAAGAGACTATGAAGATCGTCTACCGCAATCTTGTCTTCTCTATTCTTTATAATATGGTCTCCGTTTATTTTGTTTTTAATAATATGATTTCGCCACTGACAGCGGCCATTATCATGCCTTTAAGTTCTTTAACTGTTCTTATTTCTTCAATTGTGGGGACAAAAAAAATGAGGTCACTATGGAAATCATAATCGTCCTCTTACCTCTGGCCTTATTATTGGGGCTTTTGTTTGTTTTCTCCTTTATTTGGGCGGTAAGACGGGGACAGTATGATGATTTAGAAACTCCAAAACATAGAATGCTTATTGATGATGATAAACATGTGAATAAAAGGAAATTGCTATGAGTCACAACGTTGCCTCCTCTTCGACGGGAAAGAGGGAGAGTTTTAGTTATGATGACAACATTGTAAAATGGTTTGTTATTGCCACACTTGTCTGGGGACTGGTGGCTTTTTTACTAGGGGTGACCATCGCCTTCCAGTTGGCCGATTGGAGAGTGAATCTTGGGCTTCCTTGGACAACATTTGGTCGACTTCGCCCACTTCATACGAACGCAGCGATTTTTGCCTTTTGTGGTAATGCCATCTTTGCTGGTATTTATTACTCTCATCAACGACTTCTTAAGGCACGTCTGTTTAATGATATCCTCTCAAAAATTCACTTTTGGGGGTGGCAGCTTATCATCGTTTCAGCCGCTCTCACACTTCCGTTTGGGATCACTACTGGGAAAGAATATGCCGAACTTGAGTGGCCTATTGATATTGCTATTACTGTAATCTGGGTGGTTTTTGCGGTTAACTTTTTTGGAACAATTATTCGTCGTCGAGAGAGACATATCTATGTGGCGATCTGGTTTTATATTGCCACTATTCTCACTGTGGCCGTTCTTCATATTGTCAACTCTCTAGAGATTCCAGTTTCATTTTTAAAATCATACTCACTCTATGCTGGTGTTCAGGACGCTCTTGTTCAATGGTGGTATGGACATAATGCCGTAGCTTTTTTTCTTACGACACCCTTTCTTGGATTAATGTATTATTTTATTCCTAAGGCAGTGAATCGCCCTGTTTATTCTTACCGCCTTTCAATCATTCACTTTTGGTCACTTGTCTTTATTTATATTTGGGCCGGTCCTCACCACCTTCTGTACACAACACTTCCGGAGTGGGCACAAACATTGGGGATGATTTTCTCAGTGATGCTTTGGATGCCAAGCTGGGGAGGGATGATTAATGGTCTTCTTACTCTTCGTGGTGTTTGGGACAAGGTCCGTACAGAGCCTTCTGTTCGTTTTATGGCCACGGCCCTTACTTTTTATGGGATGTCGACTTTTGAAGGACCACTGCTTTCTATAAAATCAATCAATGCCATCGCTCACTTTACCGATTGGATTCCTGGCCATGTTCACTCAGGAACAATTGGTTGGAACTATATGCTTATTTCAGGGATCTTATTTTATCTTGTCCCTAAGCTTTGGAATTCGGAACTTTACTCTAAAAAACTTGCTCACACACAGTTCTGGTTTGCCACTATTGGTTTGATTCTTTATATCATCTCGATGTGGGTCGCCGGGATTACTCAATCGCTTATGTGGAGTGCGATGGATGATGCGGGTAACTTAATTTATCCAAACTTTATTGAAACAGTGGTTAAAATTGTTCCCATGTATTGGGTGCGTGCTATCGGTGGGACATTTGTTCTTGTCTCTTTTGTGATGATGATTTTTAACCTTGCTAAAACGGCCATGGCCGGAAAGAAAACGGCAGAGAAAGTTTATGAAGCCACTGCTCTTGATGAGTCATCAATTGAGCAAGGAGCTTCGGCCCATAGAAAGCTTGAGGGCTGGCCAATGATCTTCTCTGTGCTCTCGCTTATCGCCATTCTTGTAGGATCAGGTATTGAGATCATCCCTTCTCTAGTCGCAGATAAATATGTCATTAAAGTGGATGCGATTAAACCTTATACTGCTCTTGAGCTTTATGGACGTGATGTTTATATCAAGGAGGGATGTTACCTCTGTCACTCTCAAACAGTGCGCCCGATGTCTCACGAAGTGGTGAGATATGGTAAGCCTTCCAATGCGGCAGAGTTTGTTTATGATCATCCCTTTCAGTGGGGATCAAAACGTACAGGTCCAGATCTGGCCCGTGTTGGTGGGAAATATCCTAATATGTGGCATTACCGACATTTCTTAGAGCCACGCGAAGTCACTCAAGGATCGATCATGCCAAGGTATACATGGTTGTTTAATGACAAGATTGACTACAGTTCGTTGTCAAAAAAACTTCAGGTCATGCAGCAGTTGGGTGTTCCTTATACAGATGAAGAAGTTAAAAATGCGGTGACGAGTGCTCAGGAGCAGGCCCAATCCATTGCTGACGATCTTGTGGAGAACGGTAAAGTTCCTGCAAAAATTGTTGAAAAAGATGTGGTGGCCCTTATTGCTTATATCCAAAGATTAGGTGTTGATTATAGTTCAGTTGAAGAGGAGGAAGATCATGAAGCAGCAAGCGCTGAGTAATTTTGATATGCCATGGCTCCCAGTCACGGCCCTCATTATTTTTGTAGTTTGTTTTAGTCTTTATACTTGGTGGACTTATCGTAAGGATAGAATCCCTCAGTATGTTCAAATGAGTAAGATTCCTCTTGAAGACGGCCAAGAAGTAAAGGAAAGCGTATGATTGAGAATAATAATGAAAAATTAGATGTTAAAGAAGATGAAAAACACCTTCTCCTTGATCATGACTATGATGGTATTCAGGAACTAAATCATCCACTTCCTAGTTGGTGGAATGCCATTTTTTATATTTGTGTCGCCTTCGCTTTTGGTTATTTTATCTATTACCAATTAATGGGTGGCCCAACTCTTAAAGATGAGTTCAAAAAAGATTATAGAAAAGTGGCAGCGGCAAAAGAAGAGTTCAGAAAAGCCAATGCTGTTTTCAATCAAGAATTCTACGATAAGGTCGTGGCCCAAGATGGTGTGAATAATGGAAAGCTCGTTTATGAAATCAACTGTATGCCTTGTCATATGGAAGGTGGACGCGGTGATGTTGGGCCTAATTTGACAGATAATTATTGGTTATTAGCTAAAGGAACACCTGATACCATTCATAAGGTTGTTTTTGCAGGGTCAGAGGAAAATGGAATGCCGGCCTGGGGAGAGACTCTTAAGCCTGAAGAGATCTATCAAGTGATCTCCTATGTGATGACTTTTAAAAACACATTCGTTGAAGGTGGCAAAGAGCCACAGGGTGAAAAAGTAGATGAGTAAAAAAAATATTTTCGACTTAGATCCAGAACGTCTTGGAACCACTGATGAGCATGGGAATCGTATTTATTTGCATCCAGAAGAGGTGAAGGGGATTTGGAAAGAGAGGCGAAAATATTTCTACTGGTTTCTTATCACTCTCTATTTGATTCTTCCATGGTTTATGGTCAACGGAAAACCTGCCATTCAGGTTGATATCTTTAATCGTGAATTTACATTTATGGGATGGACTCTACACGGTGTAGAGCCCATCCTTTTTTTCTTCTTAGTCGCCTCAGGCCTTTTTTTTGTAGCTTTTATTACTTCTTTGTTGGGGCGAGTCTGGTGTGGTTGGGCCTGTCCACAAACTGTTTTTATTCAGACCATATTTTGGAAAATAGATGAGCTGGTGGAAGGAAAACCTAAAGCTCGACGTGAATTAGAAGAAGGTCCATGGAATTTTAATAAAATTGCCAAAAGAATAATTAAATGGTCGCTTTTCTTTCTTGTCTCAAGTCATATTGCTCATACCTTTATTGGTTATATTGTTGGCCCTAAAAACCTTCTCATGATTACTTTGCATAATCCTTCTGAGAACTGGGGACTATTCATCGCCACTTCCATCATGACCACCATTTTTCTTTTAGATTTCGGTTGGTTTAGAGAGCAGTTTTGCATTATTGCCTGCCCTTATGGCCGTATTCAATCTGTCTTTCTTGATGAAAACTCTTATGTGGTGGCCTATGATAAAAAAAGAGGGGAGCCTCGTTTTGGCACTGTTGAGAGAGGTCAAGAGGGCGATTGTATTAATTGCTTTCATTGCGTAAAAGTATGTCCTACTGGAATTGATATAAGACGAGGCAATCAGCTCGAGTGCATTCACTGTACTCAATGCATTGATGCTTGTGATGCTATTATGGAACGAATGAAAAAGCCCAAAGGTCTGATCCGTTATGCTTCAGAGAACGAACTTAATGGAAAAAAACATCGCTTACTGACACCTCGCTCTTTTGTTTATGCTTTTATTGGAACTTTTTTTATAGGAGCCTTTGCTTTTTTTCTCAATAAGAGCACGACCATCAATATGGTCTTTATCCGCTCAAAAGTTCCTTTTACCGTTTCTCAAGACGGAAGAGTTCTTAATAATTTTCAACTCAAACTCTCTCACCAAGGTGACACTCAGCCTAAAGTAGAATTTCGTGTAAAGGAAGTCGATTATCAAAAAGAGATTGAACTTATTACGCCATCTCACCCTACGATTCTTAAAACGCCAGATTATAAAGCTGTCATCTTTTTTAGATTCAAACCAGAGTTTTTAAAAAAATCTGGTGGTAAAATCACTGTTGAAACTGTAGATATTGTGACCGGTGTTGTCTTAAGCGAGAAGGAGGTCTCACTTGTTGGACCACTTGTGGACTAATCTAGGAGAAGTTAAAAACTATCTTCCTTATGTTTCCTTCCTGGCCGGTATAACGGGCAGCCTTCATTGCGTGGGCATGTGTGGTGGTCTTGTGACTGCGAGTTGCTCGAACTCAAAAGATGTTTTCAGGTATCAGACCGGCCGGCTTCTTGGTTATCTTTTTTTAGGTCTTGTCGCCGGCGTTTTAGGTCAGAGTTTTAGCCTCAAATTTGATTCTCAAATTGTTACCTTAATTGGTTCTCTCACACTTGGCGCTATTTTCATTTATTGGGGTGTGTCCACTTTTTTTGGCCGTAAGGCCGAACTTCCTTTGCCAAAATGGTTCTCAAAAATTTATCAATACCTTTGGCAAAGATTAGTGAAGAGAAATCAGAATTTTTCACGCTCCTTTTTTGTTGGCCTCATCTCTATCTTGCTTCCTTGTGGTCTTTTGTATGGGGTGGTGATTGCCACCTTTGCTCTCGGACATTTTACTGAGGCCTTGCAGTCGATGCTCTTTTTTTGGCTGGGCACTCTTCCTGCTATGATCGTCGCCCCCGTGGCCATTCAGAAATTCTTAAGGCCCTTTAAAAGTAGACTACCAAAAGTTTACGCTATCGGGCTTATTCTGATCGGGCTGGCCACTATTTATGGAAGGCTTCCTCATCAACATAGTGATCACTCTCATACTGTTCCTAGTGATGAAAAAAACCGCTGTCATTAAGAAGTAAAGTTGAAGAGAGAAAAGAATGGCCTCTCAGAAAAAGAGGCCATTAATTGTTGAATTAAATTGTATTTACAAAAATATCGCCCGTTCCTGCTGAATCTAAGTGAGATTTTAAACTTGTCGCTGGAGTTCCTCCGCCTTCCCAAGATGTAAAAAATCTTCCGTAGTAGTCAGAGTCATCATTGCCACAAGCAGCTCCACCGCCATGAAGTTGTCCGATGACACGGTGATTTTGATCAAAAAGAGGTGACCCAGATGATCCAGGTTCAGTTGTCCCTTTATCCCAATCTACAACTCTGACGTGTGTACTATCACCAGGAACAGCTGTTCCAAGATAAGAAGTAATTTCTGTGGGGTCAAACTCAAAAGAGATAGATTTTTCATCAACATTAGGATGGTGAATGGCCACGGCCGTCGTCGCATCTACTCCTGAACGATCCCACCCAGAAAAGTGAACATTCCATTCAGGATTTGGAGCTGAGTTGAGCTTTAGAAGAGTCATATCAGATTTTGAATAAGAGGCAAGGTGAGTGGCCCCAGTTTGGAAATCAGTTAATTTTCCATCACGGTTTCCACTACATTTTGACGTTTGATAATTCCAATAGGTCACTAAAGAAGGGGCAGTTCTCGCAGTCAGTCGACAATGAGCCGCTGTCATAAAGAAAGGAGTTCCGTCGTTTGCCGTATTATTAACCATGAAGCCCGTGCAAAAACGTGATCCACCTGTTGAAATCACCGCCACAGAATTAACTTCTTTTTCCCATCCTTCTGATTCAGTACAGGCCACATCAATATTGCAGTCACCAGATTTATTTGTCTTCTGTGCAAAAGTTCTAAATCCTTGTCCAATATGTGAAAGCTCTAATGAGAGTTCAGAGATTTTTGTGGCCGGGACACTAAGTTCGATTATGACATCATCAGACATAATCACTGGTGACCATAGTTCTTGGGCCTGATTATTATCGGCTGCCGTAAAAGCACGGATAAAATTTTTCATATCAGCTGAATAAATAGTAAGTGTGGCCCCTGCCGGAAGTTTAAATTTAGAAAAGCCAAAATTAAGTGAAACGGAATTAGGAGCTGTCACACGGTGACGCCAAATAAGAATTTCTCCATTCTCTTCCCAGTGAATAGGTGTCACTTTTGTTTGGTGAGGAATAGCAAAGCGAGGAGCTTCACCTTTCTTTTCGATTTTTAATTCTTGTTTATGGATTGTTTGAATATCGATTGGGGCAAAAAAACTTGTCGAGACTGAGGCAAATGCGGGAACAGTAAAGGCCAGAACGGCCAGTGCCGAGTACTTAATCATGCTTCCTCCTTGAAACAAAAAATAAGAGTCTGTTAAGTTTAGGTTATTTGTAATCAGATAATTTGCACCTAACATTTACTGGCATTGAAATCCTGACGTGATAGTTGATCATAATAAAAGAGTCAGTCATTTGTGCCGTCTTAAACACTTGTATAAATATTCGTTCTCGAAGAAACTATTTTGATTATGAAAAATATTTGGATCATTTTTTTTAGTTTGTTTTCCTTTTCTCTTCACGCCCAGGATATTGCCAGTTTTCTTCAAGGTGGGAATGTTCCTTGGACTGCCTTTGAGTTTGAAAATATGTGGATGCCTAAGCAGCGCTTGGATTCTGGGCCTGATAAAACGGATGTGATTTATCGACATTTCTTTCTTTCCCAGCAGATTTTAAAGGCGGAGAAAGTAACGATGGGTCTTTCCGCTAGATACCAAAAGCTTGATCTTAATAAAGAGGTCGGTATCTTGCGTGATTACTATAATATTCAGTTTGGTGGAAGTTTCACTTACACGCTTGAAGATCAAAGATTCTGGTCTCTAAGCTATTCCCATGGGTCAGCTTCCGATGAGCCTTTTGAGCGGGCCAGAGACACTGTGGATTCGGCGAACTTTATCTATAAGTACAATGAGCGCTGGTTTTTTGTGGCCAATTATTCAAACAATAGGGCCTTTCTTAATGGTGTGCCTTTGCCAGGTTTTTTCTATGTTAAAGAGATGACTCGTGAGCGTATGCTTATTTTAGGGTTCCCTTTTCTCCTTTGGAAAAATCCATTGAGTGAGCGATTTAGTTTTACTTTTTTTGGTTTACTCCCATGGAGTTATCGCGCCAAAGTAAGCTATGAGATGTCTCCGTTTTTAAAACCTTATATTGGCTATGAACAAATGCCTCAAAGTTATTTTAGAAGCGATCGCTCGGATAGGCTTGATCGTTTTTTCTGGGTAGAAAGAAGAGTTGGACTTGGCCTTGAGGGCGGAGTTACCCGACAATTAAAGTTTGATCTTTCAACAGGTCTTGCATTTGATAGGCAGTTTTTTGAGGCCAGAAACTTCGCAGATAAGAAAAACTTACTTTATAACTTAGAAAATGGTCTTTATACATCACTTACAATTAAGGCTTCTTTTTAGACAATAGCTTGACGATGGATCTTTAAGGTTCATATACTTAACCAAGTTAATTATTATGTAGGTTAAGTATGACGACTAAGCTGTCACAATATATTCTTGGTTCCGTTCCGGCCACAATGAGGCATATTCGAAAGATGGCCTTTGAGGAAGCCGATGATTCAATTTCAATTCCTCAACTGAGGATTCTCGCTTCAATAAATGAAGGTTTTGATCAAGTCTCTACGTTGGCCAAATTTATGGGAGTAAGCCAAGCCGCTATCTCAAAAATGGTAGATGGTATGGTGGAGCGTGAACTAATAAGTCGCTCTGACACTGACGATCGACGAGTGACACGATTGAAGCTCACAAAAAAAGGGGAGACATTGAATAATAAATTGCATTTATCCATTGAACAAAAAATAGATGTGCTTATCAAAGATCTCTCAAAAGCAGAACGAGATGATTTGAAAGCAGGGTTAAAAGTTTTATCTAAAGTCTTTAGTAGCGAGAAATTATTATGATGTATTTATTTATTTTTTTAAGCATGACTTCATTGAGCTTGGCGAGCATTAGTCTCCCAGAGGCCTATAAGGCCGCTGAAAAAAATCTTGAATCTCTTAAAAGAGCTGAATCGCAGGTTGAGCAAGCTAATTACAGACGTAAACAGGCCATTGGGGCCTTGACTCCCACGATCTCGGGTTTTGGAAGTTATACAGAAATTGATCCACTTCCTGCTGGAGGAGCGACGGCGGCGTTTACTCGTATCAATCAATACTCTTATGGTCTTCGTCTACAGCAACCTCTTCTTCGTGGGGGAAGTCTTTCTGCTTATAGTCAGCGTAAAGAAGAAGGCCTTTTGAGTGTTCTTTCAAAAGATGCAAGCCAGATTCAAGTTTATCAATTAACAATCAATGCCTTTTATAATCTCTATCTTGGACGAAAAGATCTGAAAAATGTTCACGAGCTTTTGAAGTTTTCTCAAACACGTGTCTCTGAACTTAAAGAGAGAACAAAACTTGGTCGTTCTCGTCAAGGTGAGCTTGTTCAGGCCGAGGCCCAGCTTTATAATGTGGAAGCAGACGCAGAGGCAGCGGAAGCAGCTCTGAAAACAGCTGAGCTTCAATTTGAATTTATCACGGGTCTTAAATCAGAAGAGCTAATTGTTGAAAATGATCTTCCAAGCCTTGAGTCAATCAACACTTATATGAGTAAAGTTTCCTCTCGCCCTGATGTGAAGGCCCAGAATCAACGAGTGGTGGTTGCTGATTCTCAAGTCAGTGTCGCCAAAGGCGGACATGCCCCTAATCTTGATTTTACCAGTAATTATTATTTCTTACGAACTGGAGTCCTTGCTGATTCAAATTGGGACGTGGGCCTTCAATTAACAGTGCCTATCTGGCAGGGGAAAGTAATAGATAACGAAGTTAAAGTCGCCGTGGAGGCCAAAAAGCAAGAGCAGCTCACAAGCAATGAACTTGAGCGATCGGCCAAACGAGATATCCAGACTCTTTATCAGCAGTACCAACGTAATTTAGAGCAGGTTAATCGTCTTGAAGTGGCGGTAAAAAAATCAAAGCAAAGTTATGATCTCAATCAAAAAGACTACAAGTATGGCCAGGCCACAAACTTAGAAGTTTTAGAGGCACTTAATGTGTATATCAGTTCAAAAAGAAATTATGACCGCGCTGTGGTGATGGCCTATATGAGTTATAAAAATCTCGAAGCTTCTTCAGGAGTTTTACCATGAGTTTATCAGATATCTCAATCCGTAAACCGGTTTTTGCCTGGATGCTCATGGCCGCCATGATTATCTTTGGCTATATCTCAATGACCAAGATGGGCGTGTCTCAAATGCCTGATGTGGATTTCCCCGTAGTGAATGTGGCCGTGACTTATGAAGGAGCCGCTCCAGAAGTGATGGAGCTTGATGTTATTGACCCTATTGAATCAGCAGTTCTTTCTGTTGAAGGAGTGAAGAGTATTACTTCCAATGCTCGTTTAGGCTCGGCCAATATCTCTATTGAGTTTGGACTTGAAAAAGATATTGATGTGGCCGTATCTGAAGTAGAGTCGGCGATTAATCAGGCCAACAGACTTCTGCCAGATGATATTGATCCTCCAACCATTAGGAAAGTAAATCCAGATGATCGTCCGATCATGTTCCTAGCGGTGACTGCTCCTGATATGTCTCCTAAAGATCTCATGGCCTACACGAGAGATAATTTGAAAGATAAATTTCAAACCGTCTCAGGTGTGGCGGATGTTTTTCTTGCTGGCTATATTGATCCGAATCTTAGACTTTGGGTTTCTAATAACCAGCTCAATAATTATGAACTGACAGTCAGTGATATTATTTCTGCTGTTCAATCTGAACATAAAGAATCACCGGCCGGGTTTATTGATAATCCGATTGATGAAAAGAATGTGCGTATTCTAGGTGAAGCCACTTCAGTGGAAGAGTTTAACCAACTCCCGATTATTCGTCGTGGTGGATCACCTAATTATCGACCAATCTTTTTAGATAAGGTTGTTAATGTGGAAGAAGGAATCGCAGATGTTCGCCGTATCTCTCGCTCAAATGGGAAAAATGCCATTGGTCTAGGTATTCGCAAACAGCGTGGATCAAACACAATTGAAGTGGCCACAGGTGTGAAAAAGAAAATGGAAGAACTCCGCAAGGCCCTTCCGCCAGGCATGGAGATGGATGTTAACTACGACACGACAAAATTTATCGAAGAATCAATCCATGAACTTTCTTTCACGATGATTCTTTCAGCTGTTCTTACGGCCGTGGTCTGTTGGTTATTCCTAGGTTCTTTTTCGGCTACGTTAAATGTCATTCTTGCTATCCCGACTTCGATTCTTGGTGCTTTTATTATTTTAAAGTACATGGGATTCACTCTAAATACATTTACCCTTTTAGGTCTTTCACTTTCTATCGGAATTGTGGTGGATGATGCCATCATGGTTCTTGAGAATATCTACCGGCACCATGAAGAAGGGAAAAACAGAGTTAAGGCTTCTCTTGAAGGGGCCAATGAAATTTCCTTTGCTGCCCTTGCTGCCACGGTAGCGATTATGGCGATCTTTATTCCTGTGGCCATGATGGACGGGATTATTGGAAAGTACTTCTTCCAATTTGGTATCACGATTTCAGTGGCCGTAGGACTCTCTTATATTGAAGCGCTTACATTGACTCCAATGCGAACAAGTCAATTTATGGAAGAGACGGAACGTCACTCAAAACTTGGTCAGTGGGTTGATAAAGTTTTTGATGGGATGATTGCTTTTTACTCTCGATGTTTGAAGGCTGCTCTTAAGCACCGTATTGTTCTTTTAAGTTTTTCATTTGTCTTTTTTGCTATCACTTTTGCTTTAGTTAAATATATCCCTAAAGAATTTGTTCCTGTCCAAGATATATCGTCTTTCATGATTCGTGTGAAAACACCAGATGGATCATCTCTTGAGTACACGGATCAGGCGACAAAGCTTGTAGAGGATTATCTTCTAGCGCAAAAAGATGTGAAGCGATATTTTGTGGCGGTAGGTGGATTTGGATCAGGAGCTGAGGCCAACTCATCAAACCTTTTTGTGACTCTTCATGATAAGAATGATCGACCGATTAATCCTGAGACGGGTAAACATTCTCATCAAACTGAACTTCTCAACAAGTATCGTGCCCACTTTAAGGATTTCAAGCTTGGAAAAGTCTTTGTACAAGATACTTCTCAGGGAGGATTCTCTGCTTCTGGCCGTGGTTTTCCGGTTGAATTCACTCTTACTGGAGGGAATTGGAAAACTCTGATTGAAACATCTAAGAAAGTTATGGCCGATATGGCCAGCTCTGGAATTTATGTGGATACGGATACTGACTATAAAGAATCAGTAAAAGAGATTCAAATTTTCCCAAATCGTGATCAGGCCAAAATCCGTGGCGTGAGCGTTCAAGAAATTGGGGTCACAATCAATGCACTTATTGGTGGGGTTGTGATCGGAAAGTATTCTAAGGATGGACACCGTAATGATATCCGTATCAAAATGTCTGATGCTTCTAAGGATAAGCTCAAAGATCTCGCGAAGATTTTTGTGAGAAACACTCGTGGAGAGTTAGTGAAGCTTTTGGATGTTGTGGATGTCAAAGAACTTCCTGGTGTTCAGTCGGTGAACCGTCGTGGTCGTCAGCGTGCGATTACTATTTTCTCCGGTGTGGCCCCTGGGAAATCTCAGGGTGAGGCCTTACAGACAGTGAGAGTGATTGCCAAGAAGCATTTACCTGCTGGTTATACACTTATTGAATCGGGATCTGCGGAGACTTATAACGAAGCTTTCTCAAGTCTTATCTTTGCTCTTGCAATGGGAATTCTTATTGCCTATATGGTGCTAGGGACACAGTTTAATAGTTTTATTGATCCTGTGACAGTGCTTATGGCCCTTCCTTTTAGTTTTTCGGGTGCTTTCATGGGTCTTTGGGCCATGGATCAGTCACTTAATATCTATTCAATGATTGGTCTTATTCTTCTTATGGGTATCGTGAAAAAGAATTCTATTCTTCTTGTTGATTTCACTAATCAACGCCGAGAAGAGGGACTGACAATTATGGAGGCATTAATGGATGCTTGTCCAAAACGTTTAAGACCTATTCTTATGACAACGTTTTCTACTGTGGCGGGAGCAATTCCACTGGCCTTCTCTTTAGGCCCAGGATCTGAATCTCTGAAGCCTATGGCCGTGGCCATTATTGGTGGATCAATTGTTTCCACAGGCCTTACTCTTGTGGTTGTTCCTGCTATTTATTCTCTGTTCTCTCGAGAAAAAGCTCATCACAAAAGAATAGAATAAAAAAGGGGGCCTTGGTAGGCCCCCTTTTTATTCTATTCTTTTTTAACCCATCTCTTACAGTAGTCTTCGTATCCACAGTCTTGATCTTCTTGGTAAACAAGGCAGCTTCCAGAAGCATCATAATAACCGGCACAAGTCATATAAGTTTCACAAACATATTGCTCACCCCATTCAGCACATTCATGAGTAGCACTCCACCAAATTGAATAACCGATAGCAATAACAAAAAGGGCAATGAATCCAGTGAGGATAGGATCCATTCCTCCAATCCAGCTAGCACCGTTAGCATAGAATTCTTTTGAGGATTCACGAAGAGTTTGGGCCAACTCTTCAGGTGTAGCTCCCTTTTGAAGGAGAGTCATTTTGAGTTTAATGGCCTCAAAGGCCTGTTTATTTTTCATTTTCTTTTCAGAAAGTTCGAGAATATCTTCTTTGGTCAGACCTTTTTTAATAATTAGGTCTGAGACTTTGGCAAGAAACTCATCAGTTTGTTTTTTGTAGAAGGCCTGATCTTTTTGATCCCATTCTACAGCGAGAACATAATGATACTCATCAAGCTGACGTTCAAGTTCTTTAACTGTTCCGCTAGCAGCGAGAACATTCATCGTAATACAGAAAGAAAGTAGAATAGCGATAAGTTTCATTTTAAATCCTCCGGTGTGGTGATAGGAGAAATACCGAAACAATAATGAAACTAAAATGAAGAAAACAAGATGTTATTTTTTATGATGTTATCAGGGCCGTTTTATCACTAGAAGGAGTCAGTGTGACACCGTGATTAGATAAGCTCAGGCCCGTATTTGATGATATTGATTTCAAGACAAGTGGTCATCTTGTCATAAAATTTTTCTTGGATCGAGTAATAGGCCCCAGCCTTTTTCACCATATCGCTAAACTTTTTCACTGGGCGAATAAGACAATTTAATGAAAGTTTGGCCTCATCTTGCTCCCAAATAAACATTTCGTAGTTCACTTGGCAAATGGCCTTAGTGTCATCGCACTGAATGCTTTTGAAGTTAAAATTGTAGTCACCTGCACACCAAGTATCGGCGCAGATCGAATCAATCTCTTTGAGGATAATGTCTTTCTGCGCCTTCTTAAGAAAGTCTTTGCCGAAGCTTAATGACGCAGAGAACAGTAAAATAAATGTAAGTGAGAGTTTCATAAAGCTTATTTATGCGATCAAAAGGCAGGCGTCGAGGGAAGCTTTAAGATGCGATCTATCTAGAATTTAGATAGGTCTCAATGCCTTTATCTACTGGGCCATCATACTGAAGTTTTCCAGATTCTAGAATCATTAAGCGGTTACAAAGCTCTCGCACTTGATCAACCGAGTGTGAAACAAAAACCACAGCCCCAGAGTTTTCGATAAGTTTTTTCATGCGGTTGGCGATCTTGGTTTGAAAAAAAACATCCGCTCCATCAAAGACTTCATCAAGAATAAGAAGGTCGGCCGGGACTGATGAAATAATGGAGAGGGCCAGGCGAGACTGCATTCCTTTTGAATACTGTTTAAATTGGATATCGACGAAATGGCCAAGCTCAGAGAAGGCCAGGGCCTCCTCTACAATCGGGCGCAGATCTTTAACTGCGGGATAAAACAGTCGGGCCAAAAGATAAGCATTCTCTCTTCCTGTTAGCTCAGGCATGATTCCGGTAGAGGTATCAAAAATTCCTCTCACCACTCCATTGACTACGATCTTACCTTTTTGCGGCTTATACATTCCTACTAAACAGCGACAAAGGGTCGTTTTGCCTGTTCCATTGACACCAATAATACCAAGGCGATCACCTTTTTTTATTTCAAAATTAACTTCATCAAGGATGCGCAAAATTTCATTTTCTTTAAAAAAAGTCTCAATAGGACTTGTTATCGCACGGATAAATTTATCTCTCATTGAGTTCTGGAAGTAATGCTGAAGCTCAAAATGTAGAGAGACATTCTTAGCTGCAGCAATAGGATTAGAGTCTTGCATACAGGTCATTCCTTTTGAGTTTCCAGTATGAAATAGCAATGACAGAGACGATGAGTGAGCAAAGATAAGAAAGACCTAGATGATGCCAGAAATCAGCTCCAAACTTACCGTAAACAATATCACGAACTGGAGATATTAGGTGGTAAACTGGATTTAAAGTGACAATCCAGTGATACTCACGAGGCATAAACTCTAATGGGTAAAAAATAGGAGTGAGAAAAAAAAGGATTGAGAATAAAAAGCCTAAAACAAAATTAGTATCACGAAAAAAAACATTGAGAGTTGAGAGAATTGAACTCATGGCGGTCACTGCTATTACCAAAGAGAGGAGAGGAAGTGGCAGCAGAAGTAAATGAGTGAAGTTCATGCCATGAATAAAATAAGTGGGAACTAATAGAATAAAGAAAGTGAGTAGGAAGTTGATCAGGTTATCTAGAATCTGGGAGTAAATTAAAACATGAGGATGAATTTTAAACGACTTCATGAGCTGAGTGTAATTCACAAAAGTCGGGGTACTCATCTGAAGTGTTTGAGTGATGAAAATCCAAGGAATAAGACCGCCAAGGAGAAAAAGATAATAGTCAGGAACATCTAGTCGTAGAAATTTTTTGAAAACGAGGCTTTGTACTCCAAACATAAGAAGTGGATTGGCGATAACCCAAAGCATACCCGTAATCGTTTTTCTGTAGCGAGATTTAAGGGAAGCTAGGGTCATTTCCGAAACTTGCCACCACCATTGTTGTATAGTCATAGGATAAGTTTAAGGCCAATATTAATGATATGGAAACATTTTCGTGGATCAAAGAGAAAGGGGATCAGCAGACGTTACTCCTTGTCTATATTCAACCCGGGGCCAGTAAAACAGAGATCAGTGGTCTTTTTGGTGAATCTCCGAGACTAAAGATTAAAATCAAAGCACCGCCAAGAGATGGTGAGGCCAATGAAGAAGTTCTAAGGTTTATAGGAAAATTGCTAGGGATAAGTAAGAGTCGAGTTGAGATTTTAAGAGGGGAGAGCTCTCGGCAAAAAGATTTGCTGATTGATCTCCCCTATGAAAAGGCAATTATTTTAAAGCAAGTGCTTGTTTAATTCCTGCTGTTAGAGAAGTGATTCTTGTCACAATCTCACCTGGTGGAACACCTTCACCGTCAAGTTCGCACTTCACGCCTTTGGCGTCACACTTGTTCACTACCAGACAGCTTCCAGGGTTAGAAGGAATGCTTGGACGGTAGTCGATTTTTCCTTGAACGAGAATCCCCTCAATCATACCAGTCTTTGAGTTAAAAACGGCTGAACCAGAGTTTCCTTGAAATGTATCAAGTGAGGTTACGAATTGATTTGGATGTGTGTTATGAAGAACTTTCCCACCTGAGGAAATTTTTGAAGGAAGTCCTGATGGATGTCCAATCACAACTAGGTCAGATGAATTGGCCACTTTTCCTGACTCACGGAATTTAAGAGGAGCACGTCCAACAACTTTGCGGTCTAATTTAATAACAGCATAGTCATTCATGGCATCAAGCTTAGCAGCGACAACTTTTTTACAAGAGTAGATATCTGTGACTGAAATTGCTTTTGTAGGATCATGGCCAGCAGATTTTATTGAATAGTCAAAGGCCCATACAAAGCTCTTACAAGCTTGTTCAACTGTTGGCATAATATCAATTACACAGTGTCCAGCTGTGATGAGAGTGTCTTCACCTACAAGAAATCCAGAACAAGAGGCAGCGGCTGGTTGAGTGGCAAATTTCTCAGATGAACAAACATTCATCGAGCGCTGAAGAGATTCAGCACCACGGATACTGAAAACATTTTTATTGGCCGTTACTGAAAGCTGAGAAACATGAAACATACCAGCTGTTGAAGCAGCAAGTTTTACATGAAGAGCGTTAGTCGTTTGATAAACGTCTTTACGTGTATCTTTTCCATAAACTACGTCTACACCTGCTTGTGCATTCATAGAGAGTATCGCTAGCAATACCAGTCCAAAAAATTTATTCATCCCTCGTTCTCCTTCATGAGATTTTCGTGGACGCATTTATTTCAGATCGGAGTTTGAATGTTAACTAACATCATCTGACATTTTTAGTTTGGATTAAGGTTGGTTTATTTGCCAAAAAAAAGGCCCTCATTAAGAGGGCCTACAAAACATTCAAGTGCTTGAATTTTATTATTTTTTCTTCCACATATTACAATAACCAGCTTCGGCCACATAAACCGCTGGTGCTTTCATGGCTTGCTGCATTGCTTTAAGTGTACACTGACCGTTTCCAGCTCCACCAGCTGCGTCGGCTTTGTACCATGAACATGTACTACATTGTTTTCCTGCCTTGATTTGATTCGCAGGGGCTGCAGCTTTATAGCCTAATTTTCCTGCGGCAACCATTGTGACTGCCATGGCTTCATTGAATAATCCAAGTGTTTTTCCAGCGACTGCTGAAACAGCTGCGAAAAAAAATGTGCTCTTTAAAAAATCTCTTCTTTTCATAAGAAACCTCGTCGTTAAAAGTTAAAGATAATTACATTTAGTATCGGTATATTAACATAGTTTGGATAGATTTTTGAGAGTGAAATACAAATAATTAGGATGTTTTACATGGCAAACAATCATTAGTTTTATCAATCAGAAGTTAGGGTTTTTATAGACAGGTGAAATCATCGAATTTACACTGCTAAAGTATAAATAATTTGATCAAATAGGTTTCATGAAAACAACATCATCATCTTTTAAGTTTATCGACTTGTTCAGTGGGTGTGGCGGTTTGTCACATGGTTTAGAGTTAGCTGGACATAAATGCCTCCTCGGTGTGGATGCTGATAAGTATGCCATCGAGAGCTTTGGGCACAATCACAAGCATGCTCAAACATATCTTGGAGATATAAAAAAACTTTCAGAAGCGAAATTGAAATCGCTTCTGAAAAATCAAACCATCGATATGGTTGTCGGTGGTCCTCCTTGTCAAGGTTTCTCCACTGTGGGAAGAGGACAAGTTGAAGATGAGCGTAACCAACTTTTTAAAGAGTTTGTTCGTGTTGTAAAAATCACCAAACCTAAGGTCATTCTTTTTGAGAACGTCACAGGACTTGTGGCAAGGAAAAATCAAAAGATTCTTGAACTCATTTTTTCTCATTTTGAAAAACTCGGTTATACGATGGATGCTCGAGTTTTGAGTGCTGAGGAGTATGGTGTTCCTGAGAAGAGAAGACGCGCTATTATTATGGGAGTTCTAGGGGGAGATTGTCTTTTTCCTGAGCCAAGTCATGGGACCCGTGGAAAACATAAGCTTGTCACTGTAGGTGACGTTTTTAAAAATCTTAAAAGTAAAAATGGTGTTATCTATAATCATGATACAAAACTGGCCGAACTAAAAAATCCAGAAGATCGTGAACGCTTGAAGCATATTCCTGAAGGCAAAGGGATTCGTTATGAGGAAGATGAGAAAAGCTATCTTCCTAAAAAATTATGGTTCGGAGTGGATTGGAAAAAGCTTCGCGAGAATCGCTTCCGCCAAACTCGTCTTCAGCGCTTAAGTCTAAAAGGACCAAGTCCAACTATTCTTACAGCACGAACAAGTTATTATCACCCAAAAGAGGCAAGATATCTTACTCCTCGTGAAGCAGCAGCTTGCCAGAGCTTTCCTAATGATTTTGTTTTCTATGGATCACAAACGGCTCAGTTTAGACAAATTGGAAATGCTGTTCCACCGATTCTTGCGAAGGCCCTAGGGGAGACAGTGAAGATGCTCAAGTTCAGTGCTGTCACAAAAAAGAAATCAAAACGTGATAATAAGAAAATAACGGAAAATGCTTTCCATTATAAACAATCACCGCATCTTTAAAATTTAAGACTCAAGGCCCCATCCATGTCAGTCATGAAAAAGATTTTCAGCTACAAAATGCTAACCATGTTAGTGATGGGGTACTCCGCTGGGCTTCCCCTTCTTTTAACGGGCTCTACTCTACAGGCCTGGATGACTGATGCCAAAGTTGATCTGACTCAAATCGGGATGGTGTCTCTTATCGGTCAGCCTTATGTTTATAAATTTGTCTGGTCCCCTTTAATGGATCAATACTCTTTGCCATTTCTTGGTAGACGGAAGGGATGGATTCTTCTCACTCAAGCTTTTCTTGTTCTCAGTATCTTTGGTCTCTCTTTTTTTAATCCTGCTACTGGGCTTTATATGATTGCCCTAATGGCCCTTCTTGTGGCCTTCTTTAGCGCTTCTCAGGATATCGTGATCGATGCCTACAGACGTGAGATCCTGGCAGAAGAAGAGCTAGGTCTGGGCTCTTCGGTTTATATTTATGGTTACCGACTGGCGATGATTGTCTCAGGGGCCATGGCCTTATTTTTGGCCGATCGAATGAGTTGGGAGAAAGTATATCAGTTTATGGCCCTGGCCATGATTCCGGCCCTTGTCTTTACCTTTTTTGCACCAATGGAGAAGAATGAGTACCATAGGCCAAGAACTCTTCAAGAAGCAGTTTTTGGGCCTTTAAAAGAGTTTTTTGGCAGGCATGGAGCGTGGCTGATGCTCGCCTTTATTTTGCTTTATAAAATTGGTGATGCCATGGCGAGTAATTTAACCACG
The DNA here is from genome assembly GCA_049241565.1 of Bacteriovoracaceae bacterium. Taxonomy (GTDB): domain Bacteria; phylum Bdellovibrionota; class Bacteriovoracia; order Bacteriovoracales; family Bacteriovoracaceae; genus DZBG01. The sequence continues at coordinate 9,505 of JBMLQL010000037.1, read as the reverse complement.
CCATTTATTCTTGATTTAGATTACACCAAAACTGATATTGCGTCTGTGGCCAAAACTTTCGGAATGGTGGCCACACTGATGGGGGGATTTGTTGGTGGAGTGATGATGACCAAAATTCCCATTAAAAACTCTCTTTGGATTTTTGGGATTCTTCAGGCCGTTTCCACTTTTGGATTTGCCGCTCTTCCTTCAATGCCACATGCACTAACTTCATTGGCCATTATCATTGCTATAGAGAACCTAGCCTCTGGCATGGGGACTGCTGCCTATTCAGCTTATATGGCGTCAATCACTAATAGACAATTTACCGCCACACAATATGCTCTTTTAAGCTCTTTGATGGGAATTCCTCGAGTGATTATTTCGGCTCCCACAGGTTGGATGGCCAAGATGATGGGTTGGGAGTGGTTTTTTATTGTTTGTGCACTAGTGGCCATCCCTGGCCTCATGCTAATTCCAAGAATTTTTAAACTAAATGAAAGGAAGGAAGCGTAGTCCGCAGACAAGAATATCCTTGATGTCTTTGTTTCTTTCTTTCTCTTCTTTTGTTTTAAGATCATCTTTCACATCACGGGCCACTGAACAGGCATTGATCTTTTTATCTTTGCCGTTAACCTTGGCCTTGTATCTCTTAAGAGCATTTTTATCGTAGAGATTTTTAGTTATCTCAGGATTATTGGCCCTCACGGCATGAATGAGAGCGGTTAACCCGTTCTCATCTTGAAGATTAGGGTCGGCCTTATAATCAAGAAGAAGTTTAATAATATTCTGACGATTCTTTTTCACAGCTTCAATGATAGGAACATTAAGTGATCCAATGAACCCATTAGCATTTGCTTGCCGTGTGAGAAGAATATCCACCATGCGATCAGCAATATGATCTTCTTTGATTTCTCTTACAGCAAGGAAAAGAAGGTTAAGGTCAGCATAGTCAACAATGATCGCTGGATCAAGACCAAGCATTTCATCAACTAGGTTAATATTCCCCTCAATCACAGCATTCTTTACTTTAGAGCGATCAGGTCTTCCACGTTGAGAGTCGATAATATTAATAATTCGTTTAAGGAGATTTATCATTCCCATTTCACGGGCCAGGACTTCAGAGTTCTTTTTAGATGAGTTTGTGATGCGGACTTCGGCACCGTAATCAATCAGACTATTAGCTGCCACTTCCTGACTATTAAGAATGGCAAAGTGAAGAGCTGTATCACCATTATTATCCTGGGCATCAGCATCGACTCTCATCGGAAATAGGGTGTTCTTCATGAAATCAACATACCCTTTGAGAGCAGCCATCATCAGGGGAGTTTCTCCACGACGATTTTTCTTATTGATGCTTGCTCCACCCTCAATAAGGCGTCTAGCTATCGTCACATTCCCGGATCGAAGGATTTGAGTGAGAAGTGTTTCACCATTAGGAAGAATAACATCAAGATTGGCCTTATCACCGTTAATCAGAAGTTGATCAAGTCTTTCATAGTTACCAGCATTAACAGCATCAATGACTCGTTGAGTGGCTTCTGTAATGACATCTTCATTGGTTAGACCAGGAGCCGTGTTTACGGGCGACTTATCTTCTTTGCTTTCTTTTCCACAGGCCGTGACCAATAGAAGTACTAAGAGTACAAGCGTTATTGGTTTTTTCATGGAATCCTCCAAAGTATCATTTCATTTCTCAAGTTCTATCATTATGAAAGATTAAATGGTGTTGATGGGATAAATGAAGAAAGGCGTGTAAAAATGATAGGAATTAGTCCATAAAAGGACTATTTTGGATGTTATTTCAACTAATTAAGTGGCTTTAATTGAGGAAAGAAGGCTTTTGTTTTTTCCGATTTTTTGTCGAAATATTTGTCGCGCGCTTAAAGTTTTTACAAAAAAAAAGCCCTGTCTTTCGACAGGGCCCATTTAACAAATATCAAAACCCTTAGTACACAACGCTACGGTTTTTCTTAGAAAGATTGATGATCTTTTTGAAATCTTTATTTCTAAGAGTATCAAGTTTCAAGAAAAGAGTGAAACCAGCATTTTCTCCATTTTCATCTGAAGAAACAATTCCTAGAAGACCAGCATCTTGACCTTTGATAACTACTTTATAATAAGCTGAAAGACCTTGAGTGTTCAGCTTATTAATAGGAATGAATAGACCAAAAAGATTTGAGTTGAAGTAAAGTGTTGAATCAAGGATCTCATGCACATTAACTGCAATGGCAGGGAGTGTACCGCCTGGAATACCTGGAAGAGGGCGACCGTCTGGAAGAGTTGTAGGATCTTGAGAACCTAGTCCAGCAGAACGAAGATCTTCAACATCTAATAGAAACTGAGCTGTAGTCCCACCATCGATAATATTTGGTGTGATTTCAACAAATGAATTCTTTGTTTTTGGAAGTGGAATGCGTCCACCAAAATTTGAATTCAAAGTTAAGAAGTTAAAAGTGATCATCACTTTTCCATCTACAACGTTAAAAAGAGGTCCTTGAACACCTGGAATGTTCGGGAGTCCTGTTGGTTGATTTCCACAGCTCGGTGCGAGGGCCATGGCCAGTGTGAGTACGAGTACTTTGAGAGATAAAATCCATTTTTTCATAAATCCTTCCTTGTTCCTTCAATGCAAAATGCGATCAATTTGGGCACGGACTCATCGGAGTTCCTTAAGAAAGATTAAGAACTTCGAATTGATTTTTTTTTCGAGCTAAATGGAGAAATTTTTGCCATAATTTATGAATGAAATACTCTGGAAATTTGTCTAAAATGAAAACGACGCACACTGAAATAGTTGAGTATAAACTTCGCTTAGATGGTGTCGAAATATCACTGAATCCTTTTGTCGGCCAAAAAATCAGTTTGATTTTTAATGGAAATATTAATTGTGTGAATTGTGGAAAGCTCATCAAGAAGTCTTACAATCAAGGCTACTGTTTTCCTTGCACAATGAAGCTTGCGGAGTGTGATATTTGCATCGTTAAACCTGAGCTTTGTCATTACGACAAAGGGACTTGCCGGGAGCCCAAGTGGGGTGAGGAGCACTGTCTTAAACCACATATCATTTATATCGCTAATTCCTCTGGACTTAAAGTTGGTATTACTCGACTGACTCAGGTTCCTACTCGCTGGATGGATCAAGGGGCCACACAGGCCTTGCCGATGATGGCCGTCACGAGTCGTCTTCAGTCAGGTATTATTGAGTCCACATTAAAGGCATATATAAATGATAAAACTGATTGGCGAAAAATGCTTAAAGGCGGCCAGGATCAGTTGGATTTAAAACTAGAAACAAAAAATTTGATGAGACAGGCCAGAGGCGAGTTAGAGAATTTTGAATTTGATGTATTGGAGGATGAGGTCTACTCATTTAACTATCCAGTAGAAACCTACCCGGAAAAAGTCTCATCCATTTCTGTTGAAAAAACTCCTGCTATTGAGCAAAGGCTGATGGGAATTAAGGGACAGTATTTGATTTTTGAAAAAGGTGTTATTAATATTCGCTCACATGCTGGTTACCAGGTGGAGCTAGAGGTTTGATTATGACAGCAACTCCTAAAACTCAGTATCTTAAAGATTATCGTAAGCCAGATTATTTAGTGACTCATGTGGATCTCGTTTTTGATATTTTCGCCGAAAAGACAATTGTTTCTTCAAAGCTTCATCTCAAGCGAAATCAGGGAGTTCCTGAAGGGACGGCCATAGAATTATTAGGTGAGAATCTGAGACTCATCTCGGTTAAAAAAGATGGAGTCACGTTATCTCAAGGACAATATCAAACGACTCCTGAAAAATTAATTATTCCCAATGAGAAGTCAGAAAATTTCACGCTAGATATAGAAGTTGAAATCCATCCTCATCTTAATACCGCCTGCGAAGGACTTTATCTTTCAGGTACGGCTTTTTGCACGCAATGCGAGCCTGAAGGATTTAGGAAAATTACTTATTATGTTGATCGTCCAGATAATATGGCCACTTTTAAGGCACGTGTGATTGCCGATAAAATGAACTATCCATTTCTTCTTTGTAATGGAAATAAAATAGGTGCAGGAGATTTAGAAAATGGAAGGCATTATGTGGATTGGGAAGATCCTTTCAGAAAGCCTTCTTATCTTTTTGCTTTAGTGGCCGGTGAGTTTGATGTTCTCGAAGATTTTTTTACGACTGTCTCTGGGAGAAAAGTAAAACTTGAGATCTATGTAGATAAAGGGAATTTAGAGAAGTCTCGTTTTGCCATGGACTCACTTAAGCATGCCATGAAATGGGATGAAGTGACTTATGGTCTTGAGTATGATCTGGATATTTACATGATCGTGGCGGTTGATTCTTTTAATATGGGGGCCATGGAAAATAAAGGTCTCAATATTTTTAATTCAAGCTATGTCCTTGCTAATGAAAAAGCGGCCACGGACTCTGATTTTCAAAATATAGAAGGCGTCATTGGGCATGAGTATTTTCATAATTGGACGGGAAATAGAGTGACTTGCCGTGACTGGTTTCAGTTGACCTTAAAGGAAGGTCTTACTGTTTACCGCGATCAAGAATTCTCTTCTGATATGCAGTCTCGCCCTGTGAAAAGAATTGAAGATGTTAAACGTCTTAAAGAAAATCAGTTCCCAGAAGATGCCGGTCCAATGAGTCACCCAATTCGGCCTGAGTCTTTTATTGAAATCAACAATTTCTATACTATGACTATCTATGAGAAGGGAGCCGAAGTCATTCGTATGATCGAAACTCTTCTTGGAAAAGAAAATTTCAAA
>JBMLQL010000037.1:0-4663 GCA_049241565.1 Bacteriovoracaceae bacterium | reverse complement strand
TTCGTATGATCGAAACTCTTCTTGGAAAAGAAAATTTCAAAAAAGGTTTGAAAAAATATTTTGAACTTTTTGATGGGCAAGGAGTCACGACGGAAGATTTTGTGAAGGCCATGGAACTTGCCTCTGGAAAAGATCTGACTCAATTTAAGAATTGGTACTCACGTGCCGGAGCTCCTACTCTTAAAGTCCGCGGAGAGCTTGTTGGGGACAGTTATAAATTAAAAATTGAGCAGCAGTATCCAAAAACACCAATGACGGTTCCTGATACAAATATTCTTCATATTCCTCTTAAACTCGCCTTTTATAATATTGATGGAAAAGAAGTGGTCGCAGAGAGAATGATTGAGCTGACTTCGCTTTCTGAAGAGTTTACTTTTAAAGTTAGTGGACCGGTGATTCCTTCTTTAAATAGAGGATTCTCAGCTCCTGTTCATATTGATTTTCCTTATAGCATCTCGGATCTTCAGCTTTTGATGGGACATGATTCAGATTCTTTTAATCGTTATGAGTCGGCCCAAAAAGTTTATCTCTCGACACTTAAAAAAATGACTGATCTTCTTAAAAAGGGAGAGTCAGTGGATGGACTTTTAAATGATATCGCTCATCCTTGGGGACTTATTCTTCAAGATACAGGCCTTGATCCAGCTTTTAAGGCCTATATCTTAGAAATACCCCATGAAGCAACTTTATACCAGGAGCTCAAGGCCCCTGAGGTAGAGATTAATGCCAAGGCCCTTAAAATTTTAGATATCCATTTGGCCAAAAAATTTGAATCACAACTTCTGAATACCTATAAAGAAATGGGAAAACTTGCTCAAGGGAAACTATCAAGCAAGACCATGGGGGCCCGTGCTCTTAAAAATCTATGCCTCTCATTATTATCTCATTTGAGTCATCAAAATGAACTTGTGGAAGGTCATTTTAAGACAGCACAAACCATGACTGAGGAGCTGGCCGGACTTCGTGCCATCTTGTCTCAACATGGCATGAAAGGTAAATGGGCCCTGGATGCCTTTGATAAAAAATGGCGTCATGATGCTCTCGTGATGCAGAAATGGTTTGGCGTTCAGGCGGCCACACTTCCGGCAGAGGAATTGTTTCAGCGCCTCCCTGAGCTTGAGACCCATCCGGCCTTTGCAGGGAAAATTCCTAATTTTATTCGTGCAATCTATATGAGTTTGGCCAAGGCCAATATGCTAGCGTTCCACCATCATTCTGGTCTTGGGTTTAAAACCCTGGCCGACAAGATTATAGAAGTTGATCAGTTTAATCCTCAAATCGCTTCGAGGCTTTCAACGGTTTTTTCATTTGTTTCAAGAGAAGATATTGTACGGAAAGATGGTGTGAAAAAAGAGCTGAGCAGAATACTTGGGTCCAACCCTTCAAAAGATACCTTTGAGATCGTTTCAAAAATGCTTACTCCCTAGGGAGTAAGCCTTTTACTTACGACGGATTTTGACTGGAGCGTAGGCCTTGACTGATTTGAATTTTACTGTCCAAACTGCAAGAATCGAAGCGGCGATAAGAAAAGTAATCATCATAACAAACCCCTTGGTATGACCTTCTCGGTCATATCCTTTATTTTATTATGCCATAGAGACAAAAAATAGCGGTCAGATTTTTACTCCTCAAGTGGACACGGCAGTGGTAAACTGGGTTAAATAGCTATTTTTGCTGCCCTTGAAGGATTTTAACTATGGTTGATCAAACCCTCTCTCTGAGACAGAAGGCCCTTAAAATAAATTTGGCGAAACGTTTTTATGGCACATTCGCTGAAATTGGGGCCGGACAGGAAGTGGCCCGTTACTTTTTTCAGGCCGGTGGGGCCTCAGGATCAATCGCTAAAACTATCTCCGCCTACGATATGACCTTCAGTGACCATATCTACGGGAAAGAGGGAAGCGGCCGCTATGTATGTGAGTCTCGTCTCTCAAAAATGCTTTCTAAAGAATACGATCTTTTAAATGAGCGCCTTGGTGATACTCGTGGAAAGGATCATCAGTTTTTTGTTTTCGCTAATACGATCTCGGCCCTTAATTTTAAAAAAGATAATGAGTCCCATGGTTGGATGGGTGTTAAATTTCAGGCAACACCGGGTGGGGAATGCAATGAAGTCGTCGTCCATGTGCGTATGCTTGATCCTCAGAATGTGTTCCAGCAAGACGCCATCGGTATTATTGGGGTCAATCTTGTCTACGCGGCCATGTTTCTGAGAGATAAGCCGGAAGAGCTGATTCGCTCTCTTCTTGATCATCTCGACAATACACGTATTGAAGTGAATTTTATTCGGTTCACCGGGCCAGAGTTTAAAACTTACGATAACCGTCTTCTCAATCTTCAGTTAGTAAAAGAGGGGATGACCAACGCGGTGATGTTTAATTCAAGTGGCGAAATTGTTCTGGCCTCTGATCTTCTCTACCGCAAGAATGTTCTCGTAGTGCGAGGAAGTTACCGTCCACCAACTCTTGTTTCTTTTGATATGATCAAAACTGGTCTTCAGCAATTTTCTGAAGATATTGGCGTAGAAGAAAAAAATATTGTCACTGTTTCTGAGATCACGATCTCGAATTTGAATGCTGATGGTCAGATTGTGAATGAAGATTTCCTAGCGAGAGTGGATCTTCTCTGTGCTCTAGGGCAGCAGGTTCTTGTGACGAACTATCCAGAATATTATAAGCTTTCAAGTTTTCTTACTAAGTACAATACTCCCAATCTTGGCCTTGTTTTAGGGATCTATAATTTCCAACAAGTTTTCAATGATGACTATGCGAGCTCAGTGGGAGGTCTCTTAGGGGCCCTTGGTCAGCTTTTCCGTAAGAATGTAAAGGCCTATATTTATCCTTACAAGAGCGAAGAGGGTCAGCTAGAGTCGCTGGATAATCTTGATGTTCCTGAAACAAGTAAGCATCTTTATGCTTATCTTAAAGAAGGTGGGCATCTTAAAGACATTACCAATTTTGATAAAAATTATATTCATATTTATTCAAGTAAAGTCCTCTCGATGATTGTGAACAATGAATCAGGCTGGGAAGAGATGGTGCCTCAAAGTGTGGCCCGAGCTATTAATGAGAAATGTCTCTTTGGACATCCTTGTTTTTTAGATAAAAAGAAGAAGTAGTCACAACCTTGAGCGATGTTCAGATTTTAGTTTCTCCATTTCAGAACCCCTATATTAATCTCGCTCTTGAGGATTTTTTTCTACGTGAACAAAGGGGAGATCTGCCCCTGATTCTTTTTTATGTTAACCGGCCATGTATTGTTTTAGGCCGTTTCCAGAACCCGTGGCTTGAAGGTCATCTTTCTTACCTAACTAAAAATGATCTTTGGTTGGTGAGAAGGCAAAGTGGTGGCGGAACAGTTTTTCATGATCTTGGAAATCTCAATTATTGTATGATCACTGAGCGCCCGATGGTGGATAAATCTCTGGCGGTGAGTATTCTTCAGAAGTCCTTAAAAACTCTTGGCGTTGAGGCCATTATTTCAGAGCGATTTGACCTCTTTTGTCTTGATCCAGTAGATGGAGTGAAAAAGAAAATCTCTGGGTCGGCCTACAAACAGACTAAAGATGCTTCTTTTCATCATGGGACTCTTCTTATTCATTCTGATCTTGTAAAGCTTCAAAAATCTCTTGAGGCCAGTGCAGAAATTTCTGAATCAAAAAGTATTCCTTCTGTGCGCTCAAAGGTGATGACATTAAATCAACTCAAGGCAGATATCACTCAAGAGCAGGTGATTAATGCCGTGGCCATGAATCTAGGAGTGGAGTCTAAAAAAATTCCAGAACAATTCTTTTATTCCTCAGATATCATTCAAGAAAGAATGCTTCAGTGGAGCTCAGAAGAGTGGCTTCTGCGCGAGACACCACTTTTTGAAATTGATCTTCAAGGAGAGATGACAAAAGTCTACAAAGGAAGAGTGGGCGAAAAAGATTTTAGTCGAGAGAATTTTCATTATTTAAGCGATGAACTTAAAGAGAGGTTATTTCCCGATTTTAGTGAGCAATACAAGTACTGCAGCCTTCTTTTTTAGCCGTCAAATCAATCCATGTCCAGTCGCCGTAATGATCGTTGGCATAGAGACAGGCCGTCGTGAGTGAGGTGAAGGTTTTTTGCATGACTTCGATTTCTTCCCCATTCATGACAGTCACATAATAGAGAAAACCGTCCGCTGTGAGGCTCTCAGGATCTGCTCCAAGAGAGAGGAAGGCGCGGTAAGGGCCGTTTTCGAATCGCGTATATGTCCAATTTTCTAAATTAATGCTCTGCATTTAATGTGTTCCACCGAGAAAAGCTTGCCAAGTTCTTGATCAGAGATTATATTGCTATGACTTTTAAGTAAATATTTAATCTATCATTGTTTTTTAAGGGGTTTATATGGCGAAGGGACCACGCGTAATTGTTACTTTAGAATGTACTGAAGCTCGTAAAGAAGGAAAATCACCTTCACGTTATACTACGACAAAAAATAAGAAGACGACTCCAGAGCGTCTTGAAATGAACAAGTATAACCCGAATCTTCGTCGTCACACTCTTCATAAAGAAGTTAAGTAATTCGATAATAAAAAAAGCCCTTGTACGAGGGCTTTTTTTTTGCCTAAATATCGATTTTTTTATCTAAGAAATTAAGCTGAACTCTTTCCACAAAACTAAAAGATTTTTTCTCA
>JBMLQL010000036.1:0-9383 GCA_049241565.1 Bacteriovoracaceae bacterium | reverse complement strand
AAATAAAGAAATATATTGAGAAGAAGCTCGATCAACAATAACCGAGCCTCTCCTCACTATTTTTAGAGCTGAATCATTTTATTTTCGATAACAAGTTTTTTCATTTTCTTCACCACTTGATTCTCATCTTTAAATTTAATTTCATACTCACCCGGTGAAAGTATCACGATATAAGATCCATCTTTTTTGATACGGTAGTTCTGAATAACTGATTTTTCTTTTGCAGAATAAATCTCGATACTCTTCTCTGTTTTCTTCGCAATTCCCTTGAATCCAGCCCCTTCCACACGATCAAGAAGAAGCATCCAACCTGCTCTATTTCTTTCAACAGTGACCTGTCTCCATTTTGAATAACTTGGTTGAAATCCTTGCATCGTACTATTCACTTCGATCACATATGGGATTACCTGATGCTCCATATACATCCAGTCAATATCTCCGCCATCTGCATTATAAAGAAGCTCCCACGGAGTTCCAGCTTTATACTTAAGAAGAGCTCCCATCTCTTTACCAATGGATGATACAACATCTTGCTCTGCTTTAAGTGGCTTACATCCATAAGGATAAAGAACTAATTCAGAATAAGAGTGGTAAGAGATATTAAATACAGGCGTAATTTCTGAAACAAAATTCATCATGGCCTGAGTCTCTGGTTCTGAAGCGGCCTGTGGACCACGGTAATCCTGCGCCCCTTGGCGTGAGCTAGAACCATTACATGTGTTCCATGTTGCAGGATAATTTCTGTTGATATCTACACCGTATCCACCACGAGTGTTTTTTCTCCACATAGAATCATCATCCCAAACTTTCTGGTTACCATCGACATTGAACATTGGGACAACCCAAATTTCGTTACGATCAACCCAGCTTGTGACTTTGTCATCAGCATCATACTTTTGGGTCAAATAATCGATAATATCGATGGCCACTTCAGGAGTCATTACTTCACGAGCATGGTGCATAGAATTAAAAAGAATGACTGGTTCACCAACTTCTTTCTTTGAAGCATTATCTGAAATTTTAATCGCTAAGATATCTCTACCTTCGAGTGATTTCCCGATAACTTTTAAAGTTGTGATTTCTGGAAAACGGCCATGAACATCTTGAAGGAATTCAGCGATTTTCTGAGGATTTTTATATTCCTTATCTGGTCCTCTTAAAAGATTCTGAGGAAGTACATAATGGAATTTCGCTTTGTTAGATTGAAGCTTATTAAACTCTTCTTCTGTAACCAAAGCTTCAATTATATTTTCATTATAATTAATACCTGTGACATCAAGATCCGATTTTTTAAGCAATACTTTTACTGACTCAGTAAGATCAAATCTTACTAAAAATTTTCCTTCTGCAGCTGAAGCTACTGTTGATGTTACCGCCATAGCGATAAGAACAGACTTCAAAAGTCCTTGAAGTTTCATTCACACTCCTTTGTGATTAAAGCTAAACAAGACTAGCTGACCACAAATAAGAGGTCTTCGTAAAACAAATTAGATCTGAGTAAGAAATTTTGAGAGATTACCTGACAAAAACGCTTTCAGCTATATTCTCTCAGGGAAAAGATTCTCAATCTCATGACGGTATTCTTTAAGTTTATCTTCTTTAATCCCTGACGTTCGCATGGCCTCAATCATTTCCTTCATACAAAGAAAATCGCGAATTTTTTTGTTGTAAAGATCAAGCCCACGACGAACAGAAAAATTTGGATCCTTGTTCAAAGCAGAAAAAACAAGAAACTCGCTAACTAAATAATCTTCATGATCTAAAGAGCCTGCATGGAATCTGGCAAGAAAAGTCTCAGCTTCAGAAGCGAGATTATTCTCAATAAGAACTGTAATCATGGCCCGTAAAAACTTAGTAAACTCAGAACAAGAGACAGCAACACACTCAAAACACTTTAACGCTTCTGAAACATTCCCATTAATAAGGTGGTGCTTACCGGCAATATAGAGACCAGCTCCAATATAATTAATAAGAACTTTAGAACGCTCATCAAGAGTTGTAAAAATATCATAATAAAAGATCATATCATCATAATGTTCCGTCTGAATCGCCAAACGAACAATTTGTGTGAGCCTATCTGGATTTGCAGGGAAAAACTTTGCTACCTTTTTAACAACTTGATAAGCTTCTTGATATTTATTTTCCTGCATAAAAAGTTCATAGAGACCAATTAAACATTTAAAATGAATATTGTTATAGCTAAGTCCTTTTGAATAATTACCTTCGGCTTCAGTGATTGCTCGTTTCATGTACTCAACTTGCCCCATATAAAACAAGGCCAGTGCAGGACGAGAATGCATAGTCATAGCATCTTTGAGAAGACTTGTTGCTTCGTCAAAACGTCCTTCATGCATAGCGATCTTTGCTTCCTCAATTTTTACGACATAAGCCGATGGATAAATTTTAGCATTAACTGCATTGATCAAGCTTTCCTGTATAATTTGGATTGTATAAGGCTTAATGATAAAAGAATCCACGTCCTCCTCAGCTGCTTTTGCCACAGCAGTTTGAGAAATATTCGATGTTACAAGAATTTGACATAATTTTTTTGAATCAATATGGGTTTCACGAACTTTCTTAAAAAGATCAAAACCAGACCCACCTGTTATAAAGTAATCTGATAAAACAAGACCTATTTTTTTTGTCTTAATAATTTGTTCAGCCTCTGCCATTGAAGCAACAGAATGAATCATATGTCTTTTTGAACCAAGATCTGAAATGGTTTTTAAAAGCCTATTACGTGAGGACGGATTTTTATCAACGATCAGGACATCGTTTTCTTCTAAAAATTTTTTAAACAACTCTTTCTTATCCATAAGAAAACCTATTGCTAAATCCCTTTAGCCATTTTAATAAATTGATTAATATGTGATTGCCTCTTTTGAAACATCGCCATAAACTTCTCAAATTGATCAAGTTGATTTTGTTTTAAACGTACAGTTACAAAAAAATAATTTTTCTCATCAGCATCAATCCCCTCAATCACGCCGTCGATTTTCAGAGGTATCTTTTCTTTTAAATAGTGAAAACTCATATCAATATGAACAGGCTCGAGTTCTATGAAATCACCACCTGATACTCTTATAGTAACGATATCATCAAAATAATCATCGAGATCACAAATTCGTTTGATCGCCCCTTGCGTAATAAATGAGTAAATTTTCGCTGTTTGCGATATATCTTGCGGAGAATCTTCAGTCTGAACGATTGACTCTCCTTCACTTTCTAGATCCTCATTATCCTGCAGCTGCGGTTTAATAGGATATATATTAGAAGCCCTAGTTAGATTTTTAGATCCCGATTCATTTTTAGAAAGATCTCCATTATTATTTTTTGCTTGAGTGGTTGAATCAATAAATGGATCAAGATTAGGTGCCGGAGTTGTTAGAGTTTTTTCACTTATTGGTATAAGAGGATTCTTTCTATCCTGATCCTTATTTGTCTTAGATAGATTATTTCTGTTTTCCACATCATCAGAAGATTTCTTATCTCTTTCATTCATTTCTCGCTTAGATGACATGAATCCATCTAATTGATCCGCTTTCGCTCCTTTACCGGATAAGTCTTTCCCATCATATTGAGGGGCTTCATTATGATCTTTGTAGTACTTTTGAACTTCTTTACCATCGACTTCCAAATCAAGTTCTTTACTTTCAAATTTATTACGTCCGGCAGCACCTTCTTTTTTAGTTTCGATATCATCTTGAAAGCTTGATTTTGGGTTCTTTTCAGAAACAGGCTTTAGATTAGCGGATTCTGAGGAGCGCTTTTTCTCATCTGTATTTGTTGTTGAATCGTTTTTAAGTTCATTATTATAAAATGAACCAAGATCGTCAGTCTTTGATTTCCCACTTAGATCAGAGCTTTCTTTGTCGCCAAATTCTTTTCTTTTTTTATCTGCTGATTTGTCTACAAGTGAAGATTGTTTTTGAGACTCTGAGTTATAATTGGAATCTACTCTGTCAGTACTCGATTTCCCTTGAAGTGGCCCTTTCGAGGATTCTGATTGTTTTTGTGACCTTTTATCTTCTTCATCGGATCCCACAAATGGTGAGGATTTTTTTGAGTCATTTTTGTAAATTGAACTAAGTTCCTCTCCCTCTTGTTTTCCTTTTAAAGGGTCATGGCCAGAAACTCCACTAACTTGATGACCAAGAGGTTCATTTAAGTTGGATTCCCCATTTTTACTGCGACCTTTCATCTGACCATCAATTGAATCAGATTTACCTCTTCCATTCAGATCAGACAATTGATCTGATCCTGTTTTACTTTTTCCAGAGAGTGAGTTGGACCCTAAATCATCAGTACTAGACTTACCTTTAAGAGGGTCTAGGGATGTGGATTTACTTTCAATCTCAAGGTCATCAATAGCCGCAACTTCGTCTTTTTTAAAGATCAATTCTTGATCAAGTGTTTCTTGAATGAGCTGCTGCTTCGTCAAAGCGTAGTCAGAATTTTTAGCAATATGTAGGACTTTTTCTTTAATATAGAAACGAGGAAAAATATTTTTATCCTGTTGATAAAATAATTCCATTTGAGCACCGGCCATGGTCCATTGCTGTTCTTTCCAGTGGAATTCCGGTTTGCTGTCGCCACGAAAGTACCAATTCCCTGTTGTCAGTAGAAATAGTTCTCTCTGAGAAGGTTTTACATCAAACTTCCAAACTCCTGTCTGCCCCTCAACTTCAACCCATGAGGCAACATGAGGGCTCGGAGCCGAAAACTTTACAAGCCAGCGATTGAGAATCTTTTTAATTTCTAACTGATTTCTCACAATCCAAATATCAGCTTCTTGATCTAAAGGAGAAATCCAAACAGGAGCATCAATTCGCTTCTCTTGCTGATTTGAATCAGTATTTTTTAATTCTCGTTTTACTTCTTTTTGAGGCTTACTTCTCAATGAATGCGCTAGTGACTTGATCCAAAAATCGATCTTAAACCGAAGAGCTCGAGGCTTAATTCCATCTTCCAAAATATCAAGAATTCCCATCTTCATGATGGCCTTCTCAATATTCTTATTGCCTGTAAAATTCACCACGATTACCTTGTGGGGCAAATCCTTAAGTTCCTTTTTAGACATCTTTACGAAATTGGCGAGAGCAACAAGATCATCTTTGGATCCTAGGGAGAAAAAAAGAAGTGCAGATTTTTCACTAGAAAGAAAAGTAATAATATCCTGGGGATTTCCTTGAAGTTCTTCAACATGGTACTGGGGAGAACTCTTAAAAGCCTCATCTAGTGGCGCCCATGGCTCCAAAAATAAATAGCGACAAATATTGATATCGTTCATTAATCCTCTAAAAACTATTAAGATCTAATTAATATATCGACAAATTCTCTAAATACTTGAATAAGCTAGAGGCTTCGCTTTAATTTCTTTGACCCAGCAAAAAGCTCCAAGGTATCGAAAACTCTAGTCTCAAGGTAAAATAACCTTATTTAATTTAAGAAAGATTTAAGATGGAAGATAAAAACGAAAACTCACCAGATATAGAAAATCAAGAGATGCTTCAGGACCTTTCTGATCAGGGAAAAACCGAGCAACTTGTTGAAATGATGGAAGAACTTCCCACGATGGATGTGGCGGAGTTCATGGAAGAGAAATCTCTGGAGGAGACGGCCAATTATCTCAAGCAACTTGATCCTGCTGACCAGGGAAGAATTTTTTCTGATTTCTCTCTTGATCGCCAAATAGATCTTTTCCACTCTCTTGACCGAAGAACCTTTGCTCAAATTTTTGGACAAATGTACTCAGATATTCGCGCAGATTTATACCAAGAGCTCGCTAAAGAAGAACAAATCGAGCTTTTGCCCTATTTAGATAAAGCTGTCCGCGAAGACGTTATTATTCTTTCTGCCTACCCTCCGGAAACGGCCGGTGGGATTATGACCACGAATTTTGCCACCATTTTTGCTGATATGACTATCAGTCAGGCCTTGGCCAAAATCCGAATCGATGCTCCCACCAAAGATATGATTTATTATATCTACGTCGTCGATCACTCTATGGTCATGAAAGGTCTGGTGACCCTTAAAGACCTGGTGATGAATATTCCAGATATGAGAGTGGATGAACTTCTCAATGAATTTTTTGTTTATGCTGAAGTAAATGAAGATCGTGAATCAGTGGCCCAAAAAATTGAAAAGTACGATTTAGCAGCTATCCCTGTTCTGAACTCTCTCAATCAACTTGTTGGAGTTGTGACTCACGAAGAAGCCATCGATGTTATTCGTGAAGAGCACACTGAAGATTTAGAGAAATTCATGGGGATCATGCCCTCTGAAAATGATGATGAGTATATGAACACATCATCGTTTCACCATTTTAAAAAACGTGTCGTGTGGCTTGTTTCTCTTGCTGCCATTGGAATCATTTCAGGAATGATTATTAATGAGTATCAAGGAGTTCTTGAGCATTTTATCATTCTCGCAATGTATATGCCGATGATGGCCGCCACAGGCGGAAACACCGGTTCTCAAGCAGCAACCGTTGTTATTCGTGCTCTTTCACTGGGTGAAGTCACTGATGATGAATGGCTCAAAATTCTTTTCAAAGAAATGAAAATTTCTTTTATGCTTTCTGTTTGTGTGGCCGCACTCACATTTTTTAAAATTGCTTATCTTTCTTTTAACTCTCATTTGCCCGCTGGCTTTACGCTTCCCTATATTGGCCTAACTATTTCAGTCGCGATAGCTATCCAGGTTATCACCTCTGCTCTTCTCGGAGCAGGCCTTCCTCTTATTGTGCGCCGTCTCGGCGGAGACCCTGCCGTCGTGGCCAGTCCTGCCATTACCACAATTGTGGATATTACAGGGCTTCTCATCTATTTTACTGTTGCCTCCGCTACACTCGGAATCTAAAATCTCTGCATAATACGTAGGAGATTTTTTATGAAAGTAGTGATTCTTTGTGGTGGATCTGGAACAAGACTCTGGCCTGTATCTCGCAGTCTCTATCCTAAACAATTTGTTCAGCTTTTTGATAACGAATCACTTTTTCAAAAGACTCTTAAGAGAAATACTAAACTGGCCAAAGATTTGTCTGTTGTGATTAACCAAGACCAATACTTTATGGGTCTGGATCAATTAGATGAGTCTAAGCTTAGCTATAATCGCCAATTTGTTTTAGAGCCCATTGGGCGTAATACGGCTCCGGCCATAGCTCTAGCCGCTCTAAATTCAAATCCAGATGATATTCTCCTGGTGGTTCCTTCGGATCATCTCATTAATGACGAAGTGGCCTATAACGAAGCCGTCAAAAAGGCCCATGAGTTTGCTAGCTCTGGTCATCTAGTTACCTTTGGTATTAAGCCTACTTATGCAGAAACTGGTTATGGTTATATCGAAGGTGATCAATTCAATGTAAAAAGCTTTAAAGAAAAACCTTCAAAAGAAACGGCTGAAAAATATGTCCAAGCCGGGAATTATTATTGGAATAGCGGAATGTTTTGTTTTAAAGCGTCTGTCTATTTAGATGAATTAAAAACTCACGCCCTTGATATCTACAATTCTTCTCTGAATGCCTTTGAGGCTTCAAAAAAAGAATCACCTCTACGTATTAATAAACATGATATGGAAGCCATTAGATCAGAAAGTATCGATTATGCCGTGATGGAGAAAAGTAAAAAAGTGAAAGTCGTTCCCGCAGATATGGGGTGGTCAGACTTGGGCTCATTCGATTCTCTTTATGATGCCCTCAAAAAAGATAAGTTAGGAAACACAACTGAAGAGCAAGTGATTCATCTTAACTCTAAAAACAATCTCGTTGTAGGTGGGAAACGACTCATCACAACAGTTGATATTGAAGACATGATGATCGTTGATACTAATGATGCTCTTCTGATTGCTAAAAAAGGTTCGACTCAAAAAGTGAAAGATCTTGTTGGTTTAGTGAAGACTTACAACAATGAACTTACAAATATTCACACGACCGCTCACAGGCCGTGGGGAACATACACGATTCTAGAAGACTCTAATCAGTATAAGGTCAAAAGAATTGTTGTTCGTCCTGGTGCTAAGCTTTCACTACAAAAACATCATCACCGCTCTGAACATTGGATCGTCGTCAGTGGAACGGCCATTGTTACGGTCGGAGAAAAAAGATTTAAGCTTCATAAGAATGAATCGACTTATATTCCCAAGGAAGAGGTTCACCGTTTAGAAAATGAAGAGAAAGAAGACCTGATTTTGATTGAAGCTCAAGTGGGTGACTATCTTGGAGAGGATGACATCGTGCGCCTTCAAGACGATTACAAACGTAACTAATTGAAAGCTCAATTTAAGTTAAGATCCTCTCATCATTCAACCTCTAGACTTTCTCAAGAGAACTTCGGTAAATTAGTATTACATACACACCGAGGTTCCTATGATGAGATCAGTTTTGATTCTTATTGCTTTTTGTTACGTACTTACAACTCTTACAAGGTTTTAAGTTATGATTGGTGAAACGGAATTCACCCCTGTTCTTCAGGACATCATTCAAAAACTCTCTCTAAAAACTTCTCTCTCAGAATTTAAATCTGAAAAAAACATTAAAATTATCATCCTCTCACCTCATCCCGATGATGAGATTATCTCTGGGGCCCTGGCCCTTAGATTAATGAATGAATACCACGCCCAAGTTTTAAATATTGCAGTCACGCTTGGGAGTAATAAAAATCGACAGACTGAGAGAACCAAAGAACTCATGAAGGCCTGTGATTATCTTGGCTTTAAAAATAAAATCTTGAGTGACTCATGGGCAAAAAAAGCAACAGAACTCAAAAAAATCATTACTGATTATAATCCTGACTTAATCATAGCTCCCCATGTGAAAGACCAACATCCGGCCCACATAAAAACAGGTGAACTTCTTAAAAAAGTTCTCCCTCTCATGAAATCGAATTTCTCTTGTGTGGTGGCCTGGAGTGAATTTTGGGGAATGAATCCCAAGGCCAATCTACTTTTAGAAGTACCTCTTAATATTGCCTCGGTCCAAATGAAGGCCCTCACTTATCACAAAGGTGAGATAGAGCGAAACCCGTATCATCTTCGTCTTCCTGCATGGCTTATGGATAATGTTCGTCGGGGAGCAGAGTTAACTGTCAAACCAGGGGCCCATGCCCCGGATTTTGGATTAGGTTGTCTCTACCAAGTTCAGTTTTTCGTTGATAAAAAATTTAAAACTCTTAAAGCTTCAAATATTCCTCTGGTAGTGCCTGAGGATCCGCAATCAACGTAAAATTTTTATGACCTTTTAAATAAGTCACAGGGCAATCGGAGCGATCTTCAAATTGCAGAAGATGTCTAATGGCCTCCCGCTTTGAGTTTCCAGTCGCAAGAAGGATAATTTTCTGGGCCTCTAAAATTGTTCCTACACCCATGGAGATGGCCTGTGTGGGAAT
>JBMLQL010000035.1:0-4764 GCA_049241565.1 Bacteriovoracaceae bacterium | reverse complement strand
TGCTGTTATAAACAGCTAAGGAGAAGATATGAAAATTTACTATTACCTATGTCTTGCACTTGTGTTGATGACAATTTTGTTTTCACCGATAGCTTTCTCCTCTTCTGAAAAATTATCGGACAAAAAACTATCTGACAAACTAGGTTTAAGTTATTTCATCTTTTGGGATGGCCCAAACTTAGATCGAGGTCGTGATGTCACCACAAATGAACTAGGTGAAACAAATAATCCTATCAACACCTATAATCTCATTTCCTTCAAGTATAAACTAAGCGAAAAATATTCACTCGATGCTCAAACAGGAACTCAGTGGTTTCAAACTCGTGTACCTCGTTTTTATTTTGACAGAGTAAGAGTAGGTATTTCAGGAAAATTATGGAAGGCCAATGAATGGAAGCTAGATGGAGCAATCAACTCTGATCTCCCCTACACAGGATATACCGCCGAGCAAAGAAGGCTCATTTTTTCTCCGGGTATGTTTGCAAACTTAAGTTATACGCCTTCTTCAAGTCGATTCTCATTTTGGGCACTCCTGCAACCCCGAGTATGGTTTTATAGTGACAGAGAAGCCGTTGAACCAGAATGGATAGCGGCCAATCGAAGACCTGGACAAAAATTTGAATCCATCATATCCCTTACTCCGACAGTTAATTACTCTATTAATGATAAGTTTGGCCTCAGAATGGGCGTAGGTTTAGACTACAGAAAATTAGTTGAAAATAACTGGGCCACCTGGATTAGATGGGCAACACCAGTCACAACAGGATTTACCTACACCTACAATAGCTCCTTCTCTACATATACCTACGTTCAAACATTCCCCTTTGAAGGAGGAGGAGTGCAGCGAGAAACTTCTAGCCTTGGGATGTGGATAACGGGAACGATATTCTAAACCAATAAAATCCTGCTGAAAAAATCTATCTAGTGATTGTTCATAGATTTTGAGTTTTATTGCAGAGTACCTTGAAAGAGACAGAAAAAGAGAAAATTCAGCAAGAGATTATGAAGTTAATCATGAATTATGTTCTATAATAGTTTCTATGAAAGACCTCATCAAAGATTTCCAAGACTTCCTCGACTCCACTAAAGACTTCGAAGAGAGAACTTATTCTTTCGCCGAAATTCTTAAAGACTTCTACGGTTATCAGCATTTGGTCATGAATCAGCTCTATACAAGATTCAACGCTAATCCTTATGGTTTTTGTTTTCCCATTCTCGTGGAGCAATCAGCTCCTCAAACCGCTGAGCTTCAGGTCTACACCCTTGTGGAAGTTATGATGCTTGACTCTTACACCCAGATGATTCCAGATAATAAATTTCAGCACTGTTGTGATTTAAAGAAAACGGCCGTGAAGAAATTTAAAGAGATGGTGGAAATTGAAGCCCAGGGTAAAAAGATCAAAGTCGAAGTGGATCTCTATAAAACGACTTTCAATAAATTAAACGTGAAACAGATTCAGTTTCCCGACGATTATTTTCTGAAAGGAATTCCTCTCTTGACCGAGCAACTTTCAAAACAGTTCATCACCGGAGATACCAGTTCGGCCAAAGAGTATCCTTATAAGAACGAAAACTTTTCAATCATAAAACAGATTACGATTAAAAAGATTTGTGATCCATAGCTCTACTTTGTTCTTTCTTTTTCATTTTTTTATGTAAAATCATCAATTGAAAATCATTCAATTTTTGAGCATCAATCTCATTTGATTTTTTAAAGTATCTAAACGCACTTTTTATTTTGTTAATAATATTGAATTTCATACTCTCCCCCTTGTGACAGACTTCTCTAGGACAACTCTTTAACTGCATAATGAAGGCCAAGGGGAGAGCAATTAAAAGCTATGATAGCGAGGTATAATGTCCCATAAGTGAGTCCTTTCAAGACTACTTTGAGATAAAATGACCTCGCCTAGGAGAAAGCATTCTCTGAAATCTACTTAGTTTGGTCTTTCTTTTTCACCATCGTGAGAATCGTCGCAATGGCCACCGAGTCCCCTGTCTCATCATAGACATCAACCAGCCACTTCACGATGCCTTTGGCGATATCTTCAGGAGTTCTTTTCTCCTGATCAATCTTCTCCTTACATGTAAAGCGCACACCAATGGTTGAGCCAGGATAAACTGGTTTAATAAAGCGACATTCGTTCAGACCATAGTTTAAAAGAACTGGGCCTTTCGGTGGATCAACAAAAAGTCCGGCGGCACGAGAAAGGATAAAGTATCCATGGGCCACACGTCCTGTGAATAGAGTACCCTCAAGAGATTTTTCATCCATATGAGCGTAGAACTTATCCCCTGAAAGATCCGCGAACTTTTCGATATCCTCTAATGTCACCAGATGTTTTTCAGTAATAAGCGTTTCACCAATTTGAAGTTCTTCAAAATGTTTGCGGAATGGGTGAACTTCAGAAGGAATCTGTTTAGCACCATATTGGTATTGATTTGTAATTTTTGTCAGTGTTGTTGGGCTTCCTTGAATCGCTGTACGCTGAAGATAGTGCATCACACCTCTCTTCCCACCCATCTCTTCACCACCACCTGCTCGACCAGGGCCTCCATGAACCATCATAGGCATAGGACTTCCATGGCCTGTACTCTCTTTAGCAGAGTCGGCATTCATCACGAGAATTCGTCCGTGCATACTAGCGGCTCCAATCACAAACTCAGTAGCAATATCATCATTAGCAGTCGCAATCGAACACACTAGAGATCCAAGTCCCATACGTGAAAGAGTGATCGCCTCTTCTGTTGTCTTATAAGGCATAAGTGTTGAAACAGGACCGAAGGCCTCAATATTGTGGCAATCCGTTTTTTCAAAGGGTTTATCATTCAAGAAAAGAATCGGCGGCATGAACGCCCCCATCTTCGCATCCGCACCGACAACATTAAACTCATCAAGATTTCCGAAAACAATTTTTTGCGTTCGAGCAAGTTCATTCACTTTCGTGCGAACTTCCTGACGTTGAGCTTCACCCGCAAGAGATCCCATACGCACATCTTTATTTTCAGGATTTCCAATCGTCGTTGTGGCCAGACGTTTGCTAATTCCTTCTTGAACTGCTTCGATAAGATTCTCAGGCACAATCAAGCGACGAACAGCTGTACATTTCTGGCCCGCCTTGATGGTAATTTCCTTAGTGGCCTCTTTCACAAAAATATCAAACTCAGCTGAACCTGGTTTCACATCAATCCCTAAAACCATCGCATTGAGTGAATCTGCTTCAAGATTAAACGGCACCGATTCTTGCACTAAACGAGGGTGAGCTTTCAGCATCTTTCCCGTAGAAGCAGAACCTGTGAATGTGATCACGTCTTGATTTGTGACATGATCTAAAATCCCATTGGCCGAACCACAAATAAGTTGGAGAGAACCTTCTGGTAAAATTTTTGAAGCGATAATTTCTCTCGCCACCACTTCAGTAAGAAACGATGTGATAGTGGCGGGCTTCACAATGGCCGGCACTCCTGCAAATAAGTTCACCGCAATTTTTTCAAGCATTCCCCAGACAGGAAAATTAAACGCATTGATATGAACGGCCACCCCTTGCTTAGGCACACCAATATGATGGCCCACAAAGCTGCCACCTTTTGAAAGCTTCTCCATATCTCCATCGACATAATACGGCAGATCTGGAAACTGACGGCGTAAGGAAGCATAAGCAAATAAGTTACCAATCCCGCCTTCAATATCAATCCATGAGTCCACACGAGTGGCCCCAGTGAGATAACTAATCTTATAAAATTCTTCTTTCTTCTCTGTTAAGTGAAGGGCCAGGGCCTTCAGCATGCGACCACGTTCTTGAAACGTCATCTTACGAAGAGTCTTACCACCAGTAGTGCGTGCGTAGTCCATCATGTCCGCAAAGTTTAACCCTTGTGAGCTCGCCGTATAAAGGGCCTCACCAGTCACAGCATTGAAAAGCTTCTGACCTTCTCCCTGACCTTTGATCCATTTACCAAGAGCATAATTTTCTAATTGGCGCATATATAATCCTTGAGATTTATTGAATGATTTAGAGTGAAAACTCTAGCATTTGAGGGGTTGGAGGGCAAGAGAGAGGCAACACGAAAGAGTGATCTAACTATTTGCAATTATATTATTGTCATTAACATATCCCTCAATTTATCAAGAAAGCCGTTTGATGAGTGATTCTTCTTTCTAATAAAAGAGATATTAACTGGCGCAGTAAGTCCCTTGCCCAGGCTCACCTTTTGAATTTGTTTATTTTGACTGATCACCTTATCGGGCAAAAAGGCCCAGCCGTTTGTGGCAGCTAAAAGCTGAAGAGCGGTCTGAGTATCTGCATAGAAATAAGTATGTTTAGGTCTGATCTCTAAAGCGTTAAATGCGGGATGATTCTCCCAGAAGTTTGGTCCCACAGATGTTCTAAAGGTAATGGCCGGTAATTCATTAAGCTCTTTTAAAAGCATCTTCCCATTCATTTTTAAAACAGGATGATTCTTTTTAACCGCAATCTGAAACTGACCATTATAAAGAACGGTTTCATCCAGCTCATGATAATTTGACGATCTAAAAACAAGGGCAGCATCAAGCTCACCTTGCAGTAATCTAGACACCGCCACACCTGTATCCAATGAAATAAACTCTACCGTAAGTCCTGGATGTTCTTTTTGAATTTCAAGAAACGCTGGAACTAAGTACTGCTGCATGAGAAAGTGGCTGGCACCAATTCTATAATGCCCTTTAAGTTTGATATCTCCAGAGGACACCTCTGCATAAAGTTGTTGTGTCTCACTCAAGAT
>JBMLQL010000034.1:0-13231 GCA_049241565.1 Bacteriovoracaceae bacterium | reverse complement strand
ACATAAAGCATTTTTTTCATCGTGATGAGTTGAAGATCAGAAACAGAATCTTTTTCAACTTCATCCAGCTCAAGTGAGCGAGCGGCTTTTCCTTCTTCTAGAGCAAGCTTTAATCTTTCTAGAACAGGTTTTGCAATTTTTGCTTTGTTCTGAACAATCTTATCTTGTGACTTAAGCATTTTATCTAAGTTCTGAATTCTTTTTGTCACCGTTTCTAAATCAGCGAGAGCAAGTTCGATATTGATCACTTCAATGTCAGACACAGGATCAACTTTTCCCGCCACATGAACAATATCATCATCTTCAAAACAACGAACCACATGGCAAGTCGCTCCTACTTGACGAATATGCCCAAGGAATTGGTTCCCAAGGCCTTCACCTTTAGAAGCTCCTTTAACTAGACCTGCAATATCCACGAACTCAACAATGGCCGGAACCATTCTTTCAGGTCCGATAATTTTTCCAATTTTTTCCATACGAGCATCAGGAACATGAACCACACCAACGTTTGGTTCAATTGTACAGAAGGGGTAATTGGCCGCTTCAGCAGGTGCCGATGTGAGCGCCGAGAAAATCGTCGATTTTCCTACGTTTGGTAATCCTACGATTCCACAATTTAAACCCATAGTTTATCTCCTAACTGATCAGTTGTTTTTTATTAAAAATATTTCCTGCTTTCGCTAGACCATTTACCATACACTCGGTGAATGGGTCATTTATTTTCTCAAGCAAGAGAGGTAGTTGAATTTGTTGATCTTTTGCGAATGGAGTCAGCACCCAATTGGCCACTCCACCGACTTGAGGTCGTCCAATCCCAATGCGAAGCCTAGCAAACTGGTCCGTTCCCAGACATCCGGCTATGGATTTAAGTCCATTATGTCCGGCAAAGCCTCCACCCATTTTCAAATGAATTTGTCCAAAGGGGATATCAAGTTCATCATGAACCACCAAGATTTTCTCCGGCGGAATTTTATAAAATGCACTCATAGGTTGAACAGATTCTCCTGAGAGATTCATATAAGTTTGAGGCTTTAAAACATAAAACTTACTACGAGAAACTTGGGCCTCAGCATAGAGACCTTTATATTTTGATTTCCAATTGAGGCTGCGAAGATCAGGATGTTGATCAAAAAAAAGCCAAGCAATATTATGCTTGGTCTGAACATATTCATTTCCTGGATTTCCGACACCAACGACCAACTCAAACATATTATATGAAAAGTGAGCTAACAGAGTCGTGATTAAACGTGCGATGGATAGCTTTTGAAAGAATGTCTGCCGTTGATAAAACTTTAATCTTTGGAATTTTTCTTCCCTCGTCAGAGAGAGGAATTGTATCCGTCACAATCACTTCTTCAAGTTCTGTGCACTCAGCAATTCTCTTAACCGCTGGATCAGAAAAAACACCGTGAGTAGCTGCTGCATAAATTTTATTCGCTCCGTTTTTCTTTAGAGCGATTGCTGCTTGAACAAGAGTTCCTGCCGTATCAATCATGTCATCGATAATGATACAGTCACGGCCATTAACATCTCCAATGACGTTCATAGCTTCAGCGACATTTGGTCCAGTACGACGTTTATCGATCATCGCTAAATCTGTTGAAAGTTTTTTGGCAAAATGACGAACTCTCTCTACTCCACCAGCATCTGGCGAAACACAGATTAAATTTTCTGATTTTAAGTTTTTATTCACGTAATCAAGAATGACTGGAGAAGCAAAAATATTATCAAAAGGGATATTGAAGAAACCTTGAATCTGACCAGCATGGAGATCCATGGTGATGACTCTTGAAGCACCGGCGACAGTCAGCATGTCGGCCACAAGTTTTGCAGTGATTGGAGTACGAGGAGCTGACTTACGATCCTGACGCGCATACCCATAATTTGGCATAACCGCCGTGATTGAAGCCGCAGAGGCACGCTTCAAAGCGTCGATCATAATCAAAAGTTCCATCAAATTATCATTTACCGGATAACAAGTAGACTGAATGATGAAAACATCGGCCCCGCGAACATTCTTCTCAATTTCACAGTAGATTTCACCATTGGCAAATTTTCGAAGCTGCGGATTAACAAGAGGGACGTCTAGAAACTCAGAGATTTTTTTAGAGAGAGAAGGGTTAGATGAACCAGATACGAGAACGATACGTCTCACTCGGAGCTCCTTCAAAAAGTGGTAGGGGTGGCAGGGTTCGAACCTGCGTATGGCAGAATCAAAATCTGCTGACTTACCACTTGTCGACACCCCTACTAATGAAATGCAATGTCCAAAGAATATAAAAGAAGATCTTGAGTTTTGCAAGGGATGAAGATGGACTTTTATGAGGAAACTTTCACTGCATTGTTGGACACATTTGGTTGGATTACTTATAGTTTTAGAGTCCAAAATAATAAGTTTTTAAGGAGCCCCTTGTGAAAAAGTCTCTACTGCTTGTTGCAGTACTTTCTACTCTGAGCATTAATTCTGCTCTCGCCCTTCCGATCGACTGGTCTGGGGTTTTTGGCGCAGATATGCACTATCTCAATAATTTCCGTAAAACAGATGACACTATCACGAAAAACCCTGCGGCCAAGACAGGGACTCAAGGGATTGATAGTCGCGGTGGAAACACGGCAAATTTTCAAACTTATATTTTCCGTCTTCAACCACAGGTGATCGTCAATGATGGCGTCACTTTCAAATCTGAAATTTCGACGGGTGAAATCCGCGGTGGGTTTATGGGAGATAACTCTCAGAACAACGCTAACCAGTCTGGAAATAATAGCTACTTCTTTACATCTCCGGCCAATCAATCAGGACTCAATGTTAATCAAGCTTATATGGAGCTTTATGCAGATACGGCGCTAGTAAAAATTGGACGTATGTCAAAGCATTACGGTCTTGGTGTCGTTTTTGATGATGGAAAAGAAGCTTGGGACAGATTCTTCACTATGTATGATGGTGTTGAAGGAACAATGCGAATTGGAAATTTTTCAGTTACTCCTTATTGGGCAAAAATTTCATCACAGGGAAACTCTGCAGGAAATACTGATAACAATGCAAATAACGGTGTTTCGAATAACAAATCTGCTGATGTTCGTGAGATGGGTGTCACAGCTCAATACGATAATAAAAATCGCGATCTTGTTCTTAGCGTCCTTTATGCGAAGAGATTCTCAGAAAATGGAAATAAGTTCTACAATGCTGATGACACAACAGCGACAACACTGAAGCGTGGAAAAACAAATGTGACGATCATTGATGCCTATGCATCGAAGAAGTGGAATAAATTTAAATTAGCAGCAGAAATTCCACTTATTAATGGTGACTACGGAAATGTTTATAATTCTACGACGTCTTCAAAAATTGCAGCGACTGCTTATATTGTTGAGGCTAGCTATGAATTAAATCCAAAGTGGACACTTAATCTTCATGCCGGACAAATAAATGGTGATAAAGGGTCTTCAAATAAATTTGAGGCCATGTACCTTCACCCCAACTATCAAATTGCGGACCTCATGTTCCGATATTACTATCCTTCAATTAATGAAGGTGGAAGAAGTGTCTTTGATTCTTCAATCACAAACACTCAATACGTAAAACTTGCCACAAGCTACTCAACAGATAAATGGACTTGGAAATTTGCAGGGATCATGGCCAACGCCATGGAAACGGCCAAAGAAGGTTCTCGTGGTTACCACCATGAAGAAAACTACGCTTTTGCTTCTAATGAAAAACAAGATAAGAGTCTTGGCCTTGAGCTTGATCTAGGTTTTGATTATCGTTGGAATCCTAATGTCACAATTTCTGGATATTACGGTTACTGGATGGTGGGTGACTACTATTCATTTAACAATGACGCGGCTACAGAAATTAAAACATCTGATATTCATGGTGGTGGTCTAAGAGCAACTTTAGAATTCTAATCTCAAAAATAAAGAAGGGCCTTCATTTTTGAGGCCCTTTTCTTATATCATTAACGTCCTAGATAAAAATTAAAACCCGAATTCATTCCAAAACCTTGCTGACCATAACCATACTGAGGTTGTTGGTAGGCATAGGGATTGTATTGCTGTTGATACTGTTGTCCCTGAACACCCCAAGGCATCTGCCCATAGTATCCTGAGTTCACATTTCCACTCATCGTATAATTAAATCCTGTTTGAGCATAATTCTGCTGACTCATGTAAGGACTATTGTACTGATAAGGGCTTTGCTGTTGGAATTGTTGCTGAGGCATATATTGTTGTTGTTGTTGCTGCTGATTCTGTTGCTGAGGAATATTGAAAACATAAGACCCATCAGCTTGCTGTCCAGTTGGCGACTCTTGTCTCGGAGTCGGAGTCACGGGTGTTGTTGGAACATTATTTGTTGGAGCTGCTGTTGTAGCAGGGGCTTCATCTCCATATTGACCAGCAATATAACGAGTCCCTTCATCTTCTAGCGCCTTATAATAATCACCTTGTTGAGTAAATTCAGCCGCTCTCTCTTCATCAACTTTATTAAACTGAGCTAACTCCGCTTGAAGCTGTTGAATACGAAGAGCTGAATCTTGAATACATTTTTGAGTGTTACGCCAGTAAGCGTAGCAATAGCCACCTTGTTGCATACGAGAATATTCATATTGAATTTCTTGTGTGTAGTTGGCCGTTCTTTGTTGAACGTTAGCTCGAAGATTTGAGGCTACTTGATAGTAATAAGGAGACTTAGACTGGCGTTGACCAGTTTTGAATTCCCACTCCTCAATTTTTGTTGCTAGAAATTCTTCATAATTTGATTCATTCGCTTCGACGGCACTGGCAACAACATCTGAATCAACCATAACACCTTTTTCAATGGCACCAAGGCGGTAACGATTTTTCAAGTTGGCCTTCGCCGAATTTAAACTTTTAGCAGAATCAAAATGTCCTTTAACTACAAGAGCATTTGTATGAGTGTCTTTAAAATAAGGAGTTGTATTATATTCTTTGATTTCTGCAATAATAGCATCGAGCTCTTTTTTCTTATGAGCTTTTTCTTCACCTGTGGCATTTTCATACTCTTCAAATTTGGCATCTGCTTTTTTGGCAAGAGGGTCTACCACATATTTTTGAAAATCTGAGATAACAGAAAGATCTTCTGGATCAAGTTTGATCTTAGGATCTTTTTCCATATCATCAAGTTTTTTCGCAGTTTTCTTGGCCTGATCTAATACCATTTGTTTAAGAATAACTTGAAGCTCGGCAGAGAATGTCTCATTTTTAGAAATAAAGTCTGCGACCTGTCGGTAATCACCTGATTCACAAACTTTTGTTTTTTCATCTTCTAGACGCTTTCTTTCGGCATCAGCGACTGAAAGAACTTCAGCACCTTCTTCTGAGAGTTTCTCGTAGACCATACAACCGTTTTGCTTAACATATCCAAATTTAGGATCTGTTTGCTTACCTTCAGGACCAGTCGAAAGAAGTGAAATAGCGCCCGAATCTTTAATCTCTGAAAAAGATGTTTCCATCTGATCACGATAAATATTTTCAGGAACAACTTCGCCTTTATCATTAAGAATACCTGAGGCTTTCATACATTCTTTAAAACCAGCGAGGTTCGGAGTAAAGCTCATCTTTACGTTTTGAAATGAGCCATCCACTTTTTTAGAAACTGTATATTCACATTTTCCATCCGCACACTTAGTGGCGTCTTTAGCAAATTTGAGCTCGAGATTATATTCTTTTGGGTCTGTCGGTGGTTGCTGCAAGTTCCACTCAAGCATAGACTGACAATTGGCCACAAAAGCACCGGCCTTCACTGAAAGCTTTTCGTTCTTTGGTGAATGGGCCACTTTTACTTCTGGATTTGAACTTAATAGGAGGCGATGAATATAGTTTAAAGGAAGAGAAGTTTGATTGGAGCTTTCACATGGTGTGACTTTATCACTCACTGAAACTACAGTCGGTTTAGTTGATTTTTCATCAGTTGATCCAGGTTTCGTGACGACTCCACCGCTACTGCTACTAGAGCTACTTCCACCGGAAATAGTCTTCTGATAATTTTCCATCGCCTTGAAAAAATCTTGGGCAACTGCACTTGATGAAAGTGTTACCAAGGTTAAAGTCCACGCAATTTTACTTTTCATATCATACCCTTATACAGATAAAACCTGACTCAAGGTCTTGTCGGTGGGTAAAGAGTAAAACTTGAGAATTACATCAGAGTATAAGGGTCGACATCGATTTTATAGCTGATTCCAGACGGGGACGAGTAATTACTTTCAAATGTTTTCAACAGGTTATGAAGTTGTGAGAGATCTTCAGTTTTAAGTAATAAAGACCAAGTAAATTGCCCGGACTTTTTTTCTATAAAAGCGGGCCTTGGGCCTAATAAATGAACTTGTTTAAAGTTCTTAGTTATAAGTTGCTGCATGATGGGGCCAACGATCTTATTCATATGCTCAATCAGACGATCTTGAAAACGAGACGTGAAATGGACCATGACTAATCGTTTATAAGGAGGACAGTCACAAAGATGTCTCACCTCAAGCTCATCTTTATAAAATTGGTGAAAATCATGATTCTGAATGGTGGTGAACATGGCAGATTCAGGATTAAAAGTTTGAATCACCACTTTACCATCTTGAGAATAACGCCCTGACCTTCCTGCCACTTGGGTCACTGTTTGATAGACACGTTCTTGAGATCTAAAATCAGGAAAGTTCAATTGGCCATCAATTCCTAAAACTAGAACGAGTTTCACTCTCTCAAAATTATGACCTTTTGAGAGCATTTGTGTTCCCACAAGGATATCAATTTTTCCTTGATGAAAATTATTCAATCTTTCTTCAAGTTGCTTAAAGTTTTTAATGTCTTCGCGATCAAAACGTTCAATCACTTTTTCAGGAAATACTTTTTGTAAGACCTCTTGAACTTTTTCGGTTCCAAATCCTTTTTGCATCAATGTTAAACACCCACAATGGGGGCATTGCTCAGGCATAGGAATTTTATAATCACAGTGGTGACAGGCCAATTGATTTTTCTTTTTATAGTAACGAAGAGTGATCGCACAATTTGGACAATTAAACTGATGCCCACACGAGCGGCACTGAAGATAGTTAGCAAATCCAAGTCTGTTCACAAAAACCAGTGCCTGCTCCCCTCTCCCCAAAGCCTCAGCAATTGATTCTTTGGCCTTTGGAACAAGCGGCCAGAGATCTTGAGACTCAGGATCCTTTTCAGTACGAGCATCAATAAGCTCAATTTTGGGCAAGAAAGCATTTCCTGCGCGATTTTTTAGTTCAAACAGACTGCTCTTATTTTCTGGACGGTGAAATTGAGCATAGTTTTCTACAGAAGGGGTCGCAGATCCCATGACAATAGGAACTTGATGAAGCTGGGCCTTCTTTGAGGCCACATCTCTAGCATTATAAGGGCATCGATCCTCTTGCTTAAAAGAAGTGTCATGCTCTTCATCGATAATAATAAGACCAAGATCTTGAACAGGTAAAAAAACGGAACTTCTCACTCCCAAAAAGAGAGCTGGTTTATTTTTTTCAGAGGCCCTTCTCCACATGAGAAATTTCTCAGAATCCGAAAGCTCAGAGTGATAAGCATAGATTTCACAATCAAGAAACTCAGCGAAAGTATCAATGAGCTGAGGTGTAAGATTGATTTCAGGAATAAGAAAAAGAATACTTTTTTGATTCTTGATATAATGCTGAATCAATTTTAAATAAATAAGGGTCTTTCCACTTCCTGTTACACCGTGAACAAGAAAGCGTTTAAATCCTGTGCTATTCTCAAGAACACTCTCGATTACATTGAGCTGTTCTGTATTAGGAGAGATTGATAGAGGTTTATTATCACCCTGACGAACAGTGAGCGAGCGTGGTCTTTTAAGATAATTAGGTGAACAATCAAAAATCAATTGTCCTAAAGGATAATGGTAGTACTGGGCCATCCAGTCGTAGAGTTTCAATTCATCAGGCCCTATTTTCCAATCAGGAATTGCTTCTTTAACTGATTTAATTTTTTCTCGCGGCGTACTTTTGTACTCTTTAGAGTTTTCTTCTTCAGCACCAATGATACAGCCAAGGGCACTTCTCTTCCCTAGAGGAACTTCAACCACCTGACCAACTTCAAGCAAAGGCGGGGCTTCTACATGATAGAGAAGCCCTGAATTTTTTTGAGGAAAATTAACAGCAACACGAACAACTTGCATTAATTAAAAAAGAAAATCCGGACGTAGCGGCTGCTCTTTTGGCGTTCGGAGAATTTCATCCCAGTGACGAAGACGCTTAATAAGATCGTCTTCTTTTTCGTTAAAATAGCGAAGCGATAATGTTTCAACTTGGTAGATTTCTGATTTTGCTGTTTTAATAATCATTTTTTTGGGAACCGCATGGGCAGCATCAGGTCTCCAATAATCTAAACATTGGATCTCTACTTCACCAGTGGAATTTTTATAACGGATCTTTAACGGACGACGGTCATCATAAGAAACATAGGATTGAAAACCTCCCGCCTCTGCAAACCAGGCCGGTTTTCCTTCATAGCTAGAAAGTGAAACTTGATTTGTATCTTGATACATTGGCTCTTTTAAAAGACGATTGGCCCGTTCTTTCCCTTGCTCACTTTCAGGACGGAGAGGTGAATGAAGAGTCTTCTTCAAAGAACGATCATTGTTGATGGCCACGAGGTAATTTTTATACTCTCTCATTAATGCTATTTTTTCATCATTGAGAAGCTCACTATTTAGTTTTACAGGGGCTCCAGCAAGCTTTAGATAATTGACAAGAAAATCTCCATCATTAAGTAAGATTGAGTGAATTAATGAATAGAAAAGTCCTTTTTCTAAATTTTGGGCCTTAAAATTTAAAGGAACAAGTTGTGAGTGATAAACTTTTCCAAGCAAAGACCCCTCAGAGAAAGAGTCTTGATTATAAGCGGTCTGAGAAACTTTAAGTGTCTTCTGGTCAAAGACAGAAAAAAATATTTTATAAAACTGCACATTATCTGGATTCGCAAGATCTCTAACAGAAAATGACAAAGAGAGGGCATTTGTTGTCACTTCAGGATTTGATCCATGTCTAAACAGAGACTCTACCGTTGGCGTATAGGCCTGGGCAAAACTAATAGAAAAAACGACTAATAAAAAAACATATTTCATAAATTGATTCCATATTTATTTAAACGTGATTTAAGAGAGCTGATAAACTTATCTCTTGTTTCTGGATTTTTAAGAGCAAAATCTACTGTGGCATCCAAGTATCCATGAACATTTCCAGTATCAAATCTTTCTCCCACAAATTTATGGGCAAAAACCGTTTTCTGCTGACAAAGAATATTGATCGCATCTGTGAGTTGATATTCATTGCCTGCGCCGCGAGGAATTTTTTCAAGAATTGAAAAAATATCCGGAGTTAAAATATATCTACCTGGAGTGGCCAGGTTAGTGGGAGCATCGGCCGGTTTAGGTTTTTCAACCATTCCTGTCATACGCAATGTTGTTGAATCAACAAAATCTCCCTTCACGATACCATACTTCGATGTATCCTCTGGTGGAATTTCCATCACTCCAATAACAGCAGAACCTTGGTTCTTTTCAGAAATATCCATAAGCTGTCTTATAGCGGGAACGCTATTCACAACAATATCATCACCTAATAAAACAGCGAAGGGCTCATTACCAACCATTTCCTTGGCCATAAGAACCGCATGGCCTAAACCTAATTGCTCTTTTTGACGAACGCTCGTCACAGAAACCATTGAACCGATTTTTTTAATGAGTTCTAGTTCTTTATGTTTGTTATTTCGTTCTAGAAAGGCTTCAAGCTCTTGGTTTCTATCAAAATAGTCCTCGACCGCATATTTTCCTGAGGAAGTAACAAAAATAATTTGTTCCACTCCGGCCTCAACGGCCTCCTCAACTATATAGTGAATCATCGGGACATTAATAATCGGGATGATTTCTTTGGCTATTTCCTTGGTCGCAGGAAGAAATCTTGTTCCCTTACCAGCGATCGGAATAATGGCCTTACGAATTTTCATGAAAGTCCTTGTGTGATAATCATTCTTTCTATAGTTTTTTCATATGCGTTTATTATTATTTATTTTCATCAGTTTTTTGAGTGTTTCTTCAACATGGGCCCAAATCCGTGATCTCCAGACGGCAAGACTTAATTCTGCCGCGGGAACTGGAGTGGCCTCTATTTTAATGACAGAAGGGTCCATCCTCAACCCCGCATCTTCAGCTTTTTTTGATGGGTCAGGATTGTCATACCAAAACACTACAGTATCTCTTCAAAACGAGAATGATTCTCGAAAAACTCCGAGTAGCGATAGAAAATGGAGTAACCCACGTACTCAAGCTGCTTTCGCCTCAGATCACTCCGGTGATGTCAAAGGAGGAGTAAGTTACCAAAACCAAAGAGAGAACGGATTTGAGAGAACTCGCTACACTCTACATGGTGCTTCAATGACTGGAAAGAATTCTTCCGTAGGTCTTCTTTATCGATACACTGAAGACGAGCGTCCTAGTTACTATAAACCAACAAGACACAAAACTTTCCATCAGCTCGTGATGGGAACAACAATGGTGGTGAGTGAAGATTTGACTATTGGGGCCATTATCATCGATCCACTCAAGGCCAATAAAGGTGATGAGCGAATTATCGGAGGATTCCAGTACGGTATCACTCAAAAACTTTTGCTCTCAGCGGATGTCGGGACTCAGCAGTCACGTAGCTTTCAAAGTCGCTATCTTTGGAGAGCTGCACTTCAATTTAATCTTTTTAGCGATTTTTATATCCGTGCCGGAAAATTTTACGACCATATTACCTTTTTCGAAGGGTCTGGTTGGGGGATAAGCTGGATTGGACCGAAGCTAGGTATTGAATTCGCTCAAAAGCTTTCCGAAAGACTACCAGAAAAGAATACTTACTTATTTGAGAAAGAAAAAATCGTTGATACAACATTGTCGGCCATACTCAGATTTTAAGATTAATAATTTAAAACTAACCTAAAGTTAATCATGGATAAAAAGCCACCTAAACTCACTAGAGAAGAGTATGAAAGAAGGGCCATTCTTAAGCATAAATATGATAACCGTATTACCATTGCAAAATTCGGTAAAGAATCCTTTGATGCCGGTGACTATGGTAACGCCATCAAAAAATACACTGAGTACCTTGAAATTCAAGCCGAAGTTTTAGAATGCAAAGATATCTATTCTCTTTCTACTGACAAGTTTGATCCTCGCTCTGACCTCACTGAGATGCTCATGATTAGCCATATCTATTTTGAGTTGGCCCGAGTTTATGATTCAAACGAAAAGTTTCATGATGAGGCCAAACGCTGCTTAGATCGTTTTATACATTTTAGTGCCAATCAACCTTATCAAGTAGTGAACTCTGAACTCATTCGTAAGTATGTAAAAAAATCTCGACTAAAACTTCTCGGGGATTTCCAAAATGCTTATCATCAAATTTATATTCAATCCAAGAAATGTTTTGTGGTGACTCACTGTTATGGTGAAACACATAAAATAACTCAGGATTATCGTGAATTCAAAGACTGGATGCTTGAGTATAGACTTGGACATCAATTTATTAAAAATTACTATACATATTCCCCTAAACTAATTGAGTTTTGTCAGCATTATCCCCTTTCTTCAGCTTTTTTTGTTTTACCCTTTAAATTTACTCTCGGACTTATTGCTAAATTTGTATTGCCCCATATACTTAAGTAATGCTTATTCTCTCAAGTTTAATAGTAAAAGAATGGTTTAGAAGTCTTATTTCAGCACTTATTGTTCTGTTCTTTCTTATTACAACAGGAGACGTCATTAACGGATTTCTTCAAGGTAAAGATTTTTTACGAGTTGTTCTTGAGTACTCATTAAAAATGCCTGATTTGATGGGAAAGATGCTTCCTATTTGTTGTCTTGTGGCTTCGTTATTTTCTCTTAATAAATTAAAATCTCATTCAGAACTCATTGCTATACTTGCCGCAGGATACTCCTACACTAAAATTTATATTCTTATAGGTAGCTGTGCCCTTTCGATGGTGGGGTTGCAATTTTTAAACCTTGGTTATATTGAACCCTATGCCAACAAAGTCAAACGACAAGAGATTCAAAAAAGTAAAAAATCAGAGGGAAGATATCTCACGCGGAGTTCAATTGAAGGTGGGAAATTTTGGTATAAGTCACAAGACTATTTTGCTGCTTTTGATTATTTTGACCGTGATCAAAAGAAACTCAAAGGAATTGAAGTCTTCTGGTTCAATAACCAATCACAGACTAACAAAATTGCCACTGCTGATGAAGCTAGATTTGAAAATGGTCGCTGGATTTTTACAAATGTAAAAGAACTAGTGAATCTTGATCATGTTGGCTTTCCTCAAATATACAAAATTCCAGAAAAAGTTTTAGGTCTTAAAGAAGTTCCTGAAGATTTCGGAGAATTTGAAGCCGATTTAACCACTCTTAATTTTATCAAACTCTGGGAGTTTATACGAAGACTCTCTAAAACCGGAATTAATATGAATGAGTTCAATGTCATTCTACTTAATAAATTGGCCCTTTCTCTGAGCTGTTTAATTTTTGCTCTTATTCCTGTCTCAGCCATTTTTAATCCCAATCGACGATCAAGCTCTTTTGGTAAAAATGTGGTTTTTACTCTCTTGGTCACAATTTGCTTTTGGGTCTCTCATAGCTCCCTTGTGGCCTTCGGTAACTCAGGAAGACTTCCAGCTTTTATAGCCGTTTTCGTCATTCCAGGTGTTTTCCTCATTTATGTTGTACGCTCCTTCTGGAAGAACCAGAAACTGGCCGTTTAATAAGACCTTCATTTGTGCTATAAATTCAGCATGAAAATAGAAAATTACGAATTCAAGGGAGAGATCCTCCCTATAGTCACTTACCCAGATCCTGTCCTCTCAGCGGTGGCCTCTCCGGTTACTGTTTTTGATGAGGAACTTGAAAAGCTCGTACGTGATATGCTTTTTACGATGTACCACGCTCCAGGGATCGGCTTAGCTGCCCCTCAAATTGGAAAAAGTATTCGTCTCTTTGTCATGGATGTGGATTATGACCGTGAAGAAGTCACCAATGCTGCTGGCAAAACAGAAATGCGTTATACTAATTTAAATCCACTCGTTCTCATTAATCCTGTGATCAAAGGAAGTGGCGATAAAATTCTCTATGAAGAAGGCTGTCTTTCAGTTCCAGGAGTTTATGAGGAAGTCAAACGCTTCTCTCATATCACTGTAGACTATCAAGATC
>JBMLQL010000033.1:7907-13061 GCA_049241565.1 Bacteriovoracaceae bacterium | reverse complement strand
TTTTTGATGCCGATATTATTGCTGACTATCAAGTTCGCATGGCCCTTGAAACTGAAAACCTTAAGCTTGATCCCCATACTGTAAATAAGGGTGTTCAGGCGGTTTTTGATTTCCCTGAGAAAGGGAAATATTTTGTGGCCGAAGATAACGGCACTGTCGTTGGATGTCTTCTCACTATTCCAGAGTGGAGTGATTGGCGCAATGGCACTGTCCTATGGATTCACTCCGTCTATGTTCTTCCTGAGTATAGATCCAAGGGTGTTTTTAAAATGCTTTATCAGAATCTTGTCGATATGGTGAATTCACCAGATAATGATCTTCGTGGACTCCGTCTGTATGTGGATAAGTCGAATCAAAAAGCACAGCAGGTTTATGAAAAATTAGGGATGAGTGGTGAACATTACCATCTCTACGAATGGCTTAAATAATGATTGAAACTCTTCTCGCCCTTACATTAAATTCTGGTCTTTATCACTGCCCAGAGGATGAAAATATTTGTGATCAGCAGGTCCGTGTTTATAAAACGGGTAACGTTGTGACGGCCCTAAGAATTGAATATGTGGGCTGGTGTGGAAGTATGGGACCGTATTTTTATCCCTGTACTGAACAGGGGATTTGCCAAGACACTAACGCTAAAATCACTCTTGGAGAAAACCAGACATATTATTGGGAGAATCTCGGGTACCCATATAAGTGTGAGTTCAAAACTAAAGCTCTTGAGGCACCTTCTGAATAAGAGAAGTGTCGTATTTTTGTTCTTTTAGACGCTCAATAATTTCTGCATAAACTTTTTCATCTAATGTTTTAGTTCTGGCCATGATCCATACATAACTTCTCTCCGGTACACCTATGACTGTGTAGGAATAGTCTGGAGCAAGATCAATGATGAGGTAGGGAAACTTGAGGGGCCAGAAAAGCTGAATTCTCCACTCCGCATTCGTTTTTTCATCATAGATAAAAGCTTTTTGAGTCAGAGTTTTTTTCTTTCCTGTAAATGAATCAGCATTGTAAGTGAAAATGACATCAATATGTTTTTCTTTCTCATTCCATTTGTAAGTCTCAATAGCGTTATGGGCCCCTTTTTCAAGGAAGGTTGGGATATTCGCAATCACGTACCAGTCACCCATAAATTTTGAGATCTCAACTTGATCAACAGTCTTGAGTGCAGGCAATTCATACTTTGCTGAACATGACAGGAAAATCATAAGGGTGGCCAAGATTAGAGTTGATTTCATGGATTTATTATAGCCCTTCTCAGAGAGAAGATTCAGAAACAAAACTTAGACACTACTGAATCATAAGATAAATTTTTTCTGTGGATTGCCCTTCTGTCGTTTCATAAGAAAGCTTTGGGATAAGAGAGGCTTCATGGCCTTTTTGAGTAAGGTCTTTGACGATACTTCCAATCTCTATTTTCTCCCCATGATTGAGTTGAATAGTTGTAGAAAGACTTGTGCCTTGTTGAATTTCAGCTGGTGGAGGATTTTGTACAATAACAATCACACCTTCAGGAGCAGGAGGAGTGACCGGACGTGGGATAAATTCCATGGCAAAAACAATTTCATATCGACTCTGATTGATAAATCGACAAGTCCCATTTAATTTTTGAGTCTCAACTTGGAGTTGAAAGGGAGAGCCTGACATGGCCTTTATTTGGGATACTTCCTTTGACTCAGAAACTGTTTGGCCAATGCTGGCCCCACCTAACGCCTGGATACGCGCTTTGGTTTGTGATTGGTTACTATTTTTAATCTTTTCAACTTTCAGATCACACATTTCCTCTGCCGAACGTTCAGTACTTGAATAAGTAATGGCCATGGTTGGATAGGATTGCCTTAAATAGCGCTGAATAAGCTCACGTCTGGCCTCGACAGTGAATAGACTAAAGCATTCGTTTTTTGGCTCAATACGATCAGCTGGAAGCATCATGTATTTGGCCGAGGATTGGGCCTTAAGGGACTCTGCGCCTGAGTTGAAACAATAAGTTTCAACCACAATATTTTGTGCATAAGTGTGAGTCGTGATAAGAAAGAGTAAGACTAAAATTTTCATCATGGTTAATTATATATGACAAATGAACAAAAACCAGAAATTAGCTATATCAACGAAGACGGTAATCTCGTTTTTACGAGTACTTATCTTAAAAAAAGAGGAACTTGTTGTAAAACAGCTTGTCTCCATTGCCCCTATGGTCTGACTTTAAAAAAGCTTGGTCTCCAATTTAGGCAAGTCGATGTCAACGAAGAAAATAAACTTCAAGACTATTTAAAGCTAGCAACTTCGCCAATTGACCTCTCACTCTATCCAGCTGAACACCGTCAGTGGGTCCTGATTAAGGATCATATTTGCGGAGTTATTTTTAAGAATAATATCGTTGTGAAGCATCTTATTCTTGGAGAGCATTTCAGAAATCAAGGAATTGATAAAGATTTGGTGGAGAGTTATTACTTCTGTTAATAAAAAATCCCCTTCTCGCATCATTCGGTGCAGAGGGGGATTTTAATGTGTGTGCAGTTTTAAAGAAGAAAATACTTTTCGAAAATAGACAGATCAGCATCCACTGCCTGTAGCATCTCAATAAATTCACAGCTCATTTCACTGGCCATGTTTTCCTCAAGACCGTATTTTTCGATAAGATGAAATTGGAATCTCTCTGAAATCTCAGTTTCATTAACTGTAGAAAAAGAGGGATGAAAGTAAGTTTGTGCGCGCGCATGCATAAGCGTCCTCCTTGACGAAAATACATCATTACTAAAAGAACTCTATTTGTGTGGTGAGGCTTAGTACGTTCTAATCAGTCCAACTAAGAGACCACGAATTTCACACTCGCGATCTTTAATAATAATGGGCTTCATTGAACTGTTAGCAGGGTGAAGCTCGATTTGCTTCGCCTTTTTATAATACTTTTTAAGAGTCGTCTCGTTATCAACCACAGCCACCACGATCTGACCATTATCGGCCTGAGTGATATGTCTGATGATAGCGATATCTCCATCAAGAATTCCTTCTTCAATCATAGACTGACCTTTTACCTTGAGAGCGTAATGACGGCCACGTCCTAGCATTGTCGTTGGGACACTAATAGTATCTGTGTTTTCGATGGCCTCAATAGGCACACCCGCAGCGATGGAACCAAGAAGAGGAATGTCTTCTGTGTTTTGTTGAACAGTGGCAGGCATAAGACCTCTCACTGAGTGAGAATCATTAACGAGGTGCCCACCGTTTGTAAGATATTTAATGTAGTCCTGGACTGAGCCCAGGGACTTAAAACCAAAAAAATCTTGGATTTCTTTTTGAGTCGGAGAGTAACCATTCTCACGAACGTATTCTGTGATGTAGTCGAGAACTTCTTTTTGTTTTTTAGTTAAGGCCATGACTGACTCCGTATTTTTTCCGTACTTGAAATCAGTGTAACCGTATTATTTCCGTAGTTCAACAACTTTTTTATCAAATCTTTTAATATAGGTACATTTCTGACAAAGATCTTCCACTAATCTATGTTTTTCAAAGCCTTGCTTCATAGACTGGCAGCGTTTGGACTGGAAAATCTCTTCAAGATCCTGCTCAAAAAGATTCCCCAGGGGAATCCCAGCTTCTTTATCTAGGCAACAGGGGACAACGGTACCATTAGCATGGATACCGATCTGCTGAGAGAGCGCATGGCAAAAACCAAGTTCTCCACGAGAAGGTGAGAGGAGTGAAGGCCACTCGAATCGGGTATCAAAATGGAAATACACTCGGCCTATAATATTTTTACTTTTTTTGAACCCTACATCAATGCGCTCATTAATGGGCATCTGGAAGTATTCACAAATATGATCAATCACATCTTGGTTTTCATCACGAGTTGTTGTGACTCCTGGAAGATTCCAGAGACGATAATTAATGTAAAGTTCAGGCTTTTCAGTCAGTGCCATCTTTGAGAATTGCAGAATATCAAAAAGATAAGGGCGAATATCCTGGCCTGGGAAATTATCTTTAAAGCTATGAACAGAAAAATTAATCTGGTGAAGGGCCGGTGAATTGAAAAATGTTTCAAAGCCATACTTATTTAAAAAGGTCCCATTAGTGGTGAGATTTAGCTTGGCCTTATAGAAGTTGCATATATCCAAGATCTCTTTGAATTCTGGGTGGGCCAGAGGTTCGCCCATAAGGTGAAGACAAATTTGATCTGTATAAGGAAGGACCTTTGGAAGAATAATTTTAAAATTTTCAGCTGACATGATCTTCTTGTCTCGTTCGACTTCAGGACAGAAGGTGCACTGTAGATTACAGATATTAGAAATTTCGATATAAATTTTCTGAAAACGCATAGAGGGGATTTACCACAACCCCCTCTCAATGGCCATTAGGACTATTTTGAGGCGATGTCCCTGGAATAGCTCAATGACTCTTTTTCTACAATATCAACAAGATCGTTCAGACTTTTGCTGATTGACGAGAATACCTGAGACACAGAAACCTCTTTATTAAGGATCCAATGGGATGTTTCAGAATTGTAGACGTAGTCCATACGAGTTTCATTAGGAGCAACTTGAGTCAGAATAAAAGTTCCTGAAGTCGCATCAAAAGCGGTATCTTTTGTGACAAGAGGCTTAGTGTATTTTTTTACTTCTTTGTCATCAATCATACTCTGATTGATTTTAACGACTTTTTGATTTTGATCATTTGTATATTCATAAACACGGACTAACTCGTTATACGAAAATGAGCCACGGTTATAAACTCTACGTGCAATCACAAAACGATCAACTTCAAATTCTTCTTTTGTCCAGCCTGGAGTAAGGTCTTTAACAACAACTGACTCGACTAAATTTTCATTATGAAATGAGCACTCTTTTGTTTTGTCAGTGTATTCTCTTTTATCTTTGAATTCATTGTTGCATCGTTCATCAAAGTTCATCACTGAGGCGCGAACTTGATCGATAGAAAAAGGATAAGTTTTAGTTACAATACCTCTATAAAACCTTGTCGAATCAATCTTACCAGACTCAAGTTTGACTCCATTTATCTCATCTGTTCGTTCAGCAATCGAGCCAAAAGCAGATGTGGTGATGAGGGTGGCGAGCATGAGGCCCGTTTTTAAAATTTGAGTCGCAGTTTTCATCAATCAATCCTTTGATTCAATCACTTCACAAGAAATTTATAATGGCC
>JBMLQL010000033.1:0-7807 GCA_049241565.1 Bacteriovoracaceae bacterium | reverse complement strand
ATCTACACGACTTTCACACTCAACTTCAGGTATGTAGGCCAGGGCATTCAATGAGAGTGAAGCAAGGGCAAGAATTAAAAACTTTTTCATAAAAACCTTTTCTTAGAGAGCCTTATATTCAACGGAGAGAATCTCAACTGTGTATTCTCCAGTGGGAACTTTTATCAAAACTTCATCACCGATCTCTTTGCCTAAAAGAGCTTTGCCAATAGGTGACTGCCAACTGAGGTGCCCCTTGGAGGTATTCACTTCATCCACTCCCACAATGGCATAAGTCTTTTTCTTTCCTTCCTCATCACAGACTTCAACAGTGGCCCCAAATTGAACTTTTTGAGATTTGATTGATTGGGGATCAACCACCACAGCCGCTTCAAGTCTTTGGGTGAGAAACCTTACCCTTCGGTCTATTTCTCTGAGTCGCTTTTTCCCATAAAGGTAATCTGCATTTTCCGAACGGTCTCCATTACTGGCCGCCCATTGAACGAGTTTTGTAACCTCAGGTCTCTCAATTCGTAAGAGATGATTTAACTCATCTGCGAGAATTTTGAAACCTTCAGGTGTTATATAGTTATTTTTTACAGTCATATTCTTAAGAATAGAGCTTTAAAACCAGCTCCTGGGCCTGATCAAGTTTTTTCACGACGATAGAGGGAACAGTTGAGGGAATAGAGGCATGAAATTTTTTCAATTCATCAATTGGCCAAGTGTCCCTTCTTTGTTCAAGAAAATCTTCCAAGGCCACCATCAAATCACTTAATTCAACAGAGTCAGGAACTT
The DNA here is from genome assembly GCA_049241565.1 of Bacteriovoracaceae bacterium. Classification (GTDB taxonomy): domain Bacteria; phylum Bdellovibrionota; class Bacteriovoracia; order Bacteriovoracales; family Bacteriovoracaceae; genus DZBG01. The sequence continues at coordinate 7,030 of JBMLQL010000033.1, read as the reverse complement.
GTTCTTCTGAATTAAGATACAAAAATAGATCTTTGGCCAGGAGCTGGGGTTCTTCTTTAAGCCAGCGTAAATAGCGACGCTTTTGGAAAAAATAATATCCAACGCCTAGAAGAGAGAGAAGAGCTAATTCACCAAGTAATTGCCACCAAATCATGGATTTAATCCTATCACACTAAGTAGGGGAGGGCCTATAAAAAGTGGAGAGAGGCCAATGACCATAACCCACATAAAAATTCTTCTCATCAAGGGAGTGGCCTGTCTAAGAAATTTTCTTTCAAAGAGAAGACCAAGGCCTTGCAAAATAAAATAGCCCATCATAGGTCCAAAATGTTTCTGGCCGGTAAAAAGAAAGTACGGAAGATTGAACATTATTTCATGAAAAAGACCTGAGAGGAAAAAGGAAAAGAGAACTCCCGCTACAAGACTCACAGATTTTGTTTTTAAGGTCAAGTTATTGAGCCAATCTCTTATCCATCGATTCCATCGTCGACTCCAAAAATCTGTGAGTGAAAAAGAAAGATAGGGTCGATCATGAATATCTATGAAAGCGATACCAGTAAAAGAAAAGAGAAACTGTGTCACTGAGCCAATCCATAAAGTGAGTAGGTAAATTCCAGGGGCTAAAAGATAACAAAAAAGAAGAGGAGACATGAGTGGCTGGACTTCATAACAAGAGAAAAAATACAAGCACATCGAAACACCAAAAAAACAGCTTCGAAGAAAGAGAATTATTTTAGTGAGAGAAGGATCACGCAGAGATTTATAACTTTTAGTGCTAAAAAGGGGAGATAAAAAAACGAATCGAAAGTTATGGGGTCTTTTTTGAATCTTTTCCACAGAAAAGGCCAAAAGTTTCATCGATAAGGCCAGGGCCAGGAAAAAGAAGACAAAAAAAGTCTGGTAGTTTAAGTTTAGAATCTCCATTTACGAATATTAAATCATTAATACCACGTCGTGTCTTTGAGTTTATTGATCAGACATAAAAGAGGCTCATCCGCTTTGAAAATAGACCGATAAGAGTGTGACGGGCCCAAGGATGAGGGATAATATATGTACCATGCTAAAACACTTCGCGATTTATTAAAATCTGTTCAGTTAACTGAAGATTTTTTCCTCGATCTTGATCCTTTCCAGCTTAATTTCATTGAAATGTGTTTCAAGAAATCTTTAGATGAGCAGATCGGAATGATGGCCCAAACTGAATACCATAATTATCAGTTATTCATGAAATACAAGTCTGAGTATCTTGAAGATTTTTATCCAGAAATAAAGTCTCAAAAGAAAGCTTCTTAAGCTGATATTTGCTTACTTTCCTATCTGCTGACCCACGGTTGCTGTTATACTTTTGCCATGAGTGCAATCTACTGGTCCCATGCTTCTAAAAATTACCAACGCTCTTATGATGTTATTATCATAGGGGCTGGCTACGTGGGTCTTTCAACGGCCTATTGGCTTAAGAAAGAAAAGCCCGAGCTTAAGATAATGATCATTGAAAAAGATCATGTCGGCGCCGGCGCCAGTGGAAGAAATGCAGGATTTCTCACAAAGGGCAGTCTGCTTTTTTATGCTCACCTGTTTGAAACATGGGGAAAAGAAAAGGCCTTGGGGCTTTATCACTACGCTCATGAGTCGATTCATCAAGTCGTTCAAGACCTGAATTTAGTTGAATCGGGGATTGCCACACCAACTTCTTCATGGACTTTTGTTCGATCAGATTCAGTTAATCAAAGAATAGCAGCTCTTCCTGAAGAGCTTTTAAAAAACTTCAATCAAGTTTCTTTTGATGAGTCACCTGTTCATCAAAATGGATTGATGAAAAATCTTTTTAACCAGGCCGAAGAATTCTCTATTAATCCTCATCGTCTTCTTGCTCTTCTTGAAGGGCGAGTGAAGGATATGGGTGTTGAATTTGTACTTGGGGCCCAAGTTGAAAGAATCACTTCTGAGGCAAGACCTGTTATCGAAACAAGTTTTGGCCCTTTTAGTTGTGAGAAGCTTGCCATTTGCACTAATGGTTATTCTTATCTGTTACCTGAATTAGAACTTAATATTATCCCGCAGCGGGCCCAGATGCTGGCCATGAAACTTGAGAAACCAGTTTTTGGAAATGGTCTTTTTTATGACCCAGAAGAGAGAGTTTACTTTAAATTTGACCGACCAGGACATCTTTTGATCGGTGGAAAGAGACTTGTTGATGAGAAAAACGAAAATACAGCAGACTTAAATGTTTCTGCTAAAATTCAAGATGCTCTTTATCAATACGTTCAAAATGAATTAAAGTTCTCAGGAGAGAAGATGGCCAGCTGGGCAGGGACAATGGGCTTTACATCCACTGAGATTCCCTATGTGGGTGAACTCTCTCATCTTAAATCTTGTTTTGTGGCCGCTGGTTTTAGTGGGCATGGAATGGGGTGGGGATTTAAAACGGCCCAAGAACTTTCACTTTGTTTAATAGGAAAAATGAGCCAACCTCAATTGGCCCAGTATAAGAAATGAAAAAAATAATTATTGCGACAGTATCCTTTATTCTTGTTTCCACGATTTGCTTTTTTAGTTGGCGTGACTATCAAAATAAGCTCGCTGGACCTAATACATTAAAACTTGCCCTGGATAATTTAGTCGAAAATCTTGATCCGGCTATTGCTTACAGTGATGATGCCTTGGTTTTATCAGCTCAGGTTCTAGAACCTCTCTACCAGTATCATTATTTAAAAAGACCTTTTGAAATTGAGCCTCTTCTGGCCTCTGGTCTTCCTTCAATCAGTAGTGATGGTAAGACATATAGAATAAAGATAAGACCTAATGTCTTTTATCATCCTCACTCATGTTTGAAACCAGGAAGAATGGTAGAAGTGAAAGATATTATTAATCAGTTTAAGCGTGTAGCGTTTAATCCTTTGAAAAGTCCTGGGAAATCGCTTTTTTCTAATGTTATTAAAGGCTACCAAGATTTCTCTATAAAAGTGGGAGAAAATTTTTCAAAATTAAAATCAGAATCAATTCCTGGACTTTATGCTGAAGGTGATGAACTGGTGATTGAGTTAGTTAATCCTGAACCCAATCTTATTTATTACCTCTCCTTAAATTTTATCGTCCCTATTCCAGAAGAACTTATGGAGTGTTTAAAAAATAAACTCTCAGATGTTTTGGTTGGGACTGGGCCTTATCAATATGCAGGCTTCAAAGAAAATAAATATTATGATCTTATTAAAAATCCTGACTATCGCTTAGAGTTTTACCCAAGTGTAGGTGATCGTTTTGCTAACGTTCAAAATCTTCTTGATTCATCCAAGCAGAGAATACCTTTTTTACCTGAAGTTCACTTTTATGTTCTTCCAGGTGAAAAAGAGAGATGGGATCAATTTATTGAAGAGGATTTAGATATTGTGACTGTCCCTAAATCTTATATCCCTCTTCTTTTTAATGAGAAAGGGGAGCTCAGCAAAGACTTGGCCGATAAGAATTTTCAAATTCAACATTTTCCTATCCTGGCCAATCGCTGGTTAGGATTTAATATGAAACATCCTATCGTTGGAAAAAATCCCTATCTTCGTAAGGCGATTGCTTATGGGATTAATTATCAAGAGTATCTACGTATTATGTCGCAAAATACAAATCTCAGAGCGAACTCACTTTTAGTTCCTGGAATCTGGGGCTATCACCCGACACAAAAATTAAGATACGATTATCGTCCCGATCTGGCCCATGAGTATTTGAAGATGGGAGGTTTTGAAAAAAACACGGATCGTCCGAAGCTTGTTTATTCTACTCGTGGGAACCAAGAGATTCATCTTATTGAGGCCAATTTCATTAAGGATGAGCTGGCCAAAATTGGACTCGAAGTTGAAATCGAAATTTTAACTTTTTCCGAATTCTTAAGTAAAGGAAGAGCGGGAGAGTTAATGTTTTTTACAGATAACTGGCTTTTTGATTATCCAGATGGAGAGAATATTCTTCAACTTTTATACTCTCGCCATTTCCCTGGTGTGAATAAAAGTGCTTATTCAAATAGTGAAGTAGATGCTTTGTATCTAAAACTTAAAGACAGACCTAGTCTGGATGAAAAAGATCATTTAATGCAAAAAATCGAAGATATTGTTATGGAGGATTTGCCTTGGATTCCATTGATGTATGAGAGTTCATTTGTTCTGAATCGTCCGGGAATTAAAAATTACCGTAAATCGACACTGATTAGAAATTACGTCAAATATCTTAAATATGAAGATTAGTCTGGAGACAATCCTATGAGTTCAATCACAACTAAAGTTGATAAATTAAAAGAGACTTTCCTTAAACAAGGTGGCTTTGCAGCTGGCCTTCGAAAAGAGAGACTTAAACAACTTAAAAAAGTTATCGCAGCGAAAGAGGCCCTTATCAGTAAGGCCCTTCTCTTAGACTTAGGTAAATCAGAGTTTGAATCTTATGTGAGTGAAGTTGGATTTATTCTAGAAGAGCTGAGTTTTATCAGAAAAAATATCGATGATTGGATGGCCCCTAAAAGAGTACCGACTCCTCTCTCACTTCTTCCAGGTAAAAGTGTGATCTATTCTGAACCTCATGGCGTTGTTCTCGTTATTGCTCCTTGGAATTATCCTTTTCAGCTTTGCCTTTCTCCCTTGATCGGAGCGATCGCAGCAGGAAATAGAGTTGTGGTTAAGCCTTCTGAAATTGCCTCACAAACGTCACTTATTATTCAAGAAATTATTGAAGATGTATTTGAAGAAGATGAAGTGGTGGTGATTCAGGGAGCCGTCGAAGAAACAACTGAACTCCTTAAACAACGTTATGATTATATTTTCTTTACCGGCTCAACAGCGGTGGGGAAAGTTATTATGAAAGCAGCGGCTGAACACTTAACTCCTGTGACTCTTGAGCTCGGTGGGAAAAGTCCATGTTTGATTGATGAGTCGGCTGATCTTAGTACCGCAGCAAAAAGAATTGTCTGGGGAAAATTTCTCAATGCTGGACAGACTTGTGTGGCCCCTGACTATATTTTGATTCATGAATCCTTAAAGGAGAGCTTTATTGAAAAATTCAAACAAACTCTTCATGATTTTTTTGGATCAGATATAAAACAGAGCTCGGATTATCCCCGTATTATTAATCATAAAAATTTTGATCGTTTAATCTCAATGATTGATCCATCAAAAGTAAAGGTGGGGGGAGACCATGATCGTGAAGGTCGCTATATTGCTCCTACTTTGGTGGATAATATTGAATGGACAGATAAGATCATGGAGGATGAGATTTTTGGCCCCCTTTTACCTGTGATTACCTTTAAGGAATTAAACGATATTATTCCTAAGATTTTGGAGAGACCGAGACCTCTGGCCCTCTATTTTTTTGGAGAAGATGAAAGTGCCCAAGACTTAATTCTTGACCGAATCCCTTTCGGAGGAGGCTGTGTGAATGATACGGTTATTCATTTGGCCAATCCTCATCTCCCTTTTGGAGGAACAGGGCATAGTGGAGTAGGGAGTTATCACGGGGAGAAAAGCTTTCTCACATTTTCACATCAGAAGTCTGTTTTTAAGCAAATGAATAAGGTAGATATCCCATTGAGATATCCACCTTATAAAGGCAAATTGAATTGGATCAAGTTCTTTATAGGTTAACTACATTTTGAACTGGGCATCATACCAAGGCTTAACCTGAGTACTTGCTACACTTCGACCTTCTACGGGAGTTTTAAGGCTTCCGTAGTGAAATCCCAGGGCCATGAGAAAAACCCACATACAAGCCGTCATCCAAAAACCAAAAAATTTATCAGTCATGTTATACCTCGCTCAACTCTTATCGGTAAAAGCCGAAAAGAGCTTAAGTAAACTAAAGCTTATTTAAAAGAAATCCATGAGTTAACCTCTCAGTCTCTATTGCCGAGCCTAGAGGGAAGAACTATGATTACTTCATTTATAGCATCGTCAAAGGTCTTTCATGTGAAAGGGTTATTTACACTGTTGTTTCTCTATTTATTTGTCGTTTCGCCAACTCAGGCCCAGTTACTCAAAGAGAAAGTAACTATTGGAAGAATTGAGTGGGTGGAGATGCCAGAACTCAAATTAAAATTCAAGGCCCGGATTGATACGGGAGCGAAAACAACTTCTCTTCATGCCGGGAATATTGAAGAAGTTCAGCAGAACGGTGAGTTGTATGTGAAGTTTAAAACTTTTGATCCGGAAGGAAAAAGTATTGAACTCACTCGTAAAGTGGATACAACTCAAAAAGTATCCAATACGGCAGGATTTGTTTCTAAGCGCTATGTGATCAAAGAAAAAATTAAAATCGGCAAGATTGAACGAGAAATTCTCATCAACCTCAATGATCGAGGGAGAATGGATTATAAATTTCTTGTGGGAAGAAATCTTCTTCTCGGACGCTTTGTGGTGGATGTGGCACGCTCTCATGTCCTAGGTGATTAAGATGAAAAAGATTATTCCATATATTACAGCTTCGCTGATCTTGGTTCCTCTTCTTATTCTGCTTTATAAGAGTCAGGTTCTTAAAATCTCTCTTGTTCCTCAGATGGTAGACGATGTTTGGGAATTTCATTTATCAGTTCGCCCTAAAGGTGTTGTCAAAAGTTTCTCATTCCCAGTCCCTAAATCAGGTCAAGGGGTAAGAGTGACTGATGAGAAATTTAAAAAGCAGGGCTATACTGTTTTCTCAGACACCAATAATGATTCTATTGTGATGACGTGGGCCTCTAAAGAGCCCATTATCCGCCGAGTTCAATATACTGCTCGTGTTGATATTAAACCTGTGAAGTATAAAGTAACTAAAGACACCACGGAGAGTTACCCTAATGGACTACAAGAATACCTAGAAGTACCTAAGCTTCTACCTGAAGATGAAGACGCTATTAAATTGCTTGAAGGGGCCATTCTCGAAGAGCGAGAAACAAAAACTTCGGCCATCAGAAAGATCTATTATTATATGGAAGAAGAGATTCAGCGTAATACTGATATCAAAACCATTCATGAGACTCTTATCACAGGTAAGGGGTCACCGCTTATTAAGGCCAAGCTTTTTA
>JBMLQL010000032.1:0-27255 GCA_049241565.1 Bacteriovoracaceae bacterium | reverse complement strand
AAATTTGTCTTAGCTGCTGATTAGATAAAACTTAAATTTAAATATGGAGAAAAAAATGAAAATGACAAAAAAATTAACAGTGTTTCTGGCCGCACTTACCCTCAGTTCATCAATGGCCTTGGCAAAAGAAGGTGGAGTAGGAAATGGAGGAGGAGTGCATTGGTGTCCGAACAAAGCCCCTGAGATGTACGATGTTTATGAAGGTAAGAGACGCTTTAAGTTAGATATTGTTGATGATGGTACTAGATATGAGGAGATTCTTGGAAAAGCGATAGAAAGATTGAAGAGTTATAATGTGACTCTTGCTCTAGAGATTGCTGAGAGAATGAAGTTTCTAGATGCTGGCGGGTTTAGCTTTGAAGATAAAATCAAACTCTTTCTTATTCCTGACGCGAATGTACTTATGACTGATGAAAATTGTGAATATCGTCAACTAGCTAACTGGGACGATGTTGCACAAAGAGTTTTTGTAAAAAATGAATATTACGAAAAAATGGATGATCTAAACAAAGCAGCATTGACACTTCATGAGGCTATCTATGCTGTCTCAAGGACGCGACTGAATGTAACAAACTCAGATAGCAGTAGACGTCTTGTTGGTGAACTTCTCGCTTCAAAATTTAAAGTTTCAGAAAATCTTCAGTCGCTTACTAAAACAGGGGATGTGATGATAAAAGAGGGTGAAGAGGGGATTACTGAAAAATCTGTTTCAGATGAACATTTAGGAAGTCGAAATAGGACTCTTCAAAATATCAGTTTAGATGTTCATGTCGGAGCAATGGAGATCAATCCTATAAAAGACAAGATCGAAATAGTTATTAGAGCTCCTAAAATTCAAAAAATGTATAAAGAGTTAGCAGATATAGGAAAAAAACTTGAGGATAACAAGTTACGAAGATTGAAGCTCTCAAGAAAAGAGAAGAAAAAATTAGAGTTTCGTTTGAATGAGATTGAATCTTACCTAAAAAGTACAACTCTTAGTTTAAATGGGAAGGAGCTCGTTAACGGGAAAGCTTTAGTATTACTTACTTATAACCAATTCTATATACAAGGAATTAAGATGAGGACTTCTTCTGAAGAAGAAATGGAGACAATTATTGAGCTAAGACTTAATAGTGAAAAAAATACAAAAACCTTAATTTATAAAAAAGATATTAAACTTACAGGAACTTGGTTTTCTGAAGAGGGGCACTCTTTCTACTTATTCAAACTAAATTTTTCTCAATCAAAATTTTAAAATTGGTAATTTGGCTGTTTAGGCAGCCTATTTTTTTTGGATAAAAAATGGAAGCAATAACAGAACTAAACATTAAAGAATTTATCGATTACCGCTGCTTCTTGAAGTCATTTTTTGATTTTAAGAAGGCGCAGAATCCAAATTTTAGCTATGGGATGTGGGCCAATCGTCTTGGACTTAAGGCCACTTCATCTCTGACTAAAATTATTAATGGAGAAAGAGAGCCGGGGATTGAGATTACTTCAAAAATGATTAAGTTTTTTAATTTCGATTCGATGGAAGAGCAATACTTTAATGATCTTATTCGACTGAGCAAAATCAAAGATGATCCAAGACTTAAAATGATGCTGATGGAGCGTATGGGACGCGAACATCCAGATGCAAGACTTTTTGTGATGGATGATCGAAGTGTTGAAATAATCTCTAATTGGTTTGGAATGACAATTCGCGAGATGGTGAAGCTCAATGACTTCGTGGAAGATTATGAGTGGATTCAGAAACGCTTGATGTTTGATGTGTCGATGGAGGAAATTGCAAAAACAATGAATGATCTTCTTCATCAAGGACTGATCAAAAGAAACAAGCAAGGTAAACTCGTTGTCTCAGATGGACTTCTTCATACTACCAATGATGTGGCGAGTGAGGGGATTAAGAGATACCATGAACAGATGCTTGAGAATGCAAAAAAGGCAATAAGAGCAGTTCCTCTTCATAAGCGAGAGTATAATGCAGAAACTTTTGTGATCGATGAGGCCAATATTCCTGAGGCCAAAGAATTTATCCGTGAGTTCAAAGCTAAATTTGTACGAACTTTTGAAGAAAAAGAAGGAAATCAGACTTACCAATTGCAAGTTCAATTTTTTCCGCTGACTTATTAAAAAATAGTATTTTGATCGTAGAAAGCTGCTTTGCTCTAAAAGTTGAGGTGGTTTTATGCAGCAAATTTTATGGCCGGTCTATCTTCTAAAACAGCGATCAACTTAATAAGAATTTCCATTGAAACATTATTTTCACCATAGTTACTTATTCGATTAATTCTGCTTCTAGATGTCCCAATAAGATTAGCTATTTCTAGGTGGGTGAGTTTAGATTCTTTTATGAGTTCTACACTTTTGGAATAAAGCTGCATTTTTAGTTCCATGATGTAAGCATCAACATCACTTAGACCTAGGTCTTCTGCTAGTTTGCGAGCGTTCTTACTTATTTTCATTGAGTAGCTCCTGTAATCTTTTAATAGAAAGCTCAATATCTTTTATCGGTGTCTTTTGAGATTTTTTAGTGAAAGCATGGGGAATCAAAATTTTGTTCCCTATGCTTAATACATAAATAATTCTATAAATACCCTTCCTATCTTTGATTCTGAGCTCAAACGCTAAATGATGTATCATCTTCATTGGCTTAGACTGAGGTTCACCAAGTTTAAACCCAGTCTGAAGAAGCATCAATAAAGAGCCAATCTCCCTTTTTGTGTCAATATCTAGTGACCTGACGAAATCTTTTGCTTTTGAATTCCATTTAATTTGTTTCATATAAGCTTTTAGCTTATGTGCTATTATTAGCACATAGACGTGAGGGAGTCAATATTAAGTTTCTGATAAATTATAGACAGTCTCATAAAACGCCTGGCCGTTCTCTGCCCCAAGAACTTTAATGACTTCTTTAATCTTTTTATCTTCCATAAAAATGACGTATCCAATATTGCGGCAAATAAGCTGAAGAACTTGAGCGTAACTGATTTGCTGTCCATCCGAGTATAGACCAAAAAGCATGGCGAGCCTTGGGAGAGCATCATAAGCACTTGAGGCGTGGACTGTGCTCATCAGGCCCTTATGTCCTGTGTTCATGGCCAGCATATAGGGAACAACCTCTGCTCCACGAAGTTCACCAATCACTAGACGCTTGGGACTCATCCTCATGGCATAGCTCATATAACTTTTAAGACTCTTTTGAGGATTTTTTTCCTCGGCCAGAAGTCTTGTTGATGACGGAGAGTTCAGCATGATTTCATAAGTATCTTCCAAGATAACGAGATGCTCAGTTGGATGTTGATGATGGAGGAGGGCCGTTAGAAAACTTGTCTTTCCACTTCCTGTGGAGCCAGCAATCAGAATATTTTCATGAGTGTTAAAAAGATCAAACACACCCTGGGCCCCCTCACCGTAGTTAAGGACTTCTCGTCGTTCTGTGGAGAGTCTTCTTAAAAATAGTTTTGAACTACCTTCAGGTGAAACTGATGAATGAAGAAGGCTTGCTCTGAATGAGGCCTGATGAATTTTTGTATAAAAACTAACAAACGGCGAAGAGAGATTCCAGTTCTGTTTTTCTCTCATGGCAAGGATTTCTGTAAAAAGAGACCAATCCTCTGCGCTAAAATCCAGAGAGGTTGATTTTTTCTCACCACTGGTGAGCTGAACTTCTAATAAATTTTCTCCATGACAAAAAATCTCCTGAAGATCGTTTGAGAGATGAGGAATAAGAAAGTTAGCCTCGCGGAGATTTTTATACCAAAATCTCTCACTCGAATAATCTTCTCCATCCTTAAAAGGCAATAAGCTAAAAAGCTCCTCTTCAGAGGGAATAACACCTTTATCTAAATGATGGCGGATAGTTTGGCGGAGAAAACTGTGGGCCTCAAACTCCACTTGTTGGGCTTCTCCAAATAAAGCAAGCATTAACGAACCTCCTCGATAACGAGATAACCACTGATTTGTTTATAGGTTTTCTCTGACATCTTTGAGCGAAAGATTTCTTTGAGAATAGGGATCTGGTTAATAAAAGGAATAGATCGGTCCTGATCTCCTTGAGTCTGGAAGCCAATCTGGAAAATTTTCACGGGTTCATCAGGGTGAACCAGGGCGGTTGAGACTTCTTTTGAGCCGGAGATGGCCTCACCAACGGGACGAGAAAATTCGGTTTCGTATTTCACTAAAATTTTTCCAAAGGCCTCTTTGATGTCGGTTTTTATACGAAGGCCAGCGAAACGCCAGTCGATAGGAGCGATGACATTATTTCCTTGAGTATTAATATTTTGATAAGGAATTTGTGAACCGATCTCGATCAGTTGAGGATGGCCAAGATTGATCATGAGATCAGGTTCTGCGAGAGTGGAGAGGTCAATATGAGTATCTCGAAGGATAAGGCGATTTTCATCCACGATTTTTGAAAGACCATGGGCAAAGAGATCTTTCATTGAAATATCAATTTGATCAAGACCTGTGGAGATTTCTCTTCCATCAATTCGTTCAACTTGAACTAGTTTCATCTTGAGACGATAGTTCTTTTGAAGCCAACGTGATTGTTTGGCAATAAAGCTAACAGCGTAACGTTTCTCGAGCTCTTTTAAGAAAGAGAGGTCAGCGCCTTCAGGTGAGTAGTCACATAAAATCTCTGAGAACTGTGACTGACAGGTGATTTGAGAGACTCCTGCACTAAAAAGTTTATGATAAACCAGTCCAATAAGATGGTTGCGAAGTTTGGGATTAATGACAGATTTAAAAAAGACTTGATCTCCATGCTTCTTTTTGAGTTTATGAATATAAAGATAGTCCTCGAGAGTTTGAATTTCTCCTTCAACGGTAATAACTGGGCCTTGAATATGAACGGTTAAATCCAGTGGTTTGAGGGCCTCGGCCAATTGATAGGTTTGAAGATGCTTTTGTTTAGAAAGAACATAGATTTTATATTCAGTTTTTTCTTTTCCGTGCCAGATCACTAAATCCGAAAAGCCCAATTTTTTCCCTTTCAGGAGGATTTTCCCGTCTTTAGGGAAGTATTTGTAGGAGATAACGTCTGAATTACCGACGGAATACTTCTTTAGACTGGGAATCGAGAGTTCTTTTTGCTCTCCCCTGGCCAGAATGAGATCTTCGGCCTTAATGGCGCAAGGCAAAAATGCAAGAAGACACAAGAAGATTTTGACAGAAGGCAGACGAGAGCTTAAATTGTCAGTCTTCGTAAATGATAAGTTTATACCAGTGATATAGGAGCTCAATATGGCATCTAGAACAAAAGTGACAGAAAACAGAAGAAAAGCAAAAGCACGTAAGTCTGGTGCTAAAAGAAAAGCTACAAACAGAAATAAAGGCACTACGCCTAAGTTTGCTGTACACGCAAAATAATTCATTAGAGACGTCCTTATGGTTGTTGAAAGACAATCAGCGTTTCGTTAATAAAGTTTTTATCGACGGAGACCACTCTTAGGTCTCCGTTGTTTTTTGTACACACTGAAAGTTTCTCAAAGCTTTTTACTTCCTCACAATCTCCTCGAGTCATCTTCATTGAAATCAGCATCCCTGGTATCTGGTGCTTTTTTTCGAAATAATCGCGCACATGGTTCGCATATTCCTGACCCTCTGGTAATTCATAAAAAACGACAATCGGTGAAGCGAGCAAGGCCTGTGAAACGGCAAAAATAAATAAACTAAAAATGAATTTCATGATCGATCTCCTGAATAAGGCGTTTAGGTTGATGAAGTGAATAATTTTTTAAGTAAGGGAGAATAGTCCAGCCAGAGGGATATTTTAAAATATTGAGAGCGTCCTTTTCAGAAGATGAGACAAGATACTGAGTCCCTTCAGTCCCGCTTTGACTTTCTAGGGCGCTTCTAAGAGTGGCCCTTATTTTTTGTCCGCTCAGGGAGTGAGTCAGAAGGACTTCCTTATGCTCTTCAAAGCTGGTTAAAAGTTTTCCTTCAATAATGATTTCAACTCCAATTTTTTGACCATGAACTGGAGTTGTCTCATCGGAGCTAAAAAGCATAAAGAAAAAGATGTTCGAGAGAATCAGGACGAGACAAAATTTAATAATTTTATTTTTTGAGATATTGTTTGTTTGATTGGTATTTTTTTTCAAGTCGACTCCACTTCTTAGTAAAGCGAGTAAGCTCGGCTTGATTTTTTTCCACGTAATAGCGATGTATGGCATAAAGTCCTCCCCAAATTGAACTCAATAAAAACATTCCCAATACTACTGCCAGAGTGATGCTTCCTTTTTGCCTATGATTGTTTTTCTCCAACGAGGCTTGAGCACCTTGAGCTCGGGCAAGTGGTAGAGAACATTCAGAGAATAAGGCCCGGACGAAAAATATAAATTCCATGTGCGATCTCTCATCGTTGCCACACCTTTCTTATTTCTTTTTAAGAAAGGTGTGTTGTATTCGAAGGGGGTTTTATACAAGGCCAGTGGAGTTGCACAGCCTTTGGCCTTAAGTTGAGTGAGAAATATTAGATATGAAACAGTGCGGGCCTCTTGAAGATGTTTTAAGGCCTTTTTCACTTTTGAAACTTTGAGGGCGACACCCTGTAGTCCCGGAATTAAGGCCGCTACGACCTGAACCTTTGTGGCATTATTGATCCCCCAGTTCAAGCGACTCATATCAACCAAATAGTTTTCAGTCAGGCCAAGGGCCTCTTTTGTACAAAGATTGAGTCGTAGTTTTTGTTTGAGCTGGCGATGATGAAACTCCAAGCGATAGGTGAGAAGAATCAGAAGAAGAAAACTAATCCATAGGATAAAGCTTGCTGATAATGAAATTTCACCACGCTCATTATTCATAACTTACCCTGAACAGAAAAGCTGAGTTGAGTTTGAATCTCTAGAGATTTAATGGTGATGCTGTTATGATGACGACGTAGAACTCCTTTACAGGGAAGACTTAGTTTGGTGGTCTTTATTTCATTATGTTCAGTTGGGAGAAGGCGCAATTCGACTGCTTCCACGGTCAGCCGGTGGTAGCAGTCAACTTGACGGTAAAAGGAGACACTGGCCATTAACCCGATGATGAGAATGGTAACGCCAGTGATCGTTTCAAGAATAGTCATGGAGCTTAGATCTTGATCTCTTGATTGATCTTCTTTTTCATCTCCGTGATGTTCTTATTGATGGAGTCACCAAACTGTTTCATGGCCCCTAGGCAGAGAATGCCTACGACGGCGGTGATAATCATGTACTCCATCATGCCCTGACCTTTTTGATTTTTAACACACTTTAAGAATTTCATTTCATCCTCCTCTGGATAGGTGAGGGGGCACTTTGCTTGATTGGTCTCTTGACGTCATGAAAGAAAAGAGTAGTGGAGTGAAAAGTTCGGATTTGAAACTCTATTGCTTACAATCAGTTGGCATCGTAAAATATTGAATATGGAAGAAAATAATCGCGTTATCGTTTTTGAGAAAAAAGAAATCATCCTGATTCTCATTTTTGTCTTAGTACTCTTAGTAACAAGTTTTACTCTTGGGATTCGTTTCGGGAAAAAACTTGGAGCAGATATTAATCCAGAAGTGAAAGAGACTGTTGTGGCCCCTGAAGTGAGTTTAGAGTCTCCCGAAGAAGAAGCTGCAGATAAGGCCCTGGCCGAGTCTCAGGCCACTAGTGATGAAGAAAAACTTCTTAAACTGACTGAACAGTCCAAAGAAGAACTTTCAAAAGAGCTGGCCAAGTTTTCTGAAGACAAGATGGAGACGACTCCGGCCTCTGATCCTTCACTGAAGACAAGTTCGACGATGATCGGAAAATTCACTATTCAATTAGGATCATATAATACCGCCGATGAGGCCCGTCAGTTTGCTGAAGGCTTCACTGTTCGCGGCTATAGTCCTATCATTAACGAAGTAAGTATTCCTGATAAAGGGGTATGGTACCGTGTAAGCTTAGGTATTTTTAAAACAGTAGAAGAGGCCAAGGCCTATATCAAAACTGAGCAAAGCCTTTTTCAAGGTCAAGACTACGTCATTACTGAGATTCGCTAATCCTTACTGATGGTAAGGATAGCGAGCAAAGACTCTCTCAAAAATCATTTTTTCATGTTTAAGATAAATTCCTTTCACGTCAAGTGGAAGGAATTTATTTGGCAGCTCAATCTTAGCGGCCAGCTTCGTTTGAAATTCCTCTAGAGTTGTGGACTCAAAACTTGCAGCTTGAATAATACGATAAAGCTCTTCACGAGTCTTTTTCCACGTGGGAAGAAGAGCATGAAGAATATAACTTGAAGTGTATTTAAAATCCTCATGAACTCGCTTTTCAATCACAGTCCTATTAACAACAAGATCACTGATAGTTGAGGCCAAGCGATTGAGTGCATAAACGGCCACGCCAAAAGCGTCAGGCAAGTACATTCTCTCCGCACTTGAATGGGAGATGTCTCTTTCGTGCCAAAGCAAAGTATTCTCATGGGCAATCATTGTATGAGAGCGAAGAAGACGTGAGAGACCAGAAAGGTTTTCGGCCGACACAGGATTCTTTTTATGGGGCATAGTGGATGAGCCTTTCTGGCCCTTTTTAAAGCCTTCGGCGACCTCACTGACTTCGCTACGGTGAAGATGACGGATCTCAATAGAGAGTCTCTCAATAGCATCTGCTATCCCGGCATGAATTCCGGCGAGCTTGGCCAGATAATCACGAGAAATAATTTGTGTACTCAAGGGCTCAACTTGAAGTCCAAGCTTGCTCATGACTTTTTGTTCAACCTCGGGACTGAGGACAGTATAAGAGCCTACGGCACCAGACATTTGTCCTGTAAGAGAGTTTTTAAAATCTAGTAGATCTTCATAGCGACGAGAAAATTCAGCGTAACTAGAAAGAAATTTATGAGAGAAGCTCACCGGTTCAGCGAACATTCCGTGAGAGCGTCCAAGACCAGCAAGGACTTGAGTCTCTTGGGCCTTAAGGGCCAGTTGTTTTAAAAGCTCTCTTAGACTTTTAAGTTCGATTTCAAGAGAGTCTTTAAGCTGAAGAGAGAGGGCGGTATCAATAATATCTGAGCTTGTGCAACCAAAATGAAAAAACTTTCCTTTCTCTGCTGAAACCTGCTCAGTCATTGAGGTACAAAAAGCAATAACATCATGATGAGTTGTGGCCTCGATTTCATGGATCCTTTGAATATCAATCTTGAGATTTTTAAAATCAGAAGACACCTTTGGGATCATTTCTAAGTCTTCCAAAGCTTCTAGCAAGGCCAGTTCCACTTTGAGAAAATAATCAAACTTCGCGTCCTCTTTCCAAAGCGAAGAAATGGCAGAAACTTCGTATCGAGGTATCATTAGAAAAAGCTCCCAATTTCAAGGGCGAGTGAGGCCCAACCGAGGGAGAGAGAGCGTTCGCGCTTCTTCTCATCTCCAATGGCAGGTCTTGTGACAGAGCCCAGATTGTAAGAGAACTTCATACCGTAAAAAAAGCTCGTGCTTGAACGTTTATGAATCCCGTAGTTTGTTGTGAGACCATAGCCGGTATAAGTCTCTGAAAGAAAATCATCTTCCATTTGAAGATAATTAGCGAAGACATCTACTGATTCAAAAACATTTTCAGTTTCAAAAAAATCTAAGAAAAATTTAAAACGATAACCAATTCCTAGACCACCGGCAAGGATGGCCTCTTTAGCATCATTGGGACGAGGCTTATTCGCATCAGCATTTACATTTGTTGATGGGCCCGTCGATGGATTTTGAGTTACTGCTTCAAATAAGGCCTGATGACGGAATACTTGGAATCCATACCAAAACTGCGAATAGTTTTGGACCCGTCTCATATAAGAGAAATCAAAACCTTGTATCTCAGTGAGTTGCTCATAATCAAATGAAACATGTCCCGCGATAGAGAGTCTGTTTTTATCCTGTCCCGTCCAACGGCGTTGATCTTTAATTCCAAGGTCTGAATCAAGATCATAAATCATACTTTCATTACGTAGGTATTTATCCTGTTTTTTTAAAAGAATATCTTCGGCTGAAGGATCTTTTTCTGCATCAGTGAGATCAAATACACTTTGAGCATAAAGAGGAAGAGTACTAAAAGCTAAAAGAAGGAATAAGGCTTTCATCTATCTCACCGCCAATTGTTCAAAATTCTCACCAGGAAGATCTTCAAGACCCATAAGGTCTGAGAGCTCAAGCTTTCTGAGTAAATGGTCATATTTCACATTCTCTGAATTCACTGAAGAGTTCACAAGATTATCAATAGCAAGTTTGATATCGGGATAGGTTGTTCTTCCTGCCACATAATTATCTAAGGTTGAATCATAGTTTGATTGGGCATTTTTATACTGAAATTCGGCAATAGAAACTTTTTGTTCTAAGAATTTGATCGTTTTATAGATGGTGCGAACTTTGACTTCCACTTCACGTTTAGCATTATAGTAACCAATCTCAGCGACTTTTTTATCTAGAAAGACTCGCTCGTTTTGACGTTGGTTGAAAAAGCCGTTCTCTCCAATCAGGGTCCACTTCATATTGATGGCCGCCACAAGTTCAACATTGCGAGAGCCATTAGTAGTTTCAAAATTCCAAGTCGTTCCATCAGGATCAAACCCTGTGCGATAAGCTCCCAGATTGAAGCTTAATTTTGGAAGAGGAAGGTTGTCTTTCACCGTCTTTTCATAAGTGCGTGAAGCATTATCATAAGCAAGCTTAGCATCTCTGAAAGGAACACTTTGATTCAAAGAATACTTCACGGCCTCATCTAAATTAGCATTAAGACCAGTGTACTTAAGCTGCTCAATCGTACGGTAGCCTGCTTGATAATCATCCCCAAGAAAATTGGCCATGCGCTCTTCTTCAAGACCCACTTCATACTGAGCTTGTTGATATTCAGTTTGTGCACGAAGGTATTCAGATCTGGTTTGGTAGTACTCTTGAGCACGAATCTTTCGAAGATTCAGTTTCTCCCGGGCCAGACGATGGATGAATGAGGTTTGTCTGAGCTGCTCGAGTTTAATTCTCGAGATTTCTTTAATTCGAATAAGGTTAAAATACTGAGTAATGAGATTGAATTTGAGACGACGTCTCGCCTCAAGAAGTTGTTGGTTCTGTCTGGTCAGATCACTTTTGTCATTAAGATATTGAAGATAATCACGGCCCCAGTTGAATAAACTGTATTCTTCCATCACAAGTCCCACTGAACCAGTAGGTGCTTGTTGTGCTCCCATTTGAGGATTGGATTCAGAAGAGGTACGAAAACGATCGACCCGATGATTAGAGGCCAGCATTTCAAGAGAAACCTTAGGTAACCAGAAACCTTGATTGACATCTTTTTTTCTTAGATCGATTTGTTCTCGTCTTTGCTCACGAATTTGCTCAAACGGATTTTTTCTAAAACCTTCTTCGAGCACAGATCTTAAATCAAGAGATCTCGTGATTTTTTCTTTATCTGTAACCGCGAGAGAGTCTTTAGAACGTGGACTCCAGCGGCGACGTTGTTTGGTTGTCTGAAAGCTTGAAGTGTCCATCGATTCAGTTTCTGAACCTGTATTGATGGCTTCTCTTTCTTCAATCACTGGGCTTGAAGTCGTTTCAATTAATGACAAGGCGTCATCCTGAGCAATGGATAGCAAAGGAATTATCATGCCTATGATGATAAATGGCTTTTTCAGCAAAATTGTCTCCCTACGACTATGGAACGTGTGTGTAGGAGAATTCTAGCATTAAGAAATTTGGGAAGTAAAATTTAGAGATTAAGTCCAGGGCATCCGGAACGAACAATTTTCTCTTCAGTGGTCTGAATTTGAAGAGCGTTAAGATAAATCTCATTTCTTACTTTGACGTGGTTGGCCTCTAACCGCTTTTTTAAACTTTGTTTATTGTTTGGAGTTCGTCTTTGTAGGACTTCATTTCGTTGAATCAGACCGCTAAGCTTCTGTTTCATTGAAATTTTCTCTTCTCGCTCCTTAAAAAGTTCTTTGCAGCGGATAGATTGGGCCGGATCCTGGATAGCATTGCGCAGCAGCTCAGACTCTTGAGCTGCCAAAGTATTGACGAAAATAAGCATAAGAAAAACAAGCTTCATAGAAATTAGTTTAGCATGAGACTTTAATAATGCAATGTTTCTTCTCTGCGAAAATATTGTCTAGTTGTGACTTAACTTCTAAGATGAAGGATCAATTTTCTTGAGGATTTTTTGATGTCAAAAGTAGTGGTTCTGATCCCTGCTCGTTACCAGTCGTCCCGTTTTCCGGGAAAGCCTCTGAGTCTCCTTAAAAACAAGACAATGATTGAGCGTGTTTATCAAAATACCGCCATGTCTGGGTTTGAGTGTGCAGTGGTGACCGATGATGATCGTATCGAAGCAGAGGTGAAAAGATTTGGTGGTAAAGTCATTCGTGTGAATGATGATGTTCCCTCTGGATCTGAAAGGATTGCTCTGGCCTATGAAAGATTTTATGAGGGGAAAGCCGATATTGTGATTAATGTTCAAGGGGATGAGCCTCTTCTTCCTGGAGAGAGTTTAAAGTCTCTGGCCCAGTTTCATTTAAATTCAAAATTTGATGTGACGACGATGGTTCGTCCTCGCAAAAGTAGTGAAGAGGATTTTAAAAATCCCAATGTTGTCAAAGCTGTTTTAGCTGAAGCTTCGGGACAGTGTTTGTATTTTTCACGGGCCTCTCTTCCTTATGACCGAGATCAAAAAAATGAGTATGAGTGGCACCAACATATTGGCGTTTATAGTTATCGACCTGAGGCCCTGAAGGCCTTTGTCAAAGCTCCCTTGGCAAGGCTGGAAGATCTTGAAAAACTCGAGCAACTTCGGGCCATGGAGATGGGGTTTAGCATAGGGGCTTTAAAAGTGAATATGATTCTTCAGGGCGTTGATGTGCCTGAGGATGTCCAAAAAGTAGAGAGGTATCTTTAAGTGAGTACTCATAAGAAAAAATATATTTTTATCACTGGTGGGGTGACTAGCTCTCTTGGAAAAGGGCTGGCTGCGGCCTCTCTCGCCTCGCTCTTAGAGCGCCGTGGAATCAAAGTGAATATGCTGAAGATGGATCCCTATATCAATGTGGACCCAGGAACAATGAGCCCGACTCAGCATGGTGAAGTTTTTGTGACCGATGACGGAGCAGAAACTGATCTTGATTTGGGTCATTATGAGCGCTTCACTAAATTAACTCTGTCTCGTGAGAATAATTTTACGACAGGGAAAGTTTACTTGACTGTGATTGAAAATGAGCGTGAAGGGAAATACCTCGGAAAAACGGTTCAAGTTGTTCCTCATATTACAGATGAAATCAAACGCCGTATTCATGTGGCCGCTGAAAAATGCGATCTTTTGATGGGAGAGGTTGGTGGAACGGTTGGGGATATTGAGTCTCTGCCTTTCATGGAATCAATCCGTCAATTCGCCTTGGATGTAGGTCCCGAGAATGTCTGCCTCATTCATTTAGTTCTTGTGCCGTATCTTGATGCTGCGGGAGAGTTAAAATCAAAACCGGCCCAGCATTCAGTGAAAGAGCTTCGCTCTATTGGTCTCACTCCACAGATTATTATTTGTCGCGCAGACCGTGCTATCGATGAAGATATTTTAGAGAAAATTTCTCTTTTCTGTAATGTTCCTAAAAAGAATGTTTTCCAATCGATCGATCTCGATTTGATTTATAAAGTCCCTCTTGAATTTCACAAGCAGGGTCTTGATCAGAGAGTTTCAGACATTCTTGGTATCTGGGCCACTCAACCTGATATCAAAGATCTTGAGCAAGTGGTGTATAATGCCGAACACCCTCTTAAAACGGTGACTATCGGAGTGGTAGGAAAATACACTGATCTTATTGAAAGTTATAAATCTCTTGATGAAGCCCTCAGACATGGGGCCATAGCCAATCAAGTAAAACTTAAACTTGAATATATCGATGCCGAGGATTTAGAGAAAGGGGAGAAGTTTGATCTTCTCTCGCGCGTCGACGGAATTTTAGTCCCTGGAGGATTTGGTTCACGTGGAACAGAAGGAAAAATTAAGGCCATCGAATTTGCCCGTACTCATAAGAAACCCTTCTTTGGAATTTGCTTAGGACTTCAATTAGCGATTATTGAATTTGCTCGTCATCAAGCAGGGCTTAAAACGGCAACCTCAATGGAATTTGATAAAGAGGGCGACTTTGTAGTCCATTATATGGCCGGACAAAGTAAGGATGGGGCCAAAGGCGGAAGCATGCGTCTAGGGGCCTATGATTGCGAGATTAGTAAAGGGACGTTAGCTGAAAAAATTTATGGGACGACTAAAATTAGTGAACGTCACCGTCACCGCCTAGAAGTCAATAATGAGTATATTGGGCCGCTTGAAAAAGCAGGACTAATTATTTCCGGAAAAAATACAAAACATAATTTGGTAGAGATTATTGAACTTAAGGATCATCCTTTCTTCATTGCTTGCCAATATCATCCAGAATTTAAATCAAGACCATATAGTCCACACCCTCTATTTAAGTCATTCGTAGAGGCCAGTGGAAAAGAGAAGAGGTAATTTATGACATCAAAGAAAATGGATTTTTATATTGGCCCTTGTGTTCTTGAGAGCATGGATCTGGCCCGTCAAATTGCCGAGACGTTAGTAAAAGAGCTTGAACCTTATAAAAATCAAATCAATCTTCACTTTAAAGGAAGCTTTGATAAGGCAAATCGTTCTAGCTTCACTTCATATAGAGGACCAGGGATTGATGAGGGAATGAAAATTCTTGAAACAATTAATAAAGAATTTGGTCTTCCAACTCTTACTGATTATCACGTTCCTGACCAAGCTGAAATTGTGGCCAAGTCAGTGAGCGTTCTTCAAGTTCCTGCCTTCTTGTGTCGTCAGACAGATATGATTTTCGCAGGAGCAGAGGCCTGTGCGAAATATAACCGCGAGTTGAAAGTGAAGAAAGGACAATTTTTGTCTCCTGAAGAAACAAAAAACATCGTTGATAAGGCCTCTCATTTCCTTCCTAAAGAAAAAATTATTCTCACAGAGCGTGGAACAAGTTTTGGTTATAATAATCTTGTGGTTGATATGGCCTCATTTCAAATCATGAAATCTTATGGAGTAAGAACAGTACACGATGCCACTCACTGTGTTCAGCGTCCAGGCGGACTTGGAACGATGACAGGCGGAAAACGAGAGCAAATCGTTACTCTTGCTAAAGCAGCCGTTGCGGCAGGGGCCGATGGGATCTTTATGGAATGTCACCCGAATCCAGAGAAGGCTCTTTCTGATTCAGCCACGGCCCTTCCATTAGTTCAGGTGAAATCAATTGTTGATGTGTTATTGAAAATTAAAGCGGCTGTAGGATAAATATGAAGTTGAAAGAAGTTTCTAAAAAACACCAGGCCAAACTTAAAAAAATTAAAGTCTGTGCTTTTGATCTCGATGGAATCCTTACTGATTGCAAAGTTTTTTGGCATGGTGAAGAAGTGGGATTTAACCGTTATTTTAATATCTATGATGGCTTTGGGATGAAAATGCTCATGAAGGCTGGAATTAAAGTAGGGGTTATTACTGGAGGAGACTCTGTCTCAGTAAAAAAAAGAACGAGTCAGCTCGGAGTTGATTTTTGTTATGTTGGTAACGAAGATAAGCGAGATGCATTTTTGGATATTATGAAGCGCTATAATGTAGCGGCAGATGAAATCCTTTATATGGGAGATGAATTATTTGATCTTCCCCTTCTTAAAAAAGCAGGGTTCTCTGCTACTGTTCCCAATACAAATGAAGAAGTGACTTCAATAGTAGATTATGTGACTGAAAGGAAAAGTGGGGACGGAGCTGCCCGTGAAGTGATGGATTTAGTCCGTTACGCTCAAGGAATCACTGCTCATGTGGAGGATTTCTAATGGGAGCGACAGTCAAAAAAATGTACAAGACGTCGATGCTCAACAGCTTCAGACTTCTTATCTTGGCCATTACTCTCTTTTTCTTTTATGATTTTTATCTAGGGACTTATTCTATTGAGAAGTTTTTCACCGAAAGAGAATATGGCCCTTTGGCCGTCTTAAAATTTCATTATCGTTATCCTGCCGAGTTTATTTCATTTTTCTTCCTTGTGATTGTTCCTGCTTTTTACTACTCCCTTATTCGTGGAGTGAAGTTTTGTGAAAAAGGATTCTACTATAATCGTGGATTACCTTTCATGAATAAGTTTGTTCCTTATTCTGAGGTGAAAAGCTTTAAATTACTTCATCCCAAGGTGGCGATCACGATCACTTCTCAAAAAGGAGACCTTTTTGTGGTGGCCGATAATGATATCGAAAGAGTGATTGCGATTTTAGATCAGCACAATATTGCAGGTAATCTTGCTCCAGATGAGTACGTTAAGCTTTTTACGAATTTTAAGAAATTCATTTATTTTGTTTTTGCTTTTACGATTGTCTTATTTTTGATCAAAAAATTAGGTGTTTTTCAGATGGGTTTCTAAATGAGATGGCCTTGATTTAAATCAGATCAAGGCTTTTCGCTTTATCCAAACGATTCCAAATACCAAGCCATTCCTCAGTTGAAAAATGATCTTGTTTTTGCAGAAGAATAATATCCGATCCATCTTGATCAAACTCTCTCATATTTTGGTAAAGAGAGCGACTGGCCAGGACGGCATCTTCTGAGAGTTTCCAAAAAGCAGGTTTGTTAAATTGTTTTTTTAGGGCCACTTCGATTTCACCTTTATCTTTTTCCCATGAGAAATCTTTAGTGGTGAGAACGAGAGGAATCCGAGGCATATAATGATGTTTCAATTGT
Organism: Bacteriovoracaceae bacterium; assembly: GCA_049241565.1. Taxonomy (GTDB): domain Bacteria; phylum Bdellovibrionota; class Bacteriovoracia; order Bacteriovoracales; family Bacteriovoracaceae; genus DZBG01. Next base: position 10,555 of record JBMLQL010000032.1, on the reverse strand, counting down.
CCGGGGGCCACTGGACTTTGAGCATAGAGAACTTCTATTCCAAGATCATGAATCATAAATAACTCATCGAAATGTTTTTTACTGAGGTGTCCTGGTCGATAAATTTTTAGTTTCCATTTATCTTCTTTCACCATTCCCACCACCGTGGATTCAATACCCACATGACAAGGACCACCATCAATAATAGAAACAGCTTCACCAAATTCTTCAAAAACATGAGCTGCACTTGTAGGTGAGGTCTTCCCAAATTTATTAGCACTTGGGGCGGCCAGACCACCCTCGATTTGAGAGAGAAGATCTAATGTTAATTTATGGTAAGGGCATCTAATCCCCACTGAATCAAGACCTGAAGTAATGATGGGATTGACTGAAGAATGTTTGGGGACAACCATTGTCAGTGGTCCAGGCCAGAATGAAGTGGCCAGAAGATCATGAACCTCATTCCAGTCACTAGAGAGAATACGTGCTTTTTCTACACTATCAACATGGACAATAAGAGGATCAAAAAAAGGCCTCTCTTTAGTCGAGAATATTTTTTTTAAACCAGCTTCTGAATGAATATGTCCGGCCAGACCATAAACGGTCTCTGTGGGAATAGCGACAACATCGCCACTTAAGAGTTTCGTTTTTGCTTCAGCAATGGAGATGAGGGGAAACTTTGTCATGTTTATTCATTTACCACACTCGCTGGAGTTCTGGAACCCAGAGTTCTTTTATAGTTATCAATCACTCCAAGACCACGGAAAATCCCTTGATTAAAGGGAGCCGTGAAGCTTCCACCAGATGAGGTTGTGGCCTGAAGTTGACCATTGATAAAGACGTTCTGTGCTCCGAAAAGGGCCTTAATCTCGTTGATATTATTGGCCTCTTTTAAGAATTTTGAGACGACGTTTTTAAGCAGGGCCAGAGACGGTTTCCCATCACGGGCCAGATCATTTTTAAAGGCATAGTAGGATTTAACTAAACTCTTCACGCAGACATCTTTTCCAATTTGAAGACGTTTGATCATTTTGGCGCGTTTTCTAGCATCGAGCCAAGAGCTCTTGCGTTTTGTATTACAAGCGTCTGCAATAGGGCCGATGACATTATTTTCTGGACTGTAGAGCATATAATCAAGGCCAGCTTTTTCAATACGAATAATCGAATTAACCCGCATCGGTCCTTTGAGCTGTTCATTTTTAATCAGATCAACATGGCTTTGTCCGAGTGTCGTAAATGAACCTACCACCCAGGCCACATCATTTTTATATTTGCGATCGACCCAGCGATCAGTCCGTGCTGCTTCGTAACTTATATTCATCACCAGGGAGGCTTGAGAAGTAGAATCAATTTTCATCACATCAGGCTTACTTGCTTGAGGATGAGTGGCCTCGTACTCCAAAGTTATTTCATTTGAGTAATAGGCAGCGTTTTGAGTTCCCATAGGAAATTTAAAAATTTTATAGATCACGGCCCCTAGGAGACGGCTTAAAAGATTCTGAACAACTTTTACTGATTGGGCATAGTTTTTATAAAATGTTTTTACCACACCATCTTTTATCACTCGAACTTGTTCTGTTTTGGTTTTAGAGAGTTTTCCCCATATGAGCACACTTCCTCTCTGTGAGAGACTAGAAGATTCATTCTCATTAAGCTGAGACACGTAAGGTTCAAGGACGTTAACTTTAGCGTAGCCTCTAAGAATTTTTTTGAATTCAGATCCTTCAGGAGTTGAGCTGACAAGATTTGTCATCGTATTTTGAGGCAAAGAAAGTTTAAATTCTTTGGCCGAATCAAAAGAATACTGAAGATCATAATTTAGTATTGTGAGCTTTAAGAGCTTAAAAAAGTCCAATTGTAGACTAAGATTTGCACCAACCATTGCGCCTTTTGTTTGTTTCAACGAAACACTTAGCCGTTCATCTTCTGCCATTGATACAGGATTAGACTGAACAGAGAGAAGACTTTTAAAACTTCCTTCGGCCAGAACACCAAAACTTCCACTCACTCCATAAATAGGTGGAGATGTCACCTGGCCACCGGCCTTAATTGTCCAAATATCTTCTTTTTTGATAATTTCATCTGGCCGCATATTCACGACTGAGCGAGGTCCAAATTTTAAAAAGGGAAGAAAGAGTTTAGAGAAATCGGCGCGAAGACCTTCTTCATAGGAATTGGCGTAGTGATAAACAGTATAGACTCGTCTGAAAGTAATACCAGCAAAAGCACCGATATCCACAGCGCTCATATCAGTCATTCCAGCGTCCGTAAGAGTTTCAAGAAAAGTTGAAGCGGCCACATCAATAGTGAAAGTATCTTGTACCAGCCAGCTCAGTCCCATCGTTGAGCTGAGGATATTAGGTGTGACTTGACGATCGGCCCAGACCTGAACGGCACCGAAGGGTTTTTGCCAGCTAAAGCCTGAAAAATTATCAACGCCCATGTTAAATTGACGACGAACAAAATCTAATTGAGTGACTTCACCCAGGCCAATTTCTTGATGAGAAGCTTCAAGTTCACGTCTAATTTGCTCGTAGAGTGGAGACTCTTCACCATCTGGAGGGAAGGGGGAACTCCAATCATCTGATGCGCTTTTAAGGCTTTTAAGAGCAGAATTGGAATTGGTCTGCGCACTCATCTTGCTACCTAAAACTGCACCTAAAATCTTTGAGCGGGCCGAATTCGAAAGATTTGATTTAGGGGGGACCACACCTTTGAGATCTTTTAGGGGGGCCAGGTCAGAGGATTTTATTTCTGCTTGATTCGATGAATTTTGCAACAACGCGGATTCAATTTCTGGTTTAAGTTTGATATGAGTAAACTCTGTCGCAAAAACACGAGTGCTAAGAGCACATAAGAGGAATAGGCCTAGGGATAGGAAAGTTCCATTCATGGAAAACCTCGGTAGAGTAAGGCGCGAGTCCGTGCCGTATGGAATCAAGGATCGGCACTCTAGGGAAAAAAGTTAATTCTCTTAGTCAGGTTAACCCTGCGAAACCCCGATGAGAGATAATTTTTTCAGAGGGTTAGAGAGCGGGCAAAAGGGAAAAAATGTCGTTTGATTGGGATAAATTTAGGGCATTACTTGATGAAAGCTATCAGTGGCCTGATTATTATGAGTTCAAGTTTATTGTCAAAGATGCTGATAAGCAGGTCGTATTAGATATTTTGGCAGGTTATCAGATCGTGGAGCATCCTTCTAAGAAGGGGACCTACGTTTCTATTTCTGCTCGAAAATTGATGAAAAGTTCAGATGAAGTGGTTGATATTTATGTGAAGATGGCCCCTCTGAAAGGAGTGATGAGTCTTTAACAGTATCAGTGCTTAAGGAGACAAGGATGAGTTTCAAGACAGCATTAGTATTAGGTGGTGGAGCATTCGGAACATCCATTGCTTTTGATCTCGCTCAAAACTTTCAAAAAGTGATTATCAAAGTTAGATCTCATGATATTTACGAGCAGATGAAGTCTGGAGAAAATACCGTTTATTTGCCAGGTCAGAAAATTCCTCAAAATATTGTCCCTGCTCTTACTTGGGACGAAGTTGAAATAGAAAAAATTGGAAGTATTGAGCTTCTTGTTTCTGGTCTTCCTACTTCTGCTATTGATTCTTTTTGTAAGGAGCATCTTCAGCAGTTAGAAACATATCTTAAAACTGGCGTCCCTTTTGTCTCGTTGGCCAAAGGGATTGATCATGAATCACTAAAGTTTTCTGATGATATGTTTGAGACTTATTTTAGTCAGTATCGCCATCAGCTGATGTATCTTTCTGGCCCATCCTTTGCCAAAGAAATTCTCGATAAACAAATTACTCTTGTCTCCCTTGCTGGGTGTGACCGCGAAAAATTAATGATGGCAGCAGAGATGCTTTCCACAGATTTTTTCAAGGCCATGCCGACCACAGATATTAAGGGTGTCCTTTTAGGTGGGGCCCTTAAAAACGTGATCGCCATTGCTGGTGGTATTATGGAAGGGCTTGGTTATAACCATAATACTCGTGCTGCTCTTATTACTCGCGGTATTGTAGAGATGCTTCGTTTTGGAAAAGTTTTTGGGGCCAGACCTGAAACTTTTTACGGTCCAAGTGGAATGGGAGATCTTATTCTCACGACGACAGGGGAGCTTTCAAGAAACAAATCATTTGGGATTGAGATTGCCAAAGGCAGATCACCTGACGAGATTATCGCTTCACAACGCTCAGTGGTTGAAGGTTATAAAACGACTAAAGCTGCTTTTAAAATTGCTATGAAGCATGATATTCGCGCGCGGATTTTCAGTGGTCTTTATATGGTTCTTTATGAGAAGCATGATCCTAAGGAAGTTTTGCAGGAGCTGATGAAGCTCCCGCCAAAATTTGATGATGAAAGCTAGTTAAGATTTGATTCAATCTTTTTAATGCTGATTGTTTCCCCTAATGGAATAATTGTTCCATCTGGTTTTTGAAGAAAATAGGCCGGCACTCCTACGATTTTATAGTTCTGCAAGAATTTGGTGATATTATCATCTCGTCTTGTCCAATCTGCACGAACAAGAGTCAGTCCTTTCTCTTGGGCCAATTTTTCAAAGTCTGACGTTTCTAGAACAAGTTTTTTATTCACTTTGCAAGTTAAGCACCACTCAGCAGTGAAATCCATAAAAACCCATTTGCCTTCTTTTTGAAGTTCTTGAAGCTTAGGCTCACTCCACGGGGCCCATTTTGAATTTTTAATAATGGCCGCATCTGCTTGAAGAGGCTTGAGTTCAAGATTTTTAATATTCGTCATGAGAAGGTAAGTTGGAAGAATGGCCACAAGAGAGACCCAATACCATTTGGTTGTAATTTTTTTATAAAAGAAAATGGCAAAGAACAAACTGGCAAAAAGTAGATGGATTTTCCAGTTAAGAGAACTCATATCTACTAAGCTCTGGAAAACATCATAAAGCCAAATAATAGTGACGACGAGTGAGAGACCAAGAAAGTATTTCAACTTCTCCATCCACATGCCAGGCCTTGGAAGGATATTAAGCATAGCCGGGAAAATGGCCGTCATTAGAAAAGGAAAGGCCAGACCTAGGCCAACAAAAAGAAAGATTCCAAAGATAGTGAAAGTACTCGTCGTGAAGGCAAAAGTGAGTGCAGTTCCTAAAAAAGGAGCAGAGCAAGGAGTGGAAAGAATCGTCGTGAGGATTCCAGAAAAGAAATCTCCAGAGAATCCTTCATCGATTTTTTTTGAACCAAGAGTTTTTCCTCCGGGTGTGATGAACTCAAACAGTCCAAAAAGATTTAAGCTCATAACAAAAAGGATAATCATCATCGCTAAAATAAACGCCGGTGATTGAAGTTGGAATCCCCAGCCAATCTGCTCACCACTAAGTTTAATCGCTGCGACGACTCCACCGAGTGCCATAAAGGTTGAAACCACACCTAATGTATAGGACATATTATGTTTCAGAAGAGCTGAGCGAGGAAGATTTTGATGTTTGATAAGACCAAAAAGTTTAAGACTTATGACCGGGAGTACACAGGGCATTAGGTTCAGAATAAGCCCACCTAAAAAGGCCAGGGCCGCAAAATAGAAAAAGGACTCGTTTCCAGAATATTCTATTTGATCCACAGAAGAGACAGTTTTTCCATCAAACTTATTCAAATCGTTATAGAACTTGAGAAGTGTTTCATTGGCTGCAGAGAAATTATCCACTTTGAGTTTAATAAGGCTCACTTTATTTGAACTGGGAGAGTTGTAGAGAAATTGCAAATCATAAGGGACTGGAAATTTTCCGTTTGTAGGAAGAGGGACTACCGGTTCTTGATAGTCTCCATCCCACTCAATGGCAAGTTTACCGTAAAGAGTTTGTGTTTTGACATCATAGTACAGAGTTTCTCTTTTAAATCCAAATGGAGCTTGAGGAAAAGGAGTTAACCAGTTGAGCTTGTGAGAAAGATTTGGATTTTTGATTCCTTTGAGGGAGTAATGAAAATCAAGAGTCGTCTTATCTTTATTCAGAGTAAGGTAATACTCTAATTCCTTAGGGGCGGATTCTAATTGAGGGAGGGCGTTGAAGGCCTTTTTAAGTTCTTCCTGCTCGAATGGTTTGGCCGGTCTAGTTGAGGCAAACGCATCTTTCTCAAGAGCAATTTTTAGGACACCCTCCCCTGGGATACAAATATCTTTACAGATCAAAAAATTGGCCTTGACTCCTAACTCTTTGCCTTTGAGCTCATTTGGGATTTTAAAAAAGAAATGCTGAACACTTTCATAACCGATAGTGAGGATATCACCGGCCTCAATATGAATTTCAGGAATTGGCCATTCAAGAGCTTCAAGATTTTGTGGTTTGTCGGCAAGGTTAAATTTGAACTGAGAAGCAATACCTGAGTCTCCAGGATTTTTCCAATAGGTATGCCATCCTTTATCGTGATTGATGGTCACTACAAGATGAAGCTTATCATCCAATGAAACAACTTGGGCCGAAGTTGTTTCATTTTTCTCTGTTTGTGCCAAGGAGAAAAAAGAGAAGAGAGAGAGTAAAACAATTAACATATACTTCATAATTCACCTTAATGACGAGTCGCTATCTTTGGTTAAAATTATATGTCTTCGCTCTTAGTCAGTCGAGAACCACTTTCTTATCTTATCGTAGCAAAAGACTCTTAAAAGAAGTCAGTTCGTGGTCATTTCTTTGTCAACTCGGGGCTAACAATCTATAATAAAAGGCATGTCAACTTACCCGCAACGCATTGTCTGCCTAACTGAAGAGTCCGTAGAGACACTTTTTCTTCTTGGAAAGCAGGATCTTATTGTCGGCGTCTCTCACTATGTTGAGCGTCCTCTAGAGGCCAAGAAACTGCCGAAGGTATCCCATTTCCTCTCCGGTCAGCTAGATAAAATCACGGCCCTGAATCCTGACTTAATTCTTGGTTTTTCTGATATTCAAAAAGATCTGGCTCGAGACCTAATAGGACGAGGGCAAAACGTTTTTGTGACTAACCAGAGAACTTTCGCAGAAATTTTTGACTATATTCTGATGTTATCTCGTCTCGTTGGAGCTGAGGCCCGGGGAGTTGAGCTGGTGAACTCTTACAAACAAAAGTTAGATCAGTTTCTGGAGAGTAATAGTCGGAAATTGTATCACCCAAAGGTTTATTTTGAAGAATGGGATGAGCCAAAAATTTCGGCCATTCAATGGGTTAACGAATTGATCCTGGCCGGTGGGGGAAAACCGCTGTTTGCTGAGCACAAAGGTGTGACGGCCAGTGAGAGATTTGTTTCCGATGAAGAGATTATTCAGCGCAATCCAGATGTCATTTTTGGTTGCTGGTGTGGCAAAAAAGTTAAAATTGATCAGTTCTATCACCGTCCAGGCTGGGAAAAAATAGCGGCCATTCAGCACAAAAGAGTTTTTGAGCTCGCTCCTGAAGTTTTTCTTCAGCCAGGACCGGCCTTATTTGAGGATGGACTTGATCTTATGTCCCAGGCCCTTGACTTGATTTAATCACGCACTATATTGAGAGCTATGAAAGCAACACTCATCGTGATGGGTCTCGTGCTCATCGTTACTTCATTTTCTTCTTTGGCCCAACAAAATGATACCGATTTTGATCGTATGAAACGACGTTTGGAGTTGCGAGAAGAGGCCCATAGAAGAATGATCGATAAGGTACTCCGTGGGGGACTAAGTGATCAAGACGATCTTTTTGGCGATCTTGAAAAAATGTTTAACGACATGATGAAAGAGACGGGGACAGGATTTGTTCCTCGAGATGAAGTCACCATCAATTCTCAAAATTTTACGAGTGATTGGAAGAGTGATAACAAAGGGAAGACTCTTATTTTGATACCCAAGGATGAGTCTATCCAGTTAGATATAAATGTTAAAGATCAGTATATAACGATAGGTGCTAAGCAAGAGCGAAAAGATGAGAATAGCTATGTCGAGTCTTCCAGCTCGTCAGTTTTTCCTGTCCCCTTTGAATGTGATGGGAGTAGAGTTCAGATGAAGAGCGTGGATAAATCCATTCACGTTTTCTTTCCTTATAAAGATGCAAAGTCAGCCCCTAAGTCTATTACTTATCCTCAAAAGAAAAACGGCTACCAAAATGATCGCCGCCCGATAAAACCATCTGCTGGTGATGTTGAAATTTAGTTTTTCATCTCTTTAAGCATATGAAGTGTCTGTGATCGAATGTTTCCAACCATCGTGCTGTCTGTTCTTGAGATTGGAGGATAGTTAAAATATGAATTCGCCTTTTTTAAGTTGAATCCTGAGACGGTCGAGGCCACGATAAGTGTGCGCCCATCTTTTAATTCTTTTGCATAGATGATCGAGTAATTTCGATACATGAGTTGAGAAAAGTTTGTCATATCAAGACTCACAAACCTTTCATTACCAGTGCCTTCAAAAAGTGACGCTTGATCTCGAAAATACTTAGCGATGTGCGCATTGGGCTTAACCTCTTTTATAGCTAATTTAAAACTAACTTTAAAAGAAATTCCATAGGCCTTAACTTTATTCGTTACGTCGTAAACATGTCCCCCTTTAGGAATGACAGAGACAGAGCGAAGCAAATCTTTCACCATTTTTTGAGTTGAAATAGATTCAACTGCAAAGTCATTCAACGGTCTTGATGAAATCATGGCAATCTTTGAATTCACCATATGAAGATTTTCTGGATGACTCTTATTGATATTCACTAGATCTGTGACGGCCATTTGAGTAGAGCGAAACTGATCAGGGCCCTGCCATTCAAAAGACATTTGATCTTGTCCACGTTCAAGAGCGGAAGCATCGACTCTAAAATCGAGATAAGCCTCCTCTCCAGCAAATGATGAAAGTGCAGTGACAAGAGTGAGAGCTGTGAGCGCAAGTTGTATGAACTTCATAAATTTATCCTTGTGAGTTTTGAACAAGCGTATCCTACGTCCACTTCATGGAAATTGCATTAGACAGATTCTTAGGCAGATACTTTTTACAAATACTTAAGTTATTGAAATAAGAGAGGAAAAAAAGGCAAGATTTTCCTTATGAAAATTCAATTAAGTCCGACAAGTTAATTAAGGATAATAACCCTGAGGGGGGCTTTATGAAAAAAACCTTTGTGATGTTCTTTCTTCTTGGTCTAATGGTAAGTTGTGCTTCTCAACATGAACGTTCAGTTTCTTCTGTTAAAGAAGAATTTGATACAATGAAGAAGTATGACCACCCTCACTATGAAACTCGAGGGTCGTACCGTTAGGTCGATTTCTTCATCCAATCTGGAGTGGTTGACACCTCAGAGAGGATCCGATGGTAAGATTCTAATCGAGAGAGGATCAATAGGTCCTCTCTTTGATTCGAATTCAGCGTCTCAAAAAAACACCCTTTAGTTCCTTGATGGTGCTGACAAGTAGAAAATTTACACTTCGTTCCCCACTGCTCAATATCAGGAAAACATTCTTTAAGTTCATCAATTGTCATATCGGCCAAAGACATAGAACGAATGCCTGGAGAGTCGATCAAGGTAAAAGGTCCAGCATCGATAAGCTCGGCCCAAGTGGTGGTGTGAGCACCTTTACCAACCTTACCTAGCTCTCCACTTAAGAGGTTAACCTTTCCATGAGTCAGCTTTGTGATCAGACGACTTTTTCCTACTCCCGAGTGTCCAACCATAATGGCCGTTTTATCTTTAATCAGATGTTCTAGTTCTTTAAGACCTTTAGTCAGAAACCGCGGCTGATAATCACTGTCTTCAGAAGAGACTTCAAAGCTCTGAACTTCGAGCTCATTTAATCGATCCGATTCAAAATTAAGATCAAACTCACCTGTAAAAAGATCCATTTTATTGAAGACAACTAAAGCAGGAATTCCCCAGTAAGCAGAGCGAGTCAGGTAGCGATCCACAAGACCCCTTTTATATTCAGGTTTACCGGCACTCACCACCACCACAATCACATCCACGTTAGAGGCAATAACTTTTTTCTTTTGCTCTCGTGGTATATTTCTAAAAATTGAATTCGTTCTAGGTTCAATTTTATGAATAGACCATTCATGGGCCGCATTTTGAGGAGGCTCTAATTGGACGTAATCACCCACCACTACATGGTCGTCTTTGAGAAGCATCGCTAAGGCCGTGGCCTCGACAATATCGTTAGTCCCTGCAAGTTTGCAGTCAAAGGTACGTTTAGAGGAGCGAAAAACCCGAGCTGGTTGAAGCGACATTAAAATTTTGGCCTTTAAGTTAAAGGGGAATTCCTGTCAAACTTACCATAAAAAGCGAGAACTTACATTGACAACAACTCTTTATCTGGTTAAATTCTTCAATCTATATATTCTTTGCCTGAACTCCTTGGAATCACGGATTTGAGGGTAATAAATAGTTTTTTTAAGTGCACCGGTAGCTCAGTTGGATAGAGCAACCGATTTCTAATCGGTAGGTCACAGGTTCGACTCCTGTCCAGTGCGCCATTTAAAAAGCTCCTTTTGCAAAAGGGGCTTTTTTTTTATGCGCTATTTTTCTTTTTCAAGAGTGCTGGGGCAAGGGAATAAGTTCCCTTCTTAGAGATTACTTCTATATTCCGTCGTGTCCTTAATGCTGCTACAAGCTGAACAAGCTTAGAGAG
>JBMLQL010000031.1:36054-116227 GCA_049241565.1 Bacteriovoracaceae bacterium | reverse complement strand
AGGATCTGTTCTTCGATTAATTTGAGTTCCATGGGTTCGTATATTACTCCTCCATTCACTGTCTGCAAATATGAAAAAACTGCTGTCTAGAATCTGTTCCCTCCTGAGGAAGTAATCTTTACAGAGGGGAGTTGTTGAACTATAAAGCGGAATGTTAAAACGTGCCCATAGTTATAGCTAGGTTGCACATAATTTTGCTCAAGGGCCTTCGAGGGCCTTGAGATAGACGACCTCCATAAGGATTTTAAATGCCTTTTCCTCGACCGTTCACTATTCTTCAGGATAGCTATGCCGCTGATCGGGCCTTGATCCCAGGCGATATCGATGAGTCTTTAGGACAAATTAATCATCTTTATGATCTCAATCTAACCATCGAACTTCTTCGTACCGTTTTTTCACATCCAAGCTTTACCCATGAAAATGGGGGCAAACACCAAGAGCAATTAGAGTTTTTGGGGGATGCCGTCCTGAGTTTATGGGTGACGGATAAGCTTTGTGCTCTTTATCCAGAGGTCCGTGAAGGAAAGCTCTCTAAAATGAGAAGTTCTCTGGTTAATGAAAAAATTCTAGCTGGCATGGCTCGTGAGCTTGAGTTTGCTGATTTCATTTTAGTGGGAAAAGGCGAGTGGAAACAGAAGACTCATGAAAAGGACTCAGTCCTGGCCAATACCTTAGAGGCCATCCTTGGGGCACTTTATACTCAGAGTGGTCTTCTTGGAGCTTCACATTTTCTAAATCGCGTTTTTAATAATAAAGAATCTTATTTTGACCTGAAAAATTTGGAGCAATTTGATGCTAAATCAAAACTTCAAGAAACTTGCCTAGAGCATTTTCGCCTTCTTCCTCGCTATGAAAGTGAGGAGAAAACTCTAGATAAGAAAATCTTCTTTGAAACCAGTCTTTATGTGGGGGAGAAGTTCATCACTAAGGCCCAGGGACTTTCAAAGAAAGAGGGTGAACTTTTATGTGCACAACAATGTTTAACTAATAATTTACTAGCTCTTTAACCCAAGCGGAGTAACCTATGCTTTTAGAAAATCAACATCCACACAACAAATCCATCAGTATTGCCGTACTGGGAAAACCCAATGCAGGTAAAAGTACATTGATTAATAACCTGATTGGTTTTGATCTCTCTATCGTGTCAAGCAAGCCGCAGACCACACGTAATCAGTTCCACTGTACTTTTCAAATTGATAGAACTGAGGTGATTCTTGTTGATACTCCGGGTATTCATGGTTCTAACCAAGAATTAAATAAGCGTATGAATCATCAGGCAAAGATGGGAGCAGAGGGTGTTGACCTTAATTTTGTACTTCTGGATTTAACTTCATTTCTTGTTGAAGACTTTAAGGAGATTCTTAAAAGTTTTGAAGGTGAGTTGACTCGTACTTGGATCATTTTTACGAAATCAGATCAAGCGCGAATTAACGAAGAGAAAATCAAAGAAATCTATTTAAAACTCGTGGAGCTTTGCCCAGCGGTTGAGCGCCATTTTATCATCAGCTCTAAAGAAGGAACAAATATTCACCTTCTAACGGGTGCCATTCAAGATGCTTCACAATTTGGCCCGCACCTCTATCCAAATGGAGATGTGTCAAATATGAACGAGCGCTTTTTTGTGACGGAGTATATCCGTGAGCAGGCCTTCAGGATTTTAAATGAGGAGCTTCCTTATGAAGTAGCAGTAGTTATTGATGAATATAAAGATATGAAAACAAGAAATGTGGAAAGCCCCATTGAGGCCCATATTTCAGCGAGTATCCTTGTCAATCGTCCTTCGCAAAGAGCGATTGTTGTAGGGAGTAAAGGTTCTGTGATTAAAGAAATCGGAACTGAGGCGAGAAAGAAAATTGAAGCGATGGTAGGTGGGAAAGTTCATTTAAACCTTCACGTTAAAGTTTCGCCGAAATGGTTTAATAATAATTTTGTGCTTGATGAAATCGGTCTTCCTCGCTCGCAGACTCAGGCCCGCGTATGGAGAAAAAAATAATGAAAACAAGATCAATGGTTGTCTCTCTCATTGGGCGTCCCAATGTAGGTAAGAGTACAATTTTTAACCGTTTAATGAGACAAGCAAAACTGGCCATGACTCATGATCAACCAGGAGTGACGCGGGATCGCCACTACGGAATCTTAACTCTGGATGAAACAGATAACACCGAAAGAAAAACTCAAGAAGAGTCTCCTAACGAGGATATTATTCTTGTTGATACTGGTGGTTTCTATCCTGAGAAAATTGAGATTGATACTCACAAGAAAAAGAATAACGTCGATCCTTTCTTCAATCTGATGGCCGATCACGCCAAACTTGCTATTGATGAGTCAGATCTGGTGTTGTTTGTAGTTGATGTCCGTGAAGGACTTCTGCCTTATGATAAGCAGATCTCAAATTATATCCGTTCGACAAAAAAGCCTGTTTGGATTCTGATTAATAAGTTTGATTCAGAAAAACAAGAAGGCGATCATATCGATTTTTATGATTTAGGTATTGATGATGATGACATGTTCAGACTCTCAGCAGAACACAACAGAGGATTTATCTCTCTACGTGAGCGACTTAAGGTTCAAGCTGCAAGTTTTAGAGAGAAGCTAACTCAGGATGAGGAAGAGCACCTTCAAAAAGGTGTAAAGCCTCGCCATGATGTGGTTTCTTCTGTGGCCATCGTCGGGGCCCCTAATGCTGGGAAATCAACACTTCTTAATTGTTTAGTGGGAGCGCAACGTGCTCTGGTTTCGGATATTGCTGGAACAACAGTGGATCCTATTGAAGGATATATTGATCTTTTCTTTGGATCAGATGTTGAAGTTCTCAAAGAACAAGAGAATCAATTCAGAAGATCAAATGAAGAGATTTTCACAGAGATGAAATTCTATGGTGAGCGTGGTGATATTATTGATGAAGATCCGGCCCTCTTGGAGGCGGAAGAAAAAATCTTTATTGAATATGGCCAGATGGCACCAGAAGTTGGATTTGAGCAGGAATACAATGACTCAGACTCTGATTTCTCATTTAGTGAAGAAGTTGTTGAAGAGGATTTTTTCTCGGGTCGCGATATCGAATCTACTATTATGAATGAACTCTCGGCTGATTCTCAGGAAACTGAAGAAGAAGAGACTTTTGAGTTTGTAAATCGCTTTAGATCAATCAGATTGGTTGATACCGCAGGGATCCGTCGAGCGAAGTCTGTTGAGGGCTTTATTGAGACCCAGTCTGTGTACCGCTCACTAAGATCCATCACTGAATCTGATGTGGTTGTCTTCATGGTAGACGCGACTTTAGGGATCACTCATCAAGATCGCCGTCTTTTAGATATTGCCCTTGAGAAAGGGAAGTCGCTTATTATTTGCTTAAATAAGATCGATCTTATTAAAGAAACATTTAATGATGCTAAAAAGAAAAAAGAGTGGATGCATGATCTTCAGGATCAAATCCCATGGCTTTCATTTTGTCAGCTGGTGACAATTTCTGCGCAGAAAAATCGCAATATAAACTATCTTAAAGAAGCACTCAGACGCACGATTGTGACCCGTCACCGTAAGGTTCCGACAGGAGCACTCAATCGATCTTTAACAAGTTTAATTGATAAGAATCCTGTGGCCTTGACAGGTGGGGGAACGGCCCGCTTTAAGGTGAAGTATGCTTCAATGATTAAGTCTGATCCGCCGACATTTCTTTTATTTTCGAATAAGTCTCAGGGGATTCCTGTGAATTATCGTAAATATTTAGTGAATGGACTTCGTCGTGAGTTCAAATTGGTCAATACACCTGTGCATTTAATCTTCAGAACGTCGACGGATATTGAGCGTCGAATGAAAAAAATTGAGAAAAATACAGGAAGAAGTTTTACCAAGTAAAGTTATAGCTGACCATGGCCGATATCACATTACCTGTGAGGTCTTCGTACCCATAGGTAGAGTCGATTCTGCTATTGTCAGCTTGATCAACATCCGCTGGGACTTGTCTGAAATCCTGAGTATATTTATCAAAGAAATTGACGACGTGATAAAGAAACTCAACACCGATATAAGACTTTTTAATTTCCACTGGAAATTCAAGTCCTAAACCAAAAGCTGTTCCGATGCCTCCGCCTTTTTGGTTAGGGAGTGAGGGCTGATCAATAAATTTATTATTCTGATACCAATATTCAAAGCGCCCAATAAAATGGGGACTTGAATAGGTAAATGCTGTTCCTAAATCAGTGGTATCCACATAGTATTTGTATTGGAAAAAAGCACGAAGCATACTTGTTTCCACCGCACCCACATTAGCATCACGAAGAATAAGTGTGGCCGTATCTAAGATCATTGTATGTTTTGAGTATTCAATCCCAAGTCCCACCACATTCTGAAAATCTAAGAAATAATTAGTTGAGAGGTGGTAGGTGGGAGGATTGTCATCATAGGCCGTTCCGCGATTTCCTGTGTAGGTAGTTACACCGACTCCAAGATTCACAGAAAAAAAACGTCCGTAGCGGTAGTAGCGCTCATCTTCTAATACTTCTGAGGCCTCAAGATCTTCGTTGAAATCAGAAAAAATATCTCCACCGAGAGTAGAGTCGTCTTCCATTTCATTCATAATCTGCTCGTTAGATTGAGCGTATGAAGTCAGAGGCAAAGAGAGGAGAAGAAGGAGTAAACCGTATTTCATAGTGTCCTATAAATAAAAGTGGACAGCAGCTTTAAGAAAATTATTTCCAAGAGTTTCAAAAGTTGTCCCGTTTCCAACATCATTAACTGAGAAACCAAATTCAAAACTAAAGCCCAAACTCTCAAGTCCTGTGAAATGAAATTCAGAACCTAGTGTCCCATCAATTTGATAGCCCGTTTTTTCTTTATCTTTGTCATCCAAATAAGAAAGGGAGGCAAAAGTGCCGGCCATATAGAAATTGAGCTGGGGTTCATCAAAGATCAGACGATAAAAACGGAGTCCTGCGCCATAAAGAGTGTGGTCATCATCAGATTTAAATCCAAGAAGTCCGCCAATGGCGAAGACCTTACTCTGCTGAATTTTCAAGGAGATGGCCGGAAGGTCATTATTAAGTTGGTTACTCATTCCTACACCTAGCCTGCCGCGCATATCAGCGGCCATGAGTGGAAGGGAGAAGCTCATAAGGGTAAATAGTAAAATGATTCGCGTCATGATTTAAGTCTAAGGAATGATTTGATCTTTGACAACCTTTGTCTCCGCGCCCTAAACTTCTTGGGTAAGAATATAACAAATATAAGGTGATTAACTATGTCAGAAGTGGTTCAACCAACTCAAACTCTCGAACAAACTCTTAATAAAACGGATTTAGGTCATACGATTTTTGAATATCGTAAGACACTTCTTGTCGTTCTGGTTCTTATCCTAGGTGCAACAATTGGATTTGTTGTTTGGAAGCAAGTCAAGCAATCGGCCCAGCAAGAAGCGGCGATTCAGGTTTTTGATTTTCAATCAAAAGTTTGGAATGAAGCCAAAATTTCAAAACTCTCAACTGATGATCTCATGAAGTCATACCGTGGACTTTCTCAAGATGTAAAAAAAGCCACTCTTATGCTCCCGCTGTCTTTAGAAATGAGTAAATTCCTTTACGACCAAAATAAGCTCACTGAAGCTGATGAAGTTTTGAGTTCTTTTCAGGTTGGAAGTGGTTCAGCAGTGACAGGAACTTTCATCGCTTTTCAGCGTTCAGTTATTCTTGAAGGTCTTGGAAAAACAGATGAAGCCATTTCACTTCTTGAAACTGTGGCACAAAATAAAGATTCAATCCTTAAGCCGAAGCTCTACTTAGAGATTGGCCGTCTTGCCCTTACTAAAGGTGATAAAACAAAAGCAAAAACAAATTTTGATTACGTCATCAGTAATTATCCAAATGATGAGTATGCAAAACTTGCAAAGCTTTATTTGGCAGAAGTTAAGTAAGTAATGAAATCATTTGCTGCCTTAGTTCTGCTTATTTTTGTCTCGGCTTGCTCTCATTTAAAAAAGATCGATCATCCTGTAAAGGAGACGAAGTTTTTTAAGATGGCCTGGGCCAAAAATCTTGATCCCGAATATATTTCTGGGAACCTTCCCATTGGTCTAGGGGCCCCTCGCATTTACGATGATATTGTTTATCAAGGAACTCTCTCAGGTCAGATGATGGCCATGGATGTGGAGAGTGGGCGTATCTTATGGACAAGCCATGAGAAGATGGCCTTAGGAGCGGCGGTGGCGCGCTTTGGGGAGTCTGTGGCCTATGGAAGTGAGACCGGACGTCTTTTTGTCCGCCACTACTTAACCGGAGAACTTAAATACGCTATCGATCTTTCTTCACCAATTGAAAGTGCTCCTTATTTTGTTCAAGGTAGACTACTTATTTATTTAAGAGGTCATCAAATTGTGAATCTCGATGCAGAGACTGGAAAAGTCCTGTGGTCTTATAAACGTGCTGTTCCAGTGACAACAACTCTTCAGCGAACAACTAAACCTCTGCTCCTAGACCAAAAAGTGATTGTGGGATTTGCAGATGGATTTGTTGGGGCCCTTTCTTTTCAAGAGGGAAGCCTTTTGTGGGAAACAAAGATTGTAGAAAATGCAAAATTTGTGGATGTGGATTTGAATCCTATCCTCGCAGGTCCCATGGTTGTGACAGGATCTCCATCTGGGGAGCTCATGGGGATTAATCCTCAAACAGGGGCCGTGGCCATGAATTTTGGTGTGAGTGTGATGAGTCACCCATACCTGAGAGGTCAGCAGCTTCTAGTGGGAACAAATGATGGAGAGGTTATGCTTCTCAGTTTGTCAGGAGAGAAGCTTAAAACAATTTCGATTTCAAAAGAGCCGGTGAGTGCAGTGACGTGGTGGAAAGATCATATTATTGCCGCTTCTTTTGACGGAAAACTTCGTGCTATTGATCCTCTTACATCTCAAGTCGTCGATTCTTTTGAAATGGGTTATAGCTATTCTTCTATTTTTTCTGATCTTGTTACTACGGATGATTACTTAGCGATTTATTCGTCACGAAATCATCTCTATATTTTTCGTTAACAATTAGCCACAGAGGTTATCTATGAAGGGCCTATTCTTTGTTTTGGCACTAGTTCTTATTTCGGCTACAGCTCTTGCTGGAATTAAAATCGAAGAAGAAGTTTACGTTCTCGGACACCATCCTGACATTATTAAGGATATGGTTCAGACAGGTTCGGTTGAGATTGACCACGTGACTTCAAAAGGTTTTGAAGCTTATGGATCAAAAGGACTTCGTGAGCATTTGGTTCGTAGAGGACTTCCAGTTCTTGATATGCCAAAAATGAATAAGGCGCTTTTTGCTGATTATCCTACTCATACTCAGATGACTAATACGCTAAAAAGTATTGTTGAAAAATACCCAGGGATTATGAAAATGGAATCTATTGGGAAGTCAGTTAAGGGCAAGGACCTTTGGGTGATTAAAATTTCGAAGAATGTTGAGAAAGATGAAGTGAAGCCAGAATTTAAGTATATCTCTTCTATGCATGGTGATGAAATCACTGGCCGAGAATTGATGGTGAGCCTTATTGCTGAAATCGGTGAGCGATTCACAGCAGGGGATGCTGAAGTTACTAAACTAGTCAATAATACAGAAATTTTTATCATGCCTTCAATGAACCCAGATGGTTCGGAGGCCCGTCGTCGTGCTAATGCTAATGGGTCTGATTTAAATCGTAATTTCCCTGATATTATTTCTGATACTGAGAGTTCAGCTCGTAGCCGTCAGCTTGAAGTTCAACATGTCATGAAGTGGCAAGAAGGACGCAAGTTTTCACTTTCTGCTAATTTCCATGGCGGGGCGGTAGTGGTGAACTATCCTTGGGATTCAAAAAAAGCTCGTCATCCTCTTGATGCTTTTGTTCAAGATCTTTCAAATGGGTATGCGGCCACAAATAAACCCATGGTGAACTCAAGAGAGTTTGAGGGAGGGATCACTAACGGTGCTGATTGGTATGTGGTTCGCGGAGGAATGCAAGACTGGAGCTACAACTGGCATAATGATCTTCAGTTAACTGTGGAGCTCTCTGATGAGAAGTGGCCTAGCTACGCTCTTATCCCTCAGTTCTATAAAGATAATCGTGAGAGTCTTTTTTATTACATGAATCAGATTCATCGTGGAGCTGGCTTCACACTTTCTAAGAAAGGAGTAAGTGGGTCAGTCAAAGTTGTTCAAACTTCACCTGAAACGATGGATCTTGGAAACTTTGCTTTTAGTGGAAGTGAGTTTTATAAAGTTCTTCCAGTAGGAGTTTATGAGTTTACTATTTCTCCTCAAGGTGGAGAGACTCAAGTGATTCAAGCTGATGTTTCATCAAAGGTTTTAGTAAAGTCTAAGTATCAAAAAGTTAAGTTCCAAGCTTTACAATAAATTCAAACTCTTCACGGGTAACGGGCATCACTGAGAGCCTGTTACCTTTTTGAAGAAGTCTCATCTCTTTAAGTTCTTTATGAGTTTTCATTTCGTCTAAACTCACCACTCTTTTGAAATCTTTATTGAAAGTGACGTTGACCATAAACCAGCGAGGGTTTTCCTTAGTACTTTTAGGGTCATAATAGTCTGACTTTGGGTCAAATTGAGTATGGTCTGGATAGGCCTCTTTAGTGACTTGGGCCACTCCGGCCGCACCAATGACCTCAGCATTCGAGTGATAGAAGAGGACCAGATCCCCAGTTTTCATCTCATCTCGCATGTAGTTTCGGGCCTGATAATTTCTCACCCCATCCCAGTGTTCTGTCTGTTTAGGGCGTTTTTTAAGGTCTGAGAAAGAAAAAACGTCAGGTTCAGATTTCATTATCCAGTATTTCATAGCTTATATACTGAATCATAAAGCACGGGTAATCAAGATTTCTGAGGTTTTTTCCGAAAAAGAATAGTACGCCAGGGAGGCAGCATGAAATGGATATCGCCCGTCTTAGTTTCTTTTTTAGCAGTAGGATGTAGTTCACTGACCAGTCAGTTCGTCGATTCAGCTCATCCGACATTTACTGTCGATAAGGAGCTGGTGACGAAGGCCCAAGATTTTCATTTTAAAAAATCATCTTCTCGTGCTCCGGCCAGTGTTCTTACCGAAGAGCAAGAAATGGAAAGTTTGATGGATGAGGCGACAAAAACTGAAGGGCGCGGTCTGAGACGTGTGTACTTTTCTCTTCTCTATCAACAGTACAATCAATTCTCCTATTTAATGAACAAATCGATAGATCTCAAATTTTGTCCTCAGTTTCATCACGATAAAACGGCCATGGATGAAAAATTAAAACGCTCTTTTTATAAAGGTGAGCTTTTTAAGAGTATGCAAACTCACGCAGTCTATTTCCCAGAAACGAATCTTTCTCATAAAAAAGAAGCAGTAGAGCTTCTGGCCGGAGTTAAAAAAGAGCTGACTGAGCTTTGTGATGAAGGTGTGACAGATGATTATTACAAATTAGAAAATGTGGTCACTTATTTTTCAACCAAAGAAAGTTTTCACCGATCACCTGAGTCCATGGGATCTTTGTTAAAGATGCCTGTTTTCGCGCATCTTTATTATCTCAAAACAGTTGAGGCTCCTTTCACAGTGGCCGATACTCAGTTTAATGATCTTGAAAAAGAACTTTTAGATCGTACTGGGGCCAAATGGGTTCATCAGTATGTTGTTGAAGTAAGAAAGAAGCGTCTCTCCATTGTTCAAAGTGCCATGCTTACTCGTTAATTAGAACTGACAGCCTCGTCTTAAAATGGCGAGGCGATTTTTTTTCGCAGAATGATCCCAAATCTCTTTACAAATGACAGTATGAAACGGACCTTCAAGAAGTGGAGTCTTATCATTCTTAGGACAATCCACCATCTTCTTTTTTGATTCGAAAAAAGAAAGATTAGTAAAATCTAGCCCCGCAATTTTCCAATCACCACTATTTAAAATTTGAAGGCCATAGAAAAGGCCATCGTCTTCTCTTAAAAAAACCGGGCCATCTTTGGAAAGATAGAGGGGTTCTTCATCAAGAGGGACATAATAAGATGTAAAAGTTCCGTCGTTTAGAATATCAAGCTTCGTTAATTGAATTTGATCACTCAGAGGAATTTCAAGAGTGGCCTGATCACGCCAGATCACAACTCCAGTAGGAGTCGTTTTTTTGATAAAACTCATTCCTCGAAGGACTCTTTCTAGAGGCTTTTCTTTGGGGTTATGCTCCCTGCAAGGAGAGTTGTAATAGAGAGGTTTAAAGGATTGAGCCGATTTGAGATTAGTATAAAACTCCGCAGGCACACCATAGAGATCTAAAAAGCCCTGGATAAACTTCACCTGTTTGTTAGCATCTTTTTCTTTGTCTTGAAGGTTTCGCAAAAGATTCTGCCAACGTTTAAGCTGCAGGCCCATGACTTGATCACATTCTGAGTTTTCCGGGCATCCAGAGTTCTGGTGATCACCTTCAAAACCCTTAGTTTCTTGTGGTAAAAGATGAATTTGGAGGTCTTCAGATTCCTTTTTATTAGTATTTGCCCAAAGGATCGTTGTCGACAAGGCCAATAAAACAAGATATCTTCCCATGACTATTTCCTTAAATGAGGGCATTAGAGTATCTATTATAGGTTAATTTTAAATAATCGTGTTGGGGAGGATCTACTATGAAGAAATTAAAAAAATCAAAAGCTCCGAAGAAAGCTAAGTCAAACAAGAAAAGCGGTCTTAAGCTAAAGAGACTTGCTCGTAAGAAAAAACTTACGAAGAGTCACAACAATTAATATTTAAACACATCGTTTCAATGTTAGGGCCCTCTTATGAGGGCCTTTCTGTTTGTGGTGCCGTCATATTCTTGACAAGAAAAAACACTAGATATGGTAGGAAAATTTTGACAGGTTATCAATTTGACGATTTAATAAATACATAAAAGACGTATCTTAAATGGTCTAAGAATTAGAGAAACGTTAATTCCTGCACACACACATAAAAGCCTCCGAATGGAGGCTTTTTTAATGCCCAGTCCACTCCATATAGTCACTGTGAGCAAGCTCTTTTAAGTTCTCGTCGGCCACACTGTTGCCACTCCAAGAGACATCATTATCGACACAATCATTTTTTTCGGCTTCTTGAAGGTCCGTGTAGTATCCCCCTTCCTCTGTGTATTCACCGTTTTCATCTTTTTGAGAACATCCTTGCTGAAAGTAGGAGATATTGGCCCCTAGAAATTTATTATCAATTGAGAAATAGAGACTCACAGACGTCTGAACTCCTCCTACTTTTGTGTAATAATCGTCATGAACCTCAGTATCAAACTCTGTTTGGTAGCCAGAAAGCTTTTTGATGAGAGAGTTAATTTTAGTTTTAAGTTTGGCCATTCTCTGTGAAGAGAGAGTTGTTCTGGTGACTTTTTTTGAATCTAGATCAATCTCCACATCTCCAGACTCATCGGAAAGATAAGTCGTTTGATCCTCTTGAGTCAGTTTTTTCCATTCACTGTAAGTAATGGCCTCAGAGCTGAGAGAGAATGTTATGAGAGAAAGAAAAATAAATTTCATAAGTGGTCCTTTTTTTGTCTTTATAGACAATCAAAAGCCATCTGGAAATTGAAAGTATCCTATATGGTTGATCTAAATTATAGATAGTAAGATTTTAGCGAGATTTCAACTCGTTATTGAGTTTCTTTCTTGATTCCACACGCTTTTTCGCATTCTCATAGCGGCGTATTTCATCCTCGGTTTGAGGGCTTAGGGCAGGGACCTCTACTGGTCGCCCAAGATCATCCAAGGCAACAAAGGTCAGATAGGCCTTGGTTGTGACTCTACACTCACCAGTGGAAGGATTTTCAGAAGTGACCTTAACTCCAATGATCATGGATGTCCGGCCTACATAATTCAAAGAAGCTTGAATAAGAACGTGATAACCCATTTTAATGGGAGCAATAAAATTAATCTCATCAATATGAACAGTTACTACTGGGCGATTGCAATGACGAGCACCGACCATGGCCGCAGCGATATCTATCCAAGACATCACAGTTCCCCCGAAAACAGTGTTTTGAGGATTGGTGTGGTGGGGCATAACCATCTCACGCATCTCGACTGATGATTCACTTGGGGTCTTTGTTATCTTTGCCATGGTTTTAAATCCTATTCAAAACAATAGAGGTGGTGATTCCAACGGTAGCCTTGTGAGAAGGCGTTGTAACCCACATTCACCGTCTGGCCTGCATTTGAGGCACTTCCGCTGTCACCACTCGAATCTACAATATTATAAATTAAATTACCAGTTTGAGTGCGAGGTCCTATTGGCTCCGGTCTAAAATTACCAAAGGCACCACCTTGACGAACTTTTCCGCTGGCACAGAAAGCAGCTCCAAGAGAGCTTAGTTTTTGATTAACAGTGTTTGTGATTTTTGGCTCACCCGTGCTGTCATCAAAATCTGCATCAACTAGTCCGCCACCAGGTTGCTCAGTGCCACGTCCTTCGTTAGAAACGAAGCGGTTAAAATAAACTGAAATATCAGTCCCTGTTGGAAGCATACATTTGTATTTACCAGCAACTGATCCATCAATTCCAAAGCCTGAACAACAAGTCGAAGCATTTTTTGTCTCTTTTCCAAGTGGAGTACAGCATTTGAAATCTTTATCTGAAAAGACTGGGTCGAGGGACAGACCTTTATAGTTAGCGACATAGCTTGGAGAAGGAACAGCACTCAAATATGGAGGAACAACACTCAGTTGAGTTGATCCTGCAAATGAGTTCAGAGGAGATCTAAATGCATTATTATCCCCAGTAGCACCTAGCTGGTTGTAGCGATAGAATTTCCAGTTTTCATTGAAAATTCCTGGCACTAATCTATTGGCATTATTTGTACATGTCAGTGGCTCATGAGTGATCTGTGGAATCCCAGAAAGTTCTAGCTTGCCAAGGCGCTTAAGATAATAAATGGCATTTCCTGGTTTGACTGGACGGTGAAAATTATCCTGAAATCCACTGGCCCCAACAGGAGCAGGGACTCGGAGGCTGAGACCTAATTTTTTATCTGAAGGAATACCTCCTGAGCTATTAAGGAAAACTCTCAGTCTTCGAGTGCTACTTTCATAGGCCCAGCAGCAAGGTCGCTGATTAAATGGTAATGCGGGATTAGAAGGATTACAGATTCCACCGTAACCAGCTGAATCCTCATTGGCCTTAGGATCAAGGAAAGTTCTCACAAGACTCACTGCTGGAGCTTGCGTGCAATATCCTGTTTGTGTTCCTTCATTCGGTCCAACAGGATCACCATCTTCATTTACTAAGCGGATATGAGTTGAAAGACCACTTTCAGCTACCCATGTGCTGATCGTTTGATCCGAAACATAGGCCGGAACAAATAAATTAAAGTTTTGTCGTGAAGTGGTGGCCGGGTTGCTTTCGAATTTATCAATAACAACTCTGGCATCACTATCAGCACTCATTGGTTTGTAGAAATACCATGTTTGCGACGGCATGG
This sequence comes from Bacteriovoracaceae bacterium, assembly GCA_049241565.1. Classification (GTDB taxonomy): domain Bacteria; phylum Bdellovibrionota; class Bacteriovoracia; order Bacteriovoracales; family Bacteriovoracaceae; genus DZBG01. The sequence goes on along the minus strand of JBMLQL010000031.1, from coordinate 102,798 downwards.
CAGATTCAACACCTGTGAAATCTGGTTTAACAGTGTTGATATAGTATTGAGCAGTGTTCGTAGAAGAAGGAGCTATTTCGTTAAGCTCGCTTGTAAAACTCCAGGCAGAACAACCACCAACAGCACCCAATGGATCAACGCAAAATTCACCATTCTCTCTTTCGACGTGCCCTAGAATGTTTGAGAGGTTACTGTAATAAGAAACCGTACCAGTTCCTCCAGAACCAGAGCTGACAACATCAGAAATATTTGATGTCACAAGTGGAGTTTTATAATTAAGGCATTGGAAGTTTTGAACATCAAGACTTAAGCGCGTGGCAGATTGAGTCCAGTCATTTGATCCGTCCGAGAATTTTCGAATCCAACCTCCACCACAGCAAGTATCAGAATTGGCCTCACCTAGAGTTCTCCATTGCCTAATAGTATCAACTACGTTATTGGCAAAACTAAGAGCACCAGAGATTGCATTACGGTCATCGTTGGCCGTGAGAACAGGTTTACTAGAAAGACCGTGGTCAGCGACTGTTGCAAAACGTGAGTATCTTGTGGCCGCTGAAGGAGTCACTCCTGGAATGGCCAGAGGATTGAGGTTTCTTGTTTCAGGAGTATCGTCTGAGACTGCTCCTCCTCGGGTGTTGGCCGGAGAGAAGGGAGTGAAACTTGAAATATCTTTTCCGACTTCTCGACAGCAGCGATTTTTGCTCATGTCATAGGCCTTAAAATCAGCGATGTCAGATTGCAGTGGGCGAGGATCACCCTGACCACAGACAAGATATTCTTCAAAATATTGTTTTTCAGCGAGATTACCAAAATAACTTAATGGATAGAGATCCACTTCACCGGCATGGAGCTTGTTTGGTGAACAATCAAGATCAGTGTGACAAACCTCTCCAGCTCGGCGCAAACACGCATCACGGGCCAGAGTAGGGTTCACAATAACTTGTTCATGAAGTGGTTTAGCCTCAATTGATTTAAACGGAGATTTATCCTGAAGGGCGGAAAGAGTTCCGGCGAGTGATGTACCGTTTTCAAGACTCTCAAGACCACAAGCATTCTGGTTTGTTGACTTAGCCGAATATGAGGTCTGGTTTTCAACTAAGAAATTAGCCGAGAATTGAATATAAGATCCATCACTATTAAAAACCGGACATGAAGTATGTCTTGATGATGAGAAGAGTCCTGCATTACAGCTTGAGATTTGATTAATAAAGTCGGCTCTCTTACTTGGATCAGCCGTCTTCTGTTGCTCAAATGGATTCCACATAGTCGTGGCCGTAGCCGCTGTGGGAAGGGCCTTTCCCGGAAGACAAAGTCCAAGCTGACTCTGAATGGCAGGATCAAAACTAGCGCGAATATTTTCTGCAATGGGAGCTTCGAGAGTTCCAATTGTTTCTGTAGACATATAATCACGCGGGCGACCAAGGATATTGGCCTCACGTCCGATGGTGTGGTTTCTTGCCACAGGAATTCCATCCCAGGCGGTGGCCCAACGAGCGATTTTTTTATTAAAGGTCGCAGCTCCAAGAGGAGAGCAATAAAAATTGGGAGCACAGCTTAGAAGTTTCTTTTTATTAAAATCACTAGAAGGCGTCAAAGAATTAGAGTTAGTATGACAGATAGACCCCATTCCTTTATACACACATCGTCTTGTCGAAGTTCCACCAAATCTTTTTTGAAGAAGAATTTGTTCAATGGAAACAGATTGAGCTTCATTTGTTTCATTTCCGTTGACGTCAAATTTTGGCCAGGTTGTTTGCTGACCATTAACATCAGCACACATATATTCCCACCCAAGTTTTGTCACACAATCAGAGTCTACATTACATTGGTGGTGGTATTGGCAATTACCAGCTTCGTTTTGAAGAGCATGGCTTTGATGATAGAGAGGATCATAATCAAGTTGAGTGGCCTGAGTGATTCCGCTAAAAGTCTGCACATTCACAACATTGGTTGTTGGGCTAGCAAGATCAGCAAAAGGGGCGTTGATGGCCAGGAATAGTTTTTTAGATGTTGAACGAACAATGCGTCCTTTACCGATAGCAAACCAAGTCACCCCATCAAACGAGCCGATGATGGCCCCTTTATTAAATCCGTACCAGTCACGTTGATAACCATTAGCAAAAAGAGCGGCTTGAGTTTTAAGACGGGCCAGACGTTGCGCTTGAATTGAGCCAGTTCCAACTTTATGAGAAAAAGGAAGCATTGTCGGTGGAACCCAGCAAGCACGTCCAAAGATAGTATCTTCGTAGTTTCCACCAGTCGTATTTGTACTCCAAGAATCTCTTTGTGTTGTATGTCCATTGGCCTGAAGACCAGTTCCATAGGTTGTTGTTGGGAAAGCCGAGAAATTAGAAAACCAACTATCCTTTCCACAAGTCGGACAAGGGGTGTAGTAGCCGATAGTCGTACTTAAAAGATAGACTTGATCAACTTCAATATCGACAACTTCTGCAGGTCTGGCCTGATCCAGAGTACGACTAAAATTTCCAAGGATGGCCTTCATGCTGAAAGGTGTATCTGTATAGAGAATTTTATTTTCGTCGATATACTCGAAGCTCTCTCCAGTTTGTCCTTCTTGATCTAACGTGGCCGACGTCAGAGTTTTCTCTGCACCAGCTGTATCAAAATAGCGATGAGGGGCAGTTCTAGAAGGAAGATTGACGTTCTTAAATGTGACAGGATTTGTGGCAGGAGGCTGTTGCACATAACATTCAACAATATTGTTGGCATCTTTACGGTAGTCATAGGCCGGGCAGTTATTCACCATGGCCACTAGATCAGTTTCTAAACAACCACACGTTGAATAAAGTCTTTTCATGACCGTCAGAAAATAATTGGTATTAATCGTGTCTGACGTATTACAAGTAGAACCAGTAAAACTAAAACCCGTATTTAAGAATTCATTATTATAAGGGAGCGACGAAGTATTCGTTTTAATTTCTTGAATGCAGTTATAGTCTGCATTGATTTGGGCCAATGGATCAGGATTGCTTCCACCTGTTGTGCTTCCGCCAGTTGTTGGATTTGTGGGAACGGCAGAACCGCAGACATAATACAACTGTGGATAGTTTTTATAAACGAGAGGGTTTGAAATTTTTTGTTGTTCCGCAATTTGAAGTTCAATCGGGTAGAGAGTCGAGGCAGAAGGACGAGTGTCTCCTTCGTTCACACACTGATTATCAAGACAACAGCTATATCCCGTAGCTTGGCAGCTAGCGTTCGTGCAACTTGAGTTTCCAGGGGTTGAGTTATTGTTCGGATTGATCATGAGACTCAACCCAGAAACATTAATCTTGTTTGTCAGCACTTGCTCCAGTTGCAGAGATTGTGAGTCAAACAAACGAACCTTAGTAGAACTAAACGAGGAAGCACAAGTTGGGCAAACAGCCCCAACATCGTAGACAACACCAGAAGCGTTGATTGGACTTGAAGCTGGAGGAGATTCTACAGCGAGAACTCCAGATGGATTTAACGAGAGAAGAGGTTTATTACAAGCGCTACTTGAATTGCCCACTTCGTTAAAGTCTACACGTAGAACTCTAATTGTTTTTTTAGCAGAAAAATCATAATAGGAAATAGGCACGGCCACTGAACGAAGTTGAACAGGGTAGCCACTAATTGTAAAGTCCACGACAGCACAATAAGATTTACCGGTGAAATTAATCAGCGTATTTGATGAAGAGACTGCGAGAAAATTTTCTACTGGAATACCAATAATATAACTATTGGTGAGATTGTTTCCATTCAGAGAGATAGATTGAGAAACAGAAGACAAGTAATTCCAAGAAACCATAGTAGGGCTTACGTTGGTTCCTCCACCACCAGAACCAGCAGTGGTTGTTCCTGTTCCAGTTGAGGACAAACTATTCCTCCTTGGCGTCTCAGACGGCATACATGAAGCAAGGAAGAATAAAAGCGCTAGTAAATACCTCAAATCCATGGTCTTTTGTCTTTAATCCTCATAAGGGCTTTTCGGAAGTTAAAACTCCCTGATTGAGCTATTATATCAACAAATATTGTCACTCTTAAAGACAAACAATTCAACCCCCTAATATAAGAGATTTTTGCCTCATTTGAGAGTGAAAATGAGGGTAAGAATTGCCTTAAATTTTAGTCAAATTTGAATGAGGGCATAAAGCTGGTTGGACCGTAGCTACTTCCCCCAGCCGCCGAGTAGGAAAAGAGCCCTGAAGTCCCGGTGTTAAGTCCTGTATATTTAAGGACTTGGCTATTGTAAACAAAGGGAGAGGTATTATTCATGGGGTAATAACCACTATAGCCGCCGTAATAAACTGAATTGTAAGTCAGACTATCCGAAATTGTCATTGGAGAGATATTACTTCCATAGGGATTATAGTAATTGTAGGGGTTGTAGGGAGTCTGATACTGACGTCCCATGGCCCCCGCAATATTGTTAACAGCAGCTGCAATAGCATTTTTGCGAGCATCTCTATCAGCACGGCTATCTTCAATATCGATTGGGGCTGAGATCAAATCTGTTGATGATCCAAGAGCCGAATTAGGGAGATTATCCTCAACTAAAAATTCACAAAGGCGAGATTCAGAGTTTGTTTTTTTAAGTTCATCGTCACCGCAGTAGGATGAAATATCAGCTTCTTCTTTTGGTGTGAAGGCCACAGCGACTTTGAGAATATCTCCTGTGAGAAGATCTATAGACGGTGTGATATTTTCCATCGAAATGCCACCACAATCAGACATCACAGAGCTAATTCTTGTTTGCTTACATGTATTCTCATCAAGCTTTTGAATGGCAAAATTTCTAAAATCTTGGAGCTTTGTATTTTCACTGAGAAGTTTCGATCTAAGTAAATTAAGTGCAGTTAGCTTTTTTGAAAGTATCCCTTCTTCAGAGATAAAAGATTGAGAGCAATCTTTAAGCGAGTTAGGACCAGAGGATTGTTGAGTGTTGTTGATGAGCAGCTGCTCATCAAGGCAACTATTATTAAAATCAGAAATTTTTTTATTACTATCTGCAAGGGATCTTAGAGCTGAAATAGTGTCCTGATCATCTTCATAAGCCGATCCAAGAGAGGGAGAAAGTGTTTCAAGTGCAGTCAAACAAGTCTCAGGTTTTGTGGCCGGATCAAAAAGTTTTTGACAAGCATCTCTTGTAACCTGATCAAGTTTTGAGCTTCGATCAATATTAAAAAGAACAGCTGAAAGCTTACTTTTGAGAGTGGCAGAATTTCTTATTTGAACGTCTTCGGCCAGGTATTTAAAACTATCGATAGTCGCTTTGGTGCTGAGGCCATCTTTGGCCTTGCTGAGTTCAGCGAGGAAAGAGAGGTTTCCACCGGCCTTGAATGACGGAACTTTTTTAAGGGCCTTAATAAGATTTCTATCAAGACCACTTGTGGTTGAAATCTTGTTCAGGTCAATATTTTCTGCTTCAAGAAGATCGATAATCGCTCCATAACTCAGAGCTTTACCTTCTTGATCAGCGATACTGAGGGAAGCTTTCATACCATCAATGGCCTGGGCATCTAAAGGTGAGCCTTTAAACACAACTCCAAGCTCTTTAATAACAGCATCATCTTTTAGAAAATCTTTGTATTCATCAACTTCTTGACAATAATCGGCCTTAGGACAAACATCGGCGTAGATAACATCAAAATCTCTCCCGGTGAGATCCCCACCAGCTGCTCTGTCTTTAATTTTAAGAAGAAGTTCATTTGATTTGAGAGAGAGAATCTTCTCAAGAGTATAAGCCGTTTTAAGGCCCGCTTGAAATTTTTTACCTTGCTTAACGGTTTCTTCTTTCAGTTTTTCTGCTGTTGGTACTGCTTTTAACAAATCATTTTTATTTGCTAGATCCTTGCTAAACTCTTGAAGTCCACGGAGAGTGGCCAGCTGAGTTTCAAGACGAGTGATTTCAGATTCTAGTGAGCCCACGGGCTTACATCGATAATCCTGGAAATGAGTCTTGATTTGATCATCAATAGGACCTTCTTTGATAAAGTCCTCAATCCGAACACTTTGGCAGCTTTTAAAGGCTTGTCGTTGAAGGTCGGCTTCCATGTCAGAGACAATATTTCCGAGGGCCTTACAGTCTGGAGCCCCAGCGTAGGCCGTAAGAGTTAAAAGAGTGAGGGGTAGAATTAATAGCTTCATCAATTCACCTATCGGAGGATAGGTAAAAAAAGTTTAGCGGTCTTTTTTAGTCGGTTATCCGTGGCCTGAGCTCATGAAAACCTCATCATAATTGATGAATTTTTGAGACCCACCAAGGGATAGGAAGTAGTCCTCAGCAATTTTCATGCAATCATCAAGGTTTTGGTTGGCGAACTGAAGTCCTCTAAAGGCAGCAGCGTGTGGGAAACCAGCTGCAAACCAAACCACGAGCTTTCTAATTTGAACGAGAACTGTTCTCTCATCTTGAAAGGTTTGTTCCGTATACTCGCGTAGACGTTGAACCACTTCCCAGTAATCAGCACCAGTGAAGATTGAGCGCTTCGAATTTGCATAAGTTGGATCTAAAGATTCTAAAAAAATAAATGGATTTCGAAGGGCACCGCGAGCAATCATCAGGGCCTCGCAATTTGTTTTTTGAAGGCGCTCACTTGTTCCAAAAGGATGGTGGAGATCGCCATTTCCAATCAGAGGAATTTTTCTATCCTCATGAAGTGATTCAATAAAATCCCAGTCTGCCAGACCTGTGTATTGTTGCGTTCGAGTCCTACCATGAATGGCCACCCATTCAATCCCACTTTCATGAGCAATCTTTAAAATCTCTTGAGCATTGCGAGTATTTGAATCCCAACCTGTGCGTATTTTAATTGAAAGAGGAACTTTCATTTTTTTCTTCATTGTTTCAAACAACGGAGCAAGATTTTGCACTTCTTTCATCAGGGCAGATCCGCCCCCTTTGCTCACCACTTTATTGACTGGGCAACCCATATTGATATCAATAAATTTTGGCCCAAAGCTTTCTGTGATTTCGGCGGCATTTGCCATGGCCTCAGCATCTTCACCAAAAAGCTGAATACCCACATTCCGCTCCAATGGATGAATTTTAAGCATCTCTAAAGTGCGATGGTTTTTATAATTAATGCCGTGACAAGAAATAAGCTCAGAAACAGTCCCTCCGGCCCCGAGATCTTCCATCAGAAGACGGTAAGGAATATTACAGATTCCGGCCATGGGAGCGAGAATGAGTTTTGAATCAAAATGAATCTGTCCGAGCTTAATAGGAGTCGCAAAAGCGCGAAAGCGCTCGATCTTGGCGGTAAGTTCAGGACTAAAAGGGCGAGGATTTGTCATAGGGGTAATGTTTTAATGGAGTTAGCTCGTTCTGTAAAATTCCAAAAAGTGGCAGATAAAGATTACAGGGGATGCTGGGCAATTTGAGGGGGCCGACCTAAAAGAGGGTATTAATTTTTAAAGGATTCCTCTCATGAAAATTCTTCTTATGGTAACGCTGATGATATTTTCTGTGGCACAGGCCCAGGAGCTCAAGCTCGGGGATTATTATAAGGCCGAAGAGATCAGCTCCCTTTTAAAGAATAAATACCCTAAGCTTCAAAACCCTAACTGCTTAAAAGAGTATCTCTTATCAAGTGATTACAAATCTCGGATGAAGGATGGCGCCCAGATCAGAAACGTCAACGTGTGCTCTCGCGGAAGAGAGATGAGGGTCAATATTCATTTCAATCAAATGGGTGGAACTCAGGGATCAATTGGAGCGATGAATACGATTGTTTATTGTTTGCTTAAAGTTCCAGTAGCTCCGGCCGGTTGTAGCTATGACTATTAGAAAACTCATCAATTGATCAAGCTTACCAAATTAAATTTTGTAGATGATGAGAAAAATTCTGTGTCATTGGAAAAAATATTCTCTATCAACAGCTTCTAAGAGAAATCCTATATGCTCATTTTAGTGAGACGCAAACTCTTGAAGAAAGAGTGAAAAATCTCGAAAAAGAGGTTTTTAAGAAACGGGCCTAGACCTTGCGTGACTTCATCTTATAAACCCGTTAGCATGTTTGCCTATGAGCAGACACGTTATCTTTGATTGTGATGGCACCTTAATAGACACGTCGCAGTATCGGTATTCATTATTTCCTGGAATTAAAGACCTCATTATCGATCTGTCAAAGGATTGCGAGCTCTATGTTTGGACCGCAAGAGACCGACTTTCAACTCTTCGCTACCTAAAAGAATTTGAGATCATTCAGTATTTCAGCGAGATTTCTACTCCTGATGATGCCTTAGCGAAACCAAATAGCGAAGGGATCAGAAGGTTAGTGGGCGCCCATGACAAGACCTCTGTTTGCATGATTGGGGACAGTTCTGCAGATATTGTCGGAGCAAAAAACTTTGGGGTGATGAGTATTGGGGCCAATTGGTGGATAAATACAGACACAGAGAGTCTAATCACTTCAGGGGCGGATTTCATAGTGTCTGATCCGGTGGATTGTAGTAAGCTCATCAGACTTAATTTGAAGGAGAACTAGGGATGTTTGATACATTAAGCGATAAATTTTCTGAAGCTTTTAAGGCCCTCAAGGGTCAGTCAAAAATTTCTGAAGAGAATATTGAAGAAACTCTCAAGCAAGTTAAAACAGCTCTTCTTGAAGCCGACGTAAACTTCAAAGTGGTTAAAGACTTTGTGGCCCGTGTGAAAGAATCGGCCCTCGGAGAAAAAGTTATTAAGGGTGTGAACCCTGGTCAGCAGTTTGTTAAAATCATGCATGATGAACTGGCCACGATGATGGGAACAGAGAACGTTGAGCTTAATCTTAAACGTCCCCCTGTGATGCCGATCCTGATCGTTGGATTAAACGGGGCGGGTAAAACGACTTTTACTGGAAAGCTCGCCCTTTTCCTTCGCACTAAAAATAAAAAAGATGTTTATCTTATTCCTGCTGATAATTTCCGTCCTGCGGCCAAAGATCAGCTCATCACTCATGCTAAAAATATTGGTGTGGATTATTTTGATTCAGATCTTTCGATGACTTCTGCTGAAATCGTGAAAGCCGGGATGGCAGAGGCAAGAAAACTTCATAAAGAAATTGCCATTATCGATACTGCCGGCCGTCTTCAGATTGATGAAGAGCTGATGGGCCAGCTTGTCGACGTGAAAAACTCTCTGGATAATCCTGAAGTTCTGATGGTGGCCGATGCCATGACAGGACAGGAAGCGGTTAATGTCGCCAAAGTTTTCCATGATAAAGTGGGACTTACTGGTGTTGTTCTTTCAAAAATGGATTCAGATGCTCGTGGTGGTGCGGCCCTCTCGATTAAATATGTGACGAATGTTCCTATCAAATTCATCTCTGTAGGAGAGAAAATGAAGGATCTAGAGGCGTTCCATCCGGATCGTCTGGCCAAGCGTATTCTTGATATGGGGGATGTTGTTTCTCTTGTGGAGAAGGCGCAAGATGCCATCAATATGGATGACGCTGAATCGATGATGAAGAATCTTGAGAAAAACAAGTTCACCATTAATGATTTTGTGAAGCAAATGGAGACGATTAATCGTCTTGGTTCATTCGGTTCTATTTTAAAAATGATTCCAGGAATGGGAGGAATGATCAAACAAATGGGGGACCTTTCGGCCGCAGAAACTGAGATGAGTAAAATGAAAGTCATTATCAATTCGATGACTAAAAAAGAAAAAGAAGACCACACTCTTATTGATAAATCTCGCAAAGAGCGTATTGCTAAAGGTTCTGGACGCCCGCTACAAGAGGTTAACCAGTTCTTGGAGCGATTTGAGCAAATGAAAGGCATGATGGTAGGGATGATGCAGATGATGAAGGGGGGAGGACTTCCCACACTTCCAGGCATGGGCCCAGTCAAAGGTTTTCGCCAAGCACCACAAAATGGTCAAAATCCATTTATGCCAGGCCAAAAACCAAAATCAGATGGAAAGAAGAGTCCATTTGGTAAAAAGTATTTTTAAAGCAAGGCGCCTCTCGATTGACTTTAGTCGTCAGATGCAATATCTATAGTTTACTTTTAAGTCATAAGTTTAAGGAGAATCACTCATGGTAAAAATCAGAATGGCACGTTTCGGGAGAGCTAATGCTCCTGTATATTCAATCGTTGCTACAAACTCTCGTAACCCACGTGATGGGCAATTCATTGAAAAACTAGGCCAGTATAATCCTAAAAGCGCTAACCTATTGAAAGATGTTAACGTTGAGGGAATTAAGACTTGGATCGGAAAAGGCGCTCAGCTTTCTGATACTGTAAAAACATTGCTTAAAAAGAATAACATCAAGTTATAATAGAGATAGGCGGCCAAAGAGGCATGCCTGACTCTTTTTTAACAAGTAGGTGTTATGAGCGAATTGAAGAGCCTGATCGAGTACGTGTCGAAAGCTCTGGTAGATATACCAGACAAAGTAGAAGTGAATGAGATTGAAGGCGAGCAGACAACAGTTATCGAACTCAAAGTAGATAAGTCTGATCTAGGAAAAGTGATTGGTAAGCAAGGCCGAACGGCACGCGCTCTAAGAACAATTCTGAATGCTGCTTCGACAAAACTCAGAAAGCGATCAGTTCTAGAAATTATTGAGTAATTTCTCAGTTACATTTATACAACCCCCAACGTCCTTGGCATAAAGTTAAGGGTTGGGGGTTTTGCTTTTTATAATAACCTTTCATAAGTCTAAAGATGATTAAACTCGGATCAGTCACCAGGCCTCATGGCATTAAAGGTGAAGCAGAACTTTTTCTTTTTAACCACCAAGATTCTATTCTCGAAAATGGAATGAAAGTTTTTATTACTCCAGAGTCTGAGAAGTCTCAGCTTCCTGCTGAGGGAGAGTGGAGAGAAATAAAAAGTATTCGTTTTGGGAATAAGACGATTGTGGTCTTTGATCAAATTATTGACCGCACTCATCTTGAAACACTTCTTCCATTTTCAGTTTCTCTGCCAAGAGAATCATTCCCTGAGCTTGAAGAGGGAGAGCATTATCTCTCTGATTTAGTGGGACTTGTTTGCGAAACAGAGGACGGAAAAAGAATTGGGGTCATTGAATCTTTTTCAGATAATGGGGCACAACTTTTGGCCTTGATCAGAACAGATAGGGGCAACTCGTTTGAACTTCCTTATGTGAAAGTTTTTTTTCCAGAAGTTAACCTTGCTGAGAAGAAAATGATTATTGTTCCACCGGAGTATACCGAGTGAAAAAACGAATCTGGATTCTTACTCTTTTTCCTGAATTTTTTGAGCCTCTTCTTAAATGTGGAATCGCAGGCCAGGCATTAAGAGGTGAGCGCAGTGAGGAGAACTTCTCTTTTGAAGTCCACACTATCAATATTCGTGATTATTCAAAAACTAAATATCGAAGTGTTGATGATACTCCTTATGGAGGTGGCCCAGGAATGGTGATGAGGGCAGATATTCTTCGTGATGCCCTAATAGAAGGGGTCATGGCCAGAGGCGGTTACAGCGACCTCTCAGAGCTGCATGTGGTATTTCCTTCACCACGTGGAAGAGTGCTGACCAATAAAGTGGCGCGAGAATTGGCCACGGGCCCTTTGAGTGACCCTGGTAAAGATGTGGTTTTTATTTGTGGCCGATATGAGGGAGTGGATGAGCGCTTTCTGGAAAAATATGTTCAGGATTATATCTCCTTAGGTGATTTTGTTTTAACTGGTGGCGAGCTGGCCGTTATGACAATCCTCGATGCCTCAGTGAGATTTGTTCCTGGAATCTTGGGAAATAAATTATCAAGTGAAGCTGATTCTTTTGAGGATGGGCTCATTGAGTTCCCGCAATATACAAAGCCTCGCGAATTTGAAGAAATGAATGTTCCTGATATTCTTTTGGAAGGTCACCACAAAAAGATTGGTGAGTGGCAACTTGAAGAAAAAATCCGAATGACAAAAAAATATCGCCCGGATCTTTATGAGAAATATAATAAGACCTAAATTCTAAAATTAATCCCGCTGAACGAATTGTATTCAAACTTTGGTTTCAAATTCGAAAAATAGAACATCCTGAATCTACAAGTTCTTCCAACTAAAAAACCCCTCATGGCAAGAGGGGTTTAAGCATTGAAAATTCCCAAAAGGTCTAACAAACCTGGATTTTGGGGTTCTTTTATTCTATCACAATTGTTGAAATTATCAAAGCTGAGAGCTCCTGTGGCCAATGAAGGCTATCTTAGGAGGCAAGGATGCTCGAAGCATTGAAAATTCTAGAGCTTATTATCCTGATCTTAGAATTGCTAACAACAATTTTAAGATTGTTAATGGGGTAAGTCTGGGATTTTGGGGGAGAGTAGAAATTCTCCCCCTTTTTCATTATTAATTCTTATTGGATAGTATCTAATTTTATCTCGTATCCGCCGCCTCAATAAGGTCAGGGTAATCCGTAATAATTCCATCTACGCCGAGCTCTATGTTTTTTTTTATTTCTTCTTTATCATTCACTGTCCAGGGAATGACTTGGATTTTTTGTTCATGAAAATACTTCACCTGCTCAGCTGTGAGATCCTTATAGTAAGGGCTGAAGACAGTGGGATTAAATCCAAGTTTTAAAAGAGCAGACTTAGGTTCATATTTTTCTTCAATCAAGGCCACTGTTTTGTACTGGGGATAAACACGGTGAAGATATCTTAGCACTCGCCAGTCAAAGCTTTGAATCATCACTCTCTCCACTGGGAGATGCTTTTTAATCACTCCGATCACAAGATCGGTGAAAACATCGGCCGTGGGTTGAAAGTCTTGCATTTCATCTTGAATCGTTGACTTGATTTCAATACTATAATTTATTTTTTTATTAAGTGCTTTGATCTTTTTCTCCGTCGCAATCAGTAGTGCCGAGAGTTCAGGTTTTATTTCTTTGATTTTCTTTTGACGAGGGAAGCGAGGATGAATTTTTGTGCCACAATCAAATTCTTGAACATCGGCCAGATTCATCTTTGAGATATTATGTTTTTTCCCTTCAAATGATTTTCCGTCCCCATCAAGACAAATCTCTTCATTCATCCAGGGCTCATGAGAAACGATAACCTTTTTATCTTTTGTTACCACCACATCAAATTCAAGAGTATTGATGGGGTAGTCGAGGGCCACAAGCATGGCCCCAATAGTGTTTTCCGGATAGAGGCCTCGGGCCCCACGATGAGACTGCCAATCGAAGGCAAAGGCCAAAAGAGGGAATAAAATAAAAGAGGATAAAATAATGTTTTTCATTCCATTATCTTATCCTCTTTTTTCAGATTAGGAATAGTTTTGCTTACTCAGTAACGACGACTTTACCTTTTCCATCGATATCGATCACAACAGTTTCATTTAGAGCTGTGAGAACTGAGTTTAATTTATAGTTGAGTGCAAGAGTTGCAGTGGCCAGAGGATTCTCTTTTTTACCCTTCAAGTCAATTCCTGCAACTTCCATCGTGGCCGAGATGTCCCATCCATAAAGTGCATTTGCCTTAAGAGGAATAAGAGAGGCGTTGGTAATATATTGACCTTTCCCTTCATAGGATTTTCCAGGTGTGAAGTGAAGAAGAAAATCGATACGTCCCACTTCATTTCCAAGTCCATTCTTCTTTGAAATAACAAATTTCTTTCTCACAGGTTCAAGTCCATCTTCGAGATCAAAAGGATGAACAGGTTCTTTTGTTACTGAATCACGAGGAACTACACTTATAGGAGCATACTTCGTTTGAGAAGTTGGTTTTCCTTTCTGAACAAGAGTGTAAATCGACTCACCAAGGGCCACAATTCGTTCTGCTGTCGCTATGATATCGCCAATTCCTACATCTTGTTCGATAAGATCGTGTTCCTGTAGAGAGAGGGGAACTTCGGTAATTTCAGTCGTAAAAGTAGAGGCGAGATCGTGAGTGGAAGCCAAGGTGGTGGTTGTCAAGGCCAGGGTACAAAATGCAGATAACATTAGTTCTCTCATATCTCTCCTTTGGTATTGATGCTTAAGCGCTGAGTATCAAGGTGAATGAATACGGTCAATCGATGTAATGAAATGTTAGCTCTGTAAATTTCAGGAAAGCTTTGGTAAGTTCGTCTTATCGATGAAGGAGATTAAAGTGGTAAAACCAAAAATGTATTTGGGCCTAGTTCATGGGCCCGTGAAAAGTAAGACGGGAGAAGTGATCACGACATCGATCACTAATCTTGATATTCACGATATCTCACGCTCATCGAGAACTTTTGGGTTTGAGCGTTATTTTCTTGTTTCTCCGATAAAAACGCAGCAGGAGATGGTGAAGAAAATTTTAGGCTTCTGGGAAGCCGACAGTGGACTCATTTACAATCCTGATCGCAAAGAGGCTCTTCATACAGCGCAAATTGTGGATACTATTGAAGACGCTATTGCTGAGATTACGAAAATCGAAGGAAAGAAGCCTTGCGTTGTTGTGACTGGAGCGAATTTTGACTCTTACGATGGTGAAGAGAAAGAATTGCTTGAGAAACTAAAACTTGACGATATGCCTATGTTCTTGTTATTTGGTACAGGATGGGGATTAACTGCCTCGGTTGTGGACAGTGCTGACTTTCGCTTAAAACCAATATTTGGAATAGCGACTGATGGCTATAATCATTTATCTGTCCGTTCAGCGGTTGCTATTTATTTAGACCGTCTGGCCCGAAGCCTCTGATCTCAAAATTTTTCCCGGCCCTCTGACCCAATAAGATGTGGTGTAAGGACGGATCGCTTGTAAGGAGCATTTATGAATTTGGTAGACCTCGTAAACCAAAAGTACAGCAGTCCAAAAGTTAAAGAATTCCCTGAATTCCGTACTGGGGACACAGTTGAAGTTGCCGTAAGAATTAAAGAGGGTGAAAAAACTCGTATTCAGAACTATCAAGGTATCTGTATTGCGATGAAAAACCCGAATTCAATTCAAGGTCACTTCCGCGTAAGAAAAATGTCTGATGGTGTTGGTGTAGAGAGAGTTTTCCCTTTCCACTCGCCAGCTGTTGAAGGCATTAAAATTATCGCTCGTGGTAAATCACGTCGCGCTAAATTTTTCTACCTACGTGAAAGAACTGGTAAGTCTGCGCGTGTATCTATCGATTACTCTCGCGACGTTTAATCTTAAAATTAAAATCAGTCAGAAAGATAGGCCCGAGCAATCGGGCCTTCTCTTTTTTAGGGGTACGAAAACTTGATCGAACTTGAACTCATCCAAAAATTTCCCGCTACTATTATCGCTGTCGATGAGGCCGGACGTGGCCCAGTGGCAGGCCCGGTTGTTGTGGGGGCCATTCGCCTTGATATTCAGGATGCCAAGTCTCTGGCAAGTATTGTGGATTCTCTTCGAATGGTTGGGGTTACTGATTCTAAAAAATTAACTCCTAAAAAACGTCTCGCTCTTCTTAACGATTTGGGAGTCAAGATTGAGGACTATCGAAGGCCATCCATCTTGAGTGAGCAAGGGGTGCAGATTACCTATTTGTCGTGGGAGATGGATCATCAAGTGATTGATGCAGAAAATATTTTAGCGGCTAGTCTGAGAGCAATGAAAGAGGCGAGCCTTGAGCTTCTTAATTCAGAAAAGAAAAAAGCTCATACTTATATTTTGATTGATGGCCATATGAAGCTGAGATGGGGCAAAGAAGAGGAGAGTGTGAAGAACAGTCTTCATGAGTTTCCAATTATTAAAGGTGATATGCATTCGGCCTTGATTGGACTTGCCAGTATTATTGGTAAAGAGAAAAGAGACCAGTGGATGCATCAGATGGATGAGATTTATCCTCAATATGAATTTAAAAAACACTTCGGCTACCCCACGGCCAAACACAAAGAGCTTATCAAAAAACACGGGCCAAGCCCCATTCACAGGCTTACCTTCAAAGGTGTCAAAGAATACCTTTAAGGGACTTGAGCTAGAAAAAATAATCTCCTCGGATTTTCATCAAACAGGAATTCCTCTTCTTATCTCACCACAAGTTCTCAGGCGAAGAGGCATGGGACAAATTGATTTGGCCAGATTTAGAAAAATTCATGAAGTGGTCTTAGAAATTTGTGAAATAAAATCATCGGCGCTAGGTGAAGAAGCGATGAGAGCACAGAGGCGACGACTCAAGGCCAGTGCTGATTTTCTCAGTGGAGTTTTTGGGAAAACAATAAAGTTTATCGTTAAAGTCGGATAAGGTGTTTTTTTTGCAATATTCTGTAATCTTCATTAAGCTATAGAGATGAAGAAACTAATTACTCTTTTTATGGTCGTCATCATTACCTCAAGCATTTTTACTCCGACTCGGGCCCAGGCCGAAATTCCGGCAAAGGTGAAAGCCTTTGCAACAGTGACGGCCTACGGTGCTGCCGGGGGAGCTCTTCTTGGTTTGGCCTCAATGGCCTTTGGCACCTCTTCAAGAGCTGTGGCCCAAGGGGCAAGCCTAGGTCTTTATGGAGGGATTCTTTTTGGCGCCTACGTTCTTATTTCTCATCATAATAAACGTTATGGGAGCTATGATGACAGCTCTTCACCTTATACAGAATCAACTGATGTCTACGGAGATGAGTATAACTCGACTGACGGCGGTTCTGGATCTTCTGATCCAAAGCGTGGTGGATTCTTTGATCGAATGGAAGTGATTGAGCACCAAATCTCTCAGCGTGCGTTTTCTTCTCAGTCATATAAAAAAAGAGGAAGCAGTCTGCCTCCTCTTAAAGTAAATATTTTGAATTTGGAATTTTAGTTTTCGAAAGTTTGATTACGAGCTGCGAACTGACGAGCAAGACCATCAGTCTCATCGTTATCAAAATTCATGATCTCGGCCACATAATCAGCCTCATTGAGAGAGTAGAGTTTAAAGACCTTAAGAAATTCAGACTTAACATTAGAAATAGTGATATTTGTTTTTTGTTCAGTCTTGAGGTATTTGAGAGTTTCTACAAAATTACAAATTCCAGAAGCTCCGACGAAATCAATGGCGCCTAAATCGATATTGATTTTAGAGTTTGGGTTCTGGCCTGCAATGGTTTGGAGTTCTTTGCGCAGAGTTGGGCCGTGGTCATAGCTCAGATCACCCTCCATATGGATAGTGATATTACCTGAGGCATCGCGAAGAATTTGCGCTTTCATTGACATAAAAAATCTCTCCTTAAGAAATAGAACATGACCTTGAAGTATTATATCAGTAGAGCGAGGAATAACAGATATGGGTAAAATTATTCTCCTGAACACTCCGATTGGGAACATGTCCGACGTAAGTGATCGAGTAAAAGAGGCCCTAACCCATGGAGAAGTGTTTGCCGTTGAGGATACGAGAAGCTTCAAGGAGCTTTTAAATCATCTTGGGATCAGCCTTGAAGGAAAGAACATCTTTGCCTTTCATGATCAGTCTGAATCCTCTCAGCTTGATTATATGATTGAGAAAAATAAAGGCTCCACTCTTTATGTGGCCTCTGAAGCAGGAAGTCCTATTGTTTCTGATCCTGCTTATCCACTTATTAAAGCAGCACTGGCCGCAGGTTATGAGCTTGATACTTATTCAGGTATTTCATCCGTCATTGTGGCCCTGGAACTTGCTGGACTGCCTCCCATTCCTTTTTCCTTTGATGGTTTTTTGCCTCGAGAAAATGGAAAGAAAAAAGAAGTCTTTCTGAACCTCTCTTATGGAACACATTTTTTCTTTGAAGCTCCAACGCGCATTGAAGAAACACTCGCCCTTTTAGGTGAGATTCATCCTGAGATGGAGGTTTCTGTGATGCGAGAGTTGACTAAAAAATTTCAAACAGTTCATCGCTTCAAAGCAGGCCAGTGGAAAGAGCAGCAAATCAATCCCAAAGGTGAGTTTGTCCTGGGAGTTTATCAGCCAGTGGCCCTTAAGGGATCTCTTAATAAACAGCAAGAACTGGCACGAGAAGTTCTCACTTCTGGGGGGAGTCCTAAGAGTATGGCCAAGCTTCTGGCCGAAATCCTTGAGAAGAATACTAAAGATATCTATGCGGAATTAGAGCAAAAAAAAGCCCGTCTTTAGAAATGTATACTTGCTTCAAACGTAATCACCCCTAGAATAAAGACTAGGGAGTTTTATGAAATTAAGAATCTTAGGCGGACATGGGGGGGTGACAGCAGGTTTTGCTGCGACTTCTTTTCTCATTGATGATTCACTTCTTTTGGACGCGGGATCTGTGGCAGAAGCATTATCCATTGAAGATCAGGCCAAGATTGATCATATACTTGTTTCCCATTCCCACTTAGATCATATAAAAGATCTTGCCTTTCTCTGTGATAATTGTTTTGGCATGAAGAATATTCCTTTTCAGGTTTATAGTCATCGTACAGTTCAAGAAATTATCAAGACTCATTTATTTAACGATACTATCTGGCCAGATTTTACAACAATTCCTAATCGAGAAAATCCGACCATTGAGTTTCATTCTTTAGAACCTGAAGTTCCTTTCATCCTTGAGCAGTACCGGATTATTCCTGTGAAGGTTCAGCATCCAAACGATGCCATGGGATACATTATTGATGATGGAAAGAGTGCCATTCTTTTTACAGTTGATACCGCCGCTACTGATCGCATCTGGGAGATCGCAAAGACTGTTAAAAATTTGAAAGCGATTGTGACAGAAGTGAGTTTTCCTAATTCTATGAGTAAGATTGCGATGGCCAGTGATCATCATACTCCAGCGAGTATGAAGTTAGAGCTTGAGAAAATGCCCAAAGACATTCCTGTTATTCTGACACACTTAAAACCAAATTTTAGGGATGAATTATTTGCAGAGATCAGTGAACTCAAAGAGCCTCGACTGAGACTCCTTGAGCGTGATGGTATTATTTTTAATTTCTAAATTTTATCTGACACCCCAATTAATATGAATATTCTGCTGACGAGGTGGTCTTCCAGGTTGGCCTTGTTGTCCGTTCTGTGGAATAACTGGCGGTGCTTTAATTTCCCTGGCCGGAACTTTTCCACATTGCTCTGAGGGTTCAATGACCTTACCATCTTTTTCTTTGGCCTCAGCACAAACCTCTGATTCAACTAATTCTCTTGGAGCTTCGTAAGTAGCAGCTGTTCCCAGGGGCTTTTTACTAGTATCAGATTTTTTGTACCAAAGATAAGTGATGCCTTCTGTCACTTCGGTGTCAGCAGCATCTTTTACTTTAACAGTTAGAGTTGTTTTATCATCACCACTTGTGACACTGATCTCAGATGTTAGTTTATCACCATCAGTTGTTGATGGATCATCGTCTTGATCTCCTTGATCAGATTCGCTCGGAGGTGTACAGGCAAGTTCACCATGTTTAATCTCTTTAAAATCTTTGAGAGAGTCAAATGATCCTTCAATTTTAATTTCCTCAGTAATATCTTTTCCCATTTTATCTTTTGATGTCACTTGCTTATGGCATATGTAGACAGGATCTTTCTTATCAGAAACTTGTTGCTTTTCATCTTTTGGATCTTTTATTTCTTTGTTATCTTTATTCTCTTTGCCAGCATCAATAGCAGTAACGGATGAATCTCCACTTTCAACTGTCTTCTCTTCCACACAAATAATTTTACAAGTGCCTGTCGCTGGTTTTTCCTCAGAGGGCTCACCTTTTGGTGTCTCACCACCGCCGCCTTCATCATCGCCTTTAGAGTATTCTTTACAGAAGGCCACAGTCTTAGCATCTTTATCGTAAACTTCATCGAGGGCAGAACTATACTGGCCATCTAACTCAATTTTTTTGATATTCCCTGTCGTGGTGTTTTTATTCTTTGTCATATCAAAAGCAGTCTTTTCAAAATCTCCTCCCAACTTTGACTGGAGAGAGTTTAAGAAACCAACAATAGTCTCAAAGTTTTCTTCTGTTTTGATAGGTGAGCATTTTGTATTACTTAAAACAGTTCTCATTTGATTGAGAAGACCAAAACACGTACGATGAGGACGCATATAATCTTGGTAATCTTCATTCACAATAACTTTGTTTCCGGCATCTTTGGTGTTACAAGCACATGAATAAAAAATAAACTCCATGACGTCATGGAAGACTTCTTTATTATTGGCGAGATTTTCGGCAATTTGCTCAAGACGTCTGGCCGAGTCACCTTTAGTGAGTGCCAGCTGCATACATTGAAGAGAGGAGTTATGCATAATAGGTGTGGCATCGGCACACAGAGGAGTTGATCCTGTATCAAACCCATAGATCACGGGATTACATGCAATTTTGCTGGGAGCTTTACAATTGGCCGAAGCCTTGTAGGCAACTAAATTTTTTCCGCCTTGAGAAAGGTTTGAGGGGTGAGTACAAATAGTTTTCCCGTTTGCTTTTCTTGTCTCGGAAATCCACCCACCATAAACACATCTTCGAGTTTCGTGAATGGATGAACCTTTAAGAACGCTTTGATAATCAGAGCTGTATTTCTTGAAAGCATCTTGTGCCTGTGCTTCTGCAATAAATAGACTAGAGATGACTTTAACAATTCGCTGCCACTTTGCTTTTTGTTCAGGAGTCCCTTTTTCTACGACTTCTTGAATTTTAGCTCGGCCTTCAGCTGAAGACATGAACTCCATCATCTTAATCACGATAAGTTTTTTATCTTCCGCCGACATCATCACAAACTGTTCATGGGTGACAAAGGTTTGATCAAACTCAGAGGCCCTGGCCTTTTTCATGGCAAGTCCAGGAAAAGAGACAAGAGTTAAGAGTAGAGCGATAAAAATATGTTTCATCATAATAGAGTTCTCCAACTTGCTTCTCGGAAGGAGCAGTGTCATTCATTAACAGTTTAGTCTTAAACTCAGGTAATTTAAGGCAGTTAAATCAAAGGAGAGAGCGAATGAATGAGAATTCAGTAAGATAGATAGATTCAAGGAGACAAACCTGCTATTTTATTGAACAATCAGCTGCCAGAAGAGGTTGGCAAAAGTTTCCAAACAGCATGCTTTTGGTCTAAAATCACTGATACACATGACAAAGGTAAGATATGGGCTGGTTTCATCAAGTTAAAAACCCGAAGTTAAAAAATGTAAAAAAGACGTCGATTAATCCTGCTGCTGGACTGTGGAAGAAGTGTACTTCTTGTTCTGAGATCATGCAGCTTGATAAGCTTGAAGACAATCTTAATGTCTGTCCGAGCTGTGATCATCATTACCGCTTGAGTGCTTATGATCGTCTTTCTATGATTGTGGATGAAAATACATTTGAAGAGCATGCTCCAGGGCTTGCGACTCTTAATCCTCTTAAATTTAATGATAAAATGCCATACGATCAGCGTTTAACAAATGCTTATCAATCAACCGGTCTTAAAGATGGAACAATCTGTGGGATGGGGGAAATTGATGGTACAAAAGTCGCCATGGCCGTGATGGATTTCCGCTTTATGGGTGGATCAATGGGTGTGGTCACTGGTGAGAAAATTGCCATGGCCATGGATCTAGGTCTTCAACATAAGTGTCCCGTGATTGTGGTTTCTTGTTCTGGTGGGGCCCGTATGCAAGAGGGGATTCTCTCTCTTATGCAAATGGGAAAAACCTCGGCCACTCGTGCACGTCTAAAAAAAGCCGGTATCCCTTATATTTCTCTTCTCACTGATCCAACGACTGGTGGATGTGCCGCTAGCTTTGCCATGCTTGGTGATATTAATATAGCTGAACCTAAGGCCCTGATTGGATTTGCTGGGCCTCGAGTGATTGAGCAGTCTATTAGACAAACTCTTCCTGAAGGTTTTCAGCGTTCAGAATTTTTAAAAGATCATGGCTTTATTGATCGAATTATTCACCGTAAAGATATGAAAAAAGAATTATCTTTTTTTGTTAAAATGTTTGGCCCTCAGAAATCATGATCACTGTTGATCAGTGGCTCCAAACCCATTATGGGGCAGAGGTTTTCAGAGCAGGGTTAACTGCTCTGGAAAAATTTCTTTCTCCTTCAGTTCGAGAAGTTCTAGAGCATAAACCTAAGATCATCACTATTGCTGGTACCAACGGGAAAGGGGAGACCTCTTTCCGTCTGGCCCAGCTTCTCAAAGAACAAAATAAAAGTTTTAAGCTGTGGACTTCGCCTCATCTGCTCTCGGCTAAAGAGAGATTTGTCTCTGAAAAAGGACAAATTTCTGAAGAAGACCTAAAGTCATTGTTTTTAAAAATAGAGGGCAAAAAAGAAGGGAAGCTGAGTTATTACGAGTTTTTATTTTCTGTTTTTCTTGAATGGGTAAAGCTTGAACCCTGTGAGTACATTATTCTTGAAGTGGGACTTGGGGGCAGACTTGATGCTGTCTCACTTCTTCCGGCCCAGTTGGTTTTGATCCCCAGTATCTCAAGAGATCATCAAGAATACCTAGGCCCTACTTATCGCTCCATTCTTTCAGAGAAATTGGGGGTCATGGGTAAGGTAGGCCAGATTCGATGTCTGTCTAGTTTTGAAACAAAATACTTGCGAGAACTCACTATTCAAAAGATTTCAAACAATATTAGTTATCAAGACCTTTTTGAGCTAGGACTCGTGAATGAAAGGGATCATTTTGATCTGCGAAATACAACGCTAGCAGTTGCTGGACTAAAGCTGATGGCAGGAGAGCAATTGAATCCTAGTAAGCTCAGAGAGAAGGCCCATGAACTTCTCAAGACAAAATTAGCAGGGAGAGGAGAGAGAATTAAACTGGGTGAGAAGGAATTCACTTTTTTTGGTTCACATAATCCAGATGGAGTAAGAAAACTCATTCAATTATTGCAAGGGAGCCATTATACTTTTAGAGAAGTACTCGTTAGTTTTTCGGCCCGCGATCACAAGGATTTGATCACACAATTAAAGCTGATTGGTTTGCTCGGAAAAGAGAAGGTTATCCTTACCTCGTTTTCTCATCCCAAAGCAGCCTCCGTTGATCTCCTGCAAGACCTGGCCAGCAAAGAAGGGATTCGTTTTGTTAAAGAATGGCCGCCTATATTACAGTCTTCTGAGTCCTCGTGCCTGGTTACTGGCTCTTACTATTTTGTGGGCGCTGTTCAATCTTATCTCAACCGCCTTCGCTGAAAATTCTCCTCAGCTCCAACTTGGCGACAGTATCTCTATCTTCTCAGATAAGGCCTATCGTAAAAATGGTGGAAAGTATTTTGAGGCCGTAGGAAACGTCGTTGTTATTTCTCAGACTGATACTCTTTATGGTGAAATGGCTTCTTTTGATCTTGATACAAGGCAAGTCAAAGTCGAAGGGAATGTTCGAGTTATTACCAAAGATATGACTTTGTATGGAGCTGCTGTTCTGTATCAACTTGATACAGGAATGGCAGAAATAAAAAATGCGCGTATTACGACGGCAGAATTTAATATCGTCGCCACACGACTTCAAAAAACGGGGCCTAATCAATACCTGGCCATTGAAGCGGAGTTTACTACTTGTCGCGACTGTAAAGAGTCGTGGTCAGTTTTTGGAAAAGAGATTTTTGTTCAGGCCGGAGAGTTTGTTCGTATCAGAAATGGATTGGCCAAAATTAAAGGCGTAGACGTTCTTTATATTCCCTACATCGTACTCCCTCTAACTAAAAGGAAAAGTGGTTTATTATTTCCAAGAGTCTCATCTCGTTTAGGAGAAGGTTTTTCCATTGAGCAACCTTTCTTCTGGTCCATTGATGAAAATAAGGATGCTACTATTTCACCAACATTCTGGGCCAAGAGAGGTTACGGAGGAGATGTGGAGTATCGTCACCGATTTGGTGAGATGAAATGGCTTGAGATAAGTAGTCGCTTACTGAATGATACTATTTATCAGCCCGGTGGTGGGAATATTGATAAGTCAGGAGAGAACTTCTTTAGACATTTTACGGAACTCGAATCTCATGTTCAGTGGAATCCAAATCTCAATCAACATGTTCATTTCACCGATGTAAGAGATCTTGATATTGTTCGGGATCATCCTATTTATACCGATCCTAAAATGATCAGCAGTGAATTTGGACTTCAAGGGCATCTTGACTGGAGACAACAGTATCTTACAGCTTCAGTTGAAGCTGATTATATGAGAAATCAGCTTTTTGATGATCCGGTTAAATTTGATGATAATTATGTTCAAATTATGCCAAAGTTTAATGTCTCTAGTGTTCCAATCTCTGTACTTCAAACTAAGATCCCCATGCTTCAGCATTTAGCTCTAGGTTTTGATTCTAGTTACACTCGCTTCAGACAGGTTGATGAAAACGAGACCTTAAATTTAAGAAATGCTGATCGAGTGTCTCTTCAGCCTTATTTGATGTGGAATTTCTTTACGGCCGGACCTGTTAATTTTAAAACACGTTATGTTCTCGATCAGCAGTATTATCAGTTTGAGAATCCGGATGAAGATAGATTTGCTAAAAGTGCAGGACTTTTTAAAACAGAAGTTTCTTTTACGATGGATCGTATTTTTGGTCTGGCCTATGAAGAAAAAATCTCTCTTAAAAATATTCCGGCCAGTGAAAGAGAAAAGGTTCTTAAAAAAGAAGAGAAGGGACTTACTCCTCTTAAAAAGTCTGAGACAAGTTCAAGGCTGATTGGAGAAGTCCCAGCTTACCAAGATTCGCTTACCTCTGATTCAATTATTCAAGTTAGGAATAGTTATCGCCACTCTCAAGAGTTTAAACTTATTCACCATTATATTGCTTCAGAGAGTGCTTACGGAAATAAGCGATTTGAAACTCAGATTGAGAGCAATAAAGGGTGGTTTGATTATGAAGATGCATACCGCGCCGATGAGTACCTTCAAGGGGCCAATATTACTCGAACAGTTATTCCACCATCTAATACGATGGAGCTTCAATGGAATAATGTTCTTATCCGTAAAACTCCTCGAGTTTTTAGTTATCTCGAGGATGATAAGTATTTAAGAGATAATTTCAGTTACGAGCAAATTGGTTACTTCAAGATTTCTCAAGGATATCTTTTAGAGAACAGAGAATTTGAGGACTTTAGAGAGCGGTTGACTCGTTTCTACCTTCAAATGGGTTACAATACCCCGAAGTGGAATTTTGGTGTGAGTGAGTATTATTTCCATTTCGAAAGTCAGAATATTTTTAATCTTAATTTCGTTCGTAAATTTGATTACCTCCATTTACTGGGGAATTATAACTACAACTCATTTACGAACTCAAATTTAAATACGCTCACGGCAGGGGCCCAGGTTCGTCCCATGGATAATCTTGGTTTTGCGATACTAAAAGATGTGGATTTAGAGGCCAAGGAAGATATTAGAACAATTTATTCAATAGATGTTATGCCTCATAATAACTGCTATATACTTAATTTAAATCTAAGAGAGAGTTTAGTTGATTCTCGTTACTCATTTAACATCGTTTGGAATTTTGGAAATGAAGAGTTTGCTCGTTACCGAGATGATTATTTTGCTGCAAGCCGAGTTCAATAATGATCAAAATCGGATTCATTGATTTTCAAGACAGCTTCTCCTTTAATGTCGTTCAAGAATTGATGAGAGTGGGGTTCGAGGTAAAGGTTTACACTTACCCCCATCATCAAGAGGCATGGAGCTATGATCTTGTTGTTTTAGGACCAGGACCGGGTCATCCAGATGAATACAAAGATGTGCTGCCAAGAATTCTAGATAGATTAGAGAACAAGAAAAAAATATTTGGTGTGTGTCTCGGACATCAACTTATTTGGCGTGCTCTTGGTTTTCCTGTGGAGAAATCACAAATTCCTCTTCATGGTCAAAAAGTAAAAATTAAACTGACATCTTTTTGGATGAATTATCTTAAACTTCCTGAAATGATCAGTGTTCAGCGATATAATTCATTAGTTGTACAGGTTCAAGAGAGCGAAGTGCCTGACGGGATAACCGTTCTTTTTAGTCAGGGGGAGCTTCAAATGTCCAAAGGGTCCTGTTGGCTAAGTTACCAATTTCACCCAGAGTCCGTGGGCACATCTTTCCAGAAATCCTTTTTTCTCCCTCTGACAGAGTTTGACTTATAATAGTAAGACTATGGGAATCCTCATCCTCAATGGGGTTTATGACCTCGACCTTTTAAACAACCACAAATCTCCTAGCACCAGGTGGGGATTTGATTTTCGTGGCCGCAGCCCACAGTTTATTACTTTTGCTCAATTTAAGCAGGTTGCCCATTGTCTTCAGGTGGAGGATAAAATCATGCTCACCTTTGAGAATGAATCAGCAGCGACTATTTTCTCTTTTCTGGATCTCATTAAAAAAGAAAATTTAAGGCCCCAGTGGTGCCTTCAGTTTAGAGATAAGCTTGAGCCGAGTTATTATCAGCAATTTGATTTTAATTTCTCTTGGGTTTTTAACGCTGAGGCGAATTGGCGAGAAATCATCGAGCTTCCCAAATTAGAGAGTCTGATTTTACCAGTTGATCAGGCCACTCACTTAGATGAAGTCTTTTGGGATCGTATTGAGGCCCGTGGTCTTGAGGTCTATTTGCATTTTAATAATTTCGAAGAATTTTTTAGATTTAAAAATTTGAATAAGGATTTAAGTGTAAGTCTTGATCTCACTAGTGAGATTGAGCAGTCTTACAGAAAGCCGAATTATACTTTAGTCAGCTCTTATATGCGCTCAGTGGAAGAGAAGAGAAGTCGGGGAGAAGTTAATGAGAGTTTTGCTCGCCAATGATGATGGAGTGAATGCTCCAGGCATTCGCACTCTTTATAAACAATTATCAGGAAAATTTAAAACGACTATTATCGCTCCTTTAGAAGAACGTTCGACGACCGGGCATAGCTTGAGTTTAGATAAACCTTTGCGTTTAGAAAAACTTGAAGACAATATTTATGGTTGTTCTGGTTTTCCTGCGGATTGTACTCTGATGGGGATCGGGCATTTGATGAAAGAGCAGAGACCTGATGTTGTGGTTTCTGGAATTAATCGTGGGGCCAATTTAGGGCAAGATCTTTATTACTCTGGCACTGTAGGGGCGGCCCGTGAGGCGAGCTTTCATGGAGTCCAAGGGATTGCTGTGAGCCTGGTGCTTGAATCTTTTCAAAAAGAGCAACACTACGAAAGTGCTTCTCAAGTGATTGAGTGGGCGTTGGAACTAGGTATTCATGAAGTTCTTCCGGCCTTGACTGTTCTTAATATCAATGTGCCGAACCTCCCTCTGAAAGAGCTCAAAGGGGCAGGACTCGGAGTTGTAGGTTTTCGTCATTATTCTGAGGAAATCCATGAAAGAGTGGATTCAAGAGATCGCCCTTATTACTGGGTGGCAGGTATTTATAAAGGTCATCAGGGAATGGGTGTGACCACTGATTGTGATTTAATCGCAGAAAAGAAGGTCGCTTTCACTGCCCAGGCATTGATTGATGGCGTATCTAGGGATTATAATAAACTGAATGAGATTATTTCAAAGATTCACCACCGCTTGGTTGGTTAGTTCTATTCTAGTGATTTTTGCTGGCTGCTCACACATGAAGAGCGGGCATTATGTCTATGTCGAAGGTCCTTCGCAGGTGCAGAAGGTTTCTAAAACTTATGGTCTTAGTGTTGATGATCTCAAGCGTGCAAACCCTGACAAATCAATGCAAGGTGGAGAGTGGATTTTCATCCCTACTCAAGTGGGGATCATGTCTTTTCTTCGTGAGACTGATGCTATTGAGGATTATTCAGATCTTGGGACAGGTCGCTTTATGTGGCCAGTTCCTAAGTTTCATAAAGTCTCTTCACATTTTGGTTCACGTTGGGGACGTCATCATGACGGGATTGATATTCCGGCCCCTAAAGGAACACCCATCGTTTCAAGTGATGGTGGAGTGGTGATCTATTCTGATAATGGAATTCGTGGATATGGAAATATGATTGTAGTGGCCCATGAAGGGGAAATCTTCACGGTCTATGCTCATAATCAGAAAAATCTTGTGGATAAAGGTGATCGTGTTCGTAAAGGACAAGTCATTGGGTATGTTGGAAATACAGGTCGCTCGACTGGGGCCCATTTACACTTTGAAATCCGTGTGAAAAATAAGGCCCGTAATCCTGCCAACTTTTTATCTATTAAAAACTAATTATTCTTTTTTCCAAACTTTTCTAAAACTTTGAAATACATGATGGCCGTATTTCGAGCATCTTCAAGGGCCGTGTGGGCCACATCTCCCATTCCAAGAAAGTTCATGAGTTTACTGCCCGAATCCATTCCTTGAGGAAGAAGGCCCAAATCCATGACTCCATAACAAAATGAAGAGAAGTCCATCACACGATGATGGAAATACTTTCTCATAAATTCCCATCCAAGATCACGATTAAGAAAAGGGAGATCGATGGCATTCATTGATTTGCCGAAAAGAACGACTTTTTGATTATTAAAATATTCTTTGACCTCGTGAGACTCGAGATATTTTTGAAGTGTTTCTTTGAACTCGCTCATCATAAGCCCGTCTTTGTGGGCCTTACGAATAAGTTTTTCATTATGTTCTTTTACCCATGGGTCAAGAGTAGGTTCCAGATCCTCATACGAGGGGCAGTGGATATAAAAAGTGCGGGCCAGCTTGTCTTCAAGACGCATGAACTGAGTATCAAAGGGGATCATGGCAAATTCAATAATAAGACAGTTTTCTTGAAGACCTGTGGCCTCTATATCAATGCTCAAGTATTTCATCTGGCCACTCCCTTCAGATAATAAAAAACCTAAGCTTATTGTATAAGCTTAGGTTTTTATATGGCCATATGATTAAGTGAATTTACTGAATTTGAGCCGAAACTGGACAGTGATCCGAGACATTTGAATAGCTCATTCCAAGACTTGGAACGGGCATTTGTTTACAAGAGACAGCGGCACAGTGGCCACCAAGCTCTGTTTTAATTGTCTTTTTAATAAGACCTTTTGAAATAAGAACATGGTCAAGAATTGAGGGGTCTTCGATATCATCATCAGATCCGCCCCACCAATAGGCCGTACATGGGAGTGATTTAGAAAGATCTGTGGCCCCAAGAGTTGAAGCTAGATTTTGAAGGGATTTATAGTCTACCCCACGGACATTATACGTTGTTGTATTCATATCTCCAGCAATCACGAAGTCCTGAACCCCTGTGCTTGTTTGAAGAGATTTAATCATTTTCTCGATTACTTTAAACTGCTCGAGTCTCTTTTCGATTGAAGCATTTTGACTTCCCGATTTAAGGTGAACTGAAACGGCATAAAAGCGTTGTTTTGTGTCGATAATCTCAAAAAGACCAATGGCCGCCGGACGAGAGCCACCATAACAAGTTCCAGAATTTCCAGGTCCTGAAAGAGCAAGATCTTCATTGAAGCTGAGAAGTTTTAATTTTTTAGTATTGAACATGAAGCCAAGCTTCTGTCCATGGGCCCCACCGCACTCAGAAAGTTCAGCATCGAAGCCTTGAAATGTACTTTTTACATAGCGAACGAACTCAGTTGTATTATTGATCTCTTGAACAGCGATTAAATCGGCTTGGGTCTTATTAATAATTTTAGCAAGTTCAGGCTTATTAGTTTGGATGCGGTAGCGCTCATCATAATCAAAATTTCTAATATTATAAGTTCCGACTGTTAAAGAGGCAGCAAAGCTTAGGGTCGGGATAAGTGAGGCTAGGAGTGTCCAAATCTTCATAAGTAGCTTCCTTTTGCATTAGCGAAAGTTAATCATTAACTTAGCATTTCTAATATGTGTGCGCGGCTAATCTACCTAAAACAGTCAATTACTGGCAAGTAAAATATTCATATTAAAGGACTATGTAAGTAGCCGACTGCGTTATTAGGCCTGGCCACAGGTTAGGAAATTAATATTTGACTTAGTTTGTTAACGACGGTTAAAACCCCTCCAAGATTGATTTTATCGAGGGGGATAAATGAAATACTTCGCTTTAGGGCTATTGATTTCACTCAACGCGCTCAATGCTGTCGCTTCAAATGAAGCCGACATCCGTTACTACACAGTTGAGAAGATGAAAGTGAGTCTTGTTAAAAAAGACGTCTTAGGAATCGAGCTCAGAGATGAGATTTATCGCAGATCTCTAGTTGAAGTTCAGCAGATCCCTGGTGAAGATGGACGTCCATCGACTATAGATCAGGCCGGGAAGGTGATTGGCGTCGCCCGAGATCTCGTGGCCCTGGGAGAAGATGTTTATAATTTGGTGATCAAAGGAAAACCAAATATAAATACAGACTATGCTCCTATCAGTGTTGTTCCGAGAGTCAATGGTGAGCCGGCCAGTATTTTAGAAGAAACTGAGAATTGGAAAATGCCAAGATCTCAAACTTATGAAATTGCCTATGAGAACGCCTGGCCTTTTAATATGGAAGTCGTCAAATTCAGATACACAGTTATTTATTCTTATGGTGGTTCTTATAATGGTAAAGGGAAGTATTTGACGGCAGTTCAAATTATCCCTGAGCAAGTCTCAGTTTTATTTGGTTATGATTTCAGAGCGACAATGAAGCTTGGTGGAATCGTCAATCACGGGACACGTGAAAATCCAGTGGCGGGAGCAACTCTACTTCTTGAGCATGAAGTAAAAACTTTCGTGAAGGCCAATCTCGAAACTTACGCTTTTCAAGTCGTAGGGAATGGTGGATTTAAGAAAATTCGTTAAAGATAACTAATCTGAACTATGCCCTCAGGGCATAGTTCAAAAAATCTCTTCGCTGTCGTCAGACAACTCAGCCATCCATTTTGAATCTCACATTTTTTGCAGACACCTTTTCCATCGCAAGATGAAGCGATGGGTATGCCATGGTTACGACAAATACTGAGTAGAGCTAAGGAGAGCTCTTCCTCTGAAAGATAGATCCTGGCCACTTCCCTCCCGGAGGCGAGACCCTGAATGATTAGGGTGAAGTCGTTTGGCATGAGTAAGCCCCAAAATTACGATCATCAATAATAAAATGGGCCCCTTCTTTTTGAAATTGAGTATAGGCCCAGACATTCCCCAGTTTTTCAGAGTTATAAATGGGGATATTAAGTTTAAGTAGATTCTCTATTTGTTGATTCTGGGATCTTTCGGACTCAATGACAAGTCTCACTGGCTCTGAGAGAAAAAGGTGCCTAGAGTGACGCAAGAGTTTATCTACATCTTGAGTTGTAGAGACTTTAGTCAGACCATAACGAAAAAGGTGGTAGAGATGCTGGCCAGGGTCTCTTGAGGCATTGGAGAAAAGCCACATAAAGTCCTGACCAGACTTCGTCGTCTTCTCAATAATACAAACCGCTGAACTTCTCACTTTAGAGACACCCTGAAAAACCGGTTCATTAAGAACTGATTTCAGTCCATCAAGTCTTTGTCCACTGGTGGCCATAAAGGCCGAGTCATCTTCGGCCACTCCAAAAATATTTGAAGGGTTCTGTTTTTTATCAATTAAGAAAATGGAATTTTCATAAAGAGTAAAATCGTAATTACAAATGGTATGAACTGACTTTGTTTTCACAAAATCAAACAGAGAAGCATTTGAGACAATCCTCTGATCTTTTAATTTTGTTTGATAGTTCTTTTCAATTTGAGAAAAATTAAGAACAGGGAGTCTCTCATCTTCTTTAAGAACCTCATTACCACGATAGAAAGCCTTGACGAGGTTCTGATCCTTTTTGATCTGATCTTTATGCTCATCTAAGAATTGAGCTAGGCTTCGGCCTGTTTTAAAGCTGAACTTAAATTGATCAAGCTCCTTGGTGTACCAGCTAAGAGGTTTTCTTGCTTTGTAAATTTGAAGAAGATAATCAAGGCCTGCGAGGTAGGGGTACTGGTTTTGTTGATCTTCAGAGAAAAAATCAAAATAAAAAATCTCTTTTTGATGTCTAATGACGTATTGAAGTCGGGCCGTAGGGGAGCTGAGGTCAGGACGTATTTGAAATTGAATCAAGCTCCAAAACACAACCTTATCAATAAAGCTTAGCTTTTTCCCTTTAATAAAGGCGCGGTATTGATCTTGAGCATCCTTATTTGTTCCCACCAGCTGCAGGCTAGGTTTTTCATTATAGCAATAAGTAGGGACATAAGGTCTCTCAACCTTGATATGCTCCTTCTCTAGGACATTGGAATCAATTTTATTAATAAAAAAACTGCAACCTCCAAAGAGGAGACTACTCGCTAAAATCGATATCTTCTTCAATCTCAATTCCTTCAGGTAATGTGTCTCTGTTTAAAGAGAAGTGCTCATGCTCGTCTAGATTCAATTCAAAGGCCTTCTTTGTCAGAGGCCTAAGCAAAAGAACGATAAAAACCCCAGCATGTTCAGTGGTATTCACCGACTGGCTTTGCATTTGAACCAGCTCATAGTCCCCTGATGACAGAAGTCCATGGACAATTTTGTCGAATTCTTTCTCCCGATACCCGTGATTGCGCCTCGGGGGAGCAGGAATATAGTAGGTAAAGGTCTTTAAACCTGAACGAGGCTTACGAGTATTCGTCTTCGTATTTTTGGATTTCTTCACTCAACTACTCCACGGGTTTCAATAGGTTGAATTCCCCTACACATTGTCATTGATCTATTTTCCACTAAAGGTAAGAATTTGTCACAACCAAGATTAAATAAGATCCCTTGGAAAAAATTTCCTTCTTATATTTTGCTTTGAAGCTACAAAAGTTTAGGTATACTTAAAGTAAGAAATGACAGGATGTTGTTTCTAAAAGACACGGATGTCGAAAAGAGGGGACCATGCAGGGGTCCCCTTTTTTATTTTAGGGGTTCTAATTTTATTGAAATCTCTAGTCGTCTTCAGAGTAGTTACCATACAATAATTCAACATTTAGTTCTTCTTTTTAGGAATGTCTTTTATGGCAACACCACTTGAATTAGCTCAGGATTTTCTCTCTATTAGCTCTCAATTTAAATTAGGTCATCTTCAAACGGAAAGCTTTCATCCGGTGACTTCAAAGCTTTCGCAGACATTGAATAAAAGTATTCATGAAGGGATCGCTCTGCTTAAAGAGGTAGATCTCAAGGCACTGGATCTTATTAAAGTGAAAGGTCATGAAGTTCATCAGATGAGCATCAGAATTCATGAAGTCCTCACCACAGGGGGGAAAGTGTTCTTTTGTGGTTGTGGGGCCACGGGCCGTCTCTCCCTGGTGGTGGAAACTCTTTATCGTCAGCAGTTTCCCACCAAAGACAATGTCTTCTCCTTTATGGCCGGTGGAGACTATGCTCTGATTAAATCTGTGGAAAGCTTTGAAGATAAGACCCTCTATGGTGAACAGCAGCTCATGGAGCTGGGATTTAAAGAAGGGGATCTTCTTATTGCCTCAACTGAAGGAGGAGAGACTCCCTTTGTGATTGGGGCCGCTCTTAAGGCGGCAGAGGTTTCTTCTTACGGATCATATTTTCTTTACTGTAATCCTGATCATCTTTTGATGGATCTTGAAAGATGCCGTCTGGTTTTAACCAATCCTAAGGTCAAAAAAATTAATCTTACGGTGGGGCCCATGGGAATTTCAGGTAGCACCCGCATGCAGGCCTCAACGGTTCTCATGATGGCGGCTGGGGCTGCTCTTTTAAAGCATCATCTTGATGAGAAAAGTTTTATCCAGTACTGGGAAGAATCTCTTCAGGAGCTTAAAGCACTTCGTTATGATTTTCTTGCTCCTTATATTGAGGAGGAAGCTTCTCTTTATCAGGCGGGAAAATTTTTAAATTATCATTCTGATCATATATTAGGGATTAGTATTCTCACTGATACGACAGAGAGATCCCCCACTTTTTCTTTAAGAGGATTTGAAAATCAAAAAGGTGATCTCTCGCGCCCATCTTTAAGTTACCTTTTTCTCCCAAAAACAAAAAATGCAGCAGAGGGATGGTTTCAGCTTTTGTCTCGCTCTCCTCGCGCTTTGGATTGGCCTGAATTTGAGGGCAGAATTAATCTAGAGCAAGTTCATGGCTTTGATATCTCATCAGTGGGAATGGAAGGTAGAATGAGAAGACTTCAAACTGTAGTCTTTGAGATCACTCATCATGGCGATTATGTTCTTTTTAAATTAAATAACAATTCTTATAAGCTCAGTGTGAATGATGATATTCTCCTAACTCATTTGAAGGTGAAAGTTCTTGTGAATACTCTTTCTACTTCAATTATGGGGTTATTAGGCCGATTTGAAGGGAATGTGATGACATGGGTGAGAGCAAGCAATAACAAGCTCATTGATCGAGCGGCCCGATATATTCAAGAGATTCTGAAACAACAGAATAAAACGCCGTCTTATAATACGATAGTGGAAGAGATCTTTAAGCAGATTGAAAACCTACAAGAGAATGAGCCGATTGTGATAAAGGTTGTTGAGGCTTTAAAATCAAGCCGCTAAATCTTTCATAAAGCCTGAGAGCTCGTCATTAAACTTCTTGATGAGCTTCTTATCTTTTGAGCTTATGACGAGTGAAAAGTAATAGTTTAACAAAGAATCAATTTTAAATTTTGCTATCTGGCAGTGAATGATTCTGCTGACCACCGCCGGGCCAATGCCTAGGATTTCAGCAATTTCTAGATTTGTGTAATTATGCTCTCTCTTAAACAGTAATATGCATTGGCAGATATTAAATTTCATCTTATCCATGGGGGAAGCAGATTCACCAATAAGCTCAGTAGCCTTTATTTTTTTGGTCTTTAATTTATCTAACACTTTAAAAATTCTATCTTGGTCTGGGTAAGTCACAAGCTACCTTCCTAGTTATTTCATAGAGTATTGATTATTGACTGTGTAGTCAATAATTATGCAACTTAAGGAAAGGATAAATGCCCTTGCTTGTAACCAAAAACAGGGTAAAATGGTTACAAATTAGGGAGCTTGAAGATGTCTCAAAGTATTGAAAAGAAAGTACTAAGTAGAATATATGGCCATGGGAGGGGATGGGTATTCACCTTAAAGGACTTCTCCGACCTAGGTAGTGAAGAGGCCATTAAGGTATCTCTTCATAGAATAGTAAAAGATGAAATTGTTGAAAGACTCAAAGTTGGTCTCTATTACTACCCAGAAGTGAGTGATATTTTTGGTATTGTTCCTCCAAGTCTTGAAAAAATAGCACTTGCTCTTGCTAGTAAATACAAAATTAGAATTCAGCCCTCAGGAGCTTACGCAGCTAATCTCTTAGGATTATCAGATCAGGTTCCTGCAAAGGTCGTTTATTTGACAGATGGAGAAACTAAAAAAATCATTATAGGAAAGAGACAAATTACTTTCAAGAAGACAACCCCAAAAAATATGGGCCTAACTAGCAAAACATCAGGACTAGTGATTCAGGCCCTAAGGTATTTGGGGAAAGACCATATCGATGATAGAAAGATTAGTATAATCAAAAGTAAGTTGAGTGATACTGACAAGAAAACCTTATTAAAGGATGCTGCTTTTGCACCGAATTGGATTATCAAAATTATCCGTGATCAAATTGTAGAGAGTTAGACTCATGGATAAATTTCTGAATATAAACAATAGAGAAAAAGAAATTGCATATAGACGAGCATCTGAGGAGACAGGCCTATCAGAGGGAATAATAGAAAAGGACTTTTGGGTTTGCTGGATTCTCAAGGAGCTTTTTTCAATTGATGAATTGAAAGATAATCTAACCTTCAAAGGCGGCACATCCCTTTCTAAAATTTATAAAGTCATTGATAGATTTTCTGAGGATATTGATATCTCCATTGAGAGAGCTTATCTTGGATTTAAAGATAATAAAGATCCCGCAAACGTTGGATCAAAACAAGCAAATAAACTAATTGAGCAATTAGGAGAGGCTTGTCAAAAATTCGTGAGGGACGATCTTTTTAGCATATTGGAAAAGTCTATCCATTCGAAGCTTGGGTCAAGTAACTGGAGACTTGAGATGGATAAAGAGGACAGTGATGGACAAACCATCCTTTTTACTTATCCTAAGCTTATTCCAAAGGATTCAGAATACATAAGACCCGTTGTTAAAATCGAACTAGGTGCAAGATCTGATCACTGGCCAGTTAGCATGCAAAAAATTTCTCCTTATATAGTAAGTATTCTTCCTGAACATATGAGTCAAATGGACGCAGAAATAAGAGTTTTAAATATTGAAAGGACATTTTGGGAGAAAGCGACAATCCTTCATCAATATGCTCATTACCCTATTAATAAGGTTGTCCCTGAAAGACAATCAAGGCACTTCTATGATTTTTATTGTTTGCTTAGATCAGATGGAAAGGCCAAGGCCCTTGGTAGCATTGAGCTTCTAGAAAAGGTCGCGATTCATAAGAGTATCTACTTTAAAGCGGCTTGGGCAAATTATATGACGGCCAAAAAAGGAAGTTTAAGGCTTATTCCTGAAAAACATGTGATGACTGCGATGGAAGCTGATTATAATTCCATGAATGAGATGTTTGCTGGGGAAGTTCCTCTTTGGATCGAAATAGTGAGTCTCATTAGAGAATTTGAATTAGAGTTTAACGAAAAATAAGTTAGCACATAAAATGAAGTGCAAAGAATTAAGACTTTTTCGTCTTGTCGTCATCATCTTTCATCCCTTTTTTAAAGGCCTGAATTGATTTTCCAAGAGAGTTACCAAGCTCAGGAAGTTTTTTGCCTCCGAAGAAGAACAAAACAATAACAAGAATAAGTAATAATTCGCCAAAACCTAAACCGAACATATAAACCTCTCTGGCCTTAAGTCTACTTTATCGGGACTTCAAGGCAAGTTCTTTTTAAGGGATTCATTTTCCCAAGAATTTTAAAGACTTGGTACTTTTTTGAACACTCCATTCCTGCTTCAAAATGGGCCTGCCACTGCTCAGCGCCCTTAACAGGATCTGGATATTGAGAGGATCTGGCCTCAAGGAACTCTTGCATCTGATAAAAGCCTCTCAGAGTTTCTGTG
Source organism: Bacteriovoracaceae bacterium (assembly GCA_049241565.1). GTDB lineage: Bacteria > Bdellovibrionota > Bacteriovoracia > Bacteriovoracales > Bacteriovoracaceae > DZBG01. The sequence goes on along the minus strand of JBMLQL010000031.1, from coordinate 66,146 downwards.
GAGCCGGCGATGGCCAGGCGTCTTGAATCGGTGAGAGGAGTTTCTCTAGGATGGCCTTTGGCGGTGATCTCACATCTAATCATTCCCCCTTGCTTCTGACAAGTGAGGGTATTTAAGACTTCCATTGATGAATCAAAAACGGTCTTGGCGTCTCTGGTCGCCATGTCTAGGCGACAGGCCTGAGTATAGGAGCTATCACTGAAAGAGACTTCGCAATTAAACTCGAGCTCTTTGCAAAACCATAGAAATTTCTTTTTACATGATTTAGTGATCAGCTTTAGTCCAGAGCGATCTTTGATGTATTTTTGTTCACGGATTTCAAAATCATTTGTTTTATTAAGACGAAGAACAAGATCCTCATCATGAAAACTCATTTGAATAAAATCTTTGAGAGGGGCTGAGACTGAGGGAGGAGCGACTTCAAAACTTGCCTCAAGGTCAAACTGACCGGTCTTATTCACATAGAGTGAATAATCGGCCATGGCAAAAGTAGAGGCAAGAAGAAGGAGTGCAATCAATTAAAAACCGATGATATCAACGTACGTCGTGCCTTTGGCAAGAGCAGATGATGATTTCGCTCTCTGGCCCTTAATAAAGATTTTGCTATCGTTAAAAAGGTCTTTAAGTGCTGTGCGCGAGATGTTTTTTAGTTTTTCATTCTCATCTTGAGATCTTAGAGCATCAAGAAGGATATTATCCATGCGAGACTCAGGATACTCTAGAGTCAAAGCGATACGAAATGAGTTCGCTGGTTGTTCCGGTGGCGTGTGTGACATAAATTTTCTCTCTTAGTACATGCGAGCTAAATCCATTGAGAACTTGCCAGGAGCATAGTGACTCATACGATTTAGTTTTAATTGTTTATATTCTTTTGAGCTGTTTGACATTGAAGCGAAAGGGAAAATAGCTATCCCCCCACGAGGAGTGAATTCACCAATGACCTCAATATACTTGGGTTTCATGATTTTGTTTAAGTCTTTACAGATTTTTTGGATGCAGTCTTCATGAAAGTCTCCATGATTTCTGAAAGAAAACAAATAAATTTTAAGAGACTTAGATTCAACCATCTCTTTATCAGCAATATAGTTGATGTAGATTTTAGCAAAATCTGGCTGCCCAGTTTTAGGACAAAGGGAAGTAAACTCAGTACAGAGGAATGTTGTCCATGCGTCATTATCAGGATTCTTATTAGGGAAAACCTCTAAAACCTCTGGAGCGTAGGTTTCAGGGTAGTCAGTATTGGTATTCCCCAAGAGTTTAACGCCTTTGAGTTCTTTGTCAGAGCGCCCTTCAGATTTGGCCGTTTTTTTACTCATATGTGCCTCATTTGTTTAATCATTGTACCCTAGTCATTTAGCGTCATATATGACAGAAATAATGTCATACTTCAAGAGGGTAATACGATGAGTGAAAAGATCAAGGTGGTTCTGGGCCAGTTAGGCTCGCCCCGTTCAGCTTCTGTAAAAGATGTCCGCGCTTTTTTGAAAGAATTCCTGGGGGATCCCCGAGTGGTGGACATAAATCCACTTGTTTGGAAGATCATCTTAAATCTTTTTGTTCTACCATTTAGGCCTAAAAAGTCTGCTGAGGCCTATTCCCGTATCGCCGCCCCTGAAGGCTTCCCTCTGATTACCAACACAGTGAAAGTGGCCGATGCCTTGAGACCTCTTTTGGACTCAAATCTTGAAGTGAATCATTGTTTTCTCCTGGCCGACCCACGTCCTACCGCCATTTTTGATGAGTGGGAGAAAGAAGATGTCTATACTCGTGCCCAGAAAGTTCTGCTTCTTCCACAGTTTCCTCAGTATGCTGAAAGTACCATCGGATCTGTGGTGGACGTGGTAGGAAAGGATCTCTCGAAAAGGGTGAATATTCCCACTTTGACCGTGGTCAATAGTTATCATCGCTCTTCTGCCTTTATTGATAATTCTGTTCGAAAAATTCATGAAAGCTTTAAGGCCCATCCTGGAATCGATCAGCTAGTGATTTCTTTTCATGGAATCCCACTCAGACGTGTTCTTCAGAAAAAAGATCAGTACTATCAGCACTGTTTAGAAACTTATGAGTTGATTCGCGAGCGTTTAGGGATTGATATTGATATCAAGATGACTTTCCAGTCTCGTTTTGGATCAGAGGTTTGGCTTGGGCCATATACAGATGCTACAGTCGAGAAGATGGTGAAGGCGGGCAAAAAGAAGATTGCCGTTTACTGCCCAAGCTTTGTAGTGGACTGCCTTGAGACCACAGATGAAATAGGAGCGGAATTAGCTCACGAAGTAAAAGAACTTGGAGCAGAGTTGATCCATGTTCCTTGTTTAAATAGTGACCCAGAGTGGATTAAAGACTACGCTCATTTTATTAATACCTATGCTAATGGCACTGAAGCTGACCGTGCCCAGCTCTTTTATCCTATTGAAGTGAGAGAATTAATGACCAAAGAATTACATGAACAGGCCAAGGCCGCTCCGACTCCGAAGCCCGAGAGTTCAAAAAAAATATTGAAGATGATGTTTTTGACTATGTTCTTGGATCTTGTGGGATTCTCCATCATCTTCCCAATGTTCCCGGCCATGGCGAAATATTATTTAAGCGTGGACTCAGATAATTTCTTCCTGTCTGGGATGATGAATCTTATCTCAAATGTTCAAAGTATCTCGCTTTCTACAGACGGGACACCACAGATGAGCACAGTGGTTCTTTTCGGAGGACTTCTTGGGGCCATTTACTCACTACTTCAATTTATTGCCGCTCCTATTTGGGGAGGAATTTCAGACCGTATTGGACGTCGTCCAGTCCTTTTGATTTCAGTTTTTGGTTTGTTTTTAAGTTATGTAGTTTGGTTTTTTTCAGGATCATTTACTCAGCTTATTATCGCTCGACTTGTTGGCGGTCTAATGTCTGGAAACCTCTCTATCGCCTCAGCGGTAGTGAGTGATATTACAGACTCAAAAAACCGCTCACGTGGTATGGCGGTGATTGGGATTGCCTTTGCCCTAGGATTTATCTTGGGCCCTGCTATGGGAGGAATTCTCTCGATGGTTAACCTCACTGAGATTTATCCGAGCTTAGTTTCATACGGAGTCAATCCATTTTCTTCGGCGGCACTTCTGGCGGCAGTCCTTTCATTTATTAACTTCTTTGTCATCTGGAGAAAATTTCCTGAAACTCTAAAAAAAGGTATAGATAGTGGGCATTATAAACGCACGCTGAATATCATATCACTTTTTAAGCCTCTCCCAGATAGAAGAGTGAACCTTACTAATTTTTCTTATTTTCTTTTTATTACATTTTTTTCAGGGATGGAGTTTACTCTCACATTCTTAGCGGTTGAGCGTTTGGGTTATACCTCGATGGATAATGCCTATATGTTTATCTTCATCGGTCTGGTGATTGGACTCGTTCAAGGTGGTTATGTCAGACGCAAGGCGAATTTGGTGGGAGAGAAGAAGATGGCCTTCCAAGGTCTGGTGATCCTTGCCCCAGGACTTGCTCTTCTGGCCATTGCTGATGCCGGCTGGCTTCTTTATGGCGGATTATTTTTCCTGGCCATGGGATCGGCCATGGTCATTCCTTGTTTAACTTCTCTTGTCTCGCTTTATTCTCCGGCCCAAATTCAAGGGCAAAGTTTGGGAATTTTTAGATCTCTTGGAGCTTTAGGGAGAGTGGCGGGACCGATCTATGCTTCTTTGATGTACTGGAAGTTTGGCGCAGCCGTGACCTATGTTTTTGGAGCGGTGGCGGTCTTAATTCCTGCTATGCTGGTAAAGACTCTTCCAGAGCCTGAGAAGGGTGAGGAGTAGTTATTATTCTTTTTTAGGTTTTAGAGGAGCTTGATCTGTGATCAGCTCCTCTTTTTTCATATTGCGATCAATCCCATAAAGGACAGCATCTTTAAAAAGTGACCAAAATTTCGCGGAGTCCGCTGGATTAGAGTTTGGAAGCTCAATAGTGTATGTAGGAATATTCTGTTCACGTCCAGCCCAGTTTCCTAGGCTTCCAGGAAAGACAGGATAATTGGCCACTTTGTAATTCTCTGCCTTCTCACTCATCTTCAACAGAACGTCTTTGGCCGTTTCATTTTTTTCGGCCACCAGAGTTGGCCCATCATAATCAATCATAGTAAGTGGGGCGTGAACAGTGATCACCTTATGAGGTTTGTAGCGAAGGATAAGATTCATTTGGAAAATAGTTTCTTGCTCTGAGGCCGCTCTCGGCCCTGGATTTTTTCTCTTATCCCTGCGGTAGCTTTTTTTCCATAAACGGTGAGCATCAGCATGCCAGTCTTTTGTCGGGAAATTGCGATTCACATCCACGCCGGCAGAGTTGGTCCGTGATGGTCTTGTGATGAGAAAAGAATCAGGCGTCACGAGGGGAGCAATAACAATGAGCTTATCATCAAACTTGTATTCTGGCTTTTTGAGCTCTTCTAAGAGATCAAAACAAAATTTTACAGGAGTGATCTCATCTCCATGGACTCCACATAGGATAAGAGTAGTATTCTCTTTTGCGGCTTGAGATTTTTCATTACCAAATATAGTCCAGATAAGTGGCGTTTTTTTGGCCGAATTACGAACATGATTCCATTCGTAATTTTCGCATAGAGGTTTGCCCCAGTTGTAGAGCTTAAACTTATCTTCTAACTGCGCGCAATAATTGTGAAGAGCGGGAGTGAGTCCTGCGGCATTGGCAGAGGCCGAGACAAGGAAAAATATTAAAGTTAAAATTGTATCTTTTGGTTTCATATGTCCTACAATACTAAAAAACTTAACAGGGATTGTCTCGAATGAGTCCAGAAAAAATTATTTATCTCTCAAGCAACCTAGACACCTATTTTTCTCGACGATTCCATGAAGAGTGCGAGTCCGATGGACTGGAGATTCAAGATATCAATCCTTTTCAGTCAGTTATTTCTCCTTTGGATATAGATCCGGCCCGATGTTTTGTTATGTATAGGACAAGTGGGATTCATATGGATGATTTTGATCTTGAGATGACCAAGTCTATCTATCCCAAGGCCGATTGCTGGAATCCCTTGGCCGCCATTCATTTAACTCGCACCAAGCTCAGACAGCTGCGATTTTTTAATAAGCATGGCCTAACCGCCGTACCGACTCTGGCCCTTCGCGGTCGTGTGACAGAACCCATGATGGAGAGCATTGATGACTTTGCTGAAAGATTTAATTTAGATCATCAGTGGATTTTTAAGCTCAATCGAGGGCAGCAAGGGATTGGGGTGAACCTCATCGATGGAAGACAAAACCTTTTCTCTTGGCTTGAAACTTTCTGGGCGATTAAAGACCAAGATTTTTTGATCCAACCGTATATTAAAGCCGAAGCCGAGTACCGATGCTTCTTTATTAAAAAGACCAATCAGTTCTGGTGGCTGAAAAGATCAGGAAGTGGAGTGAAGTCTAATTTCTCTCAAGGTGGCGGCGCTGAGATTGTGAGTATTCCCCCGAAAACGGTGGAAGAGGAAGCTTTAAGGCTTATTGATCTGGCCCCATGTGAGTATGGCGCCGTAGATATTCTTTGGACGGGATCTGAGGCCTATATCCTAGAGATCAATTCCCAGCCTGGAATTGAGCAACTTGAAAAAATTACTCAGGCCAATATCATGAAGAAAATCCTCACGGCTTTCCTAGAGTAGTGCCAACTTTATCTGCCAAATTGGCTAAAGTTTCCTGAAAAGCATCCGATAAGCATGGTGGATTATAACCTTTACGGTGGAGTTCTCATGCTGACTAGTTTTTCAGAATTCAAATATTACCAATCGTTTCGCGTGCCTGTTGAGTCCCGAGATGACGTGATGTTCCTGGTTGAATTTGAAAACGATCAAGGCCGATTTGAATTTGTAGATAAAGTTAAACTCGGTGATGTGAGTATGACAGGTCTTGGTTTTATCACGACAAAGGCATTACCAGTAGGACAACAGATTCGTTGTTCACTTCAATTTAAAAGACTTCGTTTTGACTTTCATGCACGAATTGTGCGTGCCTTTGGTGAGCAGAATGCTGATTCATCAATGATGAATTACGGAGCAGAGTTAGAGTCAGAAGATTTTCCTAATATGAAGCGCTTTATTGAACAGTATATTCAATCTCTTCCACCGGAAAGAGTGAAGGATAGTCTTGTTCAATTGGCGTTGACTGAGAGATATGCCAATGAAAAAGAGGGCTTTGAAATGTTCTCTCTTCTTCTTTCTCTTTTTAAAGATATTACTCTTATGGGTAATAAAGAAAAATTTGTTGAATCAATGCTGGAAGAAATTGTTCGTATTCTTAATGCTCAACGTGCCTCTATCTTTCTTATTAATACAGATACCAACGAGCTTGAAGCTGTGGCCGCAATTGGTGTGGATAAAGAAGTCCTGAAATTTGATTACCGCAAGGGAATTGCAGGCTCAGTTTTTACCACAGGTGTTTCACTGAATATTGATACAAAAAATGATCAAGTTCGTTTCTCAGAAGACATGGATAAAGTCACTGGCTATGATACAAGATCAATTATTTGCTCTCCAATTTATAATCGTGAAGATAAAATTATTGGAGTGATCGAAGTTCTTAATAAAAGAAATGAAGATAGATTTACTGTAGAAGATGAAAAAACAATGAAGGTTCTTGCTTTGATTGTCTCTTCAGTCTTCCATAATTATAACCCGCTTTCTGAGAAATCATTGATCCGTAGATTTAGCGCTCCGTATGATCGTGAGTTCGCTTGGATTGGACGATCTTCTCAGACCTCAGATATTAGAAAGGCCATGGTTAAACTCAAGGATCTTGAAACACCAGTGCTTATTTGTGGTGAAGCAGGAGTGGGAAAAAAACTTTTTGCCCGTATCATCCATGCTGAAGGAAAGAAGGGGCTATGTCCTTATTTCGTGGTCAATTGTAAGGGTGTTGATGAGAACGATCTTAAAAAGACAATCTTTGGTGATCATGAACTCCTAGGAAAGCTAGAAGAGTGTATTGGTGGAACAATTGTTTTTGATGAGATTAGCTATATGCCACTAACTCTTCAGAAACAATTAATCGAAGCTTTCAAAGAACGTCGTGTCCCAGGTTCAAAAATATCATTAGATGTAAGACCTGTTTTCACTACAACTCGTGATATTAAAGTCATGGCGCTAGATGAGGGTGTGTTTAACCCTGAGTTGTATCATTTCATCAGTTCTTCAGAAGTTCATATTGAGCCTCTTCGTAAAAGAACGGCAGACATTGAAGATCTGACGATTCATTTTCTTAAAAAGGAATGTCGTAAACAGGGTCTTCTTTTAAAAGAACTCTCTCAAGAGGTGAAAGATCAGTTTTTGAGCTACCCATGGCCAGGAAATGTAATGGAGCTTGAAAAGGCCATTGAAAAAGTAGTTTTGTATAATCCGAAGGCCCATGTGGTGGGAGATCTAGGATCAAAAGCAAATCCTATTATTGATATGACTAAGGCGAATCCAGGTGTGATCGATAATGTTCCTATGGCGAATGATCCGAGTATTCCACTTAAAGACCGTGTGGCCTTGGTTGAGCGTGAAATGATTCTTGCTGAGATTAAGCGTCACAGAGGGAATAAATCAAAAGCGGCCACAACTATGGGAATTAGTCGTGAGGCCCTTCGTAAAAAAATGCTCATGTCAGATGAAATTCTTGAGCAAATAAAGACTGCACCTACACTATCATCAGATAAAAAAGAAGTTGCCTAATAAAATCCAAAAGGTGCAAGCACCTTTTGGATTCTCCCTTTTTCATTTTTAACTCCTTAATTTTCCATTACAGGCTCCGATAAGTTAGACAACAAGGAAATATCGTTGCAACAACTAGCTTATCTGCTGGCCAATATTCGAATGAATGATCTCATTGATATCGCGATGGTATCAATTATCATTTATCGGTTTTTCGTTCTTATTCAAGGAACGCGTGCTTATCAAATGCTTGTAGGGATTCTTTCTCTCACCGCTATGTGGTGGATCAGTTCAAGTTATGAGCTTTACAGTTTGAACTGGTTACTCCAAAACTTTTTTGATTATCTTTTCATTATTGTGATCGTTCTTTTTCAAGATCAAATTCGTGCTACTTTAGTAACACTTGCAGGAACAAAACTTCTAGGAACTCGTGGTGGGAAATCTAAATTCGATCAACAGATTGAAGAAGTTGTGGCTGCGGCCAATGCTCTTTCCAGAGAGAGAACAGGGGCCTTGGTTGTCTTTGAGAAAAATCATGGATTGTTAAATTATTCAACTACGGGAACCAGGCTTGATTGTCGCGTTCATTCAGATATTATTTATTCAATCTTTCAGACAAAGTCTCCTCTGCATGATGGGGCGATTATTATTTATAATGGTATCATTCAGTCGGCAGGATGTTTCCTTCCTCTTTCAAAAAATGTAGAGATTGATCGCCATTTTGGAACACGTCACCGTGCGGCCCTTGGGATTAGTGAAGTTTCCGATGCCGTGGTGCTGATTGTTTCCGAAGAGACAGGAAAAATTAATATCTGTTATAATGGTGTCTTCCATCCAATGGAAAATGATCAAGAGCTTCGCCGCTATCTTCGTAAGTTCTTACTTGAGATTGATCGCGTTCCTCATTCGGAGCCTATGGGGATGATCCATGAATAAAAAAAATAAGTGGCGCAAGCACTCCCTGAAACTCATCTCGGTGATCTTCTCGCTGACACTCTGGCTTTATGTGGTGAACTCTGAAACCATCAATGTCGAGAAGATTGTCTATATTGATTATATTATTCCGGATGATCTTGTCTGGGCCAAGCGTCCCGTACAAGAGGTTGTTTTAACCTTGAAAGGACCACGAGTCTTTCTTAGATCAATTCTTGATCGTGAAGATCGAATCACCCTCGATCTACTAAAGCGAAATAAAAAAGCAGGATTAAATCAAAGTATTGTTTTGCAGAAAGCAGATTTCCAATTGCCGATTGGGATTGAAGTGGAAGATGTCTCTCCTAAAAAAATTCTGACAAGGCTTGAGAAAAAGGCTTCTAAGCTGGTCCCAGTGAGACCGACATTTGTCGGTCAACTCCCGGCGTCTTTAAATATGAAGTCGTGGAGTATTTCGCCTAAAGAGGTTGAGGTCTATGGACCGAGATCAGTGATTATTTCTTTAAACGAAGTATCGACTCGCCCTATTGAGCTCGACTCATTGATGGTGGGCGAAGAATTGATGATGGAGCTTAATCTTCCTGATGAACGCATGGCCGTGATGAGTGGGAAAGAAATTATGTTCAGACCAGTACTTAAGACAAATAAGCCTAATTTGATTTTGCCTAAAGTGGCGGTTCGAATTAATGGGGCCCCTGGAAAAGTTATTCCTGCCACAGTTAGTCTTAAGGCTTTTTTACCAGAAGCCTTAATTAAGAACTCACCTCAGATTGAAAAACAAATTGAGGTTTGGGTGGAGGTTCCTATTGGAACTAAGGGAAAGATTGAAGCTGATGTCAAATATCTTCTCCCCACAGGATCTTATTTAATCGATATAAAACCTAGACGGGTAGTTGTAGATACACGTTAATTTAGTGTATTTTATAAGAGTAATGGATTCAACAAAGAGTATAAGATGAGCCGTAAATTATTTGGGACAGATGGTATCCGTGGTAAGGCCAATGTTTATCCGATGACAGGGGAAGTGGCTTTTGTTCTTGGACGGGCCGTGACAAGTTACTTTCAGAAAAATTTCGCTAAAAAACCATTGATCATTATTGGTAAAGATACACGGCTGAGCTGTTATATGCTCGAGCAAGCTTTCTCGGCAGGAGTTTGTGCTCAAGGAGGGCGTGCTATTTTGACTGGTCCTTTGCCAACTCCAGGTGTGGCCTTTGTGACTCAGTCAATGCGTGCTGACGCAGGAGTGATGATTTCAGCGAGTCATAATTCATTTGAAGATAATGGAATTAAAATTTTTGATCGCACAGGACACAAACTTCCCGATGAGATTGAGCTTGAATTGGAAAAAATGCTTCTAGATCCCACGCTTATTCCAGTAAAGACAGGGGCCGAGCTGGGAAATGCAAAACGTCTGGATGAAGTGATCGGACGCTATATTGTTCAGGCCAAAGCTGCTTTTTCACCTAACTATACTTTAGAAGGCATGAGAATTGTGGTGGATGGTGCTAATGGGGCCGGTTATAAGCTGGCACCCACAGTTTTTGAAGAGCTGGGAGCAGAAGTGATTTCGATGGGGAATGCCCCGAACGGAACCAATATTAATGCTCATTGCGGGGCCCTTCATCCCGAGCTGTGTGCTGAGGCCGTGAAAAAATATCGCGCGGATCTTGGTGTATGTTTAGATGGAGACGGTGACCGCTTAACGATTGTTGACTCTAACGGAGTTGTGATTCACGGAGATAAACTTTTAGGAATTTGTGCCAAGTTTTTAAAAGATACCGGAGAGCTGGGTCCGAATAATGAAGTTGTTGGAACAGTGATGTGTAATTTTGGTCTAGAGCACTACTTGACTCAAAATGGAATGAAATTTGTTCGCACGCAAGTGGGGGATAGATATATTGTTGAGTACATGAGAAAAGAAGGGGCCCTTTTTGGAGGAGAGCCTTCAGGACATCTTGTTTTCAAAAAGTACTCAACCACAGGGGATGGAACTCTGGCCGCCTTAAAGGTCATTGAGTCGATTCGCTTCTATGATAAAAAATTATCTGAACTAGCGGCAGAGATCGAACTCTTTCCCCAGGTGATGCAGAATGTTCATGTGGTGAAAAAAACACCTTTTGAAAAAGTTCCAGAAATACAAAAAGCGCTTAAAGAGGCTGAACATAAGCTTGCCGGTACCGGGCGAATCCTTCTTCGTTATTCAGGCACTGAACCTTTGGTTCGTGTGATGGTTGAAGGAAAAAATGAAAAACTTGTGAATGATGTTTGTACAGAACTAGCACAAGTTGTTGAGAAGTATTTGGGGTAAAAGATGGTTCCTCGATTAGGTGTCAATATTGATCATGTGGCCACTCTTAGACAACAGCGTGGAGAAGGCTATCCTTCAGTGGAGAGAGCAGCTAGAGACGTCCTTATGAGTGGAGCTGATCAAATTACGATCCACTTAAGAGAAGATCGCCGTCATATTCAAGACACAGATGTGGGCCCAGTTCATAAGCAGTGTCAGCATTTCGGAAAGCCCCTCAATCTTGAAATGGGTTGCCACCCACAGATTATTGATCTGGCGATTCGAGAAAATCCCGAATGGATATGTTTGGTGCCAGAGAAGCGCGAAGAGCGTACCACAGAGGGTGGACTTGATCTTTTGACTCCAGAAGCTTTTGCTCGTGTGAAAGCAGCTTGCGATAAACTTAAAAAACATCTTCCAGAAACTAAAATTTCTTTATTCGTAGAAGCTGACCAAGAAACTCTACTCGCGAGTCTTAAAATTCATTGTGATGCAGTGGAGGTCCATACGGGCGAGTATGCTAAAGACTTTCTCAAAGATACTGACCTTTCTCATCACCTAAAACAATATCAAGAAGGGGCAAAAATTATTCTCTCTCAGGGAAGAAGTTTTCATGCCGGACACGGATTAACACTAGAAAGTGTCGCTCCGCTCTTGGAGCTTGGAGTGTTTTCGGAATATAATATAGGTCATTGGATGATGAGTGAGGCTGTGTTTGTGGGTATCAGTCAAGTCACTGAGGACATGCTTCATCTCTTTAAAAAATTCCCCGTTAAAGTTAAGTAAAAGGACCTTCCATGCGTATTGTGACCCCTCAAGAGATGAAAGAACTCGAAGCCATCTCTCGTGAGAAGTATCAATTTGATGATAAACTCATTATTGAAAATGTGGGACTCATAGGTGCAGAAAGAATTACTCAAAAACTGGGTGAAGATCTTTTAAGTGTAGAAATGATTTTCTTCATTGGTAACGGTAATAATGGGGCGGATGGCTTAAGTATCGCACGTCATATGATGAAGTATGGAGTTAAACCCCGCGCCTTTCTTCTTTTTGATGAAAAACAATCTTCCATTGAACTTGGTTATCAGCTCAAAAAGGCCCGGGCCTTTGGAGTGAAAGTGCATATGGCCACTGAAGCGGCTGATGTTGAGAGCTACTTCTCTCAAGTCGGTGGACCGAAAGTAGTGGTGGACGCTATTTTTGGAACAGGGGTGCGCTTTCCACTGCCCCAGCATCTCTATGAAATTATCAATCTTATTAATCATGAATCCTCATATACAGTCTCTCTTGATATACCGACAGGTGTAGAGGGAGAGTTTGGTTCTTCTTTTGGCAATGCCATTCGAGCAGATATGACTCTGGCCGTGGCCTTACCAAAGCTTGGTTACTATCAAGGCGAAGGAGCGAAGCTTCTGGGTGAAGTGGAGATGATTGAGATCGGTTTTCCCACGGAGCTCACAAAAGAAGGAGGAGATAAATTTCTCCTTACTAAAGATGCCTTAGAGTCAACTTCAGAGGCCCGTAATAAATTTGGAGATAAAAAACTCTTTGGTCACACTCTGGTGATCGGTGGGTCCCATGGACTCACAGGGGCCCCTGTGATGGCAGCCACAGCTGCTTTAAAGGTTGGTGCAGGGCTAGTGACGGCCTGTACTTGGGAGCCTCAGTATCACGAGATGATGTTTAGACTCATTCCAGAGATCATGACTGGTTATATTCCTAATGATCAGGCCAGGTGGGGACGAGTTCTGCAAGATATAAATAAGTACGACGCTATTGTTATTGGCCCGGGTTTAGCGAGATCCACTCGATCTAGGAAAGTGGTTCTTGAAATCCTCAATAATTTTTCTGGGCCTATTGTTTTAGATGCGGATGCCATCAACGTTCTTTCTATGAAAGAAGATAGTAGTGTCTTTTCGATGAGAAGTGCGCCTACTGTTTTGACTCCTCACTTTGGTGAGTTTTCTCGGTTTAGTGGCATTTCCATGGAAGAGGTTTCAAAGAGGCCTTACCACTATTTGCGCGAAGTGATTGAGCAAATTAATTGCTCGGTTATTCTCAAAGGCCCTTGTACTTATCTAGGTATGACAAATGGAAAAACTTATTTCAATTTCTCTCCCAACGATGGGATGGCCACTGGTGGAGTAGGTGATGTCCTGGCCGGAATTATGGGAGGTCTTTTATCTCAAGAAGCGAATTTAAAAAAACGAGATTCGTTATATAATATCTATGAAAACATGAATCGCACTATTCTTCAGGCCGTGATGATTCACACGGAGGCCGGAAAATTTGCTGTTCAGAAACATGGTGTTCGTTCGATGACGGCCACAAGCCTGATTGAATTTTTTCCGGACGCTTTTAAATCAATTGAAGAGTAAAATCAGCTATGAATAAAAAAGTTATCCGCGAATGGAAAAAAGTTTTTAAGTCAGACCTTCCTTATATTGTTTATGAGCTCAAAGAATTGTCGAAGTCTCCAGCAATGGTTGTTCTTGAGGGTGATCTTGGAGCAGGAAAGACAACATTTACTCAAAGTTTCATCGGTGACGGCGAAACATTAAGTCCGACTTATTCAATTTTATCTGAAGCAAAATCCATTCTTCATGCTGATTTTTATCGTATTGAAAAAAACGAAGAGGTTCTTCAGCTCGAGCTTCCAGTTTATCTTGAAGATAAACAGTATTTCTTTGCTGAGTGGGGGATGAAATTTGCTCGAAGACTCCTCAGAGAGCTTCCTGAAAGCTTTACTCCGTACTTAATGGAGATCAAAATTAACGAGCAAACTGACCATCCTGAAGGTCATTCACGGAATTTTACGCTCTATTCTCTTCATGAAGACTAAAACCAACTAAGTCAGTCGGTAAAAAATGCCTGTGATCAGTTTGACACTGGGGCTAAATCCTCACGTCCTAATGCGTTGAAATTGTTAATTTTTTGTTAGGATACCTTAATTTAAAAAAAATTACTAAAACTTGAGTTTTAAAGAGTTGACGGGAGAAAATCGTTGGGGTGATACTTATTGGGAGATGTTTTTAGTCTGAAATGAGTGAGCGCTTTTCAGATTAGATGTCTTACAGGTAACAAGGATGATTGTACCTGATCAAAAAACTTACCAACTTTTTGGATTTATGGAGGAAGACAATGAGACTCACATCTAAAGGCCGTTATGCAGTACGTGCCATGCTGGACCTAACTTTTAACAGTAATGGAAACCCAGTAAGACTGCAGGAAATCTCTTCACGTCAGTCAATCAGCTTACATTATCTTGAGCAGCTTTTCAGAAAGCTACGTACAGGTAAAGTAGTGAAGTCTGTTCGTGGTCCAGGTGGCGGATATGTTCTATCACGCGCTATGGATGAAATTTCAGTTAAAGATATTCTTGAGTGTGTTGGTGAAAACATCAACCCTGCTCGCGATATCCTTGGCGTACCATCTTCAGGAATCGAAATCATGAAAGATGAGAATGGTAATGACATTAACACTGTTGTTGATACAACAGAGTTCAATCTTACTAAATCTTATTTCGAAAACCTTGGTGTAATTATGCAAGAATACCTTGCTACAACTACACTTGGTGACCTCATGAGAAAAACTAAAGGTGCATCTGCAAACTCTGCAGCTGCTAACAACAATGCTTCTGCTATCAGAGCTAGCATTGGTGAAATCAACCAATAAGTTTGACTCCGGGTCGTCTTTACCTCGATTATAATGCAACATCGCCACTCTCACCACTGGTTCGCCAGTGGTTAATGGGTGGCGATTTCATTTTCGCCAATCCCGCTTCCCAACATTCTGATGGCAAACAGGCCAGAAGAAGTATTAATCAGGCAAGAAAATTTATCCTCGATTTTTTTCATCTCAAAGAGAATGACTATAATCTTTTTTTTCATTCTGGAGCCACTGAGGGATTAAACACCATCGTGAATCACTTTCATCTGTGGGCCATGAATGAGAAGCGTCCGTTGATCCTGGCCTATGCTCGCGGGGATCACCCGGCGGTGGTAGAGGCCTGTCAGTCAGTGACTTCGGCCATTCAGGTGGAGCTCAAAAGAAATGCTCACGGTGATTATTTAAATGGAGAAAATTTTCAGCTTTTAAAAGAGCTTAAAGAAAAAAATCCTGCAGCGATTATTTTGTATAACCATCTCTGGCTTCATAATGAAATTGGAGTGGTGTCGGCCTTAAAAGAGCTTTCAATTTTTAAGTCTATTCCTGATTTGTATTTGAATGTTGACGCTGTTCAAACCGTAGGGAAATTTCATCAGTACCGAGATCTCTCGAGCATGGTGGATTTTTATACTTACTCGGCCCATAAGTTTGGGGCCCTGAAGGGAATTGGATTTAGTTTTGTGAAGTCTACTCATAAACTTTCTCCACTGATCATTGGTGGAGGTCAGCAGAGTAAAGCTCGCTCAGGGACCGAAAACGCCATGGGTGTTCACTCTATCAAATTGGCCCTTGAAGACATGGCAACCAAGGATCTTGCCAGTCTTGAGGCCTTTAAGAATAAGCTCTCGGATCAGATGCGTGAGTGGCTTAAGGGAAAAGGGGCCTTGGTGGGAGATCGCGCTCTTCAGACAAGTTTGAATACGATTTATTTTTACTTAAATAATCTGAGTTCAGATATTGCTCTGGCAATGTTTGATATGAGTGGACTGGAAATCAGTGCTGGTTCGGCCTGCTCTTCGGGAGCCGCTAAGGATAGTGAGATTCTTCTCTCTCTTGGGCTAGAGAAGGTGGCCAAGAACGGTCTTCGGTTAAGTCTTGGGCCAGACCTGTCTCTCATTGATGAGATTGAAGTTCTGTCTCGTCTGGAAGATCTTTTAAAACGTATTCCATAGTTTGCTCTTAAGTGACAAAAATTCTTGTTATTGACTCATAAATTGTTAATAAAGTCTTAAAAAGGATGTCCTTTTTCAAAGCTTATTCAACAGGTTATGGCCCTTGAGATTGTCTTCAATTTTATCCTCCATAGAATGAAGAAAAGGAGTAAAATAGGGGCCTATGGGAATGCTAGACCGAATCAAGCGCAAACAGTTTGAAGGCTTTAAAGATTTTGTACAGAGTATGGAGATTACTGAAGGTAGTAAGCGGCAGCATATTTTCATCACCGGGGTTCTTGAGGATCCGATTTATATGATGCATGTGATGAAAAATCTCAAAACATTTAAAGATTTTTTAGAGCTTCCCACTGAAGAAATTGAAAAAGTTTTAGATACCCAAGAGCAGATGATGATGATTTTTGCCAAGTCACTTTTTGGGATTGATGATAGTAGCCTTCACTCTTATGAAAAAGTTATCCCAAGACATTTTAGTAAGCTTCGTGATGAGATCTCTTATTTAAAAGAAGTTCCTGCTCTTGAGCAAGAAGGAGCTAGATTTTTTATTGTGAAAGTAGTGCGAAAGCTTCAGAAAGAAGAACGTATCAACGGATTTCGATGGATGCTTCCACCCAATGATATTTTTTACGAAAAACATGGTCCAAAAGAGGGGGAGGTTAAAATTTATTTTGAGTCCGGTGTCCTGGCCGCTGAAGGGCAGGTTCAAAAAGGTCGACGTATCGGAACTTGGAAGCATTTCTATGATTCAGGAAAGCTCCTGGCCCAAGGTGATTACCAAGACGGGCTCAAGGAAGGTGTATGGCAGTTCTTTTACAGTACAGGCCCCCTTAAATCAGAGGGAAAATATAAGGTTGATCTCAAGCAAGGTCCATGGAAAGAGTGGGACCGAAAAGGGGATGTCCTGATCTTTAATTATCTTGATGGCGCCAGAGAAGAAAAATAAATTCTATTCTTCCTCTAAGCTCACATCGTCAGAAATTTTCACACCACTGGCCAATCTCTCTGTAGTATCTTCGATGAAATCAAATTGAACAGGGGTAAGATTTTCGAATTTATTGTCAAAGGCAATGGTAATAGTCTTTGGCACAAATTCCAAAAGCGAAGTGAGATAATAATTGGGCCCAAAAATATCTTCTGGGCGAAATTCAACTTCATCTTCCATAGGGGCCTGTTGTGTATTTTTCACCACGATGGCGGCCATGATTTTTTCTTTCGGAAGATCTTTTGTGATACCCCAAGTTGAAATATTGAAAAAATCCAGATGGAAAGTTGAGTTCCCATAAACTAAGCGGCGAGGAACCATTAGGCGGTTCATAAATTTACGAGTGGACTCGTCTTTGGCCTTCCGGGCCAGTTTTTCGGCCAGGAAGCTATCCTCAATACGAATGATATAATGACCAGGAAATTTCGTGGAGCGAAATAAAATATACTGGAAAGCTATGGAGAAAAGGGTGAAAAGCTTCTGCTGATCGAGGTGGAGATGCCTGGCCTCCTCCTCAACTAGAGTCTTAACAGCTTCGTACATGGTTGTTTTATCGAGATCTTTCTTTGAAAACATGCAGTTATTTTTCAGGCAAAAGATGCATTTTGTCTACTAGCAAAAACAGTTGATTTTGCTCGTCTTTCAGATTGACTATAAAGGCCTCTCTACATTATGATGCAGTCTTAAATTTTTGATTAAACCGCATTAACAACCACCTTTTTGGAGTCGTAATGAAAAACTTACCAAAAACCAGAAACATTGGGATCTCTGCCCACATCGACTCTGGTAAGACAACTTTGTCTGAACGCATTCTCTTTTACTGTGCCAAGATTCACAAAATCGAAGACGTAAAAGGCGGCGGTGCCGGAGCTACTATGGACCACATGGAGCTTGAAAAAGAAAAAGGTATTACAATTACCTCTGCTGCTACAACAGTAGAATGGACTGGTATCAACGGAGAAGGAATTTCTTATTCAGAAGGTGATGGAAAATCAATCAAGATTAACCTCATCGATACTCCGGGACACGTGGACTTCACAGTTGAAGTTGAGCGTTCGCTTCGCGTTCTTGATGGGGCCATCCTTGTTCTTTGTTCCGTTGCTGGTGTTCAGTCTCAGTCAATCACAGTAGATCGTCAGATGAAGCGATATAAAGTTCCTCGTATGGCCTTCCTTAACAAGATGGACCGTATGGGTGCTAACGCTTATAATGGTGTTAAAGCTCTTCGCGAAAAACTTAACCACAACGCAGTTCTTATGCAGATTCCTATTGGAGCTGAAGAAAACTTCGTAGGTTGTGTCGATCTTATCGTAATGAAAGCATATTATTTTGATGGTGATAACGGAGAAAAAATCCGTATTGAAGCTATCCCTGCTGATCTCCAAGCTAAAGCTGAGCAAGAAAGAGAAAAACTTCTTGATGCTGCTTCAGTTTTTGATGACCAAATGATGGAAGACCTTCTTGAAGGAAAAGAAATCGCAGAAGAAACAATTCATTCAGCGATCAGAAAAGGTGTTCAATCACTTCAGCTTACTCCAGTATTCCTTGGATCTGCATTTAAGAATAAAGGTGTTCAACTTCTTATTAATGCTGTTGCTCGCTACTTACCATCTCCTTTGACAGCGGCTCCATCGAAGGCGATTGATTCAAAAACTGGTGAGAAAGTTGATCTTATTCCAGATTTCGCTAAACCACTTGTTTGTATGGCGTTCAAGATTACTGACGAGCAATTCGGACAGTTAACTTATACTCGTATTTACCAAGGTAAATTGACTAAAGGTGAAACACTTATCAACACACGTACGAAGAAAAAAGTTCGTGTTGGTCGTATCGTGCGCATGCACGCTAACGACAGAGAGAATATCGACTCTGCAGGAGCAGGGGATATCATTTCTATGATCGGTGTAGATTGTGCTTCAGGGGATACTTTCGTAGGAGAGGATTCAAATCTAGAGCATCTATCATGTGAAGGAATGCATATTCCTATACCTGTTATCGAGCTTTCAATTAAAGCCAAAGATAAAGATCACCAAGCTCGTATGGCCAAAGGTCTTCAGCGCTTCATTAAAGAAGATCCTACTTTCCACCTTTTCACAGATGAAGAATCTGGTGAAACACGTATCGCGGGAATGGGAGAGCTTCACCTTGAGATTTATACTGAACGTCTTAAGCGTGAGTACAAAGCTGAAGTAGAAGTTGGTGCTCCTCAGGTTAACTACCGTGAGACAATCCGTGGAGAAGCTAAATTTGATTATACTCACCGTAAGCAAACGGGTGGTTCTGGTCAATTTGGTGCTGTTGCAGGTTATATTAAGCCACTTACAGCTGACAGAAAGCTTACAGAAGATCAAACTTACCGTTTCAATAACGAGATTAAGGGTGGTGTGATTCCAAACGAATTCATCCCTTCTTGTGATAGAGGTTTCCAAGACGTAATGAACCGTGGACCACTTGCTGCGTTCCCACTTATCGACGTTGATGTTTACCTTCAAGATGGTAAGTCCCATGATGTGGATTCATCTGATATGGCCTTCCGTATTGCCTCTCGTATGGCGATTCGTGAAGCTGTTAAAGCTGCTAATCCATGTATCCTTGAGCCAATCATGAAAGTTGAAGTTGAAACTCCAAACGAATTCCAAGGATTTGTTATCGGAGATTTATCTTCTCGTCGTGGTGTGATTCTTGGGTCAGAAACTTCTGAAGGTGGAGATGCGGTTATCAACGCTTACGTTCCACTTTCTGAGATGTTCGGTTACTCAACAGTTCTTCGTTCAGGAACAGCTGGTAAAGCTGGTTACTCAATGGAATTCGCGAAGTACGAGCAGTGTCCATCTTTCGTTCAAGAGAAAGTAATAGCTGAGCGTAAAGATAAGTTACAAGAAAGAGCTGAGTAGTATATAAGTTAAACTTATATTATAATGAAGGGGACCTTATGGGTCCCCTTCTTATTTTTAAGGAATGACTTATGCTTGAATCATCAATGCTCCAAGTGCTTATTGCTCTCTCGCAGAATGAGAATATCTCAAAAGCAGCAGAGGAGCTTAATGTCACTCAGTCGGCCGTCTCTCAGGCCCTCAAAAATTTAGAATCAAAAGTTGGTTTTCCTATTATTTCTCGTCACGGGAAATCTGTTTCTCTTACTGAGAATGGACACCGTCTGGCCAAAGTGGCCAAGCAGTATTTTAGACGTATTGATGAAACTATTGAGCAAATTCATCTTGAAAATCAAGATATTCGCGGCAAGCTGCATGTGGGCTCTCTCTATGGTTTAGGAAAAACATGGCTCTCATCAAGAGTGCTCAAATTTTTAGGAAAGTATCCCGAGTTAGAAGTGAGACTCACCATGGATTTTCCTGAGAATCTTATCAAAAAATTCGAATCACATGATATTGATTGTCTTATTATGCCAGACTATTTAGTGCCGGCCTTTGCTGATAAAAAAGATCTTCATGAAGAACATACCACTCTGGTTTTTTCAAAAGAGTCTAAGATTAATGAGAAGTCTGATCTCAAAGAGATTCTATCTCATCCCGTCATCTTTTATGATCCACATGATCCTAGTTTTTATCGCTGGTGCCGTGAAAAGTTTGGTGTGGTCCCGAGAAATATTAAGCCTCGCTTAATCGTCAATTCTTTTGGGCAGATGCTTCAGGCCGTTGAAGACGGTCTTGGGGTGGCGGTGGTTCCTACTCACGTTTTAAA
This sequence comes from Bacteriovoracaceae bacterium, assembly GCA_049241565.1. Lineage (GTDB taxonomy): Bacteria > Bdellovibrionota > Bacteriovoracia > Bacteriovoracales > Bacteriovoracaceae > DZBG01. Next base: position 45,726 of record JBMLQL010000031.1, on the reverse strand, counting down.
GCGCTCTCACCTCAAAGATAGACTAGGAACAGTGGGTAAAAGTTTTGAAGTTCTTAATAATAAAGTCTCATTTGCTTATCACCAAGATGAGGCAGATAATTATAAAATTAAAGAACTTTATGCTTACCTGCGAGATGCGGTGAAAGAGCTCGACTAAAAAATGTGGAAAAACTTTACTAAAAATCTTCCCGAATCTTTTCCAGAAATTTGGGAGACTTTATCCAAGGAAGGCTTTACTCCTATTCTTATTGGAGGAGTGCCGAGAGATTATCTACTGACAGGTATTGTGGGTGATGATTGGGATATGGAGCTGGTCCATCAGCATCTCTCTTTTGATACCGGACTTTGGAAAAGATTGGCCAAGTCTCTTGGTGCTTTCGGACAGGTTCAATTTCTTCCCTTTGATATTATTAGATTAAAACTTAAAACTGTGACCTATGAGTTTTCGGCTCCTAGGAGTGAGAGTTTTGGCCCGGATTGGGCCCAGGGCGGGCATAAAAACTTCGAGCATAAATTAAGTTTTAAACTCTCTTATCATGATGCCATTAAAAGGCGAGATCTCACCGTCAATACTATTGGAATTAAATTTATAGGACCGCAAAAGATAGAAGTGTTAGATCCTCTTAATGGGGCCCTCCATATCCAAGAGAAGAGATTGCTTCCCGTGAGTGAAGATTTTCCTAAGGATCCTATTCGTTTTTTTAGAGCACTCCGGTTTTCTATCAAGTTGGGTTTTAGTATTGATCCGCTTTTAGAAAAAGTATTAAGGGAGATGCCTCTTTCTCATGCCTCTCATGCCCATGTCTGGAATGAAATTGTAAAATCTAAAAACATAAAAAAATATTTTAATCTCCTCGGGACTTATCAAAATTCTCATCCAGAGTGGAAGTCGGATTGGCTTCCGGTATTGGGAGTAGAGGATGAGGTAGGGGCCAATTGGCAAGAATCTGCGGCCAGACTTATGTTATGGCTTGCTCTGAAAGGGAAGCCAATCGAGGCCTGGCAAAATTATTTTACTCTCTCGCCCAAAGACGCTCAAAGTTTTGCAAGGCTTGGGGAGAGTATCCGTGAGATAGACAAGCTTGATCCTTTGGATTTTCATGGAGAGTTTGATTCTATTCATCAAAACCCCGCCTTTGAGAAAATCTGCGATGTTTATTTTACTCTTAAAAATATGCAATCCAGAGAAGCTGAGGGCTTTGTGGTGAATCTCTTGAAAGAGTTTGCCCCCGCTTGGCAGTATCTTTTTAGTTTCGAGGTCATTAAAGATGTGAGAGATATTGATCCACCTTTAAGGGCCCGCTATCAGGTATGGAGTTTATGTCAGAAATTATAATTACCAATCTTAATGACGATGATCAGTACTTTGAAGATGTCATGGAGATTTTTTTTGAATCTTCCACTAAAAAAGATTTCGCTTCTATGGAGGAGAGAACTCGCTTTTTAGTGAAGTATCTTGGTGTTTATGTTCAGAGCTATCCTGAGCTCTGTTTGGTGGCGGTGAAAGAGGGCAAGGTCTTGGGTTATTGTTGTGGTATGCCTCATACACCAGTGGAGCTTTATCAGCTTCAGCCTCATCTTGAGCTTTTTAAAGATCAAAATGAGCTTTATCCGGCCCACCTTCACATCAATTGCCACGCTGGCGCAAGGGGGCAGGGCGTCGGCACGCTCCTGATGAATGAGTTTGAGATGTTTATGAAAAATGAAGGGGTTAGCGGAATTCATATTATTACTTCCCCTGGGGCAAAAAATGTGGATTTCTACAAAAAACTTCACTATACCCACCAAGTAGAGCGAAATTTTCAGGGTACGGCCTTGCTTTTTCTCGGTAAGACTCTGTAAGTCAGATATTCTTTGACGATGATTGTCTAAAAATCTTAACCTAATCCTTATATAAATTATTCTTTATCAAGGGTTTTCTAGTGTTAAGAGCGTTGTTCACTTTTCTGTTAACTACTTCCGCTATGGCCACGTCGACATCACAAGTTTTCCAGAGCATGGAATTCGCTGATGATATTAATTTTGAAAATATTGATCTTGTCATTGAGCGCCAGCTTAAAAGTTATGAACGCTCAGGTCTATCAGGACAGATTCGTTATGGTAAAAAAGTTTATCCTAAAACATATCTGCGCGACTCACTCATTCTTTTTAAACAAATCGTTGATGAAACGAAAGTTTGCCAACAGAGTTTTGAAGCCTCTGTTTGTCAGAGTGCTTTTAATCAACGTCTCAATGCTGAATTTGATATTTTTAAACCGATTCCAGGTAAAACGGAGAGGGGATACGGTCAGGGCAAGCTCACCACTCAGTTTACTTCATACTATTCACCTGACTTAGTAGGATCAACTGTTCGTACTGAGCGCTTCTCACGGGCCCTTTATGGAATGCCAGCTGCGGGAGACCGTGAGTTTACACGTGAGCAAATTGATTTTAAAGGGGCCCTCGAAGGAAAAGGTTATGAGCTTTTTTATGTAGAAGACTCATTTTTTGATCTTTATCTTCTTCACGTTCAAGGGGGAGGAAGAATTAAAGTTATCTTCCCTGATGGTTCTGAAAAGTTTGAGTACCTAAGTTATGCCGGAAAAAACTCGCACAGCTTTCAGATGATCTATAAGTATATGCTCTCTCAGGGGTACTTGAAGCCAGGGCAAGCAGGAATAAATGAGCAAAGAAAATTTCTAGAAGAGAACCCGGACAAACAGCAGGAGATTTTTGCTTCAACTCCTTCTTATATCTATTTTAAAGTGACGGAAGATGAACCAGTGGGACTTAATAATATTCCTCTGACTGAGCGTCGCTCTCTTGCCATGGATTCACGTCTTTATTCAGATCTTGGTTTGATTAATTTTGTGAAAACAAACAAGACCATTGGAATGGATGAAAATCAAAAACCAGTGAAAACACCTTTCTCGCGTTTTATGTTTTTCCAAGACACAGGGGGAGCGATTCGTGGTCATGCCCGAGTTGATCTTTACTCTGGGTATGGAGATGAAGCGGAGCTCATGGCCTATAATACAAACGATATGGGACAGCAGTTTTTCTTGATTAAAAAGAAAGCGAAGAAAAACTTTAGAAATTAAGCTGGATTGAGAGAATCAAAAAAACGACAATCCAGCTTGAGCTCGAGCTCAATTTTTTTCATCAAACTTTGAATTCCAAATTTCTCAGTTGCGTGATGTCCACCGGCAAAATAATGAATGCCGGCCTCTTTAGCATCATGCCAGTTGTATTCTGAAATCTCTCCGGTCAGATAAGAGTCCAGTCCCGCTTTCATGGCCTCAGTCCATTCGTTATTGGCTCCACCAGTAATGATTCCCATCGTACGGATGGTGGCATTTTCATCGGGAGTGGCCAGTTTGACTTCATGAGAGAGGATACCTTCTAATTTTGATTTTAAGTCTTTTGCCTGGAGTGGAGTTTTGAAGATACCTTTCACCCCTAGAGGTTGACGTTTATATTCACCAAAAGGTGCCAGTTCAGTCAGATCAATGAGTCTTGCTAGGGTCGCTGCATTTCCAACTTCGATATGAGCGTCCAGAGGAAGATGATAGCCGTAAAGATTGATATCGTTTTTAATAAGCCTTTTGACTCTCTCGCCCCAGGCCCCTGTCACGGGACGGGCCCCTGCATATTTCCAAAATATTCCATGGTGAACAACGAGAGCATCTGCACCCCATTGGATCGCACTATCAATAGACTCTTGTGTGGCAGAAACTGCGAAAGCGATCTTTTTAATTTCTTTTTTGCCTTCTACTTGAAGGCCATTGGGGCAGTAATCTTCAAACTGCGCCGATGAGAGAAGCTGATTGATATATTGATGAAGCTGAGCTTGTGAAATCATAAAAACCTCTCATTAGATTATAGTTAAAGTCTAATGAGAGGTTTGCTATAAGAAAAGTATTATTCTATTTTTTGGCCATGGTCATCTCTTCAAGTTTGGGTTCCTTCGGAGTGCCAAAATATTCTTCTAGTTCATTCACCCGGTTTTGAAATAGAACATCGAGTTCCTTCATTGTCTCCTGCCATTGGGAATCTTTTTCAGTAATTTTATCCTTGGCCATTAAATCGTTTAGGTATTCATGGGATTTTTGAGCTGCTATCTTTAGGAGATTGTACCCTTCCTGATAATCTTTTAATTCATCGAAATCTACTTCATCAAGATAGCTGACTTGTGCCAAATACTTATTTTCAACTTTTGTTGTATAAAATTCTTCTGCTTCAAGACGTCTTTTTTCGTAGTGTTTTTTTGCTGCATCAATCATCTCATTCCAGTGATCACTGCCTTCTTTAACACCATCATTGATCATAGCATCGGACATGACTTTAATCGTTTTATCAACCGTTTCGCTTAGTTTCTGATAGGCGTCTTCTAAATTAGCCACTTCCTCGAATTTGACGAGATCCATGTAATTGATCTCTTCAAAATAGTTTTTAAGCTCTTCCTCAGGTTTCTCTTCTTTAAGAAGTCCTTCATCAATCGCAATTTGTCGAATGGCCTCTTGGGCTTTTTTGATTGCATCGGAATTTTTATTATTGATACCCCAACGATAATAGGCAGCGTATTTAGATACTGTTACAGCTAGTTCTTTACGAGAAGTGAGAAGATGGTAAACGATTTCCTTATCCCCAATGATATCTAGAACGTCGTCGATGGAGTCCTTTTTAACTTCTTTCAATCGATATTTTGATTCTTGAAGTGAGATAGATTCGCTATCAAGCTCAATCTGTACAACCTTTTCAGCAAGTCTTGATTTGAGGGTTCCTTCCTCATTCAAATTTGAGGTTACGATCTTTGTCTCTTCTGTGGGTTCAATCAAGAGGTCTCTTGACTTAGAATCATCGTCGTAAGACTCGTAACTAAGTTTGATGATACGATTAATGACCTTATCCTTTTCGATTTTTATACTGTACGTATTTCCTGTAATTTCCTCGGAATGGATTTGCAAGGGGTCATTCGGATCTGTCATGTCATAGACAACCATTTCTCCATCTTGGGCCATGGCCGATGGAATAATCATGTTTGAAAAATGGTGAAAGGCTTTGGCGATAGATCCATTGAGTTCAATAACATTCTCAGTACCAGAATTCACCTTCATGCCTTCAATGGTGTACTGACCGTTACAACTCCACAGAAGCTGGAAGGAGAGAATCATTGAGAGAGTGCGTCCGAAAAACTTCATAAAGAGCTCCTATGCTTGACTTCTTTTGTCTATTATCGATAGGTGTGGGTGTTTCCTTAAAAAAAAACCTAATATCTACAAAAAACCAAGGAGTTATGTTTTTAGAGTTTCTTAACAAGCGTAGTGATTTGACAGTATTAGGAGGCGTTTTTATAAATAAAATCAATTTTCTGGCCCCCTTTGCCTAGAAGGGACATTAAATTGAGCAGAGGTATAATGAAAGAGAATGTGGTCTTCATAAGGATGTTAAATGATTTTCAGGCTTCTCATCACTCTTAATCTTTTTGTCAGTTTTAACCTAGGCGCTCAGACCACGTGCGAGCAAACCAGTGTTCTCTCCTCCGAGCTTTCAAAAAATATTCACCAGCTTAATCTAGCGGTATACGCCGATCTTTATTCATGCCTAGAAAAACTAAGCTCGGATGAACTAGTCACTGAAGGATATCGAGAAGATTTTTGGGAAACCATCGATAACAAAAAGAAGTTTATGTTTCGTTGTTCTGAGGGGAATGAGGATGATGAAATAAGATTTTTAATGGTTGGTAAACAAGGTATAGAAACTCTCAATTACCCTGTTTATTCCTACAAAGTTAAGTTTAGTGATGGTTCCACTGATACCGCTTCTTTGCCTCGAAATTTTCTGCGATTTTATGAGAACGACCGTGAATATATAATGATGGAAACCTTTGAGACAGTTAAAATGGTTCCAAGAAATAAGCTGGCCGCGACAGCAAAGGAAGAGCTCGTTTCAGTGAGCAGAGTTGAATCGGAATATTTTAAGAAGTATGAAAATTTTCTATTAGAAGATAAAGGTAAAAACCGTATCACTCCGATGAGTCTTTCTCCAGATAAAATTTCGACAACAACACCGTGTTTTGAGCGCATTATTCAGACTTATGTCAGGCAGATTGTAGATAAAGAGGCCAGGAAATACATCCCGTACAATACTGATTTTAATCCCGATTTACAAAAGATCTATAAGTCATCAGCTGAAGAAGTGAGGGCCAACAAGGATTTAGTTGAGAGGTATCGATATACCGAAGAGCAAATTAAAAATAAAGTCGCGGATTATTTTTTTAATAGAATTGGCAATAATTGCGTCACTCAATTTGATCGACAGATTTTTAATAAGATTATGAATAAATTTTATGCCAATGAGCTTCCCAACTACAATAAAGTACGTGAAGTTATTTCTCGTCGAGTTAATTACTAGTTTTTCTAGACTAGCAGAGCGATGATATTTGTTTTAGAATGAGTCCAAATTGAAAAAAGGATTCACGATGAAATTCAAACCAGGTCTTATTTACGGTAAAGCACTTGAAGAGCTCTATCAGTACGCCAATGAAGATAATTTTGCTCTTCCTGCTGTTAATGTCACAGGCACAAATACGATTAATGCTGTTCTTGAAACGGCAAAAGCTCTTCATTCGCCTGTGATCATTCAATTCTCAAATGGTGGTGGTCAATTTTATGCCGGAAAAGGGTTAAAGCTTGAAAATGAGCGCTCGGCCATTCTAGGAAGTATTTCTGGGGCCCAACATATTCAGCTTCTTGCTGAGGCCTATGGTGTTCCTGTTGTCGTTCATACAGACCATGCGGCCAAAAAGCTTCTCCCATGGATTGACGGACTTCTGGACGCCGGAGAGGCCTATTATAAAACCCATAAAAAACCTCTATTCTCTTCTCATATGCTTGATCTCTCAGAAGAGTCACTGGAGGAGAATATAGAAATCTCTGCTAATTACCTTACCCGCATGAAAGGGATTGAGACAGGGATTGAAATTGAGCTTGGGGTTACAGGAGGAGAGGAGGACGGAGTCGATAATACTGATATTGATAACTCAAAACTTTATACTCAACCTGAGGATGTGAGTTATTCATATTCTCATTTAAAAGAGATCTCTTCTAATTTTACTGTGGCTGCTTCTTTTGGAAATGTTCATGGAGTTTATAAACCAGGAAACGTCAAACTAGAGCCAAAAATTCTTAAAAACTCTCAGGCCTTTATTCAAAACAAGTTTAAAACAAAAAACAATCCAGTGAATTTTGTTTTTCATGGTGGCTCTGGATCAACTCGGGAAGAAATTCGCGAGGCAATTGAATATGGTGTGATAAAAATGAATATCGATACAGATATGCAGTGGGCGTTTTGGGAGGGTGTGAAAAATTATTACACTGATAAAAAGGACTATCTTCAAGGTCAGCTTGGTAACCCTGAAGGCAGTGATGCACCAAATAAAAAATACTATGATCCACGTGTTTGGCTTCGTAAGGGTGAGGATAATTTCGTGAAAAGGCTCAAACTTGCTTTCGAAGATCTGAATAATATTAATCGCTGCTAAGCTTATTTCTCAATGGGGCCTGAGTCTTGGGCCCCATAATATCCGATCCAAACGCTTGCTCTAATAAAATCTTACTTCACTAAAATGTAATCACATCTTTTCTACCTGTATGTCAGAATGAGATTAAGACGTTTTTGTTTCTTAAGGAGAAGATATGAAAGTTTTTAAGCAAGGATTGCTTGTTGCTGCACTAATTCTATCGAATTCAGTGCTGGCCTGTTCAGAGGATGGATCAACTGGATTTCTTCCAGACAATAATCTTAAAATTTCAGTCGGTCAGAAAAGAAAGGGTGGTTTAACTGAAGAGCAGTTCAACGCCGTTATCGATAAAGTTGAAGCTATCTATGATTCAATTGTGACGACTGAAGGCGGGGAGCTCAATGTTGATCGTAATTGGACTGATGGGACAGTAAATGCCTATGCCTCACGTTCTGGTAAGGTTTGGAATGTGGCCATGTTTGGTGGTCTTGCCCGTCATGAGACTATTACGGAAGACGGTTTTGCTTTAGTGGTTTGTCATGAGCTTGGTCACCATATCGGTGGAGCTCCTAAAAAAGTCAGTGCTTGGTCAAATTCATGGGCCTCAAATGAGGGTCAGTCAGACTATTTTGCAAACTTAAAATGTCTTCGTCGCGTTTTTGAAAATGATAATAGTTTAAGAAAAGTTCGCGCTATGAAAGATGTCCCTGAAGAAGTTGAAAATAAGTGTAAAGCAGTTTGGGAGACGGCAAAGGATCGCGCCATTTGTATCCGTGGAAGCATGGCCGGTTTGTCTGTGGCCAAACTCTTCCAGTCTCTTCGTAGTGCTTCAGTGGAGCCTAAATTTGAAACACCTGACGCTATGATTGTTTCGCGTACTAATGATAATCACCCTGCTTATCAGTGTCGCCTTGATACCTATTTTCAAGGATCACTTTGTAATGTTCACTATTCTGAGAATGTTGAGCAAGATGATGAAGTGGCCGGTACCTGTCATGGGGCCATCGGAAGCCGTATCGGAACACGTCCGCTTTGTTGGTTTAAGCCCAAAGCCGAATAATATCTCTATCCAGACTAATTTTATTGAATTAAGGACCAGGTTTAAACCTGGTCCTTTTTTTTGGTCTTCTCCTCTAGTCGCCATGAATACTGGACAGTTTTGCTTGAAATATTAAGGAAAATTGACAAACCAGAGGCTCTATTGATGTTAATTAAAATAGTTATCACTTCTTTCTTAATACCGTAGACAAGAATTTGTTTTAAGATATTCTTAATTTTATTAAATCCATTTTCGTTTATTTGAGGGGAATCATGTCTATAAAGTATAAACTGATCATCTTAACTCTTCTGGTCTCGATTATTCCTTTATTGATTGTGAGCTCAATCTCCATTAATTCCTCCCTTAAGGCCCTAGAGAAAGAATCATTTAATAAGATCTCCATTGAGAGGTTAACTAAAAAGAAGTCCATCGAGGACTATTTCTCATTAATTGCTGATCAAGTTTCTGTGATGGCCCATCGAAAAACCACGATAGAAGCTGCAGAGAATTTTATTAAAGGATTTAACAATTTTGCCACTGAATCAAATCTTTCAATTGTGGATAAAGAAATTAGAAAGGAAAAGCTAATCAATTACTATGAGGTCCAGTTTGGGGGAGAGTATGCCAAACAAAATAACAATAAGCAGCCAGATGGTCTTGGACAAATCATATCATCTCTCGATTCTAACCAGCTACTGATTCAAGCTGAGTTTATTTCTGAAAATAAAGAAGCCCTCGGTTCAAAACATTTGTTGAACCAAGGATCAACAAATACTACCTACAACAGAACTCATGCTTATCATCATCCAAATTTTCGCGAGTTTTTAGAAGAGTTTGGCTTTTATGATATTTTTATCATTGATGCTGTAACTGGTAATATCGTTTATAGTGTTTATAAAGAACTAGATTTTGCCACCTCTCTTAAAGATGGACCCTATTCAAAATCTTCTCTCGGTGAGCTGTATCATAAAATCATCTCCAGTGGAAAATCTGAAGTAGTCATGACGGATTATAAAACGTATTTTCCAAGTTACGATGGGCCAGCCTCATTTATTGGGACGCCGATTTTAAAAGATTCAAAAATTATTGCTATTCTCGCTTATCAAATATCATTTGATCGCATCAATCAAAT
>JBMLQL010000031.1:0-35954 GCA_049241565.1 Bacteriovoracaceae bacterium | reverse complement strand
GGTCCAATCGATATTTTGGGGCACAAATGGGTTATTGAAACAATTATATTAGAGGACGAGGCCCTGGAATCAGTCAGCTCATTAAAGAGAATTTTGATTATTTTAATCCTGATCTCAATAGCCGTCGTCTCTTTTGTTGGTTTTTATTTCTCTTCACAAATAGCCGCCCAGCTTAGGAACATTGCAGAAAAACTCTTTGAGGAGTCAGGAAAAGTCTCCTCTTATGCAAGTAAAGTTTCTGAAGTGGCCTCCTCTTTGTCTGAAGCCTCTACTGAACAAGCGGCCAGTCTTCAAGAAACAGTGGCCTCTATTGATGAGATTTCCTCAATGATCCAACGCAATTCTGACAACGCTTCTACATCATTAGAAGCGGCTAACAAGAGTATGAGTTCAGTCGATGAAGGTAAAAGAACCGTAGATGAAATGCAGCATGTGATACGCGATATTTCATCATCATCAGACAATCTTGTTCGAACTGTAGAGGAGTCTAATAAAAAAGTCTCTGAAGTAGTAGGTCTTATTAATAGTATTGCTGAAAAAACTAAAGTCATTAACGATATTGTTTTCCAGACGAAGCTGCTTGCTTTCAACGCTTCTGTCGAGGCGGCAAGAGCGGGCGAGCATGGTAAAGGTTTTTCAGTCGTCGCGGAAGAGGTAGGAAATCTGGCCACCATGTCAGGCCGCTCGGCCAAAGAAATCGAGGATCTTCTTTCGGGATCAGTTTCGCGAGTGAATAGCATTGTACAGGAATCTGAAAAACTCATTCAGGGCCTTATCCAGGACAATAAAATTAATTTGAAACGAGGTCTAGAGGCCTCAATGGCCTGTGGGGAGTCTCTCAATCATATTTTAAATTCAAGTGAAGAAGTGAATCAGATGGTAGGGCATATTGCGACTGCCTCCAACGAGCAAGCCACTGGAGTTAAAGAGGTGGCCAAGGCCATGGCCCAGCTTGATCAGGCCACTCAGCAGAATAACCAATCGGCCAATGAGTCTTCTGAACTTTCAAATCTTTTGAGCCAACAATCAAAAGCTTTGTCTGATGTGGTTCTTGTACTCAATGAATTTACATTAGGTAAAAAATGATATCTCATGGTAGGTAAAGATATTTGTATTCGCAATATGGGTGATATTTTTAATTAATAAAAACAATAAATCAAAAAGTATAAAATCAAGAGGATTATGAGTTTTATTTTAAGTTGCATAATTTTGTTTATTTCATCATCAGTTTTCGCTGATTCACAAATTCAAGATATTGAAAAAAGAGTTTTTCAAATCAAGGCCGATATCAAAAAGATTGAAGAGTTCCTTTCAAGCGGTTCTCGAAGCAAGATCCTTGAGGATAGGAAAAATAATCTTCAAAAAGAGTATGAAAATTATTTAAAGTTAATTAAAGATCTAAAAAAGAAAAACAAAAAATTAGGCCAATTAGAGAAAGCTTCATCACCTACTATTAAAGATAAAAACATTCCTGACGCTCTCAGTAGAGTAATCCGTGATTATAAAAAATTCGAAGACGAATCGATACCACTTGAAAAGAGATATGAGCTTATATTGACTGAGATTAACAATCTTTACGAATTAAATTCTAAAATTGACTCTCTACCGGAGAACGAACTTACTCAGACTCTTATTGAACTTAAACGGGATAATAATTTACAGCTTAAAGAGTTAAGATTAATAAAATCAAAGCAAGAACTTCTATTGATCAAATCCGAGCAGACCGAACTCGAAGAAATGAAAAAAATTGGTGTTCGTGTAGGTGTTATGTTCGATGCTTACTATCAGTGGGACTTTGATAAACCAAAGAGAACAGGTAACAATGGGAATGAGATTCTCTATAGAAACTACAATAATCGTCACAATGATTTTACTGTCAATCTCCTTGAAATCAACCTTTATAAATCATTTAAAGAAATTGATTTTTACGCTGATATTGATTTCGGTGAACAACCGGAACAGAATAAATCTGTTTCAAGTGATGCTATTACTCATCACATCGGCCAGGCATTTTTAAGATACAGGCCAAAAGAGTTTAACAACGTCACTTTTACTGGGGGAAAGTTTTATTCGCACTTCGGCTTAGAAGTTCCAAAAAACATAGATAATAAAACATATTCAAGACCATTTTACTTTACTCTCGTTTGTCCATTCTGGCATGAGGGAGTTTCGCTCACTCAGTCGGGAATTATGGATCACTTCGGATACGGGCTTTATGTTTATGATAAGACAGATGATCGCGTCGATAATGATTCAGACAAAACTTATGGAGCCCAACTTAACTTTAGTAAAAATAAGATTTCCGCTATCTACAATCTCATTACAGGATCTGAGCACAACAACCAAGGTGCCCAGGCGAACCTCAATCAGAATGGAAACAAAAAAACAATGCATGAAGCAATCATTTCGTATCAAGCAACCGATGAGTTTACTTTAACATTCGATGGTATCATGGGAATGAGCCCGGAGTATGATTCTGCGACCCAGGAAGACATTCTTTATCAATCGATGGTTTTTTATGCGGATTTGAGAACGGCTCCTAAAAATTTCATTAACCTTAGGTATGAAAATTTTAATGATCTAACTTCAAAAAAAGCACAAAACAATCTTTTCACAACGACAAGTAACTTTTCAGTTAAGCCTCCTCAGTTGGATAGCTATACGTTAACGAATAGATACCTCGTCGGTAATGGCTCGGAGGTGCGTCTAGAGCTGAGAGTTGATACTTCGACAACACCTATCTTTCCAGAGTCAAAAGGTGGATTCAAGAAAACACAAGAAACAATGACTCTTGGATGGCTTTACTCAATATGATTGCATAGTTTAGATATTTACAGCAACAATATGTAAAATCTCTTCACTCTTATTTTATCACTAGAAATCAATTAATTAGGGAGTGTTTAAAAGTTATACACTCCCTTGAATTTTTTTCCATTCGGAATCCTAGGTGGATTTGTGTGACCTATACTTATGGGCATGAAAAAGATTATCTACGGTATTTTTTTGATAGCTGCCGCTCTCCAAGTGCTTACTGCCCATGCTGGGCCTACCGTAGTCGTTGGTGAGGACGGTCGTGCCGAGGCGCCAGCAGATTACCCCTATAGAGTGATAGGGAGACTTACTACTAGATCAGGCTCACTTTGTACGAGCTTTATGGTTTCAAAAACAACCGCTGTCACGAATGCTCATTGTGTAACAAACGATAAAGATGAAGTCCTGCTCCCCGAGGAAGTTGAAATTTATCTCGATTTTCATAAAAAGTATTTTCCGGCTAAAAGAATCGCTATTTCTAAGCTATACCTCAAAGACAAAATAAAGTTTGATTTTGCCTTCATTGAAATTGAAGAAGAGGCGGGACATGCGACGGGTTATTTTGGAACTCGTTCATTTGATCCAAGTTTAGCAAGAAAAGATATTTTGCAATTATCTGGCTATTCTCTAGATGTAAAGAATGGATGGGAGAAGTTTCGTCAAAAAAGATTATGTCGCGCAGAGAAGCCGTCAGTAGACGGACTTATTATGCATGATTGCGATATGCAAAAGGGAGCGAGTGGGGCTCCAGTGTTTATCAAAGTAGATGAGCAATTTTATGTCGTCGGCATCAACTCACGTCAGAGTGAGAAGGGAGCTTGTGCTAGTTTTCATGATACAGATTGTTTTAACTTAGCAGTTCCTTTTCAGCATATTAGCGAGGAGCTAAGACAATTCGATTCATCAATAAAGTAATCCTACTCAATATAATCTGAGTTTTTATAAAACTTCACCGATGGATTTTTCTCCATCGCAAGTTTTAAATCCCATTCTGTTCGAACAGCAAAACACAGACGATCTTCTTTATCTACCATAAGCACTGAGGAGTAATCTTCAGTGAACTTATTTTGGAGTTTAGGATCATCAAATTTAAGCCATCGAACGCCGGCCCATGAGACAGGCTCATAAGTCGCATTCACACCATACTCATCTTCAAGGCGGAATTTAACCACTTCAAACTGAAGAGCACCAACGGCCCCGAGCATTTTTTCATTCGTTGAGCGACGGATAAAGAGCTGAGTGGCCCCTTCCTCAGAAAGTTGGGCCAGACCTTTTTCAAGATGTTTTGCTTTCATGGGGTCTTTAGATGTGACTCGCATGAAAAGTTCAGGAGAGAAACTTGGAATCCCTGTGTACTTGATTAGTTTTTTTCCAAGAGAGAAGGTATCTCCAATTTGGTATTTCCCAGTATCGTAAAGACCGATAATATCTCCGGCGTAGGCCTCTTCAACAATATCTCGGTCACGGGCCTGAAACATCAAAGGCGTCGCAATTTTAATTTCTTTTCCTGTGCGGATGTGAAAAATTTTATCATTACGATTAAATTTCCCGGAGCAGACTCGCATGAATGAAATTCGATCGCGATGTTTTGAGTCCATATTGGCCTGAATTTTAAAAATAAATCCAGTGAACTCATGATCACTTGGATCAACTTCAATCACATCAGCTGTTGAGTCATAGGGGGCAAGTTTGGCCTCTCTCGGTCTTGGAGTCGGGGCCACTTCAGTGATCATATCAAGGAGTTCTTTGACACCGAAGTTTCGAAGGGCTGAGCCAAAAAAAACTGGGGACTGAATGCCATTTAAATACTCTTCTTTTGAAAACGGAGGGATAAGTGTTTCAAGCATTTCAAGATCATCTTTGAGTTTTGTGAGAAGTTCTTCACCAACAAAATCAACAACATGTTTTGCCTCCAAATCAGAAGCATCCACTAAATTGGGAGAGAAAGGATCTTTAGCATCCTTATATCCAAGAATTTGTTTTGAGCGCAGATCATAAACACCTTTAAAATCAATCCCCGAGCCAATAGGCCAAGTCATAGGGATACACTGAATTTTAAGGATAGATTCAATATTATCTAGAAGCGCGAAAGGGTCCATGGCCTCGCGGTCAAACTTATTCATGAAAGTGGCGATAGGTGTATCACGCATACGACACACGTCCATGAGCTTAATCGTCTGGGCCTCAACCCCTTTGGCCGAGTCAATCATCATGAGCACTGATTCAACAGCGGTCAGTGTACGGTAAGTATCCTCTGAGAAGTCTTTATGTCCAGGAGTATCAAGAAGGTGAAGGGCGCGGTCATTGTATTCAAAACTCATGACAGATGAGGTAATCGAGATCCCACGCTGCTTTTCAAGCTCCATCCAGTCTGATTTAGCGTAATCACCTGTCTTCGATTTCACCATCCCGGCCTCACGAACCACACCACCAAACCAGAGAAGTTTTTCGGTCATGGTTGTTTTACCCGCATCCGGATGGGAAATAATGGCGAAGGTACAGCGTGGCTTTATTGACATAAGGCATCCATAGTTAGTTTTTACCTAACTATGGCCTAATGCTGGCTTTTTGTCAGCTGCTAGTTCTAGATGTCTTTAAATCTAGGATCATCAAAGGATGGCATTGAGTCCGTTGTGTTCATCGTTTTAGTCGAGGATGAGGTCGGTTGCAAAGACACTTTAACTTCTCGAGTTTTTTTAGCAACAGCTGGAGTCTCTTTTTTAAGTGAAATCGATGCTTGTGGTATTGGAGTAGATGAACTGAAATGAGAAGAATTAACTTTTTTTCCTTCAACTGTTGAAAAAAGTTCATTAATAGCAGATTGTAAGCTTTTAGCTTGGAAGGAAAGATCTTCGGCGGCTTTTGCGGCTTGCTCACCAGTTGCTGCGTTCTGTTGAGTCACCTGATCAAGTTGGGCCATGGCCTTTGTGATCTCATTAATCCCTTGGGATTGTTCAAGGCTGGCCACAGAGATATCATTACTCATTTGATGGACTTGACTCACATGTTGGACTATCTCAGCTAGAACTTTTTCACACTTATGGGCGATAATTGTTCCTTGTTCGACTTTTAATTTACCATCGGAAATCAGGTGCTCAACTTTACTTTTAGTTTGCTCCACTATGCTCTCAACTTTATGAATACTTCCCTCTAGCATCTCCGAAATTTCTTTGGCGGCATTCCCACTCATGACAGCAAGGCTTCCTACTTCTTCGGCCACAACGGCAAATCCTTTTCCATGCTCTCCCGCTCTTGCAGCCTCAACAGAGGCATTAAACGAAAGGAGCTTGGTTTGGAAAACAATTTCGTTGATAACCTTAGTTTTGTTTCCAATTTCAGCAATGACTTTTACGATCTCAGAAATTTGATCATTACTTTCATCAATTTGCTTCATGATATTAGTATTCGACACATTAATTTCACCAATCGCATGAATCATCTGTTTGACAACATCCTGACCCTCAAGAGCACTTTTTTCACTCTCTTTTGATGTCTGCGATGATCTCTTCGCACTTTCACTATTCTTGTTAACCATGGAACTTATTTCTTCAATTGAAGCCGCCGTTTCTTCAAGAGAAGCAGACTGTTCTGTCGTTGCCTCTGAAAGCCGAGTTGAGGCATTTGCAATACTTTCTGTCGCCTTGGCGAGTTCATCAGAGTTAGACTTTAGTTTGCTTGCAAGAGTAGAAATAATTTTAGATATCTGTGTGGCCAGAATGAATCCTGTTCCTAAGGCAACTAAAATTCCAAGGATACTTACAGTGAGGGTTTGATTCAATGTTTTTGTCACATTTTCTTTTGAATCTTTCTCCGATGCTCCTAAAAGCTCATCTGAGGCTTTTTGTTGAATCATGCTCAGTTCTGACATAATAGATCGAACTTTTTCAGCAGATTGAGGGCAGTCAACTCTAAATATCTCATTAAGTTTAAGTTTATCGTTTGGATCTTGAGAAGAATTTAGTTTTAAAATTTCATTTCCTAGTTTTTTAAATGAATTCCATTCTATTACCAATCTTTTAAAGATTTCCTCTTCTCCAGGAAGGAACTTTATTTCGCTGTATTTTTTTTGAGCCTCTTCAAATTCATTGATGTATTTGGTTATATTTTTAAGAGTTGACTCTTGTTGTTCAGGAGAGATTCCTGAAAGTCCTAAAGTTCTGAGCTCAATTCTTAGTGAGCGAAAAGAGAGCTCCATTTGCGACATGTATTTTAAATTGGGAATGGATACTTCAGTGAGCTGATCAGTGATGAAAACCATCTTTTTCAAACCCAGATAGGACACGAAACCAACAGCAGTGATAATGATAGACATAAGGGCTGAGAGGTAAAAAAGCTTCATTCTAAGGCTGAGATTGCTAAAAATAGTCATGAGCGCCTCATTTGAGAATTTAACGTAATATTTCTATGTTATTATCGACATTGTTCTAGAGGAATATTAGAAATAATCAATAAGCCCCCCGGCCTAATATGAAATTAGGCCAGGGGAAGAGCGGTATTAAAGACTTTTAAGATGGGTCTGGACAATAAGCTGACAAAGATCCCCAGAGGCTTGATTTCTGAGCTTCTCGCTAGGGACTCTGTCTGGAAGGATAGACGGAAGTTCGGTAGTAATAACTTCAGTTAGCTTAGGGTTCTTATTGGCCCCTACTTCGTCTACGCGATCAATCGGCGTGAAGTGCGGAACAGTTTGGAGAACTTCTGGATAATCATTAATCAGTTTAAAAATACTTTCTACCACTTGAGAAAACTGATCTAACTCTGACTTTGAATAAGTTTCCGTCGGCTCAAGCATCAGACCAAATTGTTCAGGGAAGGCCACCGTTGGAGCATGGAAACCAAAATCTAAAAAGAGCTTTCCAATACGAGCAATGGTATTGGCCTTAGGAGTTCCACTGGCCTCAATTTTTTTAAAAGTTTCTGGCGAGAGAGTCAGAATAAACTCATGCATCCTTGGAGTCTTTTCCGCTCCTACAGGGAGTGATGGATAAATAGGAGCAAGTTTAGCATAAAGATAACGGGCCGAAAGAACCGCGATCTGGCTCATCATACGTACACCTTCACCACCAAGGGCCTTGATATAGGTATAAGCACGAATCTTGTGAGCGAAGTTTCCAAAGTGACGGTGGAAAGATCCTACTGTTTGAGAAGGTCTGACTAAAGTGAAGAGACCATCTTTTTTCTCCACTTGGAATCCAGGCATAAAATCAAGAAGACGATGAGAAACGGCCACGATGCCGTCTCCAGGTCCACCACCTCCATGAGGGATAGTCCATGTCTTATGAAGATTATTATGAACAGCATCCACACCAAGTTTATCAAGATCAACAATTCCTGCCACGGCATTCATATTGGCCCCGTCCATATAAACGAGTCCACCGGCTGCATGTATAAGATCACTCATCTCTTTAAACTTAGCTTCAAAAATTCCGGCCGTATTTGGATTTGTCACCATGACTCCGGCCACACGATGACCATCTGTCTTTAAAAAATCTTTGATCTGTTCAAGATTAAATTCACCATGATAGTCAGCGTCTACAGTGAAGATTTCGTTATAACCGGCCATCGTAGCGGTGGCAGGATTTGTTCCATGGGCCGATTTAGGAATGATCATGACTTTACGCTGATCACCTTCGCCGCGGCTACGGTGATAGGCCTGAAACATTTTAAGTCCCACAAGCTCACCTTGAGCGCCGGCCACAGGTTGAGTGGTCACCCCAGGAAGACCGGTAATTTGTTTGAACATTTCTTGAATACTCCAAAGAATTTCTAGAGATCCTTGAACATCTTCAATAGGAGCTTCTGGGTGAACGTCAGTAAAGCCCGGAAGTGAAGCGGCATAATCATTGATATAAGGATTGTACTTCATCGTACATGAGCCTAATGGATAAATACCATCATCAGGAGAGAGATTTTGTTTCCCTAGTTTTTCATAATACTCGATCACTTCTGCCGCAGATTTTTGAGGAATCATAGGAGCAATTTTGCGAAGATTATTGTCTTGAATCTTTGGCGCAGGCTGAGGCGATTTATTCTTTGGAAATTGTGAGGCAAAGAAGGCTTCTAGTTTTGTAATATCGGCTTCAGTCACTGTATCAAAAAATGAAATAAGAAGAAGGTTTTCCCCAGCAATTTCTTTGTAGCGATTTGAAACATCTACACCAATATGAAGACCTGCATGACGTGCTTTTTGAATCAGCTCTTTTGTCGGTACAGAAAGTTTGAGTGTGAATTCATTAAAGAAAGGAGCGGACTTAAACTTTGCCTCTACACCTTCAAAACAAGTGAGTTTTTCAAAAGCTGAAAGAGCATTATTTCTGGCCGCTGTGATCGCTATCTCCATTCCAGCATCACCCTTATTTAAAAGAGCAGCTCCAGCAAGGCTGGCCACAAAAGATTGATTTGAACAAATATTTGAAGTTGCTTTGTCACGACGGATATGTTGCTCGCGAGTTGAAAGTATAAGGGCCTTACATTCACGACCTTTGATATCAACTGTTTTTCCAACGTATCGTCCCGCTGTTGAACGAATAGAAATTTTATCTTGCTCATTATAGCGGATACCAAAAATACCAAGGCCAGGGCCACCGAAGTTAGCTCCTATGGCCAAATGTTGACCTTCGGCCACCACCATATCGGCTCCTTGAGCGCGAGTGCCGAAATGAACTGGTGCCTTCAAACCTCCCTTAGAGAGATGCATCGGATCGACAATGGCAATGGACTTAATCCCAGACTGCGAACAAAGATCAGTGATTTCATCTACTGATTCAAGAGAGCCTAGAGAGCTTACTTGTGGAAAAGCAACGGCTGCTACTTGGGCAGTGGTATTTAGTTTTTTACGAAGCTCATCAATACTCATGGCACCCGTAAAAGGATTCACCGGCACACGAACAATTTTCATGTCAGTTTCACGGGCCTGAGTTTCAATGACTTCCATATCTCCAGGATAGATAGAATCAGAGACAAGAATGGTCGTAGAATCTTTCACTAAACGAAGGGCCGTATTCATCGCCTCATAAAGACAAGTTGAGCGATCATAAAGAGAAGCATTAATGGCCTCAAAACCAGTGAGTTGAGAGATGAGGGATTGATAAATCCAAAGAGTTTGAAGTGTCCCTTGAGAGCGCTCAGGCTGATAGGGAGTATAGGCCGTAGTGAGTCCACGAATATTACAAACGGCCGGGACAATCTCGGCTACTTTATAGTGAGGAAGTCCGTCCCCAATAAAAGAGATGACTTTTTTATTTTTGTTCGCCACAGAATTGACATGGTCAATAAGGGCTTCATAACCGAGTCCTTTTTCCATGGGAACAGAGCTCATTTTGACATCATCTTGGATATGGGAATAAAGATCATCTAGATCTCGGGCCCCAACGGCCTTAAGCATCTCTTGAATGTCTTTTTCTGTGGCCCCAATATAGTAAGGTTTAAGCTCACGTTTAAGTTGTTTTGGATCAAAGTTTAAAGGCACATTGCTCGCCATATTCATCCTTTTAAATTACTCTTGTTACAAAATCCCCCTTATCCTAGAAGGAGAATCAAAGTTTGTTAAGTTTTGTGTGCAAAGAAACAGATCGTCAGTTAACAAATGATGAACTTCGGTTGAGTTTTCCTGAGGAATGGCAGCTTTTAGGAGGGGAAAACCTTGAAAAATCAGTCATTTTTTTGACAGAAAATAAACATGTTTACCTTAAATCAAATAGAGATGGGGAGCGCCCTATTTTTATCGATATTGATAGTGAACTGAGTTATCACCAAAAGACATTTAAAGAGACGTCGATTAATAAACAACCGCTCTATAAGGCCTTAGGTCTTTCTCGGGGAGAGTGGGTGGATGATTTAACCGCTGGCCTTCTTGGTGACTCGCTTCTGATGTATTCCATGGGGCTTAATATTCGTGCTTACGAGCGCCATATCATTCCACAAATCCTCATCACCAATGCTCTCAAAACATGTACCTTACTAGATTCTTCACGCTTTATCTTTTTCCCAAAAGGTGCCAGCTACCTTTTGGATCAAGATTTGACTGGTAGAACCCTTTATTTTGACCCGATGTTTGAGGATCCCAATCATAAAACAGCTCCTAAAAAAGAGATGCGCATATTCCGTAGTGTTGTTACTGTTGATCATGACGCAGAAAAACTTTTAGAAGAGCTGATCGCTAAAAAGCCTCGACGAATCATCGTCAAACGACCCCTCAGAAGTCGTTCACTGGGAAAGACTCCGTCTCATTCCATCGAGGGAAAATCTACTCGCTATGATGTTTATCTTTGAGTAAGATGCCAGAGTAAAAAAAGACGGGGAATTTATGACTAAAAAATTTGATGTTTACGGTATTGGTAATGCGCTTGTTGATATGGAGTTTGAAGTTTCAGATAGCTTCTTTAATCAAAATAAAATTGATAAGGGTCTTATGACTTTGGTGGATGAAGATCGTCAAAATGCTCTTCTTGATGCTCTTGGGGGCACGGCTCTTAAGAAACAATGTGGTGGTTCAGCGGCCAATACAGTTATCGCCGTGTCTCAGTTTGGTGGAAAGTCGTTTTACTCATGTAAAGTGGCCAATGATCCAACGGGAGATTTTTATTTTAATGATCTTCAAGACAATGGTGTTGAGACAAATTTGTCAGTTCAAAAACGCATGCACGGAACAACAGGAAAATGCTTGGTGATGATTACGCCAGATGCAGAACGTTCAATGAATACATTTCTTGGTATTACGGCGACTTTTTCTAAAGAACAATTGGTAGAAGAGGCCCTTAAAAACTCTAAGTATCTCTATATTGAAGGATATCTTGTGGCATCTCCCACAGGACTCGAAGCTGCTGTGGAAGCGAAAAAAATGGCCGAAAAGCATGGAGTAAAAACTTCAATTACATTGTCTGATATTAATATGGTGAAATTTTTTAAAGATGGTCTGGCGCAAATGATTGGTTCAGGCGTGGACGTTCTTTTTGCCAACGAGTCTGAGGCCATGACTTTTGCTGGGACTTCTGATCTTCTGACGGCCCGTGAGGCCTTGAAGAAAATCGCTAAAACATTCGTGATCACTCGTGGTGAAAACGGAGCGATGATTTTTGATGGTGAAACTTTTATTGATATTGAGCCTTTCAAAGTGAAGGCCATCGATACGAACGGGGCCGGGGATATGTTTGCCGGAGCATTCCTTTATGCTCTTTCAACTGGTCATACCTATGCCTCAGCTGGAAAGTTGGCGGCCATGGGGGCTTCAAAAGTAGTGGGACAATATGGTCCACGTCTTAAATGGCATCAGTCTCAAGAAATTAAAAACCTAGTCTTCGGAGCTTAATCTATGTACATGCTACTTAAAGAAGTTTTTACAAAACAACCTGTTGATCAAACGGTGACTGTGAGAGGTTGGGTGAAGTCTCTTCGTCAGTCGAAGAAATTTTCATTTATGGTTTTAAACGACGGATCTCAATTTAAAGATCTTCAGATTATCGTGGATGCGACTCTGTCAAACTACGAAGAGGTTAGTAAGCTTAATATTGGCTCATCAGTTTCAATCACTGGTCTTCTTGTGGCCTCACAAGGGAAAGTGCAGGGAATTGAGATGCAGGCCAAAGAAGTTGAGATTTATTCTGCGACTAATGATGAGTATCCTCTTCAGAAAAAAGAAACTTCTCTAGAATACCTTCGTGAGATTGCTCACCTTCGTCCTCGTACGAATACATTCTCATCTGTTTTTCGTCTCCGTCATGTCCTGGCCCAGGCCACTCATGAGTTTTTTACAACAAATCATTTTGCTTATCTCCATACTCCTATTATCACGGCTTCAGATGCCGAAGGTGCTGGGGAGATGTTCCGTGTTTCAACCATGGATATGAAAAAACCAGCTCTCACTGATAAAGGTGATGTTGATTTTTCAAAAGACTATTTTGCTCGCGAAACATTCTTAAACGTTTCTGGTCAGCTTGAAGCGGAGACTTTTGCTGTTGGTGGACTGGGGCGTGTTTATACTTTCGGGCCAACATTTCGCTCTGAGAACTCAAATACGGCCCGTCACTTATCTGAGTTTTGGATGGTGGAGCCGGAGGCTGCTTTCTTCACTTTAGAAGATAACGCCAAACTTGCTTCAAACTATGTGAAACATCTTATCTCAAGTGCCATGGAGAAATGTCCGGAAGAGCTTGAGTTCTTATCAAGCCGTTATGCTCCAGATAATCTGAAAACTCTTGAACACGTGAAGAATTCACCTTTTCAAGTGGTAAGCTATACAGATGCGGTAAAGATTCTTGAAGATGCTGCTAAAACTCATAAATTTGATTATGAAGTGAAGTGGGGAATTGATCTTCAAACTGAGCATGAAAGATTTCTTGCTGAACAATACTTCAAAGTTCCTACAATCGTGACTGATTATCCTAAAGACATTAAGGCCTTTTATATGAAGCTTAATGAAGATGGAAAAACAGTTCGTGCCATGGACGTTCTTGTTCCTGGTATCGGCGAGTTGATTGGTGGATCACAGCGTGAAGATAACTACCAAAAGCTTTTAAAGCGCATGGAAGAGATGAAACTTAATCCAAAAGATTATTGGTGGTATCTCGATCTTCGTCGTTTTGGATCTGTTCCTCACTCAGGCTTTGGCCTTGGATTTGAGAGAGCGGTAATGTATATCTCAGGGATGACAAATATCCGTGATGTGATTGCATTCCCACGTTTTCCAAGAAACGCTGAATTCTAATTTTTACGTACGTGTGACGGTGAAGCCGGTGAAAATCCGGCACTGTCCCGCAACGGTAACCACAAAGTGTGGAAGTCCGATCCCTGAGCACGTATTTCTATTTATCCCGAGGAGGAACCTATGACCATTGAGATGCGCAAAGCTGCCGCGCGAACCAGAACCTTTAAAACTGTTTTCCCAGGTGAGACCAATCACTACGACACGCTCTTTGGTGGTGTGGCCTTGTTGTGGATGGATGAAGTGGCCTTTATGGCCGCCACTCGTTTCGCTCGGAAAAAAGTTGTCACTGTCAGCTCAGACAAAGTTAACTTCAAAGTCCCAATTCCTGTGGGAAGTCTTGTTGAGCTTGATGCCCAAATTGGGCATGTGGGACGAACTAGTGTGGAAGTAAAGATTGATGTTTATATCGAGGATATGTTCTCTGATAAACGCCAACTTGCTCTCTCTGGAAGTTTTGTCCTAGTGGCGGTAGATGAGAAAAAAGAGAAAGTAGAGATCTAACTGACAGGATCCTCATCTGATTCGACTCAAAGAAAGTTTCAAAACTAGAGTTTCATTAGTGAACTTCCTGTGCGTATTTTTATGTCTCAGCTAGAAGAGTAATTGCATAAGGGCTATTTCCTCCTGTGACTAACAAAGGAGAAAATATGACTGATGATTTTAGAATTGATGTTCCTTTCGAGAAACGTCCACCTCGCTTAAAAGATCTTATCAATAATCATGTGATGGGTGATGTCTGGGTAAGGGATACTCCATTTGGACCAGTGACAGATTCACTAAGAATTGCTGAAAAATTTGAGATGGAGCATAGGAATGTGTTACGCGCCATTAAGAAATGTGAGAAGGAGTTAGGTATTCAGCTCAAATTTGAGCTGAATAAAAACATTATAGAAAACAGATACTTAGGCGGAGCGAAAGGTAAGGAGAGGCAAAATCTTAAATACGATATTACCGAGTTTGGCTTGGCACTTTTACTGCTTTATATAAACACCCCAAAGGCCCGATTAATTTCTGCAGAAATCCTATACCGCTTCTTTATTTTGAAAACCTATTTGTCTGATATGAGTGAAAATCAAATTGGAGCCATTAGAGGACATTATCGAAAGAAGATGAAGTAAATTGTCTCTTTATTTTGTGCTCATTCTATCTTACCGGGATCTTAGTTATAGATAAGGGAAGTGGTTGAAGTTCCATCGGACTTCTTAGAAAGTCTGAGATTAATGGGAAGGCGGGAAGTAAGGGCCTGAACGTGGGAGATAAGGCCAATTTGTAGACCACGGGCCTGAATATGCTGAAGCATATCGAGGACTTCATCTAAAGAGTCCTGATCAAGAGTTCCGAATCCCTCATCAATAAAGAGCGAGTCAATTTCTGCCTGACCACGAGTCATCTCACCTAAGGCCAGGGCCATGGATAAGCTCACCATAAAAGTTTCTCCACCTGAAAGTGTTGAAACTTTACGTATAAGACCTTCACGGTATTTATCAAGAATATAAAACTCTGGGGTGAGCTTCATTTTTCGAGTTTGATGAAGAATTTGATAGCGACCACTGCAAAGTCTTTCTAATTCAAAATTAGTTTGTTTAATAAGATTTTCTTCCACCATCGAAAGAGCGAAATTACGAAGATCATCTTTACCTAAAACATCAAAGAGCCGCTCGGCCCTTGAGAATTTCAGATTAATTTCTTCAAGCTGCTTCATAATAAGTTGAATTCGATCGGCCCTGCGCTCAGTCTCTGTGAGGATTTGCTGAAGTTCACCCACTCGGCCAAGAAGAATTTTATTCTCTTCTTTGAGATGGCTGATATTGAGGCCCAGAACTTCTTCCAGCGGGATAAGGATCTCTACGGGATCAGTAAGAGACATTTTGAGCTTTTCTAGTCGCTCCCAAAGCGGTTGATAGTCAGAGAGACGAAGCTTTGATTCAGCGGCCAGGGCAGTGATCTCATGAGTGTGTTGAATGAAGGCCGTCTCAAGATCACGGATCTGCTCATCAAAGGTGTAGAGACGAGACTGAATTTCTTTTTGAGTTAATTGAATCACTCTGATCTCAGATTCTAGTGTCCGATGCTTTTCAAAGATATCCTTGAAGCTGTCCTCAAGCTTTTTCCAAAGCGTTCGGGCCGATTCTCCCTGAAGCGCTTCTCCAAGCTCATCGACCATCTGGGCCGAATCTTTTTTCTTCTGAGATACCTCAAGATCAATATTTTGCAGTTCTGTTTTATTTTTTTGAATCATCTGCAAAATAAAATCATGCTCCTGCTTTTGGCGCTCTTGCGCCTGTGAGGTAGTGAGAAGCTCTTCACGTAATTGTACTTCTTTTTGAATTGTTTCTAGATCCGGAAGGGATTCACCACCAATAAGCCTTAAAAGTTCTTTTCTTAGCAGCTCACTCTCTTGCTCTTTTAGGAGACGTTTTGAATCATCCGTTTTGAGTTTCTGATAATGAGAACGACGCTCTTCAATTTCTTTTTCTTTAAGATGAATTTCTTTATCCAAAGACTTGATCTCATCATGAATAGACTGGGCCTCGGCCAGGTTATTCTTTAGTTTGTCGGCTGATTGGTTACTAGCGAGAGCTTTTTCAATTTGCTCCGTTGAGTCTTTAATCTTTTGAAGTTTCAGGGTTTCATCTTGAAGCTGCTTTTGAGTCATTTGTAGCTCAGCACTAGAGAGATCTTTTTTATCTTTGAGTTCTTTGAGTTTTTTAGCATCAAAGAATTTGAGTTTTTCACTGACCTCGTCTTGGATCTTTTTTAATTTTTCCTGAGTCAGTGGGGAATGACAAACGGGACAGTCTTGAGTCTCATGAGAAAAACATTGAGACACGGCCCGGGCCAGATCAATTGTTTCAGACAACAAAGAGAGGGGCGTGAGATCGGTTTCGATCTTCTCTATCATCTGACTTAAATCAGTGGTCTTTTGTGAAAGCTGCTTGAGTTTATGCTCAGAGCTTTGGCCTTCGGTCTTTAATAGATTAAGTTCGATCTGATTTTTTTGAGAAGATTCCACAAGAGTGGTGAGTTTTGTTTTCCAACTCTCAAAATCAGAGAGCTCAGTGGGGTGAATCAAAAGTTTAAGTTTCTCTTTCTTCTCATGGATGGAAGTATCAAGAGACTTTTTCTCCTCTGTCTTCTTTTTTCCTATCTCTTCAACTTCTTTAAGTTGAGTGAGGATGTTTTGTTTTTCAGATAAAAGGATCTTCTCTCCAGTGAGATAATCCTGAAACTTTTTAGCAAAAAGCTTAAAAGTAGATTCATCAAGATTCGAGAAGTGGAGATCCTTTTTAAGGAGAAGATCCTTCTCCGTCAGGGAAGTCATTTTGAGAATAAGAGTATTCTTCTTGTCTTGAAGCTGCTTTTCTTCAAAAAGAAGTGAGCTTTGCTTTTTTGTCAGCTCAATAAGATTGATCTTTAAGGCCTCGAGTCTTTCCTCTTTTTGAAGAAGAAGTTGCAATTTTGGTCCTTGGATTTCACGATCTTTTTTGATGCGTTCAAGCTCAAGTGAGCTTTTCTCAATTTTAAAGTTTTGCTCATTTATATTTTGGGTGATGAGCTTGAGCTCTTCAAAAAGTTTTTCTTTTTTAGTTTTAGTCTCTTGAAATTTAAGAAGATAGGTTTTAAGGCTGACAATCTCGCGCATGGCCTTCTCTTGCTCATGCTGATCTTTATCAATAATCTGCTGCTTTGTTTGAACTTTGAGAAACTCCGCTTTTAAATCATCTAGTGTGTAATGATGATTGCTGTTAATCGCCTCACGTTCAATTTCCAATTTTTGTTTTTGTCCTTGATACTCATCAAGTTCACTCCGGATAATTTTAGAGAGATTTTCTAGCATCTCTCCTGGGTAAAGCCTCTCAAGAATTTCTTTCCTATCTGTAAATGAGCTCATGAGGAAGCGAGCAAATTCACCTTGGTTGAGAATGATACATTTGCAGAACTGATCAAAATTCAGGGACAAAAGATTCTCGGCCTTATCTTCAATAAGCATTTTTTCAGATTCAAAATCCGGACGGGTGAGTTTATAGAGATAGCGAACAATTTGTGGCTGTTTAAGGGGCTCACCATTTTGTTTGCGAACTCTTGCTCGCCAGTCGGCCAGATAGAAATTATTCTTCAGTCCAAAGATAAGCTGCACGCTTCCTTCTTTCTCGCCTAAGGTAATAACATCAGTTTGCGTCACCTGAGGGCGATAAAGATCTCCATATAAAGAGAGTCCAATTGCGTTCAGAATAGTTGATTTACCAGCTCCCGTTTCCCCAGTGATAGCAAAGAGGGAGGAGACTTTCTGGATTTCAGAGAAGTCGATTTCGTGCTCACCTTTCAGGGAGGCGAGATTATGTATCTTGATTTTTATCAGACGCATGATTCACCTTAGAAAGAAGAGAGAGAAAGTCTGACTTCAAATCGTCAGGAACATTTTCTTCATTGGGGTATTTATTTTTATAAAACTCTTCAAATAATTGATAGGGAGAGAGATCCACCAAGCTTCGAACTTCTTTTTGTTCGTACTCTTTTTCTTCATAGACAGGAATGAGGGAGAGAAGCTCTAGTCCCAGTTTTTGGCAGTATTCTTTAATTTCATCAGTAAGTCCTACTTGAGGAGCGGGAAGGTGGAGAATGATCTCAACTTGCGCTGTGAGAATGGTATTGGTCTTGAGAGTTTTGAGGTCAGCCTTGTATTTTTCAAGAGTCGTCTCAAGGCGTAGGAGTTGTCTAAAAAAAGGAATATTCTTTTTCTCAATTTTAAGATCTTGATCAAAGCTAAGGATCTGAACACTTTTCTCGTGCTGCTCAGAAAAGCGCATTTGAAGAGGTGAGCCAGAGTAATTAATTTCTGGATCTTTTGATATACGTTGAGGTTTATGAATATGTCCTAGGGCGCCATAGATAAAATAAGGAGTCAGGGCCTTGGTGGGGATAGTATCAAGTCCTGAGAGACTCACCACTTGCTCAGAGCCTGCGGCTTCAAACATCCCAAAAAGATGATGGCCCATAAAAATTTTAGGGAGGTCAGCTTTGGGGGGATTTTCAAAATAATGAGTGAGTCTTGCCAAGAGTTCTTCACCTTGAACCATATCCTCGGCCAGTTCATAATGGCGAAAAAAAGGAATAGCACAAAGTTGGAGGACTTCTTTGCCATTTTTATCTTTAAGAATCACCCAGTGTTTTTGAACTTCCTCTAATTTTCCCCAGACTTTTACTCTGTGCTCTTCATAGAGAGCGGCAGGAGCATTGATTAAGGCTCCTGAGTCATGATTCCCGGCAATAATAAAGCATGAACACTCAGTTTCTTTTGAGAGTCTTCCGAGAAAATCAAAAAACATTTTAAGAGAGGAGTGAGGAGGAGTAGGAACATCAAAGATATCTCCAGCGACGAGGAGATAATCGATTTTTTCTTCTTTAATAGTGGTCAGCAGCCAGTCTAAGAATAAAGCATGCTCCTCACCTCGATCGAGGCGAAAGAGGCGTTTGCCTAGATGCCAATCTGAGGTGTGAAGCAGTTTAATCATTAGTTGTTCGGCTTATTACCACCGCCACCTTTATTATTGTTGTTGTTTTGTGGGCGATTATTATTCTGAGGACGTGGCCCACGAGGCCCATTATTCTGAGCAGGACGATTACGGTTTTGCCCTTGCTGATTATTTCTGTTGTTCGGTCCACGGTTATTATTGTTCGAGCGATTGTTGTTGTTATTATTATTTCTGTTTTGTCCCTGACCTTGTCCTTGAGACGGACGAGGATGGTGATCTCCACGAGTCTCACGTGGAGCAGAGGTTCTTACAACAACATCTTCTTGATCGAAATCATCGTCTTCATCATCAAGAAGATCATCTTCGGATACTTCACGCTTGTACTGGATTTCCTCTTCTTCATCAGGAGTGATCACCTTCGCAATTTTTTGCTCATTTGGATCAATGACTTCTGGAAGAGAGTAATCAAGTGTTGTCGCCCCAAAGAGAGATTCAAAAATATTTTCAGCAAATTTTTTGCTCTTATCTTGGTAGGCCTTCACTTCTTGTTCAAAACGTTTTGTTTTTTTATCTTGAGTTTCATCCAGACCTAAAATCTTATGAGTTTCATCGGAGACATTTTCAAAGAATTCTGGAAATTTTGGATTATCGATAACATGTTTGAACATATCAATCGTATAGCGCTTTCTGATCCCACGATCAGTCATCCCCACAAATTGCTCGCTTAAAATGATCAGGCGATCGACACGGACAACATCATTATTTGTTGTCATGATGATCTCTCCCTCTCGAGGAAGACGTTTGCGTTTCTCGGCATAAACTTCATCTTCGTATTGAAGACAACATTTGAGCTGTCCACAGACTCCATTGAGTTTAGAATAGTTCAACGTCAGATCTTGGTTCTTGGCCATTTTAATCGAGACGTTACCGTATTTAGAAAGAAACGATGAACAACAAAGCTCGCGGCCACATGGTCCAAGACCACCCACTGATGCTGAGCGATCACGGACTGAAATCTGTCTAAGCTCGATGCGCATCTTAAGATGGCCTACAAGTTCTTTGACTAGATCACGGAAATCCACACGAGCAGGAGCAATAAAATAGAAAACGGCTTTTTTCCCAAATTGAGTAAACTCAACGTGAGTCAGGTACATATCAAGTTGGTATTTTTCGATAAGATCTTGGCAAAGAGATTCAACTTCTTTTTCGCGAAGATAAGTTTCATGCTCTTTAGTAATATCTTCTTGAGTGGCAATCTTGCTGATACTTTTAATCGGCAGCATGGATTTATCAAAAGGGACTTCATAGGGAAATGAGTTCACATAACCCACGGCCATCCCACGGTCAGACATGGCCACTACTTTCTGTCCGTAATCGATACGACGTTTTCCAACGAGGAAAGGAAAAGATTTAGCGTTACCTGGAAAACGTACACGAACGAAACGGAGAATTTGCCCTTCTTTAAATCGGGTATCTTCTTTGGAGTCGCCTTCGGCTTCTCTCATTTCAAATTCGGCATCACTTTCTTCAGTATTATTTTGCGTGTTGGGATTGATTTTTCCATCAATCTCAACTTGTTGTTGATCACTCATTTATAAACCTTCTTAAGAACACAAGTTATTGATGTTCGACGGTTTTACTCATGAAGTCAATGACTCATGCGTGATAGCGAGGCAGAATATGGGATTTTAAAAAGGCATATAAAAGAGTGGCGCGGGTCGCTGTACTCTGGCGAAAGACTTCACTTTCACGCCAAACAATCAGGAACTCGGCCAGGGCCTTCTTATCACTAAACTCATCGTATTGAGTTGTCTCCCAATCGATGACGGCCTGAATCAGATCATTGAGCTCTTTACCCGATTCTTTATATTTTTCGATGAACTGCGCCAGAGATAATTCTTTGGTTTTCCAGCTGTCCATCAGTTCAGTGAGCTTGGTCATCTCCACCGACCATTCTCCTGGAAGAATTAATGATTGGGCCCGAGACAGAAGTGTGGGAAGAAGTTTAATGCGTTTTGGATTCAGCATGAAAATAGTCACTGTCTGCATGGGCTCTTCAAGAATTTTAAGCCATTTATTGGCCACAGTGGCTCCCACCTTATCGGCCTCGGTAATAATGACAAATTTTCGTTTTGATTGCATCGCTTTGAATTCTAAAAAACGGGCCAGATCGGCGGCATCATCGACTTGATAGCTTTGACGAGTGTCTTCACCATATTCTGGAGAGCCGATCCAAAGAACATCGGGATGATCGATCAGAGATTTAGGCAGAGAGTTTTTTTCAATTTCTTTGTAGTAACGAGTGATAAAAGTTTCAGCAAAATACAAAAGATCTTTGAAGGCGAGGTCAGCTTGGGACTTACCAGACTCAAGAATATAAAAATGGGCAAGCTTATCTTCGGTCCCACTTTGAAGGAGACGCTCTAGTAGTTTCATGGGCCGATTCCTAAACGTGACAGAAGTGTGTCCTTAATCTGTGCTTCCACTGAATCGATATCGAGTTTGGCGTTAATGGCAGAAATTCGCTGAGGAAAAAGAGGGAGAAGATCATCATGACCTTGAATAAGGGCCTGATAAAAATTCTCTGTTTCCGACTCAAAATAATCTTTTTCCTGACCTCTCGCGAGTTGTCTCTCTAGAGATGTTTTTAAATCAATCTGAAGATAGAGAGTGAGATGAGGCAGAATGTTTAAAGGGGAGAACTGATGTAGGGTCAGAACTTTATCAAAGCCTAATCCTCGGGCCACACCTTGATAAACCAAAGTGCTATCAATATAGCGATCCAAAAGGACCACGGTTTTTTCCTCGTTTAAAAGAGGAAGAACTTTTTCGGTTAAAAGCTGGGCCCTCGAACTTAAAAAGAGATGACACTCGCTCATCGGATCTAAAGGAGCTTTGGAGTGGAGAATGGCCTCACGAAGCTTTTCTCCAAAAACTGTTCCCCCAGGTTCTCTAAAGCGATGAACTTTAAACCCTTGAGAGAGAAGATAAGCCTCAGTGCGCGCAATTTGAGTGGATTTACCAGAGCCTTCAATTCCTTCAAAAGAGATGAAAAAACTTTTTGGGGCCGCGGCCGGGGAATGATATTTTTGAATGAGATGCGTTAGTTCCATGGGGAATAGTATCACTCCTCATGGAACTTTTTGGCCACTAGAAATCAGAAACTTCTTCGACAACTGGAAGAGGCTCCGGAATAGATTCGTCATTGATTGGCTCAAAGGCACTATCAAGCGAAGGTTCACCAGGCATTGACCCTTGAACTAGTGAATGCTCTTCAGGCATTGAAGGGGCTTCAACTTCTCCATAAGGCTCAGGAATAGTTGGCTCCTGATAGTTCGTATGGGATTCATGATAAACTTCCGGGGCGTAGTTTGATGTCGGTTCAATCACCTGCTGTCTTGGGCGAGGAACTTGGGCCGCAGGACGTGAAACACTGGCCGGACTACGGTTCGCAGACCAAGAATTCGGATCGGCTTCACTATTTTTCAAGACCTCGTTATTAACTTGAAGATCGGCTTCCAAAGCCGCCAAATCTGGTGAATTTCTATTATTGTCTGAAAGTAGAAGCCACGAACTAAAAGCTCCCATCATCACAATGGCCGCAGCCGAGAAACCAACTTTTTTACGCTTTTCCATTTGGAAAACCTCTTCATCAGTTTTAGGGGCATGGTAAGGAATTTCTTCAATATTGAGTTTTGTTTTATGATCGCGGTGACTGATATAGGCCAAAGAGGCGAGACTCGCCGAAAGGACCGGTCGCTCTTCACCAGATTCCCATCTCTCCGTCATTTCAGCTTCTGATTTTAAAAAAGAAGACTCCACCGGAAGGGCAGGAAGTCCTACAGATTCGCGGTGACGACGGTCAAAATGAGGATGCAGGTAAAGCTTAGTCCACTGATGACCCTCATCCCAGCTAATCAAATCAGTGAGAATAATTTCTTTATTGGTACAGAGAGCTTCAATATCGGCCATTGAGTAAGGGCCAGCTTTGACTCCGTCAATAAGAGCATAGTAGTGGGCCTTATCCCAATCAGTATGTCCCAAAACTTCCATGGTACGACGTTGAAACTGAGGAACCGAGAAAAAGGGCTGCCAATGGGGCGACATCATCGGTGAGACCTGAGAATCATCAAATTGCTCGGGGAATTTACCAGAGTGGAGTTTCAGGGCACCCGTTTCAAAGGGGCCGAAAACTTTTTTATTAATTTTGACTAACCAAAGACTATTGGAATCAAGGCCAAGTTCATTGATTGTCTCGTCGGTTAGAGCTTGCAGGTCTAGCACCGCCATAAATACCTTCTTTTGAGAGAGGATTTCCCTATCTTTATTCGGTGTTTAATCAGGATTCTTTAACCTAGAGTTCAACTTTACTATTGCCCACGGCAGGGCCATACTATGAATCAAACAGTTAGGAGATTATACTTGACTATTATAGAGCGAATTGAGGCCATTAAAGATCGTCTACAGCAGTTCAACGATTGGGAAGACCGCTACAAAGAGTTGATCCAACTCGGGAGGGCCCTGGCCCCCATTTCTGATGAGCAGCGAGATGAAAAATACAAAGTGAAGGGATGCCAGTCTCAAGTTTGGCTGATTCCAGAATTTAAAGATGGGCATGTTTATTTTCTGGCCGATTCAGATGCTGTTTTAGTGAAAGGAATTATCGCTTTACTGGTGAATGTCTATTCAGGGTCTACACCTGATGAAATTCTTAATAATAAACCAGACTTTCTTAAAGAAGTTGGAATCACAGAACATTTATCAATGAACCGCACAAATGGACTGGCCTCAATGATGAAGCAAATCCAAATGTATGCTGTCGTGTTTAAGTCCATGCAAAGGGTTTGAGTATGAATATCCGTCCACGTCGTAATAGAAAAAACGAAGTCATTAGAAGTTTAGTTCGTGAGAATTATCTAGGGCCTGAGCATTTGATTGCTCCGTTATTTGTGATTGAGGGTTCAAATCAAAAAGTGGCGATCAAGTCTATGCCAGATTGTTTTAGGCTGTCAGTTGATCATCTGATCAAAGAGGCCCAGGAGCTTTTTGATTTAGGAGTGAGAACCATTGCTTTGTTTCCTGCCGTTGAAGAAAAACTTAAAACTCCTGATGCCCGTGAGGCCTATAATCCAGAAAATATCAATCATCGTGCCATGAGAGCTCTTAAAGAAGCTCTCCCTGAGATGATGATCATGGGTGATATCGCACTTGATCCCTATTCAAGTGATGGGCATGACGGAATTGTTGATCCTAAAACAGGAGAAATCCTCAATGATCCTTCTCTTGAAGTCCTAGCGAAAATGGCCGTGGCCCAGGCGCGAGCGGGAGCTGATATTGTTGGCCCTTCAGATATGATGGATGGGCGAGTGGCCGTGATTCGCAGGGCCCTCGATGAAGCTGGGTTCAGCAATGTTTTAATTATGTCATACACTGCTAAATATGCTTCTGCCTTTTACGGGCCTTTCCGTGATGCTCTGGATTCTGCTCCTAAGAAAGGTGATAAAAAAACTTATCAAATGGATTATGCCAATGCCCGTGAGGCCCTCCGTGAGGCGGAACTGGATGAGGCTGAAGGCGCCGATATTTTGATGGTGAAACCAGGTCTGCCATACCTGGATGTCATTCTTCGTCTGAAGGAGCACTCAACTCTTCCTATTGCCGCTTATAATGTGAGCGGAGAGTACGCCATGGTGAAAGCTGCGGCCCAGAACGGGTGGATGGATGAGAAGAAAACAGTGATAGAAATCCTTACTAGTTTTAGACGGGCCGGGGCCGATATCATTCTTACCTATCATGCCAAGCTTGCGGCCCAGCTTTTAAAGAAGTAGGGCAAACGTGCATCTTTTACTCGTGCGTTTTTCAAGTATGGGAGATGTGGTTTTACAGACCGCTACAGTCAATTGGCTTAAGTCTCTTTTTGGGGCGCATCTAAGAATTAGTTTTCTGACGAGCAAAGAGTTTGCTTCTCTTTTAGAGGGACATCCTTATATTGATGAAGTGATGACTTTTGATCGCCGCCAAGAAAAATGGGGAGACCTCTCCGCCAAGATAAAAAAACTTCACCAGAAAAATAAAATCAATCTTATTCTCGATCTTCATGCCACCATGAGATCTTGGCGTCTTCGCCAGAGCTTTTGGTTTATTCCATCTTTGGTGGTGGATAAAAGACGTGTGGAGCGTTTTGTTCTGACTAAGTTTAAAATGAATTTTGTGAAAAAAATTCTTGAGCTTCCTCTTTTTGGACTGGAACCTCAGGTTGAGAGAATCATTTTTGACTTTAAAGATATTTTTGGAGAGACGGAGAGTCTCTCGGCCGTGCGAAAGTTCTTAGGCACAGAGATGTCTCTCAAACAGCTCACTTTTCTTAAAAAAGAAAATCAACGTCCTCATGCTAAACCTTATATCGTTGTGGCCCCTGCCGCCTCTTTTGCTCCTAAGCGCTGGCCTATTGAGAGATTTGTCCAATTAACGTCAAAAATTCTCGAGGACCAAGTTTTTTATCACTATGATGTCATCGTTCTCGCAGGCCCCGCAGATAAATACTGTGAGGCCTTTAATCAGATAGAGAATCCGAGGCTCATTAATCTTCAAGGTAAAACTAGCCTTGCTGAATCGATGAAATACCTCTCTCATGCTCATCTTTGTGTGGGAAATGATTCAGGTATGAATCACATTGCTGAGGCTTACGGCAGGCCCGTCATTACACTCTTTGGGCCAACTCATGAGAGATTTGGTTTTGCTCCTCATGGTATTTTTTCAGAGGCCATCTCAGTTCCTCTGTGGTGCCGGCCTTGTTCAACGACGGGAAAAAATGAGTGCTTTAGAGATCAGCAGTATTGTATGCAGGGGATTACAACTGAGCGTGTGCTGCAATCGATGAAAGATAGTGTGATTAAAATGGGGCCCTTATGGTCTATGATCTAGTGGTTCTTCCTTTGCTTTTTATTTTACGAGGTTTAGTGATTCCTTGGATTCCTAAGGCCCGAACCAGAGTTTTCTACGAAAAACAATCAAGACATTTTAAGGGAAGCCGTAGTTTTCATGATGATCAACTGACGGCAGATATTGCTTTTGAGTTTTCTTCAGAAGGAGAATTTCAGCAATGTCTTCCTTTGATTCAGGAGTCCTTAAAATCAGGTCAGAAAATTGAGCTTATTTATTTCTCACCAAGTGTAGAGAAGGGTGTTCAAGGACTTTATCATCAGTATCCAGAACAAATTCGTCTTCTTAATTTCCCACTCCTGACTTACGGTCTGGGACGAGATCAGTCGGTAAGACGATGGATGACTTCAAAAAAGCTGATCCTCACTCGTTATGATTTTTTTCCAGAGATTCTTCTCTGGGCAAGGCATCCAGAAAATAAACTTATTCTCATTTGGGCCAGCTTTAAGCGAAAACGTCTTAAGGACCAAATGCTCTCATGGTACCAACTGCTTTTTCTTAAGGCCTCTCGCCAGGTCATTGCGGCAACGGTTGAAGATAAAGATTATCTCCAAAAGCAGGGGCTTCTTGTGGAGAGTGTTTTTGATTTCAGATTGGTACAGATCCATGAGCGGATTGCACTTCGAGAGAAAACACTTCATCTTAAATTTCCTCAGTGGGATAAATTTCACTCCTTCTTTTCAAGTTTTGCACCTGAGCATCGACTTTTAGTTGGGAACGCCTGGCCAGTGGATCTTGATCTATTCACGGATGAGTATTGTGAGCAAATTGAACAGAGAAAAAAAATCTGTATGATTGTTCCTCACTTAGTAGGAACTGAGCATGCCTCGCTTTGGCGAGAGAAGCTCAAAGAGCTTAACTTAAAAACAATCGAGCTTTATCCAGATTCTAATGTCGATGCTCTGATTAAGTCCTATCAGCAAAGTTCAGGGGTGATGGTGATTCATCTAAAAGGTATACTTTGTGAGCTTTATGCTGACTTTAAGCACGCCTATATTGGTGGTGGTCACGGTGTATCGGTACACTCACTCTTGGAACCTTTTGTGGCCGGTAGCCAGCTTATTGCCTGTGGACCTCGAGTCGAGAGATCTACGGAATTTGATTTATGTAACCAGAAATTTGAAGTTGTCTCTCTTCTCAAAGAGCGTTCTGATTTTAAACAGTGGATTGAAAAACAAACTGGCGATAATCTAGAAGAAAGAGAAAAAAATCTTCAGATGATGAAAAAAATATTTGATCAATTAAGGGCGAGATTAGAGTTATGTTGAAAAATCATTATGATTCAGTTTTGGTAGGGAAGGGAGTTCTCTCTTTGCTTCAGGCCGTGAAAAATTCGTCACAAAATAAATCAGTTCTACTTATTGATGACTCTCGTTTTCAAACTCTCTCGCACCAAAGTGACTATATCTCTGATATAGAGCTTCGATTTATTACTGAGATCGGAGCTAAATTTGGTCTTAATGAATTAGAGGATCTTCAAGATTGTCTCTCACTTTGTCCTTACCAGCTTCACGGAGGAAGTAAATCGATCCTTCTTGGGATGACTCCTTACCAAAATGCCAAAGAGATGTGGCGAAAGTTTTCGCATTTTCTAGGAGATGATACCCTCAAGCTTCTTCTCAACATAGAGGAGAGTGAATTCAATCTTTGGTATGATAGTGAAGTCCTGAGATTTACTCAGGAACTGAAGCTAAGTTTTCAGAAAGCGCGCCCGATGAAATTTAGTTTTCAGGGGCCTCACGGGATTTTAGATTGGATCAATGGAACTAAAAAGTGGTTAGCTAAATCTTACAATGGAGAGAGCTCTTTAGAGGCCAGACTCATGGTCCATCTCTCTTCAGGACTTTTTGAAGACAAGATTAAAAAATATTTGGATGATAGTGATTTCGCTTATTATCTTTTGCGATGGATTTCTCCTCTCTACCAAGTTGATAATTACCGCTTAGAGATGATGCTTGAACGCTCGCTGGTGAATCGTGGGGGAGATATTAAAAAAACTTCCATTCAAGACTGGCAGATTCATGAAAACCGTCTCTTTCATGTGCTTCTTTCAACTTATGAAGGAGTGATCTCCATGGATCAGACTGAGATCTACGGACACCTTCCAGAGGATGCTCCATTTATTTCCATGAACCCTTATCAGATTTATCAATTCGCGAGTGTAGGAGATCTTAATGATGAAGATTTGACCCCTTCTCATCAGATGCTGGAGCTTCATTTGGTGGCCGAAGCTGAACGTTTAGGAGGGGAGCGCCCTCTAAGACATTTTGTTTTTAATCAAAACGGTATCAGGGCCTTCTACCCTTATCTCGCGATGCCAGGAACTCGTCCTGAATTTTCTCGAGAACTTATTTTTAAAGATGCCTCTCTGGATTTTGCTCGTTTTCATCGCCCTCTTCAGAAGATCAACTTTGCTTCTTCAAGACGTCAGATGATGGATAGTGAGACTAATCTGATGAAAGAGGCCTTCGCTATTCACTACTGGCCGCTGCGAACAGAGGGTGGGGATCGCCAAATTTCAGGGGTGACTTATCAAGGGCCATTTAAATTCCAACGTTATGGAATCATTGGGCACTTGCTATCTCTTCTTTGATTAGGGTTATAATAGAATGATGAACTGGCGCAAGCTTCTTACTCAATTTGGACAGACCTCAGTGGAGTATCTTTTGATGCTTAGTGTGGCCATTGCCATGGGGCTAACCTTCACTAAAAAGTTCGAGGAATACCTCCTCACCAATCCTGATAGCTATATCAATAAGCATATGAAGATCTATGATCAGTCCTTTCGAGACCCTCTTAAGGCCTATAAAACCTTTTCTTTTCCTCGCTAGTAAAATCAGGGCTTTATGCCTTAGCTCCTTTTAACTTATTGTAATTGCGTCATCAAAATCTTATCTTTGCACCGTGTAAAATGTACATGAGTACTCAAGTTTATCTATGACTGAGTGCATTAATTCGTTATCCTCTCATCAAACTTTAAATATGGGTGGATGCCCAAAAAAAAGCATTACGAGAGTATGAGGAGGATGTATGAAAAAATCAGTTCTGGCCGTGTTAATCGGCCTAAGCTTCTCGGCGGCCTATGCCCAGACAGCTTCACAGGAAAAGGTTCTTAACTCAGATCCCATCGATGTGGATGGTTATCTAGCAGAACAAAGAGTTACAGATGGAGAGCTTGAGTCTATTAACTCTACAGTTAAGAAGTACCAAACAGACAATAAGCTTTACCGTGAAAA
This sequence comes from Bacteriovoracaceae bacterium, assembly GCA_049241565.1. Classification (GTDB taxonomy): domain Bacteria; phylum Bdellovibrionota; class Bacteriovoracia; order Bacteriovoracales; family Bacteriovoracaceae; genus DZBG01. The sequence continues at coordinate 6,789 of JBMLQL010000031.1, read as the reverse complement.
AGCGAAAGCACTGAACAAGCTCACTAACGAAGCTGAAAAAATCGGTGAAAACGCTGAAGAAAAAATCCACGCTACGGTCGAAGCAAAAAAAGCTGAGAAAAAAGCGATGGAGAAAATTAAAAAAGCAGAAGCAAAACTTAAGTGTCTTATGGAAGAAAATCCAGGCGCTGAGTGTGATCAATACGGAATGGGTAACCAAGATGAAGTAAAGGTTCAGCAAGCTGCACCTCAAGTTCAAGTGGCCCCAGTAGCGACATCTGAAACAGCTGTGGCTTCATCAAGTTCGAATGGTATGTTTGAAACAATCAAGCTTCTCCCTTTTGCTGGGGCGACTACTTACAGAGGAGATGTTGAGTCTTTAGAGACAAGCTTTTCTGGAGGACTTCGTACTGAATCACAAATTAATAACCGCTTCAGTTTGGGGATTGGTTTCAATTATAACCAGCTTAATACTGAAGACTTTGCTAATAACCAACTTTTTAACCAACCGTTTTCGAATCAATACTTCGGAGCTTATGGTTTAAGAGGTCGTCAAATTGATTATTCAAGCTTTGGTCTTGATATCTATGGAAAATTCTTCCTTACAAATGGTGAAAGATTCCGTCCTTATATTGGAGCAGGTGTTGGGTATAACAGGGCAACTCTTCAGTACGCTGGAAATAATCAGCAGAACGTTTTTGCTGGATCAAGTTTTGGTAACGAAAGATACCAAACAAGCTTTGCCTCGGGTAACTTAATGCTTGGTTCTGAGATTATGGTCTCAAAAATGTTTGGTCTTAATATCGAAGCAGGTTATTCAACAGGTCTTGGAAGCAGTCTTTCAAGTCAGAACAACCAAAACTTCGCGACTTCACCAGATCAGCGTCGTCTGAATCAACTTGGTGATGAAATTATTAATGCGAACGCATTATCAGTAAATCTAGGTCTTTTAATCGTATTCTAAGAGAGAATACGTTGCATCCCCACCCTCGTAAAAACCCCGGGCCTAGTCTCGGGGTTTTTTATGTTTAGATGTTGCAAAGATAAAAACTCAAGTATTAAATTCTCCTGTAAATCACTCGCAACTTAAGGGTCCTTAGGTTAAAATTTTTAAGTAAAATTCTTCTTAAAATTTCATAACAAGGACGTCTGAATGAAAGCAGTTTATCTCGTGGACGGGAAACGTACTCCCCAAGTTAAATCTGGTGCAGATCTTAAAGAAATTGCCGCCCCTTATCTGGGTCATTATCTTATCCGCCATCTGATGGATAAGTACGCCATTCCTAATGATATGATTGATGAAGTGATCGTGGGAAATACTGGTACTCCAGCGAAATATCCAAACGTAGGTCGAGTCATTGCTCTTGAAGCTGGTCTTCATAAAAGAACTTCTGGTTATTCTGTTCACCGTAACTGTGCTTCTGGAATGGAGGCTCTTTCACAAGCTTATGTGAAAATTGGTTCAGGAAGAAGTGATCTTCTTTTTGCTGGTGGAGTGGAGAATATGTCTCAGATGCCACTTATGTTTAATAAAGAGATGACAGAATTTTTCATTGAACTCATGAAGGCCAAGTCACCGGCCCAAAAATTAAAAATTATGACTTCATTCCGTCCACACTTTCTTACTCCTGTGATCGCTATTGAGCAAGGTCTGACAGATCCTTTCTGTGGAAAAAATATGGGACAGACAGCTGAGACCCTGGCGCGAGAGCTTGGGATTTCTCGTCTTCAGCAAGATGAGTTTGCCAATCGCTCACATCAGCGTGCCGTGGCCGCCACAAAAGAAGGAAAATTTCGTGATGAGATTCTTCCTATTACGGCCGGAGCAAAGCTTGATCGCATGATCGCTGATGATATTGGCCCACGTGGAAATTCGACCGTGGAAGGTCTCGCTAAAATGAAGCCTTATTTTGAAAAAGAAACAGGAACAGTGACTGTGGGGAATGCTTGCCCCATTACTGATGGTGGATCGATGTGGCTTCTTGCCTCTGAAGAAGCAGTGAAAAAATATAATCTTGATCCAATGGCCAGGATGGTAGATTACCACTTCCATGGTCTTGAGCCTGAGAGAATGGGACTAGGTCCAGTGCTGGCGACTCATGGTGTGCTTAAACGCACAGGAATGAAACTCGCAGAGATGGATTTGATTGAACTTAACGAAGCTTTCGCGGCTCAGGTCCTTGCTTGTAAAAAAGTGATGAGTGATCGCGCTTTGGCCAGCCGTTGGGGAATTGATGAAGTGATCGGTGAGATTGATGATTCAAAACTTAACGTAAACGGTGGAGCAGTGGCCTTAGGACATCCGGTGGGATCAACTGGATCACGTCTGGTGGTGACTTTGGCCCATGAGTTAAAGCGCCAAAAGAAAAAATTTGGTCTTGCTTCTCTTTGTATTGGCGGAGGCCAGGGTGGAGCTGTGATTATTGAAAACCTTAAACTCTAAGCGAGGTTCGTTGTGGCATATAAGCATATAAGTTTTGAAATTAAAAATGAGCTCCTTTGGATTGGACTTGGCCTGAATGAAACCAAGTCAATGACAACACTGACTCGTGATTCTCTTGAAGAATTAAAACATGCATTCACGGAGGCCACGGCCCTGGAGAAAAAAAAGGCGATTAAGGCCTTGTTTATTTTCTCTCATAAAAAAGGAGTCTTCCTCGCTGGGATGGATATTTCTGTTATTAACGGACTTAAAAATGAAGCTGAGGCCTTAAGAAGTTTAGAAGAGGCCCATACCATTTTTAATACACTTGAAGACTTAACAATTCCTACCGCCGCTCTTGTAGATGGAATTTGTCTTGGTGGTGGGCTTGAGCTGTCACTGTGTTGTAAAAAGATTTTTGTTTCAGACAATCCTAAAACCGCAGTAGGACTTCCTGAAGTGATGTTAGGAGTTCTTCCAGGTTTTGGAGGAACATACCGACTTCCACGCAAAGCGGGACTTCCAACTGCTTTGGATATGATTTTGACTGGGAAGCAAGTGAAAGGGAAGAATGCTTATAAACTAGGCATTGCTGATGCTATTCTTCCGACAGAGAGAATGAATGAACTCGCACCCTTTTATCTTCTTGAGAAAAAAACAGGAAAGAAAAAAACGCTTAAAGATAACCTGACTGATGCGGCCATGGATAATTTTGTGACTCGCAAAATTATTTTCCAAAAGGCCCGTGAGAAAGTTCTTGAATCGACAAAAGGATTCTATCCTGCTCCTTTAAAGATATTGGAAACCCTCGAGTCTTGGGCCGGGAAAAACCGCACAAGCTATTTGCAAATTGAAGCTCAGGCCTTTGCTGAGCTTTCTCAGTCTTCCCAGTCTAAAAACTTACAAAATGTCTTCTTCTTAACTGATGCCTCTAAAAAACTAGATAACAAAGACTCGCTTCCAACAATTGGACGTGGAGCAGTTCTAGGGGCCGGAGTCATGGGTGGTGGGATTGCTTGGCTTTTTGCTCAAAACAATCAAGCCCCTTTAATGAAAGATTTAAATCAAGCAGGTCTTGAATTAGGTCTTAAGCAGTCAGCTCAAAACTTTGCAGGAGCGGTAAAAAAACGTCGTCTTTCTCAAGATGATTTTGACCGCAAACAACGCTCGATTACACCTACGATGACTTACGATGGATTCAAAGCAGTGGATCTGGTCATTGAAGCAGTTGTCGAAAATATGGATGTGAAAAAGAAAGTTTTTGCGGATGTTGAGAACTATGTTCGTCCTGATGCTCTTCTTACTTCAAATACTTCATCTCTTTCGGTTGAAGAGATGAGTAAGGCCCTTAAAAATCCTGAAAGATTTTGTGGGCTGCATTTTTTTAATCCGGTTAATAAAATGCCTCTGGTTGAAATCATCACCCACTCAAAAGTAGATCAAAAAACCGTTGATACTTTAGTGAAGTGGGTTCTTGACGTGAAAAAGACTCCGATCGTGGTTAAGGATGGACCGGGCTTTCTCGTGAATAGAATCCTTGCTCCTTATCTTAATGAGGCCGCTTTTCTTCTTGAGGAAGGAGTGACTGTGGAAGCTCTCGATCAAGCCGCTCTAAACTTCGGGATGCCTATGGGGCCGTGTCGTCTTCTTGATGAAATCGGCATTGATGTCGGTGTGAAAGTAGGAAAAATTATGCATGACGGATTAGGTGAGCGTGCCGTACCTGCTTCTCTTTCAACTAAGCTTTATGAAGCCGGCCTTCTTGGAAAGAAAAATAATAAAGGATTTTTCCTCTATGATGAAAAAGGAAAGTCTCTAGGGAAAAATCCAGAGATTGAAAAGCTCATTCCGGCCACACCAAAATCAATGGATGAGACCACGATTCAGATGAGACTTTTTCTCCCCATGATTAATGAAGCGGCTTATATCCTCTCGGATAAAATTTGCGATAAAGCGGCCACAGTTGATATCGGTATGATCTATGGAACAGGATTTCCTCCTTTCCGTGGTGGTCTTTTAAAGTATGCTGACCAAGAGGGACTTGATCGTATCGTGAATGCTATAGAGCGTTTTGCCAATGATGTAAGTGCTGAGCGGTATAAGCTGTCACCACTTTTGAAAGATCTCGCTTCTTCAGGTAAAAAGTTCTATGATCTCTGAATAATGAGCTGGACTTTTTTTAGGTATTTCTATTCTTATATTTTTCACTCGAAAACTCGCCAACGACTACTTTTCATAGCGGTCGTTGGTTTATTTCTTTCCACATTTGCTCTCATGGTTATTCAGGGAATTATGGGTGGGCTTCAACGAGGTCTAGTCACTCGCTCTAAGTCTATTCACGGCAGTGGAGTGATGAGAGTGAGCTCTTATGAACCTGATGAGATGGACCGATTCCTGACAAAGCTATCGAATTCAAGAACACTTTTTACCGCTGAGTATGAACTAGAGGCGATGCTAAAAAGTAACCAGTACATGGCCCCAGCTAAAGTCCACGGTATTGATCTGAGTTATCCGCTTCCTGATTTTTTAAATGATCGTGACCTCTCTGAGGTTGTCCTTGGCTCTGATCTGGCCAGCAAACTCAAGGTTCAATTCTCTGATGAAATACAAATTATTTCTCCGGCCCATACAGACTCACTTCTTGGAGATATTCCTCGTTTTGTCACAGTGCCTGTATCCGACTATATGTTTAGTGAGTTGCCTGAAGTGGATAGTGTGGAGCTGTGGGTGAGGCTTCCTTTGGTTCAAAATTTAGTGAGAGAGAACTTGATCAATCAAGTTCGCTTCTTTCGTCCAGTTTTGAGTCGTGAGCTCCAGGCCTGGAAAAGGGAATTTCCGAGTATTGAGTTCCAGTTTGAAACCTGGGAGAATCAAAACTCTTCTTTGGTGATGGCCCTTAATTTAGAGACCAAGGTTATGCTCTTTTTGTTTATAAGTATGGCCCTTTTAGTGGCCGTGGCCATTACCAGCGGTCTTCTTATTTTCTATAGCAAAGTGAAAAATGATTTGATGAGTTTTTGGATTTTAGGACTATCGGAGTCTAAGGTTTTGAAACTTGTTTATCGCTTCACTTTATCATTAAGTGCTCTCACGTGTTTTGCGGGTCTAATTTGCGGAATTTTTGTCTTAAAAGTTCTTGAACGCTATGGGCACGAGTTTATGCCAGATATTTTTATCGAGAGACAATTGCCGGTAGATCTTCATTTACTGAACATAACACTAAGTTTCTTTATCCCTTTTGCGATTTCATGGATTTTCTCGTTTTTCTCCTTTCAACAGTTTAAAAAAGACCATAACAGTTTTATTGGAATTATTAGAGGTGTTCATTAAAGTTTCCTCTCAAAAGAGACGAATTAAACATATAATTTCCATGTTGTTGATTTAGGAGTATTTGTTTATGGCCTATCGTCTTTCCCAAGTGGACGCTTTCTCAGTAGATGCTTCGTTTAATCAACAACCTCTGTTTGGTCAGAAGTTGGGTGATGTTTTACCATTATCAAGTCTTGGTCTTATTGTTTTTCACTGGGCCGATTTTTCTGAAACTTGTGAAGTGCTTGAAAGTCAGATGAAAGCAGATGAAACTCTTTCACATGATTTTATTGTTTTAAAAGAACGTGTTCAATCGCTTAGGTCTATTCCTCTTTGGATCAAAACTAAAAATAAAATCAGACAGTTTAATCTTTTTGAACTTTATTCAAGTTATATTCTTAATCAAACCACAGATCGTCTCGATCCTCATACACCGATGGATATCTCTTTCATCTCTGGATCTGGTCCGTTTAAAAATCTCGCCATTTCTGAATGTTTTAACCATCAGCTCTACCGAGATATGGTGATGGTGCTTCTCATTGAGAAAAAGCTTCCTAAAAGAGATTTTCGTATCAGAGTTAAGGCAAAAATTCTTGCTGAATATGGGTCACAGTATGAGAGTGGGCATCTCTTCCAAATGGAGCAAATGACTCAGAATGGACTTCTATTTTCTTGTGATTCAGAGTTTTATTTTAAGGAATGGCCAAAGATGAAAAATATTCGCCTTCTTCTGAATTCTCAAATGATGGCTGAAGCCTCGAAGATGAGTCTTGAAGAAATGAAACTTTATTTTGATCAGTTCCCGTTTAATCTTATGTATTCTTCGCGAAAGGATGATGCTATAGAGACTCAGTCTGAACAATGGTCTGTGTCTTCGGGATTTGATTTTTTTAAAGATCAAAAGGTTTATCTTTTTTTACCTTTTAACTCTATTGAAAAGGATCATCATGAGGCGGTCACTCACCTAAAGTCTTTTGTCAGCTCAACTAAAGAGCTGGTTCGCAAGATAGCTCAAGAAATCTAACAAACTGCCCCACTATATTGGTGTTAATGCCTTCTTAAGCAGGTGCTGGTTATAA
>JBMLQL010000030.1:0-278728 GCA_049241565.1 Bacteriovoracaceae bacterium | reverse complement strand
AAGATCTTCAAGGGAACAGACTTAGTATGGAAGCCGAAGAGCTCATGGCGATCTGTCTTCAACATGAAAATGATCACCTTGAGGGGATTGTTTTTATCGAGCGTCTCTCAAACCTTAAAAAACAGTTTTATAAAAAGAAACTTGTAAAAGAGAAAAACGGTTAATGAAAAAATTTAGAGTCGCCTATTGTGGTACGCCCGATTTTTCTGTTCCCACTCTCGATCTTCTGGCGAATCACCCTCATATAGACCTAGTGATGGTGATCTCGATGCCTGATCGTCCAGCGGGACGAGGAATGGAATTAAAATCACCTGAGGTCATTGAATACGCAAAAGCTAAAAAAATTCCTTTTTTCCAATGTGAAAATATAAACAAGGAAGAGGGATTTCTTAAAAAACTCACTGAACTCAATCTTGATTTTATGGTGGTACTTGCCTTTGCTCAGTTTTTAGGCTCTAAAGTTCTTCATGCACCAAAAATGGGATGCTTCAATATTCACACTTCGCTACTCCCTAAATACCGTGGAGCTGCCCCTATTCAGTATGCTCTTTTAAGTGGCGATACTTCAACAGGTGTTTCCATTCAGAAGATGGTAAAAAAAATGGATGCGGGAGATATTGTCCATTCTCATCCCGTAGAAATCACTCCCACAGAAAATGGTGGGCAGCTTTATACTCGCCTTAAGTATCAAGCAGCATTAGCGATGAATGATCTCATAGCGAAAATTTTGGCGGGTAAGATCACACCAGAGGCCCAGGACGAGTCCAAAGTCTCTTTTGCGCCGACCTTAAAAAAAGAAGATGGATTTCTTGATTTTAAGAATTCATCAATGACGAAAATTATTAATCAAATTCGGGCCCTCGATCCGTGGCCAGGAACATATTGTTTTTTGAACAAAAAGCGTCTCAAAGTTTTTGTGGCAGAACCAAGCTATGTGAAATTGGGTGCAGGAAAAATTAAAAACGATATGGGCCAACTTCTTGTGGGTTGTACTGATGGCACACTTCAACTGTCTTATCTTCAACTTGAAGGAAAGAAGGCCTGTGCCGACCACGAACTCCTCAACGGTCTTCGTGGTGAACTAGAACTAACAACCGAGGGATAATATGTCTGTGATCATTGCTCCAAGTTTGCTCTCTTGTCGTTTTCTTGAAATGGGAGCTGATATAAAGCGCCTGGATGGAATCAATGATCTTTGGCTTCATCTTGATATTATGGATGGCCATTTTGTGCCCAATCTCACTTTCGGTGAACCAGTTCTTAATAAGATTAAGACAATCACCACTCATAAACTTGACGCTCACTTTATGGTCACGAACCCCGAAGTTTATCTTGAAAGTTTTAAAACGGTAGGGCTTCATAATTTTACCTTTCATTGGGAAGCAGTGACTCACCATGATCGCTTTATCCAATATGCTAAAACACTTTATCCTTCAGTCGGAATTTCTCTTAATCCTTCAACACCACTTTCCGTTATACCTGATTATGTTTTTGGCCAGATTGATCTTGTTCTTGTCATGAGTGTTAATCCTGGATTTGGTGGACAAAAATTTATCCCTGGAGTGGTAGATAAAATTAAGGCCTTGAATGAAATTAAAAAGAAAAATAATTATAAGTTTATGATTCAGGTTGATGGCGGAGTGACTAATCAGAATGCCAAGGATCTCATTTCGGCGGGTGCTAATAATATTGTGGCCGGATCTTATATCTTTTCTGAACCGAACATGAACTACGCCTCTCGCATTAACTTACTTAGGTAATATTTATGAAAAAATTTGTTCTTACTGGTACTAATCTTACTATTGATGATCTTACTTATATTGCTCGTGCAAAAGTTGGCGAAGTTCAACTCTCGATTGCTCCTGAATCTATGGAGCGAATGAAAAAAGCTCGTCAAACCGTTCTTGATATTGTGGCGAAGGGAAAAGCAGTTTACGGGATCAACACTGGATTCGGCGCTCTTGCTAGCAAACAAATACCTAACGAAGATCTTGAGCAACTTCAATACAATTTGATTCGCTCTCATTGTACTGGAGTCGGTTCTCCTTTTTCTCGAGAGGTTTCAAGAGCGATTATGCTCTCTCGGGCCAATTGCCTTATTCAGGGTTTCTCAGGTTTGACTCCAGAGATTATTGAACTTCTTTTTGATTTTATCAATTACGGCATCACTCCTGTCATTCCTGAAAAAGGATCAGTAGGGGCCTCCGGAGATTTAGCTCCTCTGTCTCATGTCGCTCTTGCCCTTATTGGAGAAGGTGAAGTTGAGTATCAAGGAAAGATCGTTCGCGCCGACTTTGCCATTCACCAAATTAAAAAGACTCCGGCTAAACTAGGACCTAAAGATGGCCTGGCTCTTATTAACGGTACATCAGTCATGCTTGCTTTGGGTTCACTGGCCGTCACAGAATGTACACGACTGATGAAATTGGCCGATATTGTGAGCTGTCTCACACTAGACGCTGTTCGCGGAACGGCTTCCGCTTTTGATATTCGCATCGCTCAACTTAAACCTCAGCCTGGTCAACTTGCTGTTTCAGAAAATCTCTTAAAAATTATTAAGGGAAGCGAAATTATAAACTCCCATCCTGAAGATGGGAAAGTTCAAGATCCTTATTCTCTCCGTTGTATTCCTCAAGTTCATGGGGCCTGCAGGCAAACTCTTAAGCATGCAGAAGAAGTTATCAATACAGAACTTAATTCAGTCACTGACAACCCTCTTGTTTTCTTTGAAACAGGAGATGTAGTCTCTGGTGGAAATTTTCACGGTGAAGCCTTGGCCCTTTGTATGGACTATCTTGCCATGGGGATGAGTGAAATTTGTAGTATTGCAGAGAGACGAGTTGAAAAGATGATGAATCCTCATTTCTCTGATCTTCCGGCCTTCCTTGTCAAAGACTCTGGACTCAATTCAGGTTTGATGATTGCTCACGTGACCATGGCCGCCCTTGCTTCTGAAAATAAATATCTTTGCCATCCAGCAAGTGTGGATTCAATCCCTACTTCTACAGATAAAGAAGATCATGTGTCTATGGGAGTGACTTCTGGTCGCAAACTCCATGAAGTGATCAAAAACGTTCAGCATTGTCTCGCCATTGAGCTTCTTTGTAATACTCAAGGGCTAGATTTTTTAAGACCACTTAAAACTTCTCTTGCTCTTGAAAAAGTTCACGCTCTCGTTAGAAAGCATGTGGCCCCGATTGATCAAGATCGTATCTTTTATAAAGATATGGAAAATCTAGCGCGACTTATTCAATCTAATGAAATCTTAAGTGAAGTTGAGAGTGTATTGGGTGAATTGAAATAATATTTCAATTCTAAATTACAATGACTTAGCTGGTTTGCGTTGATTTTCATTTTCTGCTAGGATTTTAAAGAATGAAGAGGTGGAAGGTGTCTCACCACCCTCCTAAACCTAATTCAGAGCGTTCTGAACATGACAGCAAGCTGCATGATCAAAACGATAAGAATCAAGACCCTCATCATTTCTTCCATGAAAAATCCTTAGTTAAAAGGCGCCCTTCATTGGGCGTCACGGAAGATTAAAATCCTCTACACAATTTTTCCTTTCCCATAAATGATCAAGTCCTAAAAATATCTAAACTTTTCAGACTTGAAATCACCCCCTCAGGGCTGCCGTTCAAAGAGAGTTGTGATATAAATTTGGAACTTTAAGATCATATTGCTCTAAGGAGATTCCCATGGCGAACATCCCTCTTCCACCAACTGGTGATAAATTAACTTGCAAAGGCTGGCACCAAGAAGCTGCGCTTCGTTGCCTTTTAAATAATCTTCACCCAGATGTGGCCGAAGACCGTGACAACCTCATTGTTTATGGTGGAAACGGACAAGCAGCAAGAAATCACAAAGCATTAACTGATCTCATTCACACACTTCAAAATTTAGAAAATGATGAAACACTTATCGTTCAGTCTGGGAAACCAGTGGCCGTGTTTCCCTCAACCCCACAAGGGCCCCGCGTTCTTATCGCGAACTCAAACTTAGTTCCTGAATGGGCCACATGGGATCACTTTAATAAACTTAAAGATGAAGGCCTGATGATGTATGGCCAGATGACAGCAGGCTCATGGATTTATATTGGTTCTCAAGGAATCATCCAAGGAACCTATGAAACATTTATGGCGGCTGCTCGAAAGCACTGGGGAGAGAATTCTACCCTTAAAGGTAAATTGGTTCTTACGGGTGGAATTGGTGGAATGGGTGGAGCTCAACCTCTTGCTGTCAAGATGGCCGATGGTGTGTGCCTTTGTTGTGATGTCGATGTCACAAGAATTGAGAAGCGCCTTAAAACAAAATATCTCGATGTGCTTGCTAAAGACTATGATGAAGCGATCAAACTTTCCCTAGAGGCCAAAGCTGCAGGTAAGGCCATCTCTATCGGAGTTGTTGGTAATGCCGCAGAATTTTTTAAATATGTTCTTGATAAAAATATTGTTCCTGATCTTGTCACTGATCAAACGTCGGCCCATGATCCATTGAATGGCTATGTTCCTCAGGGGATGAGCTTTGAAGTGGCCATGGAGTTGAAAAAATCTGATCCTACTAAATATACTGAGCTTTCATATCAAACCATGGGTGACCATGTTCGGGTGATGATTGAATTCCAAAAACGTGGCTCATTTGTTTTTGATTATGGAAATAATCTACGAGCTGGAGCTGAAAAAGTTGGAGTAAAAAACGCTTTTGATTTCCCTGGGTTTGTTCCGGCCTATATTCGTCCGCTTTTTTGTGAAGGCTCTGGACCATTTAGATGGGTCGCCCTGTCAGGAGACCCAGAAGATATTCGTGTGACTGATGAAGCCTTAAAAAAGTTATTTCCAGAAAATAAATCTATGATCAACTGGCTTAATAAGGCCCAAGAAATGATTAAATTCCAAGGACTGCCTTCAAGAATCTGTTGGCTCAAATACGGTGACCGTGAAAAAGCGGCTCTTCTTTTTAATCAACTTGTGCGTGAGAAAAAAGTGAAGGCTCCCATTGTTATTGGACGTGATCATCTTGATTGTGGATCAGTAGCAAGTCCCAACAGAGAAACTGAAAGCATGAAAGATGGCTCTGATGCTGTCTCTGACTGGCCACTTCTTAATGCCATGATCAATATCAATAACGGTGCCAGCTGGATTTCTCTTCACCATGGTGGTGGAGTTGGAATGGGCTACTCACAGCACTCAGGAATGGTTATTGTTTGTGATGGAACAACAGAAATGGACGTTCGTCTTTCACGAGTGTTGAATTCGGATTCAGGAATGGGAATTGTCCGTCACGCAGATGCGGGCTACGATATCTCACTGAAAATAGCGAAGAAACCTGAGACAAAAATAAAGTTTCCTTCTCTCTAAAAATTTAAAACTGGAAACTTGAATGAAAGTCTACTCACATATTACTCAGCTTCTTACTCTGGCTGGAGCTCATCAGAAAGATGGACGTAAACTGCTTGATGAAGATCTCTCAATAGTTGAAGATGCTGCGATTGTCATGGATGATAACCTTATCCATTGGGTGGGTAAGACTCAAGACCTTCCTTCAGACTACGAAAAAATCCCTCGGACAAATCTTTCTGAGCATATCGTGACTCCCGAGATTGTCGACTCACATACTCACCTTGTTTTTGGGGGAAATAGGAGTTTTGAGTACGGCCTGCGACTTAAAGGTGCGAGCTACGAAGAAATAGCGGCAGCTGGCGGAGGCATTCTTCACACTGCTGACAAAACAGCTCATCTCTCTGAAGAGGAGTTGTTTAAAACCGCTTGTCAGAGAGTGGATCGAATTCACTCTTACGGAGTTGGAACGATTGAAATTAAAAGTGGTTATGGATTAACTTTTGAAGCTGAATATAAAATTTCAAAAATAATCAATAAGCTTAAGGATCATTTTAAGGGACGAGTGCAAATCATTCGCACTTATATGGCCGCTCATGCCGTTCCTAAATCATTTAAAGATTCTGCTCACTTCGTTAATGAAGTTGTCCTTCCTTTGATGGAGAAGCTGCATTCAGAAAAGATGATTGATATCGTTGATGTCTTTCATGAGAAGAATTATTTTACAGATGAAGACACTCGTTTTGTTTTTGAAAAGGCTCTCGCACTTGGTCTTCATGTGAAAATGCATGCTGATGAAATGAATGATAATAATGGGGCCTCTTTAGCCACTGAATATTCGGCCCTAAGTGCTGACCATCTTCTGCAAGTTTCCGATGAAGGCATCCGTGCTCTGGCCAAATCATCAACTGTGGCCACTCTTCTACCTGGAACAGCTTTTTTCTTAGGAAAAGCTCTTGCACCTGCACGTCATATGATTGAAGCTGGAGTAAAAGTGGCCATGGCCAGTGACTATAACCCTGGTTCTTGTCACTGTGACAATCTCATTTTACTAGCCTCAATAAGTGCAAAAAATTTGGCGATGACACCTGTAGAAATTTGGGCAGCGATCACTTTAAATGCTTCTCATGCTTTGAATCTTCGTGAACAAGGAGCAGTTATCCCAGGGCTAGAACCAAAACTAAGTATTTTTAAGGCAAGCACCCATGAAGAGATTTTCTACTCATGGGGCCATAACCTTGCTATCAAAATTTAGTCTTTGTAAGAGAATTGGATTTCTTTAATTCCAATAATTTTACCAAGAGCCTTATTCGCTTTCACAAACATACGATTAGTTTTAACACCTTCCTCTGTTGTGAGGTGAAAGCTCCCTCCCTCAGCTAGTGGAACAAGATTGATTTTCACTTCGCGAGTTGAATTATTAATCCCGCTATAAAGATAAATAACTCTCATTGTCCCTGCTGAAAGAAAACTGAATGATTTATCCGCAGGTTTTAGTGAAACAACATCTCTTCCTTCTTTATGAAGAAGAACAACCCCTTTTGTCATCACTTCATCATAATCAAATTCACGCACACCTGTTTCTACACCGGCAGCATTCTTTGTTTGAAGAATCATTTTTGTGATTTCGTTTGAGTCGTCGTCGATATCGATTGAAAGATAGCTCGTCTCTTTATCTACATCGCTAGTAATTGTTGTTAGAAGTTCTACTTTAGCAAAACAGGTTGCTGAAACAAGCGCCAATCCAAGGCAAATAAACCACTTCATGCATACTCCTTATGCAAATATTTTTAAAAAATACAGATGTGGTTATTAAACTAGAGACTAATTTGCTTATCAATCATGGCCAAAAACTCCTTGTCCATGAAGTCATGAATTTTTTTATTCACGTAGATAACTTTACCTTTGTAGTACAGAATAGAAACAGGATAGGTATTGATCATGAATTTATTGGATACCACACTCGCAGGATCAAGTACGGATTCAAAATTTAGTTTATATTTTTTCTCGGTTTTATCTACGTTCATTTTTGGGTCTTCTTCATCGCCATTAATCCCAATAACGGTGACTTTCCCCTTATATTTCTGTTGGAATTCTACCAAAGATGGGAATTCTTTGAGGCAGGGAACGCACCAGCTGGCCCAAAAGTTCACTAATACCACAGGTGATTTTAGGTCCTTTAGGACGTAAGTCGTACCTTTGCTAGAAGTTACTGAAATTTCTTGGAAAAGGTTCTCGTAAAGGGAGTATTTTTCCTTCTCAACTTGGACTTGCTCAGCATTAAGGTGAAATGTATCCCAAATGATTTGTGTGGCAAGAAAGCCGAAGAAGGCCATAATAAAAAGAGTAATAGGTAAAAACTTTTTCATGGGTACCCCAGAGATGATAGATCGTATTGTAGCACGTTTTAAAGAAAAACTAAATAAGGTAAAAGCCGTACTTAATGAGAACGGCCAGTCACTTATTGAGTTTGTTCTTTTGCTATTAGTGGTCGCCACAATTTCTTTCATGTTTGTTAAACTTGTAAACAATCAAATTGCAGGTATTTGGGTAGATATCGTCAAAATCATTGTGGATGACGAAACTCAAAATAGTCGACTAGACCTATAAATAAAGACACAAGGATCTCTAATGAGTAGTTATCTATTAGCTATTGATCAAGGAACAACTGGAACAACTTCCCTCTTGATTGATGCAAAAAATCTAAAAGTCGTTGATAAAGAAAAAGTAGATTATCGACAAATTTATCCTCATCCCGCTTGGGTTGAGCATGATCTTAATGAAATTTGGCAGTCTATTGAAGACTCTATTGAAATTATTCTTAAAAGACAAAAAGTAGGAAAGTCTGATCTGATGGCCATTGGTATCACGAATCAACGTGAAACTACTTGTGCTTTTAATCGCCAAGGTAAACCTCTTCACCATGCGATTGTTTGGCAAGATCGAAGAACGGCCAGCTGGTGTGACTCTCATCGTGATGAGTATGAAAAAAAATGTCGCTCACTGACTGGACTTCCACTTGATCCGTATTTTTCTGGTACAAAGATGCGCTGGCTCCTTGAAAACTCTCAAGAAGTCAAAAATGCAGCTTCTAAAAATGATCTTCTCTTTGGAACTATTGATACCTATATGGTTTATCGCCTGACGGCAGGACTTACTCATGTGACTGAGGCCTCAAATGCATCTCGAACGATGCTTATGAGTCTTGATAGCTTTGAATGGGACAAATCACTTTTAGACTTCTTTGGTATTGACAGAGAATTTCTCCCAGAAATTTGTGAATCTTTTACTTCCTTTGGAACAACAAAGAACTGCGGATTTCTTCCTGATGGAATCCCTATTCTTTCTATTCTAGGTGATCAGCAAGCAGCCCTCTTTGGTCAGGCCTGTGTGAACGAAGGTGATATTAAATGTACTTATGGAACAGGTGCTTTTTTATTATTAAATACTGGTGATAAAAAAGTCTTTTCTCAAACAGGTCTTCTTACAACTGCCGCTTATTTTTATCAGCGAAAAAAAATCTATGCTCTTGAAGGGTCTACTTATATTGCCGGTGCGGCTGTTCAGTGGCTGCGTGATAATCTTCGATCTATCAGATCAAGCTCTGAAGTCGAACGTCTGGCCAATGAGGTGACTGATCTCTCGCAGATGGCAGATGTATTATTTATGCCATTTTTCACTGGTATCGGAACTCCTTACTGGAATTCCGAGGCTAAGGCCGCCATCCTTGGTCTCACAAGAGGAACTCATAACGGTCATATTGCGAGGGCGTGTTTAGAAGGAATTGCTCTTTCTGTTAATGATTCAGTCTCTAGTTTTAAAAAGGATTTCTCTAAACTTAACGATATACGTGTTGATGGTGGAGCCTCGGCCAATAACCTTCTTATGCAAATGCAGGCAAATTTTTCTGAGAAGAAAATTCTTCGTCCAGAAGTCACAGATACCACTGCTTATGGAGTGGCGCTTGGGGCCCTCGTTTCCAGAGGGGAGATTAAAATCTCTGATCTCGGAAAACTTTGGAAGTTAGAAAAAGAATTTAATCCTGGAAATGAGAAGTATTATGCTGATAAAAGAAATCTCTGGGGTAAAACACTCAAAAAGGTTTTTCTTTAATTTGAAAAAGCTAGGAGCTTGGTTACTCAAGCTCCACTTTTACTTTTCGAGCAAAATGATTCATATTTCTTGCATTACAAATAAGCTTACTTTCATTGGCATCAACTATTGAATCCACAAGCTCGGGCATCGTAATATCAGACTTAAGTTTTCTGTTCACTTTTCTTAAAAGCTTTTTAAGCTTTTTCCCTTCAACTCTCGTCCCATGGTAAACATAAGCTTCATCAATTGCGGCCCGAAGTTTTCTATTATTGGCCTTACTTAATTCATGAAAACCACTTCCTGCAGCAGAAACACCAATGATAGTAATTCCAATTGGGGCATTCACAAATAAAAGGATTCCTCCAAGAACGGCTCCCGTTCCAAGATTTTGATTCGTCTGAGAATTTCTAGATTTAAGATTACTCATTCTCTGATCAAGAATGGTCCGGCAATCGGCCATAGCATGAAAAGAGAGAAGTAGAGTGATGAGAGCGAGGATTGATTTTTTCATGATGTAGACCTTTTTCGCTAATTTAACAGAAAAAGGCCTACATATTAGAGGTATAGGTAAAAAAGATAATCTCTAAAATTACTTGTCAAAAAAATCAACACTTCCGGTATTCACATCGTAAATTCCACCAGTTATTTTGATTTCTCCTTCTTTCTCAAGCTGAGCAAGAATAGAAGAGTGGCAACGTAGATCCTCCATACTCTTCTTCACATTATCACGAGTCACTTGATCCATCATATCTTGAGGAGTTAACTTGTGATCATGGTGAATACAGCGCTGAATCTTTTTTGTAATAAAGTGGAGATGTCCTAAATCCACATCATCAATAGCCCCCTTAACGGCACCACATGAAGTATGCCCAAGAACAATAACAAGCTTACTTCTGACTACCTTACAAGCAAACTCGGCACTTCCCAAGATATCTTCATTAATAACATTTCCTGCGATACGAATACTGAAGATATCACCAAGACCTTGATCAAAAATCAACTCTGCTGATGTTCTAGAATCCATACAGCTAATCACAACGGCGAAAGGATGCTGACCATCAGAAGTCTCATTCATTTGCTGAAGAAGATTTCTATTCATACTTAAATTGTTAATGAATCTTTTATTACCAGCTTTTAAAAGTTCCAATGCTTGAGTTGGAGAAATTTTGCTCTGCATTTCTTTTGTTAATGTTTTCATCTAGGCCCCTTTGCTTAGTCTAACTAAGCGTCTTCTGTTTGTAATGGATATATAAAGCAAACCAAGTGAGATAATAAAAGTGACATAAAAGATCACTTCACCAAGCTTATGAATGAACATTGCAGAAAAAAATGAGCCAATAGAAAAGCTTAGTAATGTAATAAGTCTGGTGTAAGTCACAATATTTTCTTCAGGAAATTTTGAATTAAAAGACCGACTTATTATTACTTTTGGGAGATGAAGACCGATATCTGTAGAAAGACCTGTGAGATGCGTTGTTCGTATTTTTCCCGATGTAGACCAAGTTGAAAGACCATTTTTAAGTCCACAAACAAAACAAAGGAGAGCAATAAGGAAAATCGTATTATCATCATGCTTCATCGGAAGAACAGACGAGTCATAAAAATCGATTAAGAATAGAGTACTGATAACACCTAAAAGAGCAGTAATAAGAAGTTGAACATAATCGTAGCGTGGGATCTTTTTTTCATCATAATCCACATCTAGAATCAGTGAGGTGACAAAACCACCTAAGATGAAAAAAACAGGAATAACTAAAAGTTCTATCCCGAAAGCATACTCCTCATGCCCAATGGTAATTCCGATTTGTGTTCCAAAGCCTGTAACGTGAGAAACAAAATAGCCGGCAAATAAAAATCCAGCGGCATTAAGCATACCGGCCTTAAAACTCAGAATAGACCAAAGAAGAATTTTTTTCCAAGTATAGAGATTCTGTCCAATCGTATGAATCATTGGTGACCTCTTCCCCAAAGTTTTTTAACTTCAGCTGTTGCGGTCAATAAGTCGAGATCTGAGCTTTTTGCCTCTTCTAAAAGTTGAAGCCCTTGAAGAAGCCATCCGGCCATCCATGGAAAACGAAGTGAATAAAAAATATGCTTTCCCTCTCTTCTATCTACAACAAGATCTTTTGAGCGCAAAACAGAGAGGTGCTGTGAAACACTGCTTTGGGGAATACCTAAAATTTTGGTAATTTCGTTTACGTCCAGCTCTCTGTTTCCGATCTCTTCAATGATCCTGAAACGATCTGGATGGGAGATCACGGAGAGATATTCAGACATTTTTTTAGAGATAACTTTTCTTGATGGCATACGCATTAACATATATTAATATTCAAATATGTAAATATGAACTAATTTTAATATATGTTAAAAGCGTTTAATTTTAATAACTTAAGTACTGAAAAAAATGTTTTTTAATTCCTTGGCCTGACTTATTCCAATAATTTTTATTTTGTATTTTCCTTGGTAATCTTTGGCCACACGGTCGGCAGTAACCACGGTTTTATAGTTCATTTGAGCAATTTCTCGAAGTCTAAGCTCCATCATGGGAACCGAACGGACTTCACCGGTTAGGCCAACTTCCCCTAAAAACACAGTGTCACTGGGAATAGGACTCATAAAATAAGAGCTTAAAAGAGAGGCGAGCACAGAGAGATCAGATTCCCGTGAGGTGAGTTTCATTCCACCCACAACATTCACATAGATATCATTATAAGAAAGTGGCACTCCAAAATATTTATCAATCACCGCCACAAGTAAGGCCACACGATTTGAATCTAGGCCTTGAGTTGTCCTTCTTCCTACAGCAAATTTATTCTCTACAACCAAGGCCTGCATCTCTACAAAAAGCGCACGAGATCCTTCAAGGATACAGGTAATAGATCGCCCGTAAGATCCAGGAATAGATTGTTCAAGAAAATATTGTGAAGGATTGGAAACTTCGACCAGTCCCTTTTCTTGCATTTCAAAAATACCCACTTCATTAGTATTTCCAAAACGATTTTTCATCACTCGAAGCATACGGTACTGGCCAAGCTGATCGCCCTCAAAATAAACAACTGTGTCCACCATATGTTCTAAAATTTTGGGCCCAGCAATTTGTCCCTCTTTAGTTACATGACCGATAAGAAAAACTGTCAGACCGTAGGCCTTGGCATAATTCATCACTTCGTAAGTCACTTCACGTATTTGAGAAAGTGTTCCGGCCGCTGAATCTACTTCTGAAGAATAGGTAGTTTGGATTGAGTCGAGAATAAGAAATTTGGGTTTAAGCTCTTTAACTTGCTCTAAAACTTTCTGCCAATTAGTTTCATTATAAATATACAAATGGGGGTTATCCACACCAAGTCTTTTTGAGCGATCAGCCACCTGAGACTCTGACTCTTCTCCGCTGACATAAAGAATTTTTCCATCACTATATTGAGTCAGAAGTTTTCCACAAACTTCCATAAGGATAGTCGATTTACCAATTCCCGGTTCTCCTCCAATAAGAGTCAGAGACCCATGAGTTATTCCACCACCCATCACACGATCAAACTCATTTATTCCTGTGAAATAGCGGTAAACTTTCTCATTTTCAATTTCACTAATATTTTTCGGTTTTGAAACTTTGCCACCCAAGACAGTTGTTACTTTTTGCGCAAGCTTAGAAGCTTTGGTGACTTCCTCTTCACTAAATGAGTTCCACTGATTACAATCAGGACATTTTCCTAACCACTTAGCCGATTGATATCCACATTCTTGGCATGTAAAAACTGATCTTATCTTGGCCATAAATTAACCCTTCATCATTTGTAAAAGTTCTTCCTCGGTTATTACCGGAACTTTAAGCTCTTTGGCCTTTACAAATTTTGAAGAGCTAGATTCTTTTTCATTTGTGACAAGATAACTTGTATTTTTTGAAACAGAGCTCACCATCACTCCGCCATTCATCTTAATACTCTTCTCAATTTCTGCTCTTGGATGAGAAAGCTCGCCGGTGATACAAAATTTAAACCCTTTAAGTGGCCCCTCACCTGTGGCCACAGCATCGGCCTTGACCTCAACACCCATTTTCAAAAGAGTCTTAATAAGTTTATTTTTCTTTTTCATCGCCTTAACAAAATCTGTGGATGACTTTTCAGCAAAAGACTCGATTCTCATCATCGTCTCCACATCGAGCTCCATCATCTTCTCAAGAGTATTATACCCATTGGCGATAATCTTCTCACACTTGGTGGCCGAGATTCCTTCAATACCAATGGCACTAATAAATTGAACAAGAGTTTGGCTTTTTGTTTTTTGAATCTCACTAAACATCTTGGTCGCAAGTTTATCTTTTACCTTTTCTAGAGTAAGAAGATCCATCATCGTCACTTTATAAAGTGAAGGAATGTCAGTCACAAGACCCTTAGAAATCATCTCTTCTAACCTTTTATCTGAGATATCTTCCATTCCTGATTTTTTAATATAGTTCAGTATTTCTTCTTTCACTTTAGCCGGGCAGGCCTCATTGATACACATGAGCCAGATATCATCCATCACAAGCTTTGACTGACAGCTTGGACAGTGTTCAGGCAAATGAAACTCCCCTTGAGGAGAACGCTCACTCACACTTAGAAATTTGGGAATGACCTCTCCTGAACGAATGATCTCAATTTTATCTCCAACCTTCAGTTCAAAATTTCGCACTAACCCCATATTATGCAGAGTCACTCTTGAAATCATGGCCCCAGATAATTCCACCGGTTCGACATTGGCCACAGGAGTAAGAATTCCATTTCTTGAAACTCCCCACTCTAGCTCTTTAATCTGTGTCACTTTTGTATCACCAGCAAACTTAAAAGCTATTTTATATCTTGGATGATGAGCCGTTTCTCCAAGCTCACGCTGCTCAATCAGGCTATCATAGACAAGAACAAGACCATCTATAAGGTAATCACCTTTATCCATAAACTCCTTACACTCATCTAAATGAGCTTTAATGGATTTAAATGAATCATGGAGCTTATAGTCTGGTATCTCGAATCCATTTTTTGAGAGTGTATCCATTTTTTCATGTTCGAATTGGAATTTTGAATCTGAGGAAACAAAATCAAAGGCCTTAAAACTAAGGTAACGACAAAGATGAATATTCTCTTTTCGCCCTAAAAGTCCCGCCACAATATTTCTCATTGATGTGGGCGCCTCAAGCTTAAGCACTTTCATCGTTTCAGAAAGGTGATAGAAATCTTGTTCTACACAATAAACCTCGCCCCTGACCTCAAGGCTGCCCTTAAAGGAAATAGACTTAGGAATTGTTGGAATAAACATCGCTTTGGCGGTGATATTCTCGCCAAATTGTCCGTCACCTCTCGTTTTGGCCATGACGAGATGACCATTTTCATACAAGAGAGAACAACTCGAACCATCAATTTTGTAAATTGAAAGTGTCTTATGTTTTTCGGCCCATTTTTGGAGATCATCTTCAGAATAAGTTTTATCTAGTGAGAGCATTTTTTTTTGATGCTCAACTTTATCTGAAAAACTTGCAAGCTTATGACCCACTATGGAGAGAACAGGATTCTCTGGATCTAGCCTTTTTAACTTCATTTCTAATTGATCATACTTCTCATCTGAGATTTCCGCTTTCCCAGAATAGTAGAGTTCTTTATGCTTAAGAATTAGTTTTTCTAGTTCCAAAATTTCATTCTTCATATTTTGCTTAATCGTTTTTTGTTATATTTAAGAAGTTCATCTTTTACTTTAGGGGCAAGATAAAGTGTGGCCACGACATTAGGAATAGTCATTAGGGCAAAGGCCACGTCCATCAAATTTATAACATTCATCATGGGAATAAGTGCCCCCACTAGAATAGAGCCACTATAAAAGGCAAGAAATGTTTTGCGCCCAAGACCAAACCTTCCTTTAAATAAATAGTCCCAACATTTTTGATTATAGTTGGCCATTCCAATCATGGTCGAAGTGGCAAAAAGAAGAATAGTGATCGCAAGAAAATGCTGACCGACAGGTCCTAAATTCATGACAAAAGCTTCATTTGTTAATTGAATCCCTGAGTACTGGGGAGCACCGTTAGGAAAACTCACTAGAATGACAATAGCGGTGAGACTGCAAACAATAATAGTATCAAGAAAAGGTCCAAGCATCGATACATAGCCCTCTGAAATGGGCTCACTTGTCTTTGAATTTGAATGGGCCATAGGAGCAGTTCCTATACCAGCTTCATTAGAAAAAGTGGCTCGTTTAAGACCAATAGTGAGAATTCGCATAAAACTATAACCAGCGATTCCTCCAAAGGCGGCACTTGGATTAAGGGCCTCTGAGATCACAGAAGTAAACACACCAGGAACTTTCTCAATATTTAGAAAAACAATAACCATCGCCACAATAAAATAAAGCACACTCATCACAGGAACGACTGTTGAACAAAATTTTGAGATTCCTTTAAGCCCTCCTAAAAGAACTAAAAAAGTCATAAGAGAAAATATTATTCCAGAGCTCAGCTTGCTTACACCGTAATAAGTTTCTCCATAGTCGGCAATTTGATTAATTTGAAAAAGAGAAAGTGTTCCTATCAATCCACAGATGGCAAACATATAAGAGAGAAAACGAAGCTTAGGTGAGAGGGCCTTCTCGATAACATACATCGCCCCTCCTTGCACATCTCCACGGTAATCTCTGCCACGATAAAGCTGGGCCACAGAACACTCAAAAAACTTTGTATTCATCCCACAAAAAGCTGCCACCCACATCCAAAACAGCGCCCCTGGTCCGCCAGTGGCAATGGCCACCGCCACACCAGAAATATTTCCTAACCCAACAGTTGCAGCAATAGCATTACAGAAAGCTTCAAAGTGAGAGATTTCTCCTTCGGCCTCTGAAGACTCTTCTTTTTTCTCCCCTAAAAGTTTTATCGCGTGAATAAATCCTCTTAAAGGAAGAAACTTAGAGTGATAAATGAGAATGATATTAACAATGAAGATGAAAACGAGAAGCGGTAGACCCCAAATGAAGTCTGCCGCATTTTGAAGAAACTCACTCATTATTTACTCTCTAGAAATTAAAAGTTGCACCAAATTTGAGGAATGTATCTTTGTAAGAAACTTCTTTTATATCCCCGCCAAACTTTGCTTTATGGGACTGAACTTCAACTGATCCATCAAAAGTAATATTAGTAATATACTGATACTTAACTCCAAGCTCTAGCTCCATTGAGCTTACACTTTCAGCACTTCCAAATAAATTGTCTGAATCTTTAAAAGTCGGAAAGGGAATCAGTTCTGCATTAGCAAAGAATCGATAATCACGGCTTACAGGGACATTTACATTAGTTCCAAAAACAATTCCTGAAATTTGATTTTTCCCGAATCCATCTTGAGCAGAATAATCAATATCAAAAGTATGATTGGCATAACCCGCATAAATATCTATCTGAGGACCATAGAAAAAACCAATGGGTAAATACTTGTAGCCACCTGTTACCTTGAAAGCATTATTGTTGACGTTCACTGAGCTCTTCTCAGGACTTCCAGACCCTTTTCGTTGAGTCCCAATGGCACTCAGAAGTTCAAGGGCCGCAAAATAATTTCTTGTGAGCCAAAGCTCTCCACGAAGATCGAAACCAAGAAGCAACCCTGACATACGTTGAGAGTCAGTTGTGGCCGAGGTTGATGTGCTTGATTGAGATCCAAAAAGAGCAACGGAAAGTAGACCTAATGTGCCTGGCTTAGGAGCTTCGGGTTTATCGAGAGCATCACGAACATCAATCCCTTCTGGATTGTAGGCCTCAAGCTTTAACCAATCACCAACAAGAAGTTTTTTATTATTCTTATAAACCTTCACCATCCCAAGAGCTTGGTTATCTGAGATATTAAAAATCTCTCCTTGGGCCACAACCTCAGAATCATAATCGACGACTTTTTTAAGCAGTGGATGCTTTTTAAAATTCTTTAAACGCTTAATTGAGAACTGCTGTCCGACTTGGATTGGATAACCTTTCCCCACATCAAAAGTGATCTGCTCACCAAGAATACCCGTGACTTTGCCATCATAAGGAATTTGTTTTGAATACACATCCAGCCAATTTTTTACTGACTGGGCAATCATTTCAATATCATCGCTATCAAGTGTCATCTTTTCCGAAAAATAAAGATCAACACCATTTTCTCCAACAATTTCAAGCTGAAGTTCAATTCCTTTAAGTTCATTCACAATCCCCACTCTAAGGATTGATCCTACTTTTAATTTTTCCGCCACGGCCTTCACTACTTCTGGCTCTTTTAAGTGACGAGGAAGATTTTCTTTATAGCGACTAAAGACACCCATCATTGATGAGTTAGAGACATAAGTACACCAGCTACTTCTTCTTAGATTAGATTCAAGCTCTTCAAAAACTTTAAAACCAATGGCCCCACCCACACTGTCGGTAACAGGTAATAAAGTACATCTCCTCATGCTTGATTGTGACCAAGCGGAGAGAGAGAAGATCAAACTAAGAAGAAGAATTATTTTTTTCATAATGAAAGTACCGGTAACTCCGGAGGTAGATCTGTTGATTGATACATTGAAGATTTTGATTCATAAAGATCAACAAGCATTTTCAACTCATTGTTTTCTTCCTGAAGTTTTTTTATTTCTTGTTTATAAAATTCGAGATCAAGTTTGAGACGCAATAATTCACCTTCACCCTTGAGCGAGACTTTCTCAATATCAGAGACATAGATAAAATATTTGCCATCAACTTCTTTTGACTTCACTATATTCGACTTGATATGTCGGCGAATTGTAGAAATTGAGACCTTTTTATACTGAGAATAGTCTAAAATTGAGAGCCAAACCCCATCCTTGGTCGCCATAGTACTCCTTCGTGACTAATATTTAGTATAAAGATTCCGATATA
This sequence comes from Bacteriovoracaceae bacterium, assembly GCA_049241565.1. Classification (GTDB taxonomy): domain Bacteria; phylum Bdellovibrionota; class Bacteriovoracia; order Bacteriovoracales; family Bacteriovoracaceae; genus DZBG01. The sequence continues at coordinate 260,422 of JBMLQL010000030.1, read as the reverse complement.
TATAGGCAAAATCAAAAACAATAAGTTGAGCAATGAAGTCAATTGATCTGAATGAATTTAAGAACAAGAAAATCGCCCTGGTGTTATCGGGTGGTGTTGTTAAGGCAGCGGCCTGGCATCTTGGCGTGGCCCACGCTCTGGAAGACCTTGGGTTCATTCTTAAAAGTAATAAAAGTGTGACAGATCAACTGAATCCTCGGCCACTGGAAATCGGCACCTATGTTGGCTCATCAGCTGGTGCACTGATTTGTAATTATCTGGCCAGCGGCTATAGTCCCCAGGATGTTATTAAGTCGACTTTAGGAATTAAAGGCTCAAAGCTGAGAGGAATCTCTTACAAAGATATGTTTTATCTTAAATCAAATGGATTAAAGGCACCCAAAAGTGATCTTTACCATCCACTTGATGGTCTTCCCACGATGCTCAAGAGTGTCCTTAAACCTATTGTTTCTTTTCCTGGCTTCTTTTCAACTGAAGGACTTCGCCAGTATCTTTTGAAAAATGTGCTTGAAAGTGACAATTTTGAAGACTTTGGCCCGGATCTTTTTATTGTGGCCACTCAGTTAGATCACTCAAGAAAAGTTATTTTTTCAAAATACAATTATCCAAATCCTTCTCATGACAGTACTTCGGTTTACTACACAGGAACAAATGTTTCTTACGCAACAGCTGCGAGTATGTCTGTTCCTCCGTTTTTTCAACCTTATCCCATAAAAAACATGCAAACGGATCAGGTGGATTACTATATCGACGGAGAAATTCGAGAAACTCTTTCAACCCACGTGGCTGAAGACAATGGTTGTGAAGTGATTATCAGCTCATGGACCCATACACCTTATCATTTTCATGATGAAGTAGGCTCTCTGGTTCATTACGGACTTACACCCATTTTAGTACAATCTATTTATTTAATGATTCAAAAGAAAATTATTTCTTCTCGTGCTGAGCGGGCCCGTGCCATTGATATTATGGATACTGTTTCGGACTATATGAAAAAAGAAAAGTTTTCTAATCAGCATCGACGTGAAATATTAGCGATTCTACAACGAAAAATGCATACCAATCCAAAGGTTAAACTTATCGATATTTATCCAAGTCATCATGACTATAAACTCTTTTTTTCAAATTCATTCTCTTTAAATGCAGAAGTCTCGGCCCATGCAGTTGAAGCAGGTTACAAACGCACAATGGAAATTTTTAGTCGGCACCAATGGTAAAATATCTTCTTTTTGTTTTTATTCTATTCTTCTTTGTTGCCTCCGATCCATTTTTCGGAGAAAAACTCTTTTGGAATCCGATCATTGAAGAGGATGACCCCTCTAAAGTCGTTAGCCTTCCTTGGGCCAGCTCAGAGGTCATGGATAAATATTTAATGGATCCCGATGAAAAAATTCCTGTAGATTTTAAGATTCCATCTTATTTTGAACAAAGCTCCAAATTTTGGTTTTTGATTTATACTCAGTTTTCATCTCACCAAATTGTGCTTCATGATAGAGATAGACTCTCTCTTATTTACCGAGTTTTGGATTTTCAGACATTAAAAGAGAAAAACCTTCATCGCATGACTCTCTATAATCTTCAGCGAAAACTGACTGTTGATAATATTGATGATATTAAACAGATTTATAATAAATTGATCCAAGATCCTTTTTTGAGAGATCAAGAAACTGGCCTCATTTTAAATGCTATTCATCAAGCAGGTATTCCACTTCCGGATTCTCGAGAATCTCGTATTGAACTTTTTAAAGATCTTAAAAGCACTATTCGCTCTCAAACAGGACAGGCCAATTTTATTCAAGATGGCCTTGTGAGATCTTCTCCCTACCAAGAATATTTAAAAAAGATTTTTACTAATAAAAAGCTTCCTGTTGATCTTTTGGCCATTCCTTTTCTTGAATCTAGTTTTAATCCACTAGCGGAATCAAAGGTCGGGGCCCTCGGTGTTTGGCAATTTATGCCATTCATCTCAAAGCATTATCTTCCTAAACACGCTCATATTGATTACCGCAGAAATATTATCCTCTCTTCATTGGCCGCAAGCTTTCTTCTTGAAGAGAATCTTAAAATTCTCAAACGCTGGGATCTTGCCGTGACGGCCTATAACTCAGGAACAAAACATTTAGTTAAGATGCGAAGATCTCTGGCCACAGAAGAGCTGAGCCTTGCCAAGGTTATAGAAAATTCTGACTCTGAGAATTTTGGATTTGCCTCAAAGAATTTTTATTCTGAATTTCTGGCGCTGGTTTACACTCTCGCCTACCGAGATGATATTTCCGAAGTTGTTAGAGAAGAAGATGAGCATCAAGAAGTGAAAGATTTTTATATTTATCAGGCCAAATGCACGATTCGTTTAAATAAAGATCTTAAATTAAGTGATAAAGATTACGAAAAATTGATGAGCTTTAATCATCACTTAACAACGACTCGCCCTATTCAGCGAGCAACTCTTATTACCTCTCCCTTTCCTCTCTCACCCAAACATTTCCAAATAGTCAATCTGGAGTCCATTGTGAAGGTAAAACCTAAGGATTGGGTGAAACAATTAAAGTCTTATAGTTGTTCAACGAGATAAGTATTTGGTGAGCAAAATGTCTTAAGATAGTCATTTGAGCCATCAGCGTAGTTCACTTTTACATGAATAACACCATTCGGATCAGCTTTTGCATTTCCTTGGTATTCGCCTTGGATAAAGATTTTTTCTGTTTTTTCACTGATTGAATGGTGAAATCTTCCATCTTTATCAATCATTTGTGCTTCAGTCATCAAATTATCTTCCACACCTTCAGCAAGATGAGATAAGCTCACTGCCTTCTTAGAAAGATTAATCTGAACCATACAGCGTGTCGTTAGTTTCCCCTCAGGAAAATTGCTCAAAACAAGACGAAGATAATCCTCAGATGGAATATGAACTGATTTATTTTGGCCTACACCCACAAAGATAGGTTCATTCTGATGAGCTAGTTCAAGGTAAAGTCTTGAACCATAACTTTGAAGACCCACAGGCAGTTTGTAATTATTTAATGAAAGCTTCTCAGTCCGCGGAGTTTGAGTAAATTCAGTCATCTCTTCTGCATTGATATTGAGCTGAGTTTTTTCTTTAGACAGAAGATTGTCTTCAAACATTTCTAGCTGGACCTGACCAATATCTTCCATAAGATTTTTTTCATAAGTTAACTCTTGAGGAGTCACAAAAAGAATTTTACGAACTGTCTTGTATCTCGTAACAAAACTTACTAGAACATTACCAGCTGGAACATTTGAGAAATAAACAAATTCATAGCTCTTATCTGATACTTCTTTCAGGTCGCCATCAAGAAATTTACGCGAAGAATGATCTTTATCAATTTGAACATCACCTACAGCAGAATCAACTTTAAGAAGAAGACCACCTGTGACAGCATTTCCGTTTTGAAGTTTATAGAAGTATTCATCCGTTAATAGCGGAACAAGTTCTGAAGTATTATTCTGCTCAAGAGTAAAATCTACGTGAGTAGTCACGTGATTTTTAGCAATAACCTTAGCTGACCTTGTGGCGGCGGCATCATGAAGTGAGTAGTCAAAGGCCACTGTTCCATTATTAAAGTCTTCTGCAAAGTCTGCAGCATCATCTTTAAATTGAACTTGAAAAGCTTTTACATCTAACAGATCTTTGCCATCCACAGAAACGGCAGAAATAACTAATGAAGAGCGGTTGCCAGTAAAATTATTCTTACCAACAAATCCTTCATTATTATCAATTTTATCCTCTTTTTTCCCACCGTCCGTTACTGCTGATGAGTATTCATTCTGAGCAGGAGCTGGCGTTGCTCTTTTTACTTCAGGAGCTTTATTCTGTTTTACTGGAGCTGGGACTGCGCTAATTTTTGGAGAAACTGTTTGGGCCTGTGAGTAGTCAAAGCTAAGAAGATCACCGATAGCGACTTCTTCCACTTTATCCAAATTCCCCTGAGGCGCTTGTGCTTTTTCCACGATTGTTGTGTGGATAACTTCTTTTTGGACTTGAACTGTATTCTCAGTCGATGCCAGAGTTTGAACTGGAGCTACTTCATCTTGATAATCATAAAGAACAATATCATCTTCCACTTCAGGAAGTTTTGATGAGGCCAGAGTAGTTGAAACTTTATCTTCAATTTCTTTAGTAGGAACGGCTGTTTCGGCAGGAGCTCTTGAGTTTTCAACTGCCACTAAAGCAGCTGGTGCCATGGCTTCATTCATTTTGAAATCATTATAAAGAGCAAGGTACTGCTCGGTCGGAAGATTAAAATTCACCGTCGTTAAATAGTTTTGGATAGTCTCAACAGGGAGCTCTTTTCTTCCTGCTACTGACTTCCAAGCAAACGACTCTTTAGTATCTATAGGTTTGGCCACAATCAGCTCAGGCTTCATGACAATAGTTTTGGCCTTCGTGATTTCAACCTTAGCATGCTTAAGAGCTTTGATTTCTTTGATCTTAAAATTGGCTGAATCGGCCAGTGTCTCTTTTTCAATCTTAACCGGAAGAGCCGCATTCATCCATTCCATCTGCGGTGGACGAGGCGAGAAAAGAGAAATTTCAGGTAGAGTAATAACAACCGAAGAAGACGAATCAATAGAGAATTTTGCCACAAGCAAAAATAGCCCTAAATACAGGGCCAAAGAAAGTGTAGAAAAAGCACGAGTCGCAATATGGTTCATCTCTCTTTATTCTAATAGAAGTTGCGAATTTCTAAAGAGATGAATGTATTGCCTATTGTTTTTTGATTAGTCAGCGATTATAGAGGGAGTTTTTTGAGTGAGTACTCATGAGTAGTCGGGGCAAAAAGAGTGGTCCTATAGGACCAAAAAAAGGCCCTCGTAAGAGGGCCTGATTGAATTACTTAAGATTTGCTAGCTTGAGTCTCATCTCAGCTCTTTCAAGTTTTCTTCTAAACTTGATAAGCTCAACATCAGAAAGGCTTTCTGCTTTACCAGCAAGACGATCTTCTGCTTTCTTTTTAGTCGACTTGGCTCTTTCGATATCAATCTCTTCAGATCTCTCTGAAGTAAAAGAAAGAATCGTTACCGTGTCTTTAAGAACACGACAAAGTCCAGCCGTTACAGAAAAGTGACGAGTACCGACTCCGGTTTTGGCCGTAAGAATTCCTGTTCCAAGCTCAGTTAAAATATGAGTATGGTCTGGAAGGATATTAATATCCCCTCTCACAGTTGGAATCACGATATCATTACACTCAAGATCTTTAACAATCACACCTTTTGGCGTGTAAAGATTGAGTTTAAATGCTGCCATAATTATTTCCCTTCAGTCAGCTTCTTAGCTTTTTCAAATACCATATCAAGGTCACCAACTAGGTAGAACGCTTGTTCAGGTAAATGATCTACTTCACCAGCAAGAATCGATTTGAATCCTTTAATAGTGTCTTCAATCTTCACGAATTTACCAGGGTTACCAGTAAATTGTTCAGCAACGAAGAACGGCTGAGAAAGGAATTTTTGAATCTTACGAGCGCGTGCTACTAGTTTTTTATCATCTTCAGAAAGTTCATCCATACCAAGAATGGCGATGATATCTTGAAGTTCTTTATACTTTTGAAGAACTGACTGAACCTGACGTGCAATCGCGTAGTGCTCTTCACCAACAACATCTGGAGTTAGAATTGTTGAAGAAGAAGAAAGTGGATCTACCGCAGGGTAAATTCCAAGCTCAGCAATTGAACGAGAAAGTTCTGTTGTTGCATCTAAGTGAGCAAATGTTGTCGCAGGAGCTGGATCGGTATAGTCATCCGCAGGAACATAAACGGCCTGGATTGATGTAATTGATCCGTCTTTTGTCGACGTAATACGCTCTTGCATAGCTCCCATCTCAGTAGATAGAGTTGGCTGATATCCCACCGCTGATGGAATACGGCCAAGAAGTGCTGACACTTCAGATCCCGCTTGAGTAAAGCGGAAGATATTATCTACGAAGAAAAGAACGTCTTGTTTTTCTTCATCACGGAAATACTCAGCAAGTGAGAGACCTGTAAGAGCAACACGTGCACGTGCTCCAGGTGGCTCATTCATCTGGCCGTAGCACAGAGCTGTTTTTTCAAGAACTCCTGAGTCCTTCATTTCGTGCCAAAGATCGTTACCCTCACGAGTACGCTCTCCAACACCTGCGAAAACTGAGAATCCACCATGTTGAGTAGCAATATTGTTAATAAGTTCCATAATAAGAACTGTCTTACCAACACCAGCACCACCGAAGAGACCAATCTTTCCACCTTTTAGGTATGGAGCAAGAAGGTCGATAACCTTAATACCAGTAAAGAATGGTTCTTTCTTAGTAGATTGGTTAGCAAATTTCGGAGCATCACGGTGAATCGGATAGCTCTTTTTGTTATTAAGTGGGCCAGCTTCATCAACTGCTTCCCCAATAACGTTAATAATACGTCCAAGACATTCACGACCTACTGGTGCCTGAATCGGCGCTCCAGTGTCTGTTACTACCTGACCACGTGAAAGACCTTCAGTTGCATCCATAGCGATACATCTAACCATGTTATTACCAAGGTGAGACGCTACTTCTACAGTAAGGTTTCCTTCGCCGCCAGCTAATGTCTTGTTCGTAATCTTGAGAGCATTGTAAATTGCTGGAAGTTTTCCATGAGAAAACTCAACATCAATTACTGGCCCCAACACCTGACGAATAACACCTGTGTTTTCCATTTGAGTGGCTCCTTAACCATTGAGAGACTCGGCACCAGATACAACTTCGATAAGCTCCGTTGTAATTTTGGCCTGTCTCAACTTATTCATTTTTAGAGAAAGCTTCTTAATAACTTCTTTACTGTTCTTCGATGCATTTTCCATCGCATTCATACGAGATCCATGCTCAGAGGCAATAGCATCAAGCACACAAGTATAAACCGTTGTGAGGTACACTTCTGGCACTAAAGTGTCCAGAATTTGTCCTGCTGAAGGCTCATATTTGAAGTCATATGGATACTTAGATTTAATTTCTTCTTTTGCAGCTTCAGAAACTTGCATAGGAAGAAGTTGTTTTACACCAGAATCAAAAGCGATCGCAGAGATGAAAGAGTTATAAGCAACATAAACTTTGCCCACTTCTCCAGTCATAAACATGTGACCGATTTCATCTGCAATTTTTCTTACTTCTTCATAAGTAGGATCCTGCTTAGCAAACGTATAGGTTTTGCCAGAGTTCACTTCTTTAGAAATAAGATCACGTACTTTTTTTCCGATCCAAACAAACTTGAGATCTTCATCTTTATGCTCATTCGTAAATCTTCTAACGGCCTTAGCAAGTGATGAGTTATAACCACCACAAAGACCTTTATCAGATGAGATCACAAGAACTAGAGCTTTGTTATTATCCTTAGGAAGGAAATATTCATTGCTATAATCTTGCGCAAGAGCAGAAACCGTTCTCACAGTTCCTTCAAGCTCTTGAGAGTAAGGACGAAGACCCAAGATACGCAACTGGGCCTTGTTCAACTTTGCAGCTGAAACAAGCTTCATCGCTTTTGTGATCTTGAAAGTACCTTTGGTACTCTTGATCTTTTTCTTGAGGTCTTTAATATTTGCCATGGTCTTTAATCCTTAAAATTAAGCCTTATAGCTAGCAACGAAAGCTTTGATAGAATCAACTAGCTTAGCCTCGTGTTCAGCAGAAATTTGTTTTTCTGCTTTCATGCTATTCATAAGATCAGCGTTCTTAGCATAAAGAGAAGCAAGAAGATCTGCTTCAGCATTACGAATTTTTGCTACAGGGATTGCATCGAAAAATCCTTTAGTCGCAGCAAAAATAACAACTGATTGATCAATAACATCCATTGGTGAGTATTGACCTTGCTTAAGAAGTTCAACTAGACGAGCACCACGGTTAAGCTGTCTCTGAGTTGCATCATCAAGGTCAGAACCGAACTGAGCAAACGCTGCAAGTTCACGGTACTGAGCAAGATCGAGACGAAGTGTACCAGCAACTTTTTTCATTGCTTTTACTTGCGCTGATCCACCAACTCGAGAAACTGAAAGACCAACGTTAACCGCTGGACGGATACCAGAGTTGAAAAGATCTGACTCTAGGTAGATCTGACCATCTGTAATTGAAATAACGTTTGTTGGAATATAAGCCGCAACGTCACCTTCTTGAGTTTCGATGATTGGAAGAGCTGTAAGAGATCCAGCACCTAGCTCATCATTTACTTTACAAGCACGTTCAAGAAGTCTTGAGTGAATATAAAATACATCCCCTGGGAATGCTTCACGTCCTGGTGGACGACGAAGAAGAAGAGAAAGCTGACGGTAAGCTTGTGATTGTTTTGTTAAATCATCATAAACGATAAGAGCATGCTTGCCTTGGTCACGGTAGAACTCACCCATTGTACAACCTGTGTACGGAGCAAGGTACTGAAGTGGAGCCGAGTGTGAAGCAGTTGCTGAAACGATGATTGTATATTCAAGGGCACCAGCTTCAAGAAGCTTTTGGTAAACTTGACGTACAGTTGATTGCTTCTGTCCGATAGCAACGTAGATACAAACAACATCTTTACCTTTTTGATTGATAATAGTGTCGATGGCCACAGCTGTTTTACCTGTCTTACGGTCACCAATGATAAGCTCACGCTGACCACGTCCAATTGGAATCATGGCATCGATAGCTTTAATTCCTGTTTGCATAGGCTCGTGAACTGATTTACGAGCAATGATCCCTGGAGCTTTAATTTCTACGTTTCTGAAAGTTGTTGTTTTGATTTCGCCTTGGCCATCAATAGGCTCACCGATAGCATTAACAACACGTCCAAGAAGAGCGTCACCAACTGGAACAGAAACGATTTTTTCTGTACGCTTAACTGTTGAGCCTTCTTTAATAAGAGTATCATCACCAAGAACAACCACACCTACGTTGTTTGCTTCAAGGTTAAGAACCATCCCTTTAACACCAGCGTCGAACTCAACAAGCTCTCCCGCTAGAACATTTTGAAGACCAAAAACACGTGCCACACCATCTCCGATAGTGAGAACTGTTCCAATCTCGTTCATTTGAAGACGAGACTCGAAATTGGCGATTCTGTCTTTAATGATTCCTGTAATTTCTTCAGGTCTAATTGATGTCGTCATCTAAAATCCCTTCCCTTTTTTGGGTTTATTATTCGCTAAGAATTGATTGTTTAAATTTATTAAGTTGATTATCAAGTGAAGCATCTAACTGAAGGTCGTTAACTGTCACTTTATAACCGGCTGATACATTATTGTTTTGTACATATTGAAGTGTAGGAAGTTTCCCAAGTTTTTCTTTGAGGAAATTTTCAATTTTAGCTTTGAATACAGGATCGATGTCCGCTTCTTGGCCTTCAATTGTTCCTTTAATGAATCCTCTTCTCTCATCATCAATCACGATCACTTCTTTAGTGATAAGTGGAAGAAGACCAATACGCTTTTCTTCAATTAAGAATTTAACTGCTTCAGTCGTAAGCGGAGAAAGATTAATTTTTTTAGCAATTTCAGCGAAAACTGCTTTTTTCTCATCAAGAGTGAACACGTCTAAAAAAAGAACGTTTTCAAGCTCGTTTGATTTATTAATTGTTTCAGTTAGCGTGATGAGTTCATCGGCAAACTTGATTTTATTTTGGTCACCAAGCTCTAAAAAAGACTTAGCATAAACTTTGGCAATACCTAGCTCTCTCATTATTGAAGTCCTTGTAGTAACTTGCTTGAAGCTTTCGTTTGAAAATCTTTATTGGTCTTAATTGTTGTTTTTGTTTTAGCAATAACCTGATCAAGAATTTCTGCATTCAATTCTTCAACCATCGCTTTTTTAGAAGCTTCAATTTTAAGATTGGCATCTGCTTTAAGTTTGCGTGTTTTTTCTTCTGTCTCAAGAGCAAGATTCTTTTCAAAGTTTTGAACTTCTTTCTCAGAAGCGTTGAATACTTCTTTAATATCTTGATCAAGATGATTCATTTTCTTTTGTTGAGCATCCAGCATCACTTGAGCTTCTTTAGATTTAATGCTCGCGCGCTCAATTGTGTTCGCAATATCTTCTGCTTTTTTGTTAAACATTTCAGTCATTGGACCTTTAAGTTTCCAAACTAGAAATGAAACGATGATAAAGACGTTAACAGCTGGGGCCACAAGATCAGTGATCGAGGCGTGTCCACCATGAGAATCACCAGCAGCGAATGCTTTCTGAGCGAATGTAAGGGCAATAGCTAAATAGGCTGTCCACATTTGCATGAGATATTTTCCTTATTACTGAAGAATTTTTTGTACAAGAGAATTACTAAGCCCTTCTACTTCAGAAAGTAATTTTCCTTTCTGAGCAGTAAGTTGAGACTCAAATTCTGTTGAAGATTGTTCAACAAAGTTTGTCACATCTCTTTCTGCACTTTTAAATTGCTCTGAATATTGAGCTGAAAGTTTTGCTTTTTTCTCAGCAGAAATTTTCATAGCTTCATTTGAAGCTTGATCCATTTTTGTTTTATAATCAGTCGACATCTTCGTTACTTTTTCAAACGTTTCGTCAGCTGCATTTTCAAGCTTCACCGTTTTTTCTTCACGAGTTTCAAGAACATCTTGAAGACGTCCAAGAAAAATGAACTCGGCTAAAATGAACATAACAACCACAACAATGAACTGTGGGAGGAGAGACGCATTGATTCCCAGCTGCGTGAAAATCGCTTGTACTGTTTCCATGGATTAACCTTAATAAATTGATTTTAACTTAAGCCGTATTTTTTTAAGCTGATAGGGCGTTTTCGTCAAGGGAATTGGGGTTATTTCTTGTCTTTCATTTTTGTGATGCCGTGGAAAATAACACCCTCTTCCACAATTAAGCTGGGAGAGGTGACAGTTCCCTCGAACCTTGCAGGGCGTCTCATTTCAACGCGAGACGTTGCTTTGATATTACCTTTCACTGAGCCAGAGATCACCACGATATTAGCGTTAATGTCTGCGTTAATCACAGCACCCTCAGAAACGATCAAGGTATCATTAGAAAAGATAGTCCCGTTCACATAGCCAGCTATGCGAACGGTGCCTGTAAACGACAAATTGCCTTCAAATCGGCAGCCTTCTTCGATGATGGCACAAATGTTCTGGCCTTGGGCCATAAATCCTTCCTTAGCGCGATGACATCATATATTTAAAGATATCATTAAATTCAGCTTCGTTATTGAATTTAATAATAACCTCACCTGCGCCATTTTTCTTCCCTTTAATTGCAATATGGAAGTTTGTTTTCGTTTCAAGGCGAGATTTTAGTTGAGTGAATTGCTCATCAAGAAATTTATTTTTCTTCTCATTGGCCTTAAGTGGCTTTTTTACTTTTTTGATATTTTCTTCAAGCTCACGTACTGACCAGCTACTGACAGCTGCTTCATTGGCAAGACGTTTAATCATCTCATCATCAGCTAGGGCAGCAAGAATTTTAGCATGACCAAATGAAAGTTGCTCTTTTTGGAGAAGAACGATCACATCTTTCGGAAGTTTTAAAACACGAAGAAAATTGGCGATTGTTGAGCGCTCTTTTCCGATTTTTTTCGCCACTTCTTCTTGAGTCAATTCAAACTCATTCATCAATTGAAAATAAGCAAGAGCTTCTTCAACACAGTTTAAATCAGAACGTTGAACATTCTCGATAATGGCCATAACAAGAACGTCTTTTTTCGTCGCTCTTTTAATCACTACTGGAAGTTTTGTCAGACCCGCAAGTTTTGAAGCACGGTATCTTCTCTCTCCTGCGATAATTTCAAACATGCCATCTTTTTCAACAACGATGATAGGCTGAATGATGCCGTTTTCTTTAATTGATTCAGCTAGCTCAAGAAGATCTTTTTCTTTGAAGATTTTACGAGGCTGAGATTTATTAGGAGAGATTTTCTCAATATCAACCAAAAGCGGTTGAGTTTCGATTGTTGTTTTTGTTTCGACTTTTGCCGTCTCTTTTACTTCATCATTAAATGAAGTTGGACTATTTCCTAGAAGAGCCGCCATACCTTTACCGAGTTGAATCTTACTTTTCTGCATATGTACTCCTAAGAATTAATTTGATAGTCTTCAAATTTTGGAATGTGGTTTAGTGGTAATTTCACCTGCGGTGAGGCCTCAGGTTTTTTCTCTGACTTTAAAATGATTTCGCGGGCCAGAGAGAGATACGCTTCACTTCCCTTTGAAGTAATATCATAAAGAATGATTGGCTTACCAAATGATGGACATTCAGAGAGCTTCACATTTCTTGGAATAATCGTTTTCATCATATCGTCTTTGAAATGAGTCATCAGATCCTGAGCGACTAGTTTGCAAAGATTGTTTCTTGAATCGTACATCGTCATCAAAATCCCTTCGAGTTTGATATTCGGATTCAAAGAAGCACGGATGAGTTTTACAGTATTTAAAAGTTGAGAGAGTCCTTCCATCGCCAGGTACTCAGTTTGCATTGGAACCAGGAATGAGTGAGCCGCATTAAGAGCATTCACTGTAAGAAGGTTCAGTGAGGGAGCACAATCCATAATGATGTAATCATATTTATCATTAATTGTTTCAAGAGCTGTTTTAAGTTTTTGCTCACGAGCAAATGCGCTCACGAGTTCAATCTCGGCGCCGATCAAATTATTATCTGAAGGACAGATATCAAGATGAGGAAGCTCTGTAGGATAGATACAGCTTTCAATATTTTCTTCACCAATAAGAGCGTGATAAACATTGGCGTTTTTGAAGTTATTTTTATCAAGACCAAGAGCAACCGAGGCATTTCCCTGAGGATCGAGGTCAAGTAATAGGGTCCGCTTTTCTGCTGCGGCGAGACAAGCACTGAGATTCACGGCAGTTGTCGTCTTTCCGACCCCACCCTTTTGATTAGCTATTGCAATAATTTTAGCCATTTAGATCCTCGCTTGAAACTTTTTTGGGTACGTTAGTTTTAGAGAAACTGGGAGATTTTGACAAGGCTTTTAGATGTTCCACGTGGAACATTTTGAGGTTCAACCCCATACAATAAACGAAGTTGAGTTCCAGGGACATTCACCTCACGATCTTCAATAACTTTCCAATCTTTTGAGAGCTTTTCCATATCTTTTCCCTCTAGCTCCTTAAAGCCTGGGCCTTTATAAAAAAAGACGGCAAAGTCCTTATGAGGAGCATGAATAATAGGAAGATAATTAATTAGTGTGCCCACTGCCTTAAAGGTAATAGTGCAAGGCTTATCAAAGACCACATCCTCAAGGCGAGAGTGAACAAGTTTTACATTAGAGAGCTTAAGCTCATGAGCGATATCTTGAACGGCATCCACTTTTTTGCGACGAGACTCAACACCAATGAATTTCACCTCGGGAAGAAGCTTGGCCAGAGGAAGAATAGGAAAGCCTCCTCCAAATCCAACATCCACTACGACCTTGGTCTTTTGGACCCATTTTTTAAAAATAGGTGACTCTAGGTAAGGTTGGATCGAATCGATGATTTGTTTATTATAAAACTCATCCTGATCCAGGATATTTGTAAGATTGAGTCCTTCATACTTTGTCTTAAGAAGATGAAGGTAGGCGTATGAGAAATCCAACATTTTATAAGGCCCTTGCTGCTACAACAGCTAATGTGGCCGGGCGAATCCCGTCAATTAGCTTTAATTGTCCAAATGTTTCTGGTTTGATTCTTGTGATTCTTTGTTTGCACTCAAATGAGATATTCTTCGAAGCGGCGAGCTCTTCCCAGTCAAGCTTCATTGTCTCAAGCTTTTTGATCTTCTCATACTGAGCATCTGATCTCTTAATATAACCATCATACTTCTTAGAGATGGCCACTGATCGAATCACGTCTGGATTAAAGATCATTTCATAAAACTCGAGAACATATTCCAGAGTCTTGACCGGATTCACCCATCCCTGTCGTAGAAGATCAGTCACCGACATTCTTTTCGTCAATTTTTGTAGATCCGATTCGCCAGAAAACTTTTTGAGCAGTTCAGAATCTTCTGGAATCATCTGCTCATCACAAAGTTCCATTAAAATTGAGTATTCACCCATATAAGAGTCTAGGTAAAAATCTAATGCCAAATTGAGCCCAAAACGGACGCGATAGGGGTACATACGTAAAATAGTGTTATCTTCACGTATAAAAAGCCTATTTTCCGATCTTGCAGTAAATAATCGGTATGGTTCGTCTCTTGTATTGGAAATAAGATCTTCAATCATCACTCCGATATAAGATTCGTGACGAGACAGAACCAGCGGATCTGCTCCAATTAAAGAAAGAGCGGCATTAATTCCAGCAATAAATCCTTGTCCAGCAGCTTCTTCATAACCAGAAGTTCCATTAACCTGGCCCGCAAAATAAAGATCTTTCACCGAATTGTGCTCGAGTGAAATGTTCAGCTCAGTTGTATCCACAACGTCATATTCAACAGCATATCCATAGACAAGAATCTCTGCTTTCTCTAGTCCTTCGATAGATTGAACAAATTCTTTCTGTACTTCACGAGGAAGAGAAGAAGAAATCCCAGAAGGATACATTGTTTCTAGATTTAAACCTTCCGGCTCAATAAAGACGTGATGAGTATTCTTATCTGGGTACCGAAAGGCCTTATCTTCAATAGAGGGACAATATCTCGCTCCCACACCCTTAATCTGGCCATTATACATAGGAGATTTCTCTTTATTCTCTCGGATCACACCCATCATTTTGGAATTGGTGTGAGCAAGCCAACAAGAAACCTGAGGAATATGACGAGTTGATTGATCATGAAGGCAATGAAAGTTCCTCGTAGATGAATCAGAGGGCTGCTCTTCTAATTTTGAATAATCAATAGAGTCTTTATGGATTCTCGGCGGAGTTCCCGTCTTAAAACGAGCGGGTCTAGTCTTAATTTGTGAAAAAAGTGTCTCTAATGAAGGGGAAGATTCGCACTCAAAGCGACCACCCACCGTTTGGGTCTGGCCTGTATGAAGCTTTCCTCCAAGAAAGGTTCCCACTGTCATGATCGTCTTTTTCCCGAGGTATTTACCCTCAGTAGTAATAATCTCAAACAGCCCGTCTCCATTCTTAGTAACCGAAGTCACCTTCTCACGGATAACAGTTATGTTGTGCACCTTGGCCGTTAAGGCCTCGGCTTCTTGAGAGTAAAGATCTTTGTCGATTTGGACACGAGAAGACTGAACGGCAAAACCTTTCGACTCGTTCAGAGTGCGGTACTGAATCCCGGCCTTATCGGCCAGCATTCCCATGACTCCCCCGAGAGCATCAAGCTCACGAACCACTTGCCCCTTCCCCACTCCGCCTACAGATGGGTTACAGGGAGCAGAGCCGATGCCCACTCCAGGCATAGTGATCAGAGCGATATTCATTCCAAACTGCGCGCTGATATGGGCCGCTTCAAGTCCAGCATGACCGCCACCAACAACGATGATGTCGAAAGTCTTCATAAGTTCCTCGGAGAAAGTTAAAATGTTCCACGTGGAACAAATCTATTTCCCAATACAAAAATTTGAAAAGATAGAATCCAGTACTTGGTCGGGGGAAATTATCCCGATGAGTTCTGAAATACAATGGCCTAAGGTATTTAATTCAGAGCCAATAATGGCAATATCTGATTCATTTTGGGCCAGTTCTTGGTAGGACTGTATAGCAGAGTTAAGTTGTAAAATCGATGATTTATGACGATCTAAAAGGATTGGGCTCGAAGAAGTAATCTCTAAGTATTTCTTGTTTACTAGTGATTTCAGTACGTTATCAAGAAACTTATCATCTAAAGATAAAATATTTAATTTTTGCCCCGACGCAACCTGACAAAAACGCTCTACAAACTGCTTACGTTTTTCTTCAAAACCTTCAAGGTCAGCGTGTGTAAAAAAAATCAAATCGTACTCATATTTCAAAAGATCAGCAAAACTCTCATCATCGCTTTCAAAAGGATTAATAAGAAGAATTCGGAAAAAGGCATTTTTCAATCGAGAAAGTGAGCGGGCCACTCCTTGGGATTCAATTTGATCTTTAGTCTCTCTCACACCAGCAGTATCAATCAGACGATAATTCACACCCTCAAGCTGAATTTTTTCTGCCAGATAATCACGAGTCGTTCCTGCAATAGAAGAAACAATGGCACGGTCATTTGAGAGGAGAAAATTAAAAAGTGAGCTCTTCCCAGAGTTCGGAAGACCCACAAGAACAATATCTGGTTCAATCAAACTTTGTGATTGAGGCAGAACTCTTTTGGCCAGTGACTCCACCGCTTGAGAAAGTTTTAAAAGACTTTCTTTAAAATAACCCTGGGCCGTTTCCTCACCTACATCATCCAAAAAATCGATAGATAATTCGAGAGCAGATTTATGACGTAAAAAGAGCTCATGTAATTTGTGATAACTCTCTTGAAGATCTCCGTTTAAGAGTGAAAGTCCCTGCCCTAAGGCGTAAACAGAATCTGCATTTAAAAAAAGATCAAGGCCTTCAACTTGTGAAAGATTTAGCTTTTTATTTTTGAGTGCTCTGTAGGTGAACTCACCTGGTGTGGCCAAACGGCAAAGACCATTTTTGGTAAAAAGATTAAGAACTCTTTCGACATGAAGAAGATTTCCATGAATAGAGAGCTCAAGAATATTTTCGCCATTATAAGAATGAGGACCCTTAAAATAGGTCAGGCAAATATCATCAATCTGAGTCCCATTTTCAAGAAGACTCAGATAATAAACTTTGCGTGGTTCTATAGGGGCAGATTTTTGAGAAAAGAAACTTGAGAAAATCGATAGGTCTTTAAAACCTGAGATCCTGATGACGGCCAAGGCAGCATTACTGGCCATTCCAGTACTGCAGGCAATGATCACGTCATCAGAATCTAGAAACTTCATGCCACAACTACGGTTTTACTTGTTCCCATTGATTTGAAAACAAGCAATTGCTGGGCAATACCCATCAGAGTTGAAACGAAGATATAGAGACTAAGTCCACTTGGTAGATCCTTCATGATGAAACCGAATATAAGCGGCATAAACATCATCATCTTCTGCTGAACAGGATCTGTGACTGTATTAGGTGTAAGCTTTTGCTGAAGGAACATCGCCCCTGTCATAAGCACCGGTAACACATAATATGGGTCTTTATTTGAAAGATCTGTGAGCCATCCATAGAAAGGAGCATCTACCAGTTCAACGGCTGCATAGAGCACTTTATAGAAGGCAAAAAACACTGGCATTTGAAGAATAAGGGGAAGACAGCCTCCAAGTGGATTGGCCCCAGAATTTTTAAAAAGCGCCATTGATTCTTTTTGAAGTTTCATTGGATCGTCTTTAAATTTCTCGCGGATCTTAGTGAGTTCTGGCTGAATTAACTGAAGCTTCTTCATACTAGCAAATGACTTATACTGAAGAGGGAAAGTCAGAAGACGAATAACAAACGTTAGAAGGATAATTGAAACCCCGTAATTCGGGATAAATTCATAGAAAAATTGAAGGCCTTTCAAAATCCAAACGGCGAAAAATCCCCAAATACCAAAATCAACTGATCCATTGAGATTATGACCAAGTCCAGTCAGGAAATTGTATTCTTTCTTCACAAAAACAAAATTCAGATTAAGGTTTTGAACTTCTTTTGTGTCTGAAAGTGTGAATGTATTATCAGTTTTAGTTTGGAATAAAAGTGGAACTTCATTCTCAAAATAAACAGCGAAAAGATGGTAATTGAAATCGATTCCGGCCCACTTAACTTTTTTATCACCTGTTTCTTCCGAACCAACATCAAGATGCTCTAGTTTTTCAGAGTAATAAGCAAATACTCTGTTCTGTCCGTTTTCAAGCTTATTTGTCGATGAAACAAACGACATTTTGTACTTAAAAGGCTTCGGAGAAGTCACAGAAAAATTGGCCACTCCATCATTATTCAGTGATGTTTTTAGAGTCACATCATTTTGAGTACTTTTAAAAACACCTGACTGATTAGCGTCGGCCACGAATGAAAGAGGCTTAAACCCATTACCGAAATCAAAAAGAATCGAGAATGGTTTCTCACCTACTGTATCCTTAAAATTAAAAACTGCTTGATCGCTATTAAAACCATTAATATCGAGTGCGCTTGAGAATGAAATTTGTGCTTTATCAGTGTTTAAAGCATAGTTTTCTGCCACAACTGGTTCTATAGGACCACTTGCTTCTTCAAGCTTAGCTGAAGTTGTATTTTGAGTCTGAGTCGTTACTGTAGTTTGAGCAGCTGGTTCTATAGGGGCAGCTTGTTGAGGCTGATAAAGATATTGCCACGTAAAAAGAATAATACCTGAGAGAACTACTGCCAAAATGGCATTACGTTGATCTGAACCCATTAAAAAACTCCAATTTAATTAACTCACCCTAGGGAACCGGATCGTGGCCGCCAGGATGGAAAGGGTGACATTTGCAAATGCGACGAGATGAATACCATAAAGCTTTAAAGAAGGAAAATTTCTTGAAGCATTCAGTGGCATAAGCTGAGCATGACGGATAGAAGCGACAATTACTGCCCAGGAAAGGTGAGATTAAAACTTGGTAACAACGAATGAGAAAAACAGAAAGTGCTCTCATTTTGCATCACATAACTTCTGCAATAATTGAGCGTAGCTTTCCAAAAGGGTCTCTTCACTTTCAGGACGTCTGGTAATAACAAAAAGGGCATCCTTCCCGCAGGTTTTAAAAGCAGGATGGGTACGAAAGTACTCTTTCATAATACGCTTGTAGCGATTGCGATCGTGAGATTTACCAATTTTGCGCGAAATACTAAAAGCAAGACGTGTTTGAGTGGATTCAAGTCGAGATTTTTTATAATAACAAACTACTGGGGGAGCAAATAGTTTCCTACTTTGCTCCCTCAGATATTCAAAATCTTTTTTATGTGTCAGTTTAGCAGATTTGGGAAAAGAAAATGATGACTCTGGAGTCATTTATCTATCTTATTTTTCACCAGTTTTAACTGTAAGACGCTTACGACCTTTAGCACGACGACGACGAATAACGTCCTTTCCGCCTTTTGTCGACATTCTTACTAGAAATCCGTGATCACGGAGTCTTTTAAGTTTTTTTGGCTGCCACGTTCTTTTTTGCATACTCATACGAATAATCCTTAACAGGGGTGTCTAAAAATTTGAATTACATTAATTACAGTAAGAACCAACTCGGGTCAATAATTTTTGTAAACCAAACGGACTCATTTCTTACAAATACTGGCGGCCGATTGAAATAGCCTCCCGAGGGTGTTAGAAAGTCCCCCACTTTAAAAACAGCACTCAATCATTTTTGTGGATACATGGATCAAAAGTTTCCTTTTAATCATTTTTTGAAAATCGACTCCTTCCAGGATAGTCCGGCTGCACCTATGTCTCCGAATCTATTCCAAGGTGTTGAAAAAACAAGTAAAAAAGCGGAAGTTTCGCCTTCTGGTCCTATGGGGGCAAAAATCGAGCAAGAATTCACTGTGGATGAGTTAAAGGCCATGACGGAAGCCCTTTTAGACAATCTGAAAGGGATGGTGAATCCTAATAAATTCCAGGCCTTCTTTGCTAATACCTTCACTGTAGGACATGTCGGGCATGACACGGTTGAGGTCATGGTTACAACTTCGTTTATCAAAAAAATGGTGGAAACTCATTATCTTGAGATTATTGCTGAGGGATTAAACCAAATTCTTGGGAAAACTTATAAAGTTGATATTCAAGTTTTTGGCTCTAAATCTAGTTTGAGTTCAAATAAAGAAAATCTTCTCAATAATATCAATCCAATGAAGATGATGAGTTTTCAAGATGAGGTCATCTCTCCTCGTAAAGTGGATTCTGTTAAAGAAAGTACATTTTTTATCAGTGATCTGAATCCAACGAAAGAAGATCAGATCAAAATGGTGGAGTCTCAAGTAGTTGAGCACATGCAATCTCATAATTCAGCGACCACTCATATTGATAATAGAAAATTATTTGAAAACTTCATTGTAGGTCCCTCTAATAATATGGCCTACTCCTTCGCTCTTGCCGTTGGGAAAGAGCCTGGACGCCAATATCCTGCTCTTTATTTATATGGAAATTCTGGTCTAGGGAAAACTCACCTCATCCATGCCATTGCCAATTATATTCAGCAAACACGTCCTCAGCTTCGCATTCTGATTATTTCGGCCAATCGTTTTATGAAAGAGATGATTGAGTCTATGCAGGCCAATAAGATTTTTGAATTTAGAAAGCGTTATACTGATAATCTTGATGTTCTTATCATTGATGATATTCATGAATTAAAAGACAGATCAGGAACTCAGAATGAATTTTTTCATGTGTTCAATGAACTCACTGAAAAAGGCAAACAGCTTATTTTTACCTCTGATAAAATGCCTAAAGAAATTGTAGGAATTGAAGAGAGGATTAAAACTCGCCTTTCAAATGCTCTTTCTGTTGAAATTCAACAGCCAGATTTAGAAACTCGTATTGCTATTTTGAGAAAGAAAGCTGTCGAGCGTGATATTATGCTGGGAGATGATGTTTTTAATCTTATTGCGAAATGTGTGAAGACTAATATTCGTGACCTTGAAGGATGTCTCATCCAACTTGGTGGTTATTCACAAATGATGAAAGTGGATATTGATCTTGAGATGGCCCGCAATCTTCTCAAGCTTAATGATGAATTAGAGAATCAAAAATCTATTACAATTGAAACCATCGCAAAATCTGTGGCCCAATACTATAAAATCCCCATGGGAGATCTTCGCAGTAAAACGAAGACAAAAGAAGTCGTTCAGGCCCGTCATGTATCGATGTATTTAATTGATAAACTTCTCAAACCGACTCTTAAAGAGAATGGAAACTTCTTTTCTAAAAGAGACCATACAACGGTGATTCATGCGATCCAAACTATCAAAGACCGCATGAAAGCAGATTCAATTCTTGCGCAACAAATTCTTGATATAGAAAAACAGCTCTAGGTTAAACAAAAAATAGCTTATTACTAATCAGGATGGTGAGACCCATCCTTTTTTTTGTCATTAAATGGAGAGAAGTCCACATCTTCACACTTTCCACATGGGGATAAGTCTATCCACACTCTTATCCACACCAAATGTGTGTGGAAATGTGGATAAAATGAGTACTCAAGGCCAAATACTGCTCAGAATCGGGCCAAACCGAATCCTTTCGGCCTGATTACTTTGGGGATAACTGTTTTTGGAAATGTGGGGCCGTGTATAAACTGCGATGATATACGAATCTATAAAAAAATAATGTGTGTATAAGTCAAAGTTAGTGTGGACTAATATCCGTCTAACTCATTAAATTTATTAATAATTGTCTGTATTATCCACAATCCACACGCTATTATAATATATAAGAAAATATATATATTTATAGGGGAACGGTCCTATAGGGGCATCGAAGCTTGATTAACCGAATACCCCACGCTAAAACATCTAAACTTAAATTGAATTGGTCTTAGAAGGATAGAGTATGAAATTAAGCATTCCTGCCTCAACGTTAAGAGAAGCAGTTAATAAAATTTTGACTGTAGTGGATAAAAAGAATTCACGTCCTATTCTTACAAACTGTTTATTAAAAGCAGAAAAGAATCAACTTCAATTAATTGCTACTGACTTAGAAGTATCAGCAAAAATTATTCTTCCAGCAAAAATTGATGCTGAAGGAAGCTTTTGTATTAGTTCAAAAAACTTTTCAGATATTTTAAGAGAACTCCCAAATGAACAACTCACATTAGGAGTTGATAATGGTGGAAATCTTTTAAATTTAAATTGTAAAAATATTAGTTATTCACTTTTAATCACAAGTTCAGATGAGTTTCCTCAATTAACATTTCAAAATCAAAGTTCTGAATTTAAATTAAAAACAAAACAAATCGCTCATATCATTAACAAAACTTCTCATGCTATTTCTACAGATGAGACTAGATTGTACCTTAATGGTATTTATTGGCAGTTAACTGATTCTAAATTAAGAGCAGTAGCAATTGATGGTCACCGTCTAGCTTTATTAGATACAGCTGAATTTATTGGTGAAAATAAGTTTTTAAATGATGGTGTCATCATTCCTCGTAAAGGTATTGGCGAACTTAAAAAAATCGCTGATTCATATCCAGATGATGATGTCTCTATTTCTCTTGATGATTCATTCATGTTTGTGAATGCAAAAAACGAATACTATCTTTCTATTCGTCTCATTGCTCGTGAATATCCTAAGTATCAAACTGTTATTCCTAATAAGACGACAAATAAATTTCATATCGATCGTAATGCCATTATGAATGCTGTGAAACGTATTAAGATTCTTTCAAATGAAAAAACAAATGGGATTAAGTTAAATATTCTTCCTAATGAGCTAGTGATTTCAACAAATCACCCTGCTCTTGGACAGGCCAATGAAACTCTTCCTATTGATTATCAAGGTAAAGCAACAGAGATTGGATTCAATGCAAAGTACCTTATTGAGACTCTTTCTGTTCTCAATGAAACTGATGTGACATTTGAATTTAACAATGAGCTAAGCCCAGTGGTGATTAAAGCTGATGATCTTCCAGATTTTCTTGGAATCATTATGCCGCTTAAACTCTAGTTCCCAAGAATTAAATGAATTGTGGAAAAGTCCAAAAATTACAGGTTCAAAATTTTAGGAACCTTCACAATGATGTCTTTGAATTTATCTCAGGGATTAATTGCATATTTGGCCAAAACGGGAATGGGAAAACTAATCTCCTAGAGGCCATCTACTTTCTCACGAATAAAAAATCTTTTCGTAAAAATACCAGTTTTCCACAAATGATGAATATTGAAGGTGGAAAACCCGAGATTATTCTACAATCAGTTTTTGATTTCGAAGGTGATCCTATCGCCTATACTGTCCGGTGGTCAGATAAGCTGGAGGAGCGTTTTTGGAACTCAAAACCTGAAAAATCAAAGACTCCTTCCGCCTCGGTTTTTGTGAATCCTTTCGATTCTTACTCGTTTCATACCAGTGGAACTTTTCGTCGCCAGTGGATGGATTCCCATTTAGGGCAGCTAGATGCTGAGTACAAACAAGTTTTAAACCGCTTCCAGAAGGCCATAAAGTTCAGAAATTCGATTTTAAGTGCCACAAGGTATATCAAGGATTACCCTGCCCAGTTAAAGGCTATAGATCTGCAAGTTTCGGAGTATTCCGAGATTATCACTAGAAAACGTCATGATTTTCTCCAAAATTTGAATCAATTCGTCTCCCCTACCTTCAAATCCATCTTTGCTGAAGAGCATTTACTCAAATTAGAGCTAGATTCGATGTTTTTGCACTGGAATGCAGCAAAAATTTATGATTTTTATCGCTCACAAGAACGTATTGATGTGGAAGCACAGGTCACTCAGGTGGGTGTTCATCGAGATGACTATATTTTTAGCTTTGATGGACTGAATTCTTTTGAGTTTTGCTCTCTGGGTCAACAGAAGATGAGTTTTCTTAGTTTGATCTTTGGATTTATCGAACTTTTTGAGTCTAAATTTAACTCTT
Source organism: Bacteriovoracaceae bacterium (assembly GCA_049241565.1). Classification (GTDB taxonomy): domain Bacteria; phylum Bdellovibrionota; class Bacteriovoracia; order Bacteriovoracales; family Bacteriovoracaceae; genus DZBG01. Next base: position 236,982 of record JBMLQL010000030.1, on the reverse strand, counting down.
ATCCCATTGTTTTAATTGATGATGTTTCTGGCGAATTAGATGGCCAGAGATGGAAAAATTTGGTGCAATATCTGGAACAAAAATCGTTCCAAGTTTTGATTACAACCGCGAATGAAAACTTCAAAAAAGAGCTTGAGAATTTAAAGTTTTCACGAACTTTTTTTCTCGACCAAGGAACACTAAGCTCAAACCAGGGATAGGAGATCGGAATGGATCAACAAACTGATTCAATTGCCAAAGTCGGTAGCGAATACAACGCTGACAAAATTAAAATTCTTGAAGGTCTAGAGGCCGTAAGAAAACGTCCAGGAATGTACATCGGTGACACTGGATTCAGAGGATTTCACCACTGCGTTTACGAGATCGTAGACAATGCTGTGGATGAAGCACTAGCTGGATACTGTACTGATATCAACGTGGTCATTCACTTAGATAATTCACTCACAGTTGTGGATAACGGACGCGGAATTCCCGTGGACTTTGTTCCAGGTGAAGGTGTTTCAGCAGCTGAAATTGTTTATACAAAACTTCACGCTGGTGGAAAATTCAATGAAGATGGCGGAGCTTATAAAGTTTCTGGTGGTCTTCATGGTGTAGGTGCTTCAGTGGTAAATGCCCTCTCAAAATGGGTAAAAATCGAAATTAAAAAGCATGGTAAAGTTCATCAACTTGAATTCATCAAAGGTAAATCAAAAGAGCCGTTAAAAGTTGTTGGTGAGTGTGAATTAAAAGACACTGGGACAATGGTAACTTTTAAATCTGATAATGAGATTTTCGAAGTTCATGAGTATAACTACGATACTCTTGCCAACCGTTTCCGCGAGATGGCCTTCCTTAATAAAGGTCTGAAAATTTCAATTAAAGATGAGCGCACTGATAAGGCAGAAACTTTTCACTATGAAGGTGGATTGGCCGAATTCGTAACTTATTTAAATCGTGCTAAAACTCCGATTCATAAAGAACCAATCTATGTTTTTCAGACTCGTGATAACTACGAAGTAGAAATCGCGATGCAATGGACGGATGGATATACAGAAACACTGACAAGTTATGCCAATAACATTAACACACCAGAAGGTGGAGTTCATGTTTCTGGATTTAAAACGGCCCTAACACGTGTTTTAAATAACTACGCTAAAGATAATAACGTTCTTAAAAACGTAAAAATCAATCTTACTGGTGATGATATGCGTGAAGGTTTAACAGCGATTATCTCTGTTAAACTCACAAATCCTCAGTTCGAAGGTCAGACAAAATCAAAACTTGGTAACTCTGAAGTTGAAGGTATCGTCAATTCACTTATTGGGGATCGTTTAAAGATTCACCTTGAAGAAAATCCAACGATTGCGAAAACAATTCTTAAAAAATCTCTCGATGCAGCTGCCGCTCGTGAAGCCGCTCGTAAAGCTCGTGAATTAACTCGTCGTAAATCAGTTCTTGATTTCTCAGGTCTTCCTGGGAAAATGGCAGATTGTCAGGAAAAAGATCCTGCGCTCTGTGAAGTGTACCTGGTTGAGGGTGACTCGGCCGGTGGATCAGCAAAACAAGGGCGTGATCGTAAACATCAGGCTGTTCTTCCAATGAAGGGTAAAATCCTGAATGTGGAAAAAGCTCGTTATGATAAAATGCTCACAAATGATGAAATCAAGATGCTGGTTCAAGCGATCGGTACCAGCATTGGTAAAGACTCCTTTGATATTTCAAAACTTCGTTATCATAAAATCGTGATCATGACGGATGCAGATGTGGATGGATCCCATATTCGTACCCTGCTTTTGACACTTTTTTACCGTCAGTTCCCTGAAATTATCGAGCGTGGTTACCTCTATATTGCTCAGCCACCTCTTTATAAATACAAAAAAGGTAAAAACGAGAAATATCTTAAGGACATGACTGAACTTGATGCCTTCCTTATCTCAAGTACTCTTGCAGATTCAGAAGTTCAAGTTGATGGTGAAACTCTTGCTATCGAACAAATTCGAGTGGCCGTGAATAAGTTTAAAACTTATAACGGTATTCTTGAGGCTTATGACCGTCACTATGATGCCCAATTATTAAAAGGGATTATTGAGGATGGAACACTAACGACTGATATTCTTAAAAACAAAGAACAACTTCAAGCTTACGTGGATAAATTAAATACTCGCCTAAGCAGTGGAGCTGTTTCTCTTAAGAAGTACTCTCTTCATATTGATGAAGACGTTAAACATTTAGCTTATCAGATTCGTATTCAGGTTACTTCAGCTCTTAAAACAAAAAATTTCCGTATTGGTCATAATTTTATTGATTCATCAGAGTACGCGGATCTTCGCAATCACTATGACGGAATTAAACGTTATATGAATTCAAAAATTACGCTTAAACGTGAAAAAACGAATGCGGAATTCTTGGGTCTTGAGCAATTTTCTGATGCTGTGACAGCTGAAGGAAAACAAGGGGCCTATATCCAACGTTATAAGGGACTCGGAGAGATGAACCCAGAGCAACTTTGGGAAACGACGATGAATCCTGAAAACCGCACACTTCTCCAAGTAAAAATTGAAGATACAATTGATGCCGATCAAGTGTTCTCAGTTCTTATGGGTGACCAAGTGGAACCGCGCAGAGAATTTGTGGAAACAAATGCTCTGAATGTGCGTAACCTAGATATTTAATTTAAGGATTTAATATGAGCGAAGATAACAACAATAACGAAAATCACAATCACGGTAATATTACTCAGCTCCTCATTCAAGATGAGATGAAGAGCTGTTATCTTGATTATGCCATGTCGGTCATCGTAGGCCGTGCCCTTCCTGATGTTCGTGACGGACTTAAACCTGTACACAGAAGAATTCTCTATGCCATGCATATGCTTAATAACTACCACGGACGTCCTTACTTAAAGTCAGCGCGTGTTGTTGGGGATGTTATCGGTAAGTATCACCCGCACGGTGACTCTGCAGTCTATGGTGCACTCGTTCGTCTCGCTCAAGATTTCTCAATGAGATACACTATCGTTGATGGACAAGGTAACTTCGGGTCAATCGATGGAGATAACGCTGCGGCTATGCGATACACAGAAGTTCGTATGCAAAAAATGGCCGATGATCTTCTTGGAGATATCGATAAAGAAACTGTTGATTGGCAACCGAACTACGATGACTCTTTAGAAGAGCCAATGGTTCTTCCAACAAAAGTTCCTAACCTTCTTATCAATGGTTCTTCTGGGATTGCGGTAGGGATGGCGACAAATATTCCTCCTCATAATTTAACAGAAGTTATGGGTGGAATTATTGGACTTATTGATAATCCATCAATGTCAGTTCATGAACTCATTAAATTAATTCCAGGACCTGATTTTCCAACTGGTGGAGCGATTCACGGAACAGCAGGAATTCAGCAGGCCTACCATACGGGTAAGGGTGTGATTCAAATTCGTGCGAAAGCCGAAATTGAAATTTTAAAAAATGACCGTGAGAGAATTATCATCACGGAAATTCCTTATCAGGTAAATAAATCTAAGCTCATTGAAAAAATTGCTGACCTTGTACGTGCTAAAGAAATCGAAGGTATCTCAGATATCCGCGATGAATCTAACCGTCTTGGTATTCGTGTCGTGATTGATGTGAAACGTGGGGAGCAAGGATCAATCCTTCTTAACCGTTTATACAAACAAACTCAGATGCAAGTTTCATTCGGGATTATTTTCCTTTCAATCTATAACGGTCAACCGAAAGTTATGGATCTTAAGGAAATGCTTCAGTGTTTTATTGAACACCGTCGTGAAATTGTTATCCGTCGTACAACTTTCGAACTCAAGAAAGCAAAAGAGCGTGCTCATATCTTAGAGGGTTTAAAAATTGCCGTTGAGAACATCGACGCCATTGTAGAACTTATCAAAGCTTCTGAAGGACCGACTCAGGCCAAAGAACAATTGATGTCGAAATTCTCCCTCTCAGCTATCCAAGCTCAGGGTGTTCTCGACATGAGACTTCAGCGCTTAACAGGTCTTGAGCGTGATAAAATTATTGCTGATTATGAAGCTATTATGAAAGAAATTGCTCGCTTAGAAGGTATCTTAAATTCAGAAGATGAAATTAAAGGTATTATCCGTAATGAGTGTACTGAAGTTCTTGAAAAATACGGTGATGAAAGAAAAACTGATATCGTCGCTCAAGCAGACGAAATTCAGATGGAAGATCTGATCAAGAATGAAGAAGTGATTGTGACAATCACAACTAAAGGTTACTTGAAGCGTATGGCCCTTGATACTTACCGCTCACAAAAACGTGGGGGGAAAGGTGTGAAAGGTGCTGATATGGATGAAGATTTCTACACATCTATCTTTACAGCTGACACTCATGATTCACTTATGATCGTCACTGATAAGGGAACAGCGTTTACAATTAAAGTTTACCAAATTCCTGAAGGACAGCGTACGTCTAAGGGAAGAAATGTGGTGAATATTATTAATATTCCTGCAGATGAGAAGGTAAAAGAAATCATCACTCTTCCTAAAGAGCTTGAGAAACACTTTATTATCTTTGCAACCAAGCAAGGTATTGTGAAGAAATCTGAACTTTCGGAGTACAAAAATATTCGTCAAAATGGTCTGAAGGCCATTAAGGTTCAGGATGATGATGAAGTTCTTGCCGTAAGAATTTCGGACGGTAAAAAAGACGTTCTCCTTGCTTCATCTGCTGGTAAATCAATCCGTTTCCCTGAAGATGATTGCCGCGCCCTTGGACGTGTGTCTCAAGGTGTGAAAGGAATGACAATTGAAGATGGTGATTATGTTATTGGAATGGAACTTATTGATGAAAAATCTGAGATCCTTACAGTAACGGCCCGTGGATATGGAAAACGCTCATCTGCTGAAGAATATAGAAGTCAGTCTCGCGGTGGTAAGGGAATCCTTGCGATGAAACTTACTGAGAAAACTGGTGAGATTATGGCGATTAAACCTGTGACTGATAAAGATGATCTTATGATCATTACTGATAAAGGCCAGGTTATCCGCACGAAGATATCTGGAATTTCACTTCTTGGACGTAACACTCAAGGTGTTCGTTTAATTAATGTGAAGACAGATGAAAAAGTTGTGGCAGTTGAAAAGATTATTGATCCAGATGATGGTGAAGAGTCGACGACTGAGGCCCAAGCTTCAGAATCAACTGATACAAGCACTGATGCTGAATAAAATTGTTCTCGTTTTAATGTTAATCCTGGGGTGGAGTTGTGACTTCACCTCAGGTCTTAACCAAGATATTCTCATGGCCCAAGGCTATGTAGAATCTCAAGATTTCCAAAAAGCCGTCGATCTCTATCTTAGAGTTTTAAAAAAGAATCCCCCAAAAAACATTCGAGTAAAAATTCAATACCAAATTGGTGAGATTCAATACCTTTATCTTGATCAACAGATTAAGGCCCTCGATCACTATCAGTATATTGTCGATAATGTGGATGATCCTCTATGGCAGGTAAAAGCGATGGAGAAAATTGCAGATATTAATTTTAGCTTTTCTCGTCGCTACGATAAGGCCATTCGTGCTTATCAAGTACTCATGAAATTTCGTCCTCGACTGGCCAATTATGATTTGTACTATTTTAGAATCGGAGAAAGTCATTTTCAAAAAGGTGACTATCAAAAGGCCAAAGAAATTTTTTCAGAAGTTATTCAACAAGGTTTTCATTCTTATATTACAGAGAGCTATTACCATTTAGGTCTTATCGAGTTCTATCAAAAGAGATGGGATAAGGCGGTGGAGAAATGGTTTGAGTATTTAAAGCGTGAAAAGCAGCGAGATAAAATTGTTCGGGTTAAATTTCTTATTGCTAATGCCTATGAGTCAAATGAGAAGCTTAAAGAGGCCTATAATATTTATTACTCACTTCTCCCCGACTACCCTAATCCAGAAGTTTTAAAGGCGCGGCTGAAATCTCTTTATGCTCGCCGAGTAGCGAGAAAACGATGAGTGATAAACCCGAAAAGGTTCAACCGGCCAGCCGTAAATTTTGGCTCGTGATGGGTCTGGCCCTCGGTCTTCCTTCAACTATTGTAGGAGTGTTCTTTCTCCTCTATTATCTGGTTCAAAGACAAATTATTAGCTGGAATCTGGCCCTCGGTTTAATCATCGTCGTGGTTGGTTACATGCTCTTCTTGATGGTAAAAAATGGCCTGGACAGAAAAGATAGATAATAAGAAGTACGTCATTGGTTCTTTAATCAATATTGGCTTTGCTTTTTATGGTGGCCGAGACAATTATGTTTTTGCAGCGAGTCTTGTTTTTGTTGTGGTCGCCAGCATTCTTAATCACGTTTTTATGGTTCTTGCCTTTGCTAAGCTTATTAAGGCCATGAAAGATGAAGATACAGACTCCTCAGGCAAGCGAAACCGCAAAATTATGTTCAGCCTGATGGCCAAAGTCCTGATCCTCATTGCTGCTTTTGTTGTGCTTCTTAAGTATGCCGAACCAGTCATTTTACACGGTATGTTATGCTATGTTTTTCAGTTGATAATCCTTGGTTTAAGTATTAAAAACATGGAGACATTTTACAAAAAGGGACCCCGCTAAATGAAGCGTTTAAACACGTTACTTCTCGGACTATTATTTCCAACTCTAAGCTTTGCAAGTGCAGGATATACATTCCTTGGATCTCTTGAGCATGCAATTCATTCAGAATATATCAAACACCACGTGATCACTTTCATTTTGGTGGGAGCACTATTTCTTTTAGTTGGTCTTTTTTATCGTTCAAAAGTTTCTTCAATCAACGCTGCTGTTATTCCAGATAAAGGAATTACGTTCAGAAATATTTTTGAGGCCCTAGGACAATTTATTTATAATCTTGCTCGTAATATTATGGGTGAGGAAGAAGCGAAAAAATACTACACAGTTATTATGCTTCTTTTCACGTTCATCTTTTTTAACAACGTGATTGGTCTTATCCCAGGATTTTTACCTCCAACAGATAACTTTAACACAACACTTGCTCTTGGTGCTTTCGTTTTCCTTTATTATAACTATCAAGGGATTCGTGCTCAGGGATTTGTTGGGCATATTAAGCACTTTATGGGCCCGGTTTGGTACCTTGCGATCCTTATCTTCCCACTAGAGCTTATTTCTCACTCTGTTCGTCCACTTTCTTTAGGACTTCGTCTTAAAGGAAATATGGAAGGAGATCACTTAGTTCTTTCGATCTTCTCAAACCTTGTTCCATACATTGTGCCGATTCCATTTTATATCATCGGTCTTTTCGTATGTTTCATGCAAGCATTCGTCTTTACACTTTTAACGATGGTTTATATTAGTTTAGCTACTGCTCATCACGATCATGATGAGGAGCACGCTCACCACTAATATATAGCTATCACTTTTTATTAATAACGTTTTTTTACAAAGGAAAAAACAATGGAAATCAACGCTGTACTAGGTCTTGCTGCTGCATTCACAATCTCATCTGCTGCTATCGGTGGAGCTATTGCTCAAGGTAAAGCTGCTTCTGTAGCTCTTGAAGGTATCGCTCGTAACCCAGCTGCTGCTGATAAACTTTTTACTCCAATGATTATTGCTCTTGCTCTAATCGAGTCACTAGTTATCTACGCTTTCGTAATCGCGTTCCTTATTAAGCCAGTTGTTGCTTAATTAAATGAGAACTTTTCTATTCTAAGATAAGTCAGGGCCCACAGAAATGTGGGCCTTTTTATTTTTAGCAGTCTCTTCCTGGTAGGCAAAATCCGTAATGATACCAGTAGCGATAAGAGTCTGCATTCTTGGCCCCGCGGACGGGAAGAATTCGTTGTTTGAGATAAATCCCATCGTCTTTGCGTTTAATTTTGTAGTTATAACTCAATTGAGGCTCTGAGTTGTACTCTTCAAGCTCCAACAAATATTCTAGGTCATTTGTTCCACATAAGTGACTTGCCTCATGAAGAATGACACCTGCGAGTGTGTAATTTCGATAATCAAAAGCTCCATCGCATACATGGATTGTATTCTTTTGAAGGGCATGTGGGACTAGTAAAATTCTCATCACATACATAGCGGCACTATCACAAATTTTATTCTGCTGACATTTGTAAGTGAGTTTTTGTGTAATTTTCTTTTTTACGCATGAAAGTGTTTTTGTAACTTGTTTTAAAAATATCTTTTCACTTTTTTTGAGCTCTGTATTGTTATAGCTATTAACTTGAGTCTGAAGCCTATCAATAGTACTCACCAGTAGCTTAGTTGATTTATCTAGCTCATTAATTCTATGTGTATCACATTGGCTGAATTTCAAATTTTCACGCTCGATTGTGGCACCAGAAAGCTCTTCGATTTCGGAGACCTCCATGACGTGGGCCTTGAGATTGAGGGAAAAAAGAATAAGAGAAGTCGCTAAGAATGATTTAATCATAGTCCTATAATAGATGACTCTTACTCTTAATCGAAAAATGATCAGCGAGAAGTGTAAAATTGGTAGAGTGTCTAAAATATGAACAGGTTTTTTATGAAAGAGAAAAACTATCGATATTCATCTCATTGAGCTCAAATTTTAAAACTTTTTTTTGTGGTTTTAGCGACTTAGCTACATAAAACTCGGCCACGACCCCACCCCAGTGAGACTCCGTTTTAAGGGTGTCAAAACAAGGCTCTTCTTTATGGGCCGAGAACTTAAAGCCGAGATAAACTTGATGGACCTTACCTGGATGGAGGTCTACTGGTAAGTCTGCAAGACTAACTTGAAATTTTTCATCAATTGTTGAGAGATCCACAAAATTGAGTTCATAAGTTTTTGTCTCATTCAGTTGAAGATTATCTGTGACAGCTCGGGATCTAATACGAGCAGGATAAATGAGTTCGAAGTAGACATCGGCATTTGAACCTAGAATATCAGTTTCAATTTTAGTAAGCGTGAGAGGATCGACTGTTGTTACTTGAGCATTCATCCAAAAATATTGTGGATAATAAGCTATTTTATTTTTTAATAATGAATTTATCTTCTGAAAAGCGGGGACTATTCCTTCAGAAATAGCAAGAGTACTAAAAATCTCATGGACGACAATTTCAGGAGATCCGTTATCAAAATCAGTGATTTTTAAGTCTGCGATGTCTTTTCCAAGAACTTTTACAGGTTTTCCGCTAAAAATCTTAGTGAGATACTTAACAAGAACTGGATTTTTTTCTACTAAATAAACAAATTTAGCTCCTCCAGCAAGGGCCTCCATGGTCCACATTCCCGTACCAGCGCCAAGATCAATAACAACCTTATCTTTAACTTTTCCTTCGAGCATTTTTTTATAATAAATATTTCGCTCTTGATCTTCGACCATTGGCCTAAACCAATTTGGAATGAACTCGGAAGAGATTCTACTAAAATCTTGATAAGTATCAAAATGACGAGATGAATTTTGATTGAAGAAAAGTTCAAATTCAGAGTTTAGTTGATCGTCATTTTCTTTATTCACTTACTTTTTCCCTGTAATAATGATTTGGCCAAATACTTTCCTGTATAAGAGCGTTTTACCTTCGCTACTGTTTCAGGAGTTCCTTCGGCCACTATCTCCCCGCCGTCTTTTCCACCTTCTGGGCCGAGGTCAATAACCCAATCTGCAGTTTTGATCACATCAAGATTGTGCTCAATAATGAGAAGTGAATGACCAAGCTCTACTAGTTTTTGTAAAGCCCTTAGAAGAATATTAATATCTTCAAAATGAAGACCTGTCGTTGGTTCATCAAGAACATAAAGGGCCTTTCCTTTTGTACTTTTTGAAAGCTCACGAGAAAGTTTTAAACGTTGGGCCTCGCCTCCGGACAGTGTGGTGGCCGGCTGACCTAGTTTAATATAGCCAAGTCCCACATCATTCATGGTTCTAAGAGCACGAGAAACCTTTGTATGATTCTCAAAAAAACCAGCGGCTTCTTCGATACTCATTTCTAAAACGTCAGCAATGGATTTGCCACGATAGAGAACGGATAGTGTTTCGTTATTATAGCGACGTCCTCGACACTGGTTACAAACAACATAAACATCAGGAAGAAAGTGCATTTCAATTTTGATGCTTCCGTTCCCTTCACAGGTTTCGCATCGACCACCCTTCACATTAAATGAAAAACGTCCTGGTTTATAACCACGCATTTTTGATTCATTGGTTTGTGAAAAGATGTTTCTAATATCATCAAAAAGGCCCGTGTACGTAGCCGGATTTGAATGAGGAGTTCTTCCGATTGGAGACTGATCAAGCTCAATTAAGCTTTGAATATTCTCAGCTCCAGTAATAGCTTTGTAATTGGCCGATGAAGATTTTCGTGTTCTTGATAAAGTATTCTTAAGGGCAGGTACTAGAATACGATGAACTAAGGTTGATTTTCCTGATCCACTGACACCAGTTAAGCAAACCATCCCTCCTAAAGGAATATCTACAGAGACATCTTTTAAATTATTCTCTTTAGCTTTAAGAAGAGAAATTTTTTCAGTGAGTTTGCGCCTCGCTTTTGGAATTTCAATCTGATACTCACCACGAAGGTATTTCCCCGTGAGTGATTTATCCATTTTCTTTAATTCTTCTGGTGTTCCAGCTGCCACAACTGTTCCACCATGGAGTCCCGCTTTGGGTCCCATATCGATAAGATAGTCTGCGGCCATCATCGTATCTTCGTCATGTTCAACAACGAGAACAGTGTTTCCGATATCACGTAAATTCTTCAGAGTTTGAATAAGTTTTTCATTATCACGTTGATGAAGACCGATACTAGGTTCATCTAAAACGTAAAGAACTCCAGAAAGGGCCGAGCCAATTTGCGTGGCGAGACGAATACGCTGGGATTCTCCTCCAGATAAAGTCATCGCATCACGATTGAGTGTTAAATAATTAAGCCCAACATTTAATAGAAATTTGAGACGATCGCGAATTTCTTTTAGAAGTTTATGAGCGATGATGGCCTCATTACCATGAAAGTCTAGGTCTTTAAAAAAGTCATAGGCCTCTGCAATCGATAGATCACAAAGTTCCATGATAGATTTATCTTTAATAGTGACGGCAAGAGCGAATGGATTAAGCTTTTTCCCATGACAGTCAGGACAACGCTTAATGACCATAAATTCTTCAAGAGACACACGAGTTCTTTCGGAATCTGATTCATTATAGCGACGTTCAAGCCATGATTTGATACCAGGAAAGTCTTTTTTAAAATTAAAGGATGAATTTTCAGATTCAAATTTGAAGTTATAAATCTTATCCGATCCCTCATAGAGGATTTTCGTAAACTTCTCAGAGAGATTTTTGAATGGTTTGTCTAAATTCGTTTTTTCAGCTTCAGCAATACATTTAATCATCTGAAGAAGATAAGAAGATTTAGAAACAGCAGGTATGGCCCCTTCTAAAAGAGAAAGATTTTCATCTAAGACCAAGCTTTCTTCATCAAAATTTTTTGAAATTCCAAGACCATTACAAGTTTGACAAGCACCAAGAGGTGAATTGAAAGAAAAAAGTCTTGGCTCAAGATCTGGGTAACTTTTTCCCGATTTGAATGAAAAGTTTTTCTCAGAGAAAAAATGCTCTTTATCATCTTGAAGAACAACAAGGTATCCATCTGATAGTTTTAGCGCCTGCTCAATTGAATCAGTCAGACGAGTATTAATCCCTTCTTTAACAACTAAGCGATCAATCACAAGATCAATATTATTAAATTTTGCCTTCGGAATATTTACTTTTTCATCAAGAGTGATAATTTCACCATTAAGCCTGATACGGGAGTAACCCATGGCCTGATATTTGGCGAGATCCTCTTTGTGCTCCCCTTTTTTGCTTCTAATAATAGGAGAGAGTATCTGAAGTTTTGAGCCTTCTTTATATTTAAGAACTTTATCCACAATTTGCTGAGGAGTTTGTTTGGCCACAGGCTCACCACTCTCTGGACAATGGGCCAATCCTAAACGTGCATAAAAAATTCGAAGATAGTCGTAAATCTCCGTAATAGTTCCCACAGTTGAGCGAGGATTTTTTGTTGTAGATTTCTGATCAATAGCGATGGCAGGCGATAAACCCGAGATGCTTTCAACATCAGGTGGCTCAATTTGCCCAATAAACTGTCTGGCATAAGATGAGAGTGATTCAATATAGCGTCGCTGACCTTCGGCATAGATTGTATCAAAGGCCAGAGATGATTTTCCTGAACCAGAAGGGCCAGTAATAACAGTAAGCGTATTTCTAGGAATCACCACATCCACATCTTTAAGATTATGAACTCGGGCCTTGTGTACAATTATTTTATCCACGATTCTCTATCCTTTTAGAAAACTCATGAGCTAGCTTAAGAACATAGTAACAACCTCTCTCGTCTGCTTGGTTTTTTCCAAATAGATCGAAAGCTGTTCCATGATCAACACTTAAGCGAAGAAATGGCATTCCAAGTGTGATATTGGCCCCGATCAAACCATGATGCCCTTTAAAAACACCAAGACCTTGGTCATGAAACCAATAAACTAAAAGATCGTTGTGATCTCTGTGGGAAAATACCATAGTATCAGCGGGAATGGGGCCATTGAATTCAAGATCAGTATATTTTTGTCTAAGCTTTGGAAGAAGCTTTTTCAGTCCCTCTTCTTCCTGGCCCAGGAGCCCGTTTTCTCCAGCATGAGGGTTAAATCCTGAGAGGAGAACTCTCTTAAGTGGGAGTTTCCACTTTTTCATCGAATCGACAGTAATGAGAATCTTTTCTTTAATATAGTTTTCTTTAAGTAGTGGCGATAATTTTGCAACAGGCTCATGATCAGATAAAAGCATGATTTGATAGTCTGGCCCATAAAAAAACATAGGTAGAGAGGAGTTCTGATAAACATGTCTAAAATATTCTGTGTGTCCTGCAAATCCTGAAAGCTGATCCTTAGATGTAGGAAGATTAAAAAGAATGCTTCCTTTATTCTCTTCACAAAGCTTCATTCCGAGGTCGAGAGCAAGCTGACTTTCACTTTTATTTTTTGAAGGAATAATCTCAATCAATTTAATATCAATTCCACCAAAGTGAAGTTGATTGAGGCCAAGTTCGAAATCAAGATTCAAACTTTCTAGAGTTTGGAGAAGAGTTTGATTAGATGCAATTAAACTTAGATTTGAAAGAGATGCTTGATCTAACAAGAGCGCTGACTTGAGGAAGACTTCAAGTCCGATGCCCCGTTCATGCCCTTGTGTAACGTAAATCATAATTAAAGATAGTTTTTAATATAATAATTATTATATTCGCGATCAAACCAGTTTTTTGAAACAGCTTTACCTTTCTCCATCATAATCTCTTGCTCAAGCTGATCCTTGAATTGAAGATATTGCTGAGATTCAACAAGATCTTTCTTTTCAACATAAAAAACATGAACAGTACCATTGATTCGAATCGGTTTTGAGAATGATCCCTCATTGGCCGTCTTTAATGCTGTGGCCATATTTGAATTAAGACCTTCCTCAGAAATTTGTTCAAGCTTATTTGTTTCCATATTCTTGTAGGCTTCTGGCAAGCGGCCAGTGAGCTGATAATCTTTGAGGACTGAAACAAGCACTTCATCGTTCGCATCAACTAGAGTCGATTCAGGAAGATAAAAATCAACGAGATTATATTTAAAGCTTAGCGCTTTATTTGATGAATTCCTTTTATAGAATTCGTTTTTTACTTCTTGCTCAGTCACTGAAATTAAAGGACCAATAATTCTTGAAGCAAATACATTGTACTCCATCGTTTCACGGATAATTTCAAAATATTCTTCAAACGTTACACCCTTAGATTTTAGATAGCTCAAAAGATCAGATCTTTTAAAGCCCACTCTTTCTTCGGTCATACGAATTCGACCTTCAACTTGGTCATCAGTGATGACGTACCCGATAGCATTAATTTTATCTCTGACGATATAAGACTGCATCACCGTAGTGAGGAGTTTCTTTTGATCATAAGTTTTTTCGGTAAAAACAAGTGGTGAGAGCTCGCGTCTCGCTGGAAGTGTTTCCATCATGCGATCAAGCTCAGAGAGAGAAACAACACGTGTGTTGATAACGGCAACGATCTTATCTAAAAGTTTATCCTGAGCATGAACATTCACACTCAGGATAAGGAACAACAATATTTGTTTCATTTAAAAATTAAAGCAGATTCTTGTTAATTTTGATGTCTGCACCCTTCTGAAGATTCTTAAAGTAATTCTCCAAAATGGCATCGCGCTTTTGGTCGTAGATGATCTTTTTATAAAGATTTTTATCAATTTGATCATAGGCCTTAACACCAATCACCTTAATGATGTGATATCCCATCTGTGTTCTTACAGGTTTAGAGATAAAACCAATCTTTTGACCTTTAATAGCGGCAAAATACTCAGGGGCCAGTCTAGTTGGCGGTTGGAAGCCTAGGTCACCACCCACTGGGGCTGCTGTCGTTTGAGAATACTTATTGGCCATCTTCGCAAAAGACTCAGGGTCTTTTTGAAGTTGAGTATAAATTTCCATTGATTGAGCAAGCGCGCCAGTCACATCTTCTTTCGAAGGTTCAGCTCTAAGGCGATAAAGAATATGGGCCGTACGGTATTCTTTATTAGTATCGTAGTATTTCTTTACTTCATCATCTGAAACGGTGATTTTTTTAAGCTCAACTTCTAGATCTTTAGAGATCTGTGCTTGATAAAGAACATCTTCCATCTTTGAAACAACAGCTGGATCTTTATCCATTCCTGTTTTCTTCGCTTTCTGAACGCCAAGTTCTTTATTAACTAAATCATTTAGTGAAACATCTTTGTTAATCACTCTTTGTCCGACGAATTTTAAATTCTGAAGATGATACTCTTCAAACTGAGCACGTGTAATCTGACGGCCATTTACTGTCGCCACAACATCCGTTGGTGCTTGAGCAAAGACGGAAGAAGTAGTGATTAGAGCAGCAATCGCGAAAGTCCATTTTTTCATAATCATCCCTAGAGTTATCGTTGTAATAAAAACGCTAACATACTCCTATTTGCTGTGCAATATGTTTAGAAAATTCCAGGAGCATCTGATGACTCACTGGTTCTTTGAAATAGCAGGCCACAGAGGAATCTGGAGCAAGTTTGTATAGTTTAGGTTTAGACATGAAGTGAGAGAGCATTTTGTCTCTGATTTCGGTCCTCTTCCCTAGGATATCTTGGTCAAAGTATAGATATATGGTAGATCCCGACACTTTTACTACACGAATGCCTAGAGGCTGAATTTCAATTCTTGTTCGTAAAATATTATAAAGAGCATCCAATTCTTTTGGAGTCATACCAAAAACGTCGGTCATTTCTTCAATAATTTTTTCCAGATTTTTCTTCTCATTTGTATTCGAAAGTCGCTTGTAATACTTGAGTCTAAGGCCATGATCCGGAATATAGCTGTTAGGGATATAAGCGGTAAATGGTGCTTGAATTTCAATATTTTTGACTGAAACTCGCTCTTCACCACGAAGCTCTTGAATCGCCTCTTGCAGAAGATCCATATAAAGTTCAAGTCCAATACCTTCAATATGTCCTGATTGCTCTCCTCCTAAAATATCACCTGCGCCACGAATTTCTAAATCTGATGAGGCCAGGGCAAAACCTGAACCCATATCAGCATAAGTTTGAAGAGCATGAAGTCTTCGCTGAGCTGTTTCAGATAGAACTCTATTATCAGGAACAATAAAATAGGCGTAGGCCTTTCGGTCCGATCGTCCAATTCTTCCACGGAGCTGATGGAGTTGTGCTAAACCGTAGGTATCAGCGCGGTCAATAATCATTGTATTGGCATTAGGAATATCAATTCCCGATTCAATAATAGTAGTCGCGAGTAGAATGTCAGATCGATGATTGTAAAAATCATTAATCTTTTTCTCAAGCTCTCTTTCTCCCATCTGACCATGGGCCACAGATATTCTTGCTTGAGGAACTAATTTTTTAAGGTAGATCTCAAATTCCTCAATATCGTGAACTCGATTATGAACAAAATAAATTTGTCCACCACGACCAAGCTCTTTTTCCATGGCCGTTTTAAGAGTTAAATCATCTTCTTTAATGATATATGTTTTAATCGACTGTCGACGAGGAGGCGCTGTTTGAATGAGTGAGAGGTCACGAATTCCCAAAAATGAGAGCTGCATTGTTCTTGGGATTGGTGTGGCCGTCATTGTAAGAACATCAACACCTGCCTTAAGAACTTTGAGTTTTTCTTTATGAGCGACACCAAAGCGATGCTCTTCATCAATAATCAAAAGTCCTAAATCTTGAAATTCAATTTTATCTGAAAGAATGGCATGGGTTCCCACCACAATATCAACTTTCCCTTCAGCAATAACAGAGATGACTTCTTTTTTCTCTTTCGGTGTTTTGAAGCGAGAGAGCATTTCGACATTCACAGGGAACTGAGAAAATCTTTTCTTAAAAGAATGAAAATGCTGTAACGCCAGAACTGTTGTTGGAACCAGAATCACCACTTGCTTTTTATCTAATACAGCTTTAAAAGCTGCACGCATAGCCACTTCTGTTTTTCCAAATCCCACATCACCACAAACTAAACGCTCCATGGGATATTGGTTCTGCATATCTTCAATCACATCATTAATAGCTTTTTCTTGATCTGGTGTTTCCTCAAAAGGAAAGGAAAGTTCAAACTCTTTAAAGAGATGATCTGGTGGAGAGAAAGGGAATCCCCCTTTGAGTTTTCTTTCAGCTTGAAGTTTTAAGAGATCAAAGGCCAGGGCCTTCACAGAGCTTCGTACTCTCGTTTTAAGCTCGGCAAATTTCTTCGACTTTAGAGAAGCGACCTTCATGCCAGAGTTACTTTCAGCATGTTTTTGAACAAGATTTAGCTTATAAACGGGAACATAAACCTTATCGTTGTCTTCATAAACAATAACCAGAAAATCTGATTCTTGATCCCCTACCTTGATTGTTTCTAAGCCCTTATAAATTCCAACACCATGATCACGGTGAATAACATAGTCATTAACTTTGAGTGTTGAAAGTTGTTCAGCAAAGAGGTCTTTGTTTGTAGAGGCAACTTTTTGTGTTTTCTTTTTCTTGGCGGAAAAGAAATCTCCTTCACAAATGAGATAAATATTCTCGCTGGCGTAGTGGAAGCCTTCTTCAATTTTTCCTGGTACAAACTTAATCCGATCATTCAGTTCAGTGAGTTTGTTCTCTTCAAGAAGATATTGAATTTCTTGTCTTGAATTTTCATGGCGATAGACAACGATAAGATGTCCACCTCGACTCAGTTCATGTTTAATTGTTCGCAGAAACTTTTTGATATAATCGTATTTATTTTCAGGTATGCCACCTTCAGTGTTCTGCATCTTCGTGGCGATTGTCGTTTTTAATTTATGCAAATGAAGATGGATATCTGATTTGAGATCATCCTCAAGATCCACACTAATATCTAATGTATCGATATGGAGAGATTTATTTTTATAATCAGGAATTTTTGATAGATAAAAATGATCTGGAGAGGGAAGGACATTTTTTGTCTCAGGCTCGTCGAGTTCTCTTTCATAATCTTCAAGATTCTGGTTAGTAAAAAATTCAAAATCGTTTTGCGCCTTATCGCCATTGATAAAAGTGAGTTTTGAATCAGTACTAATAAAGTCCCAAATCGTTTTAGGATTTTTAAAAAAGAGTGGAACAAAAAGAGAGTAATTCTCAAAGAGTTGTCCTTCGGCAATGCGCGAGAGGATTTCTTTACGTCTTTCAAATTTATTTTTAAATTGAGGCTGGGCCTGAGGAAGCTTTGATCTGAGTTCTGTGGAAAAAGGCTCTTTGACCAATTGTCCTGGAGCAGGATCAAGAGTCATTTCTTCAAATTTAACTTCACGATTTGTTTTTTGCGTCTCTTGATCAATAGCAAATATCTCTTCAATCATATCGTCGAAATATTGGAGTCGAATAGGTGGATGAGAGACGGGATAAATATCAAAGATTTCCCCACGTCGGCAGAACGTCCCTGGCTCCTCTACTGAGCTTGTAGAAAAATAACCTAGCTCGGTAAGCTTCATCGCTAAATTGATGGGAGAAATAATATCTTCTTTTTTGAGAACTAATCTTCCTGCTTTAAAAAACTCGTGATCAGGACCTTTAAGTAAGCTCGCCTCAAGAGTTGTGACAATAATCCAGGGGTGATTGGGCTTTTCTAAAAGGTGTCCCAAAACCTTGAAGCGTTGCAGAAGTGCCGCCTCGGAACTTATCACTGAACTATAGAGCGGGTAGTCATGGCCTGGATAAATGAGAACATCGCCTCGGCCTTTGAGCAGTTCGTAAATTTCTTCGGCCTCATCAACTGATGAACAAACCATGAGCTGTGGTTTGTCATAAACCAGATCTTTGAAAAAGGCAGAAGAGATTAATCCCCATTGACTTGGTGTGACACCTAGGATTTTGAGCTTTTTCTGCTCTTGTTGCCATAAACTTAGTTTAGAACGAAGGCCTTCAAATAACACAACACATATTCCTGATAAAAATGATTCAATTTTAAGAGTGAAATTTAACTCTGACGTTTGTTGAACATTACCTTAAGTCATTCAAAATAACATCTTTCCTATTTTCAACATCTTTTGTATCTTAAAACTACATTTTTTTGACTTAGACTTCAGTGGAGACTTCCATGACATCAACAAATTTTGATGGCTTAATGCCTATCGTTATCTTTATGGGATTAGCGATCGCCTTATTTTTAGGTGGGCACTTTGCCTCTGTATTACTCGCACCCAAAAAACCTAGTGTTTTAAAATCCACTGCGTATGAGTGTGGTGAAGAACCTGTAGGGAATGCATGGTCGATGTTCAACGTACGTTTCTACGTTGTTGGACTTATCTTCATCATCTTCGATGTTGAATCAGTTCTAATGTTTCCAGTAGCGACCATCTTCCGTGAACTCAATGATATGGGCCAAGGTGGATATGCACTCATCGTTTTCCTCAGCTTTATTTCAGTTCTTATTGAGGGAATTGCTTATTGTTGGTCTAAGGGTGATCTTGATTGGGTTAAGTCTTATCAAGTTTCAATGAAAAAAATTAATAAATAAGGTCTTTATATGAATCAAACTGTTGTTAGCTACCTTGCTGAGTATGAGTTCTTTGATTTTCTTCTGAAAATCTTCGGACAAAATACAAGTCTTCTTGCTTTTGTTATCTTCTTCCTCGTAGCTGCGGTTATCGTAGGTATCATGGCCACGGTTGGTGGTTTAGGAACTTATGCTGAAAGAAAAATCTCAGCCGATATCCAAATGCGTATGGGACCAAATCGTGTAGGTCCTTACGGAATTCTTCAGTTCCTTGCCGATGGTGTGAAGATGATCACTAAAGAAGACATCATGCCGGCCAATGCAGACAAAATGTTATTTTACCTCGCGCCAGTACTTTGTTTACTGGGAGTATTCGCCACTCTTGCTGTTGTACCTTTCTCTGCTGGTTTTACGATGACAGATCTTAACGTTGGGGTTTTCTACCTTATCGCTATTTCATCATTAGTTGGATTAGGAGTTTTCTTGGGTGGTTATGCTTCAAACTCTAAATGGTCAATGCTTGGAGGGATGCGTGGAGCTTCTCAGATTATTTCATATGAAATTCCTGTGACTCTTTCAATTCTTGCGATCGTGCTTTTGGCCGGTGGAATGAGTTTTGGTGTGATCATTGGACAACAAGAAGGACTTCCAACAAATTGGTTCCTTTTTCATAACCCGTTCGCCTTTATTGCTTTCTTTGTTTATTTCGTAGGCGCCATGGCCGAAACAAACCGTGCCCCTTTCGATTTACCTGAAGCCGAGTCTGAACTAGTTTCAGGTTACCATACAGAATACACAGGAATGCGTTTCGGATTTTTTGCTCTCGCTGAGTACATCGAAGTTTTTGTTGTCTGTGGTGTGGCCGTAGCTCTTTTCTTAGGTGGGTTCAATCTTCCATTCAAACTAGATATTGATATTCTTCCTATTCAAGCTGTCCAGGCCGTGATCTTTTTCTCAAAAACTCTTCTTCTTTATTATGTGATTATTTGGGCACGTTGGACTTTTCCTCGTCTTCGCGTTGACCAATTAATGTCAATTTGTTGGAAATATCTAACTCCTATCGCTATTTTTAACCTTATTGGTTGTGCGATTTGGATGGTTGTATTTAAAGGGCATTCAATTGCTCAAATTATGTTTGGTAGTCATTAATTAAGGATTCACATATGTTTCACCAAATCCTCTTCCTTCTTTCTGCGGCATTAACATTGATCTGCGCTGTTGCAGTTCTAGTAACAAAAAACATGATGCACTCTTGTGTTTTCCTCTTAGGATCTCTTTTGGGGATAGCTGGACTGTATGCAACTCTCGGAGCTGACTTTGTGGCCGTGGCTCAAATTATGGTCTACGTCGGCGGCGTTGTTATCTTGATGCTTTTTGCAGTGATGCTTACAGGTGGAAAAGATTTCGTTTCAAAAGCTCAGAATCTTTTAGGTCTTGCGCCTTCAATGGGAAATAAATGGACTTACTCGATTGCTGGTCTAGTGGCCCTCGTTTTTGGATTAACAAATGTTCTTCTTTTAAACAATGTTCTTAAAATTTTAGAAGTTCGTCCTTCAAGCAATGAATTTACTTCAACTGTAAATCAAATTGGACACCTTCTAGTGAAAGACCACGTGCTAGCTTTTGAAATTTCTTCAGTTCTCCTTTTAGGTGCATTAGTTGGGGCAGCCATTATTGCTCGTCCTAAACTTAAGGATCAGGAATAATTATGATTACACTTACATCTTACCTCGCGATTTCCTTAGTTCTTTTCCTTGTGGGTGTCATGGTGATGCTTGCAAGAAAAAATATTGTGGCCATCCTTCTTGGGATTGAACTTATCTTAAATGCGGCGGCCCTCAATTTCGTCGCTTACTCTCGTTTTGTAACAAATAATTTAGACGGTCATATTTTTGCTCTCTTTATTATTCTTGTTGCGGCAGCAGAAGCAGCTGTTGGTCTGGCCATTGTTATCCGCTTCTTCCAGATCAAAGAAACTATTCATATTGATGAAGCGACTCAGTTAAGAAACTAAGGGTAAGACCATGGAATATACTTTATCTACAATTGCACCGATTTTTCTTTCTCCAGTGATTGCATTTGTCATTAATGCTTTCTTTGGGAGAAAACTACCTCGAAATGGAGACTGGCTGGCAACACTCAGTATCTTTATTTCGTTTTTCTTCTCGTTAAGAATCTTCATGGATTTCACGGGGACATTTGCCACTGACTATTATATCCACAAAGTTTTCACGTGGTTTGATATCTCAGGAGGAAACCAAGTCTTTAAAGTGGATATGGGAATTTATTTGGATAATATGGCCGCTATCATGCTTTTGATGGTGTCTGGTATTGCCGCCCTTATTCACCTCTTTTCTACTTGGTATATGGATGGGGATGAAAAACACGGAAGATTTTTTACTTTTCTTCCACTTTTTACATCGGCCATGCTCGGTCTCGTTCTTTCAGATAACCTTCTTTCTATGTTTATCTTTTGGGAGATCATGGGCTTTTGTTCATACTCTCTGATTGGTATTTATGTAAAAAAAGAAAAGGCTGGAGATGCTTCACTCAAAGCTTTTATGACGACAAGAGTGGGAGATGTTTTCCTTCTTCTTGGAATAGTCGCGATTTGGGTAGCAGTTGGTTCAGTTTCTTATGTTGATATTTATGCGGCCATTGCCCAAGGGAAATTTACTGGATCAGTTCTAGGAATTTCTTTTGCTACTTTCACTGCTCTTTGTATCTTCCTCGGGGCCATGGGAAAATCAGCTCAGTTTCCACTTCATGTTTGGCTTCCTGATGCGATGATGGGACCAACTCCAGGTTCTGCTCTTATCCATGCTGCGACAATGGTAACTGCCGGTGTTTATGTTTCACTTCGTATGTACCCGCTTATGGTTCTTGGGGATATTACTTGGTTTATTGCGGTGATCGGTGCCATCACTGCTTTTGGGGCCGCAACCATTGCTATGGTTCAAACGGATATCAAAGCTGTTCTTGCTTACTCTACACTTTCTCAGCTTGGGTATATGATGATTGGAGTTGGTGTTGGTTCATACAACGCCGCTTTCATGCACGTTATTACTCACGCATTCTTTAAGGCCTGTCTCTTCTTATCTGCAGGTTCAATTATTCACTCTGTTCATGAGCAAGAGATGCCAAAACTTGGTGGTCTTCGCAAATATCTTCCTTATACACACTTTGCCATGATGGCCTGTACACTTGCTATTGCAGGGATTCCATTCTTCTCAGGATTTGTCTCTAAAGACAGAATTCTTGGAGATGCTCTTTATTACGGTTTCATGGCCGGTCAAAATCCACTTCTCGCCATTGTTCCTATTCTCGGATTTGCAGGAGCTGGTTTAACAGCGTTCTATATGTTCCGTATGATGTTCTTAACTTTCTACGGTGAAAACAAGACTCATTCTCACCATGATGATCATGGACACGGACACGATGCTCACGGGCATGATGACCATGGACATGGAGAAATTCACCATGAGCACCTCGATGCTCGTCAGAATGTTCCTCTACTTATTTTATCTGTATTCACACTTGGATTATGGTTTGCCGGTAACCTTGCAGGCCAAGGATTTGGAAATCTTTTTGGTGCTAAAAACGAATGGTTTAAAATCCTCGTGGAAGCCCCTAAAGTTGAAAAATTTGTTAATCATTCAAATGAGCAATTTGGATCAGTTGATTCTCGTGTAAAAACAGAACTTCCAAAAGCTGTTTATGATTCACACAGTGATGACCAGACTGGTTATGCCGGACCGAATCCAAATACACACAATATTCACACGGCCCATACTATCGGAGCGATTCTTTCAATCATTATTGCTTTCTTGGGTGTGTTCATTGCTTTCCTTATGTATATCAAGCATTCGATCAAGCCACTGGCCTCGAAATTTCCTGGGATTACAACAACACTTCAGAACAAGTACTATTTCGATAATTTCTATATTGATGTGATTATCAAAAAAGGCCTTCTAGGATTGAACAGATTCTTATCTTGGTTTGATTCTGGAATCTTTGACCGTTATGCGGTAGATGGATGGGCAACAATCAATCGTTGGATTTTCACTGCTTCTAAGTGGTTTGATAATGTGGTGGTTGATGCCATCGGTGTTGATGGAACAGGTGTTGCCGTTAATTTATTCAACCTTGTTTTAAGAATTGTTCAATCTGGAAAGATTCAATTTTACTTCACAGTGCTTATTGTCGTTTTAGCTAGTTATATTTGGACTATTTAATTTTTAGTTATTTAATAGAGAGAGGTTCGTTGTGAACGGAATTTTAAACTGGATTTTGTGGTTACCGATTATCGGTATGGTTGGGGTTCTTCTAACTCCAAAGACTAAAGAGAGCGCAATTCGTTACGTTACTCTTGCAACAACGTTCTTAACGTTTGTTTTAACACTAGTGCTTTGGGCCAATTTTGATAACGCTGCAACAACGATGCAGTTTACTGTTAAGTTTCCATGGATTGAGAGCTTTAATATCTTCTACTCAATTGGGGTAGATGGTTTAACTCTTCCAATGACAATCCTTAACGGTCTTCTTTTCTTCCTTTGTACATTGTCATCGTGGACAATTGAAAAGAATGTGAAAGCTTACTTCGCTCTTATCTTGATGCTTCAATCGACAGTTTTTGGGGTTTTCTTCTCATTAGATTTCTTCCTTTTCTATGTTTACTGGGAAGTTATGCTTCTTCCAATGTTCTTCCTTATCGGGATTTGGGGTGGAGAAAACAGAGAATATGCTGCGATTAAGTTCTTTCTTTATACGTTCTTTGGATCGATCTTCATGCTTGTCGGTATCATCGCCCTTTACTACGCAACTGGAAAAGGCGTTGATTCGTTCAATATTCTTGCTCATCAAGGTGGGAAGTTTGTTAATGAAACAGTTACTATCTTTGGTCACTCGTTCTCATTTGAGCATCTTTTCTTCTGGTTCATGTTCCTAGGGTTTGCGATTAAAGTTCCAGTATTTCCGTTCCATACTTGGCTTCCTCATGCCCACGTTCAGGCCCCTACAGCAGTTTCTGTTATCCTCGCCGGAGTTCTACTTAAGATGGGAACATATGGATTCCTAAGAATCGCATTCCCGATTTTCCCTCAGGCAGCTAACGACTACTCTACTATTATCGCCGTTCTTGGACTTATCTCTGTTATCTATGGAGCCTTCTGTGCCATGGCCCAGGATGATGTGAAAAAACTTGTCGCTTACTCATCAGTTTCTCACATGGGATTTGTGATGCTTGGTATTTCAGCAATGACTGTCCAAGGGATGAATGGAGCTGTTCTTCAGATGTTTAACCACGGAACTTCAACAGCGATGATGTTCCTTCTTATTGGTATTCTTTATGAGCGCTCTCACCACCGTTGGATCGTTCGTCCAGATGGTTCAAAAGGTTTTGGCGGTCTAGCGACTAAGCTTCCAAAATTCACGACAGTTTTCATTATCGGTATGTTCGCTTCTCTAGGTCTTCCTGGTCTTTCAGGATTTATTTCTGAGGCCCTTATTTTCTTAGGAATTTATGAGCGTTTCACAACGATCACAGTGATTGCTGTTGTAGGTCTTCTCATCGGTGCTGCTTACCTTCTTTGGATGTTTAAGCGTATGTTCTTCGGTGAAGTGAATCCTGATTGCGAAGAATATGATGATATGAATGCTCGCGAAGTGTTCTATATGATTCCACTTTGTGTGGCCGTTATTGTATTTGGTATTTACCCATCTCCACTTCTCAATATGATGAAAGTGTCTGTGGGACAACTAGTAGATCTTCTAGCGAAGTTCGCTTAAGAGAGAGGCCGCTCGTGTTAGAACAACTATTACATTCAGCTAGCTTTTATATTCCAGAGCTGCTTTCTATTCTTCTTATGTGCTTTTTGCTTATGGCAGAAGCTGCAAATAAAGAAGAGCATGGAAGCCGTGACAAGATTTATGGGTTGGCCTTGGTTGGGTTGTCTGTTATTTTAGCAACCCTCATTTTCAATTTTTCAAAAGCAGGAACAGCAGTTTTTTATAATGCTGTGATTATTGATCCATTCAGTACTCTTGTGAAAATCATCATGGTTCTAGGAACGATGGGCTCAATTTATCTAAGCCGTTCTTCAAAAGACATTTATACAAACTTAAAATCTGAGTTTGCGATCATGGCCGTTGGAGTTCTTGTTGGTGGGATGCTTCTTGCTTCTGCTAATAATATGCTGACTCTCTATCTTGGAATTGAAACACTTTCGATTCTTTCATATGTCATGAGCTCACTTAAGCGTGACGATGCCACTTCTACAGAAGCTGGGATGAAGTATGCGCTTTACGGTGGATTAACTGCAGGTGTAATGCTTTTTGGGATGAGCCATATTTATGGTCAGCTTGGAACAATCCAGTTTGCTGAAATCATCACTAAACTTCCAATGATCCAAGGTGATTCGTTTGCTGTTCTGATGATTTCATTTGTCATGTTCTTCGCTGGTATTGGTTACAAGATTTCTTGCTTCCCATTCCATATGTGGTCGCCAGATGTTTATCAAGGTTCACCTATTCCAGTGACTTCATTTTTCTCCATCGTTCCTAAAATGGCAGGCCTTGCGGTTTTAGTTCGTGTTTCGATCATCTTCTTTGGAACAGGAAATACAATTTCTGTTTCTTGGCTTGGTCTCATGCATGTGATTGCGGCCATGACGATGACTGTTGGTAACGTCACAGCGATTGGACAAAGTTCAGTTAAGCGTCTTCTTGCTTTCTCATCTATCGGTCACGTGGGGATGATGATGCTTGGTGTGGTTGTCTTAAATGAAGTAGGAGTTCAGGCGATTCTTTTCTACGGAATCGTCTATATGTTCATGACTCTTGCTGCTTTCTATATCACATCACATTTGTCGGATATGTATGGAACAGATACTCAAGATGTTTTCCGCGGTCTCATTTATAAGCATCCATTAATGGCGATTGTGATGGTGGGGGTACTTTTCTCTCTTGCTGGTCTTCCGCCATTCTCTGGATTTGTGGCGAAATTTAATATTTTCTCAGTGATTATTGAGAAGAAATACTATGGAATTGCCCTTATCGCCGCTCTCAACTCTGTGATTTCTCTTTATTATTATATGAAGTTAGCGAAGACTATCATTTTTGGTGAAGCAGATTCTGAAGAGAAAGTTCCAGGTTTCACAGGCTTTAACCAGACAATTATTTTTGTCATGTTTGTTCCGGTTATCCTTCTTGGGGTATTCTGGGAGAACATCATGAACATCTCTGGTAATGCCAGCATCTTTATTCGATAAATAATTCTATCTAAGGGCCCGGATTCGGGCCCTTTTTTTTGCACTGCTATTCCCTAAATACCATATAATAAAACTAATGGCGAAATATCGACTGAGGCTTAAAAACGGTCGTGTCATTGGTCCGTTTGAAATGCCTCAACTTCAAGAGCTTAAAAAGAAAGGTCATCTTCAAGGTGATGAAGAAGCACAACTGTTTCCCGCGGGAGACTGGATGCCTATGGAGCAGTTCGATTTTTATCATGAACTCATGGACGATGATAAAACTGAAATTGAAAAACCAGAGCAGCCCAAACAGAATGAAGCGACTTTTTTTATCTCTCTTGATCAGCTCAAGGCCAGAGAAAAACAAACAAGTAACATCACTATTCCTGATGATCTTCCTGGAGACAATCTTCCTTCATTAGTGGAAGAGATCACTAATACTGTTGTCATGAATAGTGAACAAGAAACCACTCTTGAAGTTGCTCCTGTGAAAGGCGAAGAACTAGGTCTAGTCCTAGATAATCATGAAGATTTAAATGTAGGTCTAACTCTCGATGATATTGAAGAGGCCGAAGAAAAGGATAATTCTGAGGAAGATGACGGTAAAACTAAAATCAATCCTCTGGCCCAGAAAGAAATTGAGAAAATGAGGCTCAAGGCGATTGAGGCCGAAAAGAAAAAAGAACTTGAAAAAGCTGAAAAGAAGCGTCTTGATGAAGAAAGAAAAAAAGAACAATTCGCTCGCGATAATATTCAAAACGAGGCCACACAAGTTCTAAAAATTGATCGTATTAAGAAAAACGACCTTTTAGATGAAGCCAGACATGAAGAGCAAAAAGTAGAAGAAGCTCTTAAAGAAAAAAAGAAACAAGAGAAATTAAAGCGCAAGCAAGAAGAAGATGAGGAAGAAGAGGAAGAGGAACAACCAAAATCCAAAAAGAAACTTCTTTTTATCATTGGTGGACTTCTTCTTGCCTATGTTTTCCTTTTCCCTGAGGAAGATAAAAAACAGCAACTTGTCTTCAAACCCATTGAACCCTTTATTGAGTTCCCTATTCCTTACGATAAGGCCGATAATAATAAATCCAAAGTGGCCTATAACAAGGGTATGGAGAAGTATCTCAAACAAACTTATCCCAATCTGGTTGAAGCAGCTAAAGATTTTAGAGTCGCCTTTGAAAATAATATTGAGAACATGGATTCTTTAGGGATGATGACAAGAAGTTATGCCGAACTTCTTCCGAGCTCTTCCGAGCAAAAAATTGATATTCAGACACTTTTTAATCTGATTTCTTCTAAAAAACCTTATCTTCAAGATAACCCGAATGGGATTTTAGGGATGGCGCTTTTTTACTATAATAATGGGAAAAAAATAGCCGCCGCCAATTTGATTGATACTTATATTCGTCTCAAGCTTGTTCTTTCAAAAACAAATGCAGAGATGCTTTCAAAAGGGCAATACGCCATCACTCAGGATCTCTTTGCCATTCAAATGAAGATTTTAGTGGATTTGGGACGAATGGATCAGGCGAAAGATCTCTATTCAAAACTTGAAGCAGATAAAACTTCTAAAAAATCTATTCCTGTTTATTTAAGTATGATGCATTTTGATTTTCTCAATGAACAGTCAGAGAACGCTGAGAAGAAAATTGATGAGGCCCTTGAGTTTTATCCTAGGTCTGTTCCCCTTCTCTTAGAGAAGGCCAATTTTTATGCGCGAAAAAATAATTATAAAAAAGTGGATGAGCTGCTTGAAGTCGCTAATCAACTGCAACTTGAGAATAACATCATTTACCGAGCAAGATATTTTGAACTTAAAGGAATGAGTATGGCCTTTAGCGGTAAAGTTGAAGAAGCCTCAAAATACTTAAAAGAATCTCTTAAAATTAAAGATTCAGATGATTTAAGAATTCGTCTCTCATCTTTAACGACCTCAGATAAACTTAATAAAGATGTTAATAATCTCATTCTTGAGAGTAAATCGATGGCGATGCTGAGAAAGGCCAGGATTCAGTTTGAGAATAAAAATTATGAACTGGCCCTTACTCAAGGGATTCGCGCCGTGGATACATATCCAGATTATATCCCTGCTCAATTATTTACCGCGAGACTACAAATCAGAATGGGTCTAACTAATGAAGCTATTAAAGCTCTTGAGGCACTGGTGACAAAGTACCCTGAAAGTAAGGATATTAACCTAGCTCTTATAGAAACTTACTCTGATACTTATAAATTTAATGATGCTCGAAATCGAATTCAAATTATTTCTGGGACTGATATAAAAGGTACGCCTGAGTTCTTTAAGGCCTATGCCAAACTATATATTAAACAAAACGATTATCTTCAGGCCATTGGTTGGTTAAGACAGGCAATTAATGCCAATCCTCTTGATGATGAAGTCGTCTTTATGCTAGCTGAGATTCTTCTTAAAACTCATAAATATGACCAGGCCACTTCACTTGTGAATAAGGCCATTGAACTTGATCCAAGTAATCCAACTTATCGCATTGCTTACGCTAAGATTATTCATGAAACTCAAGATGCCACATCTGCTATAGGTTATCTGTTAAGTCTTGATACCGAGTTTCCTGATAATCCAGAGATTCTTTCAGAAGTTGCTATACTTTATTACAGAAATGGACAGATTAAAGACTTTGAAGAAATTAAAAATCGCATGGAGAAACTTCCAAGCAAAGATAAAACTCTTTACAGCTTTCTCATTAAGGCTGCTCTTCTTGATGAAAAATATAATGATATTCCTGCACTGGCAGAAAAAATTCTTGAAATTGAGCCAGGTGATCTTGAAGCCATGATGACGGCAGCAAGAGTCTTGTTTGAAACGGGAAAGCTGATCGATGCCACAAAATGGTTCTTAAGACTTCAAGAAAAACTTCCTTCTT
This sequence comes from Bacteriovoracaceae bacterium, assembly GCA_049241565.1. Taxonomy (GTDB): domain Bacteria; phylum Bdellovibrionota; class Bacteriovoracia; order Bacteriovoracales; family Bacteriovoracaceae; genus DZBG01. The sequence goes on along the minus strand of JBMLQL010000030.1, from coordinate 207,850 downwards.
ACCCTAAGCTTCGCTTCTATTTAGCAAGAATTCGTCTTCTTAATAAAGAGCATGATAAGGCGATTGAAATTCTTAAAGAAGACTTAAAAGAAAATGGTGAGACCGATGATACCCTGGCCCTACTTGGTCAAATTTATTTTGATAAAGGTGAATTAGTTGAAGCCGAAAACTATTTTAAAAGAACTCAAAAAATTAACGCCAGATCTTTCGAGGCTCTCATGGGTATGGCGGAGTTAAGTTTTAGACGAAACAATCTTGATCAGGCCCTAGATCTTTTCCGTAAGGCCCAGCAACAAAAATCAGATGACCCAACGATTCACAAAAAGATTGGGGATGTCTACCGTCAAATGGGTCAGGGCGCTCTTGCCGTAGAGTCGTACAAATTGTATCTTGAGTTAAGTCCAGAAGCCCCTGATAAACCACAAATTGATACCTATTTAAGAATGATGCAATAAGAGGATCTATGCTAGACATCAAAAAAATCGAAGAACAAACTGAAGCTGTAAAAAAGAATCTTGGATCAAGAAAATTTGATATTTCAATTCTTGATGAAATCCTTGAGTTGAATAAAAAAAGAAAGACTTTAACAACGTCTTCTGAAACTCAAAAAGCAGAAATTAATAAACTTTCTAAAGATATTGGTGAGCTAAAAAAGAATAAGCAAGACGCCACTGAGTTGATGAGTAAGGTCACTTCTCTCAAAGCTCAGATGGAGGGAGAGGCCAAAGAGCTTGATCTTATCCAAGAAAAACAAAAAAACCTTCTTCTTGGTATCCCTAACCTTCTAGATTCTTCCGTTCCTGTCGGAAAAGATGAAGATGATAATGTGGAATCTTCTCGCTGGGGCACACCTCGTACATTTGATTTCACTCCTGTGGATCACGCCGACATCGGTGAAAAACTTGGTCTTCTTGATTTTGAATCAGCGGCCAAAGTAACGGGAGCAAGATTTGTTTTCTATAAAGGGGCCCTTGCTCGTATGGAGCGCGCTCTTGCTAACTTCATGCTTGATCACCATTTGAATAATGGTTTCACTGAAATGATGACTCCTTATATCGCCAATGAGAAAGCATTGATTGGAACGGGAAATCTTCCTAAATTTGAAGATCAACTTTTTAAACTTCAAGATACGAACTGGTACTTGATTCCAACATCAGAAGTCACACTGACTAACCTCAAGCGTGAAATGATTATGGAAGAGGCTGAACTCCCTTATAAATATACAGCCTATACTCCTTGTTTTAGATCTGAGGCCGGCTCACATGGAAAAGATGTGAAAGGCCTTATTCGTATGCATCAGTTCAATAAAGTGGAGATGGTTTGTATTACAACTCCATCTCAATCTAATGCGATTCACCAAGAAATGATTAAGTCGGCCGGAAATATTCTTGAAAAACTGGGCCTTCCTTATCGCGCTCTGACTCTGTGCTCAGGGGATATAGGTTTTGCATCGCAGAAGACAATTGATCTTGAAGTTTGGGTACCGTCTCAGAATAAATACCGGGAGATCTCATCAATCTCAAATTGTGGTGATTTTCAGGCCAGAAGGGCCAATATCCGCTTCAGAAACAAAGAGGGTAAGCCAGAGTTTGCTCATACTCTCAATGGTTCAGGACTGGCCGTAGGACGCACACTTGTAGCGATCCTTGAAAACTATCAACAAAAAGATGGATCGGTCATTGTTCCTGAAGTTCTGGTTCCTTATATGGGCGGACTGAAAGAGATTCGTAAATAATCTATAGACTTTTTTTTAGGTCTTAAGTAAAGTTGATCTCCTAAACTACGGAGGACTGGTCGAGTGGTTTATGGCAACAGTTTTGAAAACTGTCGACGGTTCACGCCGTCCTGGGGTTCGAATCCCTAGTCCTCCGCCATAATTTTTTATTTGTTAGTTAAGCCAAAACGGAGACGTGGGTGAGTTGGCTTAAACCACACCCTTGCTAAGGGTGCGATCCGCAAGGATCCATGAGTTCGAATCTCATCGTCTCCGCCATTTATCGCGAAACTATTTTAAGCCCAGTGAAAGCTGGGCTTTTTTATTTTTCCTGATTCTGTCTGAGACCAATTTTTTTTCTATTATTAGGAAGCCTAGGATTGATTTGCTCTTCAAGTGTATCTAGTCTCTCAAAAACAATTTTGAAAAGTTTATGTGTGCTTTTTTCCAAACTATTAACACGTTTTTCGATTGAATTCTCCATAGCGAGAAAACTTCTTAGCTTAGTAAATGTTCTCATTATGGCAATGTTGACTTGAATGGCCCTTTCGCTATTCAAAACTGTTGATAGCATGGCGACTCCATTCTCGGTAAAGAGCATGGGAGTAGTTCTTCTTTTATGATTCCAGAGGGTTATGCTGTTTGAGGTCGCAAATTGCGACCTCAAATCTTGTAAGTCTTCTGAACTACATACTATTAAAAAATCCTCAGGAAAGCGATTCAGGTTTCTTTTGACCTGTTCGATCAAGCGCTTCGTTTCGACGCCATATAGTTTTGCGAGATCACTATCAAGCATCACTTTTTGTCCGTTGATTGTGTAAATCATTGCTTCAATTTTTTCGTTGGAAAAGTTCATCAAATACCTCTTGGTCAAAAGAGTTAGAAGTATTCAAGTCATTGGGGATTGATCAATTTTAAAAGCCAAAGTTTTGTTAAAATTTCAGTTTTGAATTCTTGTAGGATGTTCTTTGGATTATAGGTTCAATGATTTATGATTCATCACAGGTTCAACCGTAGCCGTCTCCGCCATTTTTTGAACCCGTAATCACATTTAGATTATTGAAATTGCTCGGCTCTTGCCGAGCTTTTTCATTTTAGAGCGTAACAAAAGTTCAGAAGTTCAAGTCAAAGTGACTGGAGAATAATACTCGGGTAAAGAATTTTTCTTAAAAACCGATACGTTAGAAATGAAATACGTCCTTCTTCTATTCATTCTATCATTCTCTATTTTTCACAAGCTGACAAAGAGAACTTAGCGTTTGTAATTAAAGTTTCAAGTATTCAAGAAAAGACTGAGGCGATAAGAATCTTAAAAAAAGAAAAGGTGATAATCAAAGCTGTTGGTGAAAAGTTTATTGTTGTTTCCCCAAAAAGCCATGACGAGAAAAAATTAAATCAATTTCAAAACATTTTAAAAAGTATTAAGCGTCTCAGTTCTAACATAAATATTTCAGAAGATTATTACTTAACACCTCAATTCAATAATGAAGCATTGTCTTGTGAACTTAAGCCGGCTAACAATCTTGTAGATAACGCTGAACTTTCAAACCTCCTCAAAGTTGTTCAGCCCTGTGCTTCAGATTCTCCTAAATGTAATGGCCAATCTATTGATTGGGCCCCTAAAGCACTTGGAGCTGACCTTGCTGAAGAAATCGTAAAGATTGAAGTTGGAAAAAGTATAGTGAGTATGAAGCTTAGTAAAACTGCAGTTGTTGACACAGGTTTTGATGTAAATAATCAATCCTCTGGTCTTCTAATTCCTGTTTCAACAGACCTTGCAGACCCACTCAGTAGAGATAAAGAAAATGATGATGGTGGGCATGGTACCAATGTCGCTGGAATGATAGCGGGAAAAAATACAGGGATTACAGGGCATACTGAGCTGTCAGTATATAAAATTAGTCAAGGTCGCACAGGAAAAGTCGGTAACGGTGTAATCGCAGCAGCTATTGAGAAAGCATGTAAAGACAACAATGATATTGTTAATGTTTCTTGGGGAAGCCAAAAAGATGAATTAGAAGAAATTATCCCTAAAGAAGAACTATGGTATGAAGTAGCAAATCGTCTTGGTTGTATAATCATTAAAGCTTCAGGAAATAGTGGGATAAGAAAAAAAAGAGGGTCTCCTCAGATTGATATTTCAGATCCCTTTTTAACAGTTGCTGCGTTAGATAGATTTGATGAACTTGCATCTTTTTCAACGTCGGGCCAAGTTGCAGCTCCAGGAAAAGGTGTTTTTTCATTGCTATCAAATGACCATGTTTATGGGGAAAATACCAAGAAAAACTCATGTGAAATTAATGGAAACAGCTTCGGACAAATTAATGGTACAAGCTTTTCCTCTCCAGCTGTAGCTGGTATAGCTGCACAAGTTATTACAATTTTACGTGCAAGAAATGAGATTCCTGACTCCCCCTCTGATAAAATTAAATTGATCAAATCTATACTTATTGCATCTCAGAGATTTTCAGAATCTAACAATGGAGTAAATGCCTTAGCAGCAACTCTTATCGCAAAAAGTGCAACGAAAAAGAATGCAAACTCTTCAATTGAGGATCTCGTACAAATTGGTCATTCTGCAGCAAGTGATATTTGCCAAGAAAAAAATAATTGTCCAGGGTTAAACTGTGAACAAAAGAAAAGTTGCTCAAATAACCTTAGAAAAAAATTATTAGTATGCCAACCGTCACTCAAAGACAAAATAGCTTATGTTAAAAACTTAAGTGAACTTGGAGAGCTAAACTTGCTCTCAGGATGGGCCAGTAAGTTTACTGATGCTGAGATAGCAAGTAGCTCTGATCTTCAAGCTATTTTTTCGAATAGCTTTTTTGATAACATGCTCTTACGTGCAGAAGATATAAAAGAAAAAGCCTATTTACTTTCGACCTCAACGTTCCAAAAACGCTCAGATTGGAAAGAGAGAGTTAAATCTTTTCTGGAGCCAATTCCTAATAACGAAGCAAGTCCACTCTTGTTACATGATGGCGTAAAGCAAATGCCTGAATGGTCGTCATGGATTACAAGTCTAGCAGGTACAAGAAAAGATAATCTCTCGATAGACTACTTAACTGATCCTAACGTTCAAAAATTACCCGAATACGACATTTGGGTAGAGAATTTTTTATCTAGAAATAAATATCCTGGTAACAAAATAGAGCTACTTAGAAATCCAATTGCACAAAAAAGTAAAATTTGGAAAAAGTGGGCCAATTCTTTAATCCAAGATATTCAAAATGGTGGCACTGCTGAAGTATTAGATTTTATTCTAGAACCTGAAATTTTAGCACATAAAGACTGGGAAGAGTTTGCTAACCAGTTTTGGGTCAAAGCAAGCAATCCCGATAAAATTAAGTTTATTCGAGATTTAAGAATACTAACAAATACCTCATGGAAGAAATATGCAAGAGAAGTGATAGTAAATACCGAAAATATCGATCAAAATAGCTCTTCACTTTTAGGAGCTTTCCTTGCTACTCCAGAAGTTCAAAAACTTCCCGAGTGGAATAGCTCTGTACGACGTTTCATGAATAATCAGTTTAGTGGATATAAAGAGTATCTTCTTACGGATCCATCGGTTCAAAAATTAGAAGATTATGATAAATGGCTTTCAAATTTTTTTGAAAACCAAGAAAATTCTGAATCTGCACTTAGTATAGTCTTAAATAACCCTGGAACTTCTAAGCATTCGAAGTGGGCTGAACAAGTTAAAATGTTTATTGAGAAGCCGGGCCGTAATTGGTACAAGGCTGACACTCTCTTAAGCCCACAAGTTCAACTTTTGCCTGAATGGGATAAATGGATGGATGTTGAGTTTGGAAAGGATAAACTTGGCTACGATGAGAAAAAACTTATTGATAGTCCTAATTTAAGAGATCATGCAAAATGGCCCGAACTAACTGAAATATTCTTAAAAAAAGCGGACCCAAGTTATATGACAGACCTTTTACTTGATCCAAAGGTAAAAACGCTACCTGAATGGAGCAAGGCAGTAGATCGATTTCTTGATACTTCAAGAGAAAGTATTATTATCACCAACTTTCTCAGTAACGAAGAGATGAGCAATTCCACTAATTGGGATAAGTGGGTATCAAAAGCTATGAAGAATCAAGTTTTTGATGATGAAAGTAAAATACTTTCAGAAGGTTTCGCGCTTAGACATCCAAAATGGTCTGAGCTTTCATTAGAATTCATAACTACAAGTGGGGATGACCAAGCTAAAGCCTACTTCCTAAAAAATGAGTACGTTCAAAAGAAGCCAGAGTGGAAGCTCTTGGTAAAAACCTTCTTAGAAAAATCTCAAAATCAGTCAGCACGAGCTAGTCTTCTGGAGCTCCCTGAGGTTCAAGCACTAAATATAGCTTCTGTAAAATCTAACTAATTTAATGGGCAAGCTTTTGTTGGCATTATCTGTAAAATTTTCTCCATCCTAGTGCAATATCCTTTCTTCTTTAACCTCCTTTGTAATATTTCCACTTAATGTTTTCTTTTTCACAATATCTTTGCCTGACAAGAATATTTCCCTGGAGTACAGCCATTTACCAGAAATTGAATACCAAGTTTAATTTGATCATTTTATAAAGGCCTGTGAGCATGATGCCAATAACCTTATCTCTATTTATTGAAGAAGTTTTTGTTAGCCTCTAGGTCAATTTCTAACAATTCAGGAAGAATTTTTTTCGCAGAACTTTCATCAATATGAGCAAATTTACCGCCCCTGGTATAGATATGCGTGTAAGCATTCATTGAATAACTTCCAGTATTAATTTCGGTCATAGCAATATAATAAGTCTTAGATTTTTCTAGTTGTATACTCAGACCAGGCTTAATTTCTTTCCAAGTATCTGAGTGGTAAAAAGAATGTTGCCCAGGTTTCAAAGTAACATGAAAAAAGGATGAAGAGCTCAAAATACCAATCGGATTTGCTTGATTTGTTTCTTTAAATTCATCATGTATAACAAAGTTTATACCGCTTAAATTTTTGTCTCGAAGAAAATAAACTGTTGCTAAATCTTTATTACTTTTTATAACGGAATGATTTTTTTTATAGGTAAGGGTTTTTAAATTGGCACATGAGGATAAAAAAATTACTAGTAACAATTTCATTTGGTGTCTCTTTTTTTGATTTTTTAAGCTATACAACACAATACAAAAAAAAATAAAATAAATCACTAGCTATTACCATGCCTGCAAGTAAATACCGCGAACATAAATTGGGTTTTCTCTAGAACCAATGGAAATAGAATTTCACCGGAGTCGTTTCCGACATTTATTAAGAAACCATTTTGAAACCCAGTTTTCACAAGTTTTTTGATTTTTTATGACTAAAAAAGTCGGAATCTAAAGAACTTGAGCCTAACTGTCGATATTTTCTCATGAAACTTGTTTTCGTATTCATCAGCTTACTTATTTTATCATTTGAATCAACCGCCCAAGACATCGAGGTTGAAAAACTTTTTTCATATTACCAAAGAACTCTTCCCCAACATTATCTCAAAAGCCTTCGATTGATTAAAGTTGAAGGTTTTGGTTCTAAAAGAATGGAAGAGCTAGAGATTTTGTTAAAAAACTCATCCTCACCCGATGATTTAATACTTTGCCTTAGTGATAAGTATAATCATGTCTCAGTGACAGAACTACAGAGCATATTATTAAAAATGACGGACTATTTGGCTAAAAATTCCAAGAGACTGAGTTGTCGACATAAAAAAGAATTTATTTCAAAAAGCGAGCTAAATCAGACTTATTCCAAATTGCTCAATAACAATCTTTATAAAAATGATTTTCCTAATGGTAATTGTTTTGATCGTGCTTACCTAATTTCAAAAGATTTTGATGATCTTGGTTTTAAATCTGAACAATTGCTTATAAATGATCATTCCGTGGCAGCATTTAAAACTTCATCTGGTTACATAGCTGAAAGTTACCCTGTCCATATTGCCAATGTAATTACAGTTAAGGATGCTCACGAGATGAAAAAATACGTGATTGATCCTATGTATTTTGATCAACCAGTAACAATTGAAGAATATAAAAGAGTCGTTTTTATAAACCCCGAATCTAAAAATTATTCAATCGAGAGACAAGATTATAATTATAATAATGATATTAAAGAAGAATGTAGTTTTTCGGAATTCCGTTTAGAAGAAGCGAGACAAAACATTTTAGCTTCCCAAGAAAATAAACCTAAGGGGAGACTTTTTAGTACTTACACTAATGCAGAGGATGCGATTTCCAATTTCCGTAAAAAATTCAAATTTGATTAGACGAATGTCAGTTGAGGGATTTAGACATCAAAAACCTAAGGATTTATAGAAGTATGAAAAAATAACACGTTTTGCACCGGGTTAGATCGATTACATTTTAGAGGTAATAATAATATTTTGAAGATAGTCGTATTACTTAATTTTATCCGTTTACAAGAGAAATAAAACCTCATATTCAACCCCTTCAAAATACGGGGGAGACAATACTATGAAGTTTTTAGTTCTTGCTGTTCTTTTAAGCACTCAAGCTCTTTGGGCAGCGAACGCTCCCACAAAAATCAATCTTTACGCTCTTGATTCTGAGTTCATCACTGTTAATAACAAAGACCAAGCAGTCGTTTTGAATAATCTAAATAAGGCCATGAAACAGATGTCTGGCGGAGTACTTGATTTACCAGTGAGTATTGGCCTTATCATTCCTCAAACTTATGATTCACCATTTTTTGATCCACTGGCGCTCACACTTGTGGCCCCTTACCAAATGATGATTGATGGAAGAAGCAAAAACCCTGTGTTCACAAGAGGAGTGGAGCTTCACGAATTTGGTCACGCGATATTTAATGAAAATATGGAGCTTGTTCTTAAAAAACAACCTGCTCTTTTAAAGCGTTGGAAGAGTGCTAAAAAAATTATTAATAAGATCTCAAATGATAGAGCAAAGATTTTAAAACGTGATCTTCTCTCGGAGATGCTTACAAAAAAAGCTGAAGCTATTAAAGCTCAGCCTACTTCTCCGATCGTCGTTGAACTAGAAGAATTAAAGCTGACTCTACAAGATGAAGAAAATAAAATGATGACTGCTTTTTCAGATAATCAAATGATTATTGAAGAGCTGGGTGAGCTTTTCCAAGCTCTTACTCCCTATAATGAATTCTTTGCTGATGTCGTATCTGTCGTTATTACTGAAAATCCCCAAAGTGTGTCTAGTGCTCTTCATTTTTCTAATTACGATATTCCTTATGAAGACAGAAGCTTTGAGCGCAGAAGAAGCAAGAGACCAGCTGATGGGACTCCACATAACTTCTATTCATTAAGCCGTAACTATATTTACAAGTATTACCTCAGCAATCCTATTTATAAGGCTAAAGGAAAAGCGTGGTTAATTCGTAAAGGTTTAGACTCAGTTACATGTGGAATTAATAATCAGGAAAAGCTGATTGAAAAGCTGACTGTTGAAGCCGAAGAGATCCTTAAAAAGAACCCTCGCTTTGATGTTCGGAAATTTGCGATCGAAAAAATGAATGCTGGTCTTGATCTTTGTATCGACCAAGTTTTCCAATAGGATTTAGAGCTTTTTTAACTGTATTTTCAGCTAATTAGGTGTTTTTTGTGAGAATCTTACACAAGCCCTTGAAATTTAGCTGAGAATGCATTAAAACTACATTTCACTTCAGCGCAGTCGTAGCTTAGTTGGATAGAGCACTTGACTACGAATCAAGAGGTCGTACGTTCGAATCGTACCGATTGCGCCATTTTTTAGTAAGTGAATATCTTATTAGATTTCATCTTTACACCATTCACCCAACATTCCATTCCTAAATTTGAATCAGTCATTGCTGTTACTGAACCTGGCCAGTTTTGTGCTGTTAAGATTGGAGTTGTACTAACTGTACTAAAACAAATGATGATTTTATCAAATGATTCTCCATGAGCGACTTCGCAGAGAGGATGGGTAGGGCCATGATCAGGATAATCTGCATGCGGTTCACATTCAGTCGCAAAAACACCATCTTCACCGTAGACTAAAAAATCTCTTTCTCGAATTGTGAGAACATTAAGTGTTCGACCAGGCTGAAATTCACCTGTCGGTGTTAATGTGGCACTTGTTACTGAAAGATCGGCGATGGTCTGGCCCTGGTATTGGAGTTGATTTGGACCTGGATAAGAAAAATCATCAATAATTTCTGTGACGATATTCTGACCATTGTTGTTTGCAACGTCTCCAACAGGTCCTGCATGATGAGTGCGTCCACATGAAACAGTGAGAGTGATCAGTGAGAAAAGTGAGAAAAGTTTCATTTTGGCCCTCCTTTTAAAGACTTCTTAATATCTTAGCAATTTCAATGCCATCGGAGAATGGAGGTTGTAATAGATGCAGATTTAATCTTTAGGCTCATCCAAAAAGATAGTTTTAACGGGGCCAACCCACCGTTTTAATACAAAGAACGATAAATATAAAAATTTAGTGATTGTATAAAATCTATGACACGGGTACTTTGTGTTTATCAGACATTTTGTCTGGTGATACTTTGAAAATTACGAATTTGTTTCTTTTAATTAGACCATCCTCTTCTCAAAAAAATCCAAATCCAAAATTCAAGTTAACAATAAAAGTTTTTACCGCAACTCACTGTGGTAAATAAAACGGAGAATTATTTATGAGTACTAAAATTTATGTTGGAAATCTTGCTTTCACAGTTTCTAACGACACATTAGCAGATAAGTTTGCTCAATATGGAACAGTTCAATCAGCAAAAATCATCATGGACCGTGATACTAATCGTAGTAAAGGATTTGGTTTTGTTGAGATGTCTACAAGTGCAGAAGCTGCTGAAGCAATTTCTTCACTTAATGGATCTGACTTTGGTGGACGCCAAATGAATGTAACTGAAGCAAAACCTATGGTTCCGCGTGATAACAAGCGTTACTAAGCTCTAGCTTTCCATAAAAAGAATACTGGCCTTGTGCCGGTATTCTTTCTTTTTCTTCTCAAAAAACTAATCAAATCATTTCTTTAAAATAATTTTCTTTAATTGAAGGAAGAACGAATTCTTTTCTTTTTATTAAATCGAGTTTTGAAATCTGCTCATGACTTAAAAGTTTTTGCAGAGGTTGTTCAACTTCATGGACATGGTTCATGGCAGATTCAATGAGTTTATCCCATTTTTGATGATAACGAGTGAGATCATCAGGACGAACGTAATCACGATCTTCTCCTGGCCCATTGGCACATTGGAAGGCCTCGATGATATTAAGAGTTCCATAGTCGTTAGTGATTTCTTCATTGGCCTCAATATCTCTGAGAGCGATTTCAAATCCTAAAGAAGTGAGCATGGAATTAGCATCATGATTGTGATTAATAAAACGAGTAAGGTCCCAGCAGAAAAAATAATCACCGTCTTTATTTCGGTAAGTATACTTCATGAGATTTTCATAATTAGGTGGAGTCAGTTTAGAAATATCACTAGGAGTAAAAACTCTATCGAGTTGATCTTTAACCCATGTAATAGTCCCCTTAGGGATTTTTTTTGTCGCAAAAATTCCGTACCCAATTTCCTGAGAAACAAATCGTAATTCCGTATGTGGATGAAGCATAAATACCCTCGTTTGAGGTATTTTAAGGAGAAAATTGAGGGACCGACTAGTTATTTAATGAGCTTGGTCCAAAATTGCATTTCTTTTAAACTTTCTTTTTCGTCACCACGATCCTTCCATTCATAAGTAGTTGTAAGGCCATCGTTTTTTTGAAATCCCTGACTGTGCCAGAAAAAATCTAGGGGCTGGTACCCTTGAGGTCTAAGGGGATGGGTGGAAGGTCGAATCACAGCGCAAAATGAAAGAAGATTAATAAAAGGAAGAGATCGAGCAAAAGTCTCTCTTTCTTGAAAAAAGATTTTACCAAAACCCAATCCACGGTATTGAGGAAGAAGAACGGATTCACCAAAATAAAAAACGTCTTTGGGATTAATTCCACTCAACTCAAATGGCTTCTTGAAATTATCCACCTCTTCCTCTGCCCAGATACTGGTGGTAGCTCCCACAATTTGCCCCTTGTCTTCAATGAGAAAAATAAAGGCATGCTTGGCCTTAAAATAAGTTTCCAGATAGTTCATTTCGTAATCGAGGGTTCCTTCATAGAGGTAAGGAAAATCAAAAAAAACTTTAAGACGAAGTTTGGCCAATTCGAGTGCATACTTTTTGGCTTCTTGTCCACTTAAGCGATGAAATTTTAGGTTATTCATAATTATTCCATTTTTTTAAAATAGATGTATATTAAAACAATTAATAAAAATATAGGCATAAAAAATGATAAAAATGACAGGTGTTAGTTATTGTGTATCAAATAATCCTGCTGACTTAAATGAGTGGACCATACGACTTTTAAATGAAATTGAAGATATTGCTAAAAGTGGTTCAGATGTAATCGTTTACCCAGAGCTCTTTTTAATGAGTTTAGATGACTATTTTACTGAAGATAACTTTAATAAAAAACTTGAGAAAATATCAAACTATATTACTGAATTTTTACTACCTCAAATCGAAGATAGATTTAAATCAACAGGTATACTTCTTGTTTTAGGTACCGGACCAATAAAAAGAGGTCCTGATATCTTTAATTCTTGTCCCATCTTTGTTAATGGAGATTGGATTTTTCAAAATAAGATTTACCTTACACCTTGGGAGAATTGTTTTAAGTGCGGAGAAGAAATAAAAATATTTGAATTTAAAAAAATGAAAACAGCAGTATCAGTTTGCTTTGATATTGAACAACCATTTCTCTCTCAGAAACTTAAAGAAGAAAAGATTGATTTACTTATTTGCCCATCTGCCACAATCAATAGAAATGGAAATCAAAGAGTAAATAGATGCGCCTCCGCTAGATCTGTAGAGTTGGGAGCTGTCGTTTTAGCCGTTCCTGTAATCGGAAACTCAAATTGTGATCTCATTGATCATAACGAAGGCCGACAGGGATTTTTCCTGCCGGCCCAGGAAGATATTATTATAGATCAAGAACAGTTTTCTATTTATTCATTAAATGATCATGTCATTCAGAGCTATGAATTTGATGAGGGTTTAATATTTTCATTAAAAAAAATTACTCATGAGACAAAGCCATTTCTCAAAAGTGATCCATTAAAACTTAAAACTGTTAGATTGTAAAAAATCTCTTCTGCATTTCTTCTAGATTAAACTCACCCAAAAGTGAGTTTAATCTCTCAATAGGGTATCGTTTAGGAAGATCTTTGTATTGAGCAATAATAAGCTCATTTTTCATGGAATGCTCCCAACCCACTAGTTCAGTCACAGTGACTTGATAGCCGTGGGCCTCAAGTTGGAGGCATCTTAGAACATTGGTGAGATGGCTCCCAAATTCACGCGTATGGATGGGGTGACGAAAGACTTCAGTCAATACATTTTTGCTGAGATTTTGCTGTTTGTTCTTACGTAGAACCGTGGCCACTTCGGCTTGGCAACAGGGAACAAGGACCATGTACTTGGCCTTCTTTTTGAGAGCAAATTTAATAGCATCATCTGTAGCAGTGTCACAAGCATGGAGTGCAGTCACAATATCAATTGTTTCTGGAAGTGAGGGAGAGGTTATAGAATCCTCAACACTCAGATTAAGAAACTCCATTCTCTCAAAATTAAGTTTTTTGGCCAACTCTTGAGATTTTTTTACGAGTTCTTCTCTTGTTTCAATTCCGTAAATCTTTCCATCTGAGATTGATTTATAAAAGAGATCATAAAGAATAAATCCTAAATATGATTTTCCTGCACCATGATCAACCAGTGAAAGCTTTTGGTTTGATGTTTGCAAATCTTTGAGAAGAGGCTCGATAAAATTATAGAGGTGATAAACTTGTTTCAGTTTACGTCTACTGTCCTGGTTTAGTTTTCCGTCACGAGTAAGGATGTGGAGCTCTTTTAGAAGCTCGACAGATTGATTGGGTTTAATTTCTGGAATTGATAATTGCATAGTTATTCTCAATAATTAGTGAATTCTAGTGATTGGTCTAATAAAAAGTGATGAAAATGATAATTTTGTCTGATTTTGGCCATGTTTTTTGCTCTTTTCTGTGACTATAATAGCGCCATGGGATTAGATAACAAGACTTTAGAAAATTTACGTGTGGCCTATAAAAAGGCTGAATTAGATATCAAAGACACTGATGGTGATCCTTTGATTCAATTTGAGAAATGGTTTCATGATGCCATGAAGTCAGAGTGTGACGAGCCTAATGCTCTTACACTTTCAACTATCAGCGAGGGGCGGCCACACTCAAGAGTAGTTTTACTCAAAGGTTTTCATCAAGGCGGTCTGGTCTTTTACACAAATTATTTAAGTCAAAAAGGGCATGATCTTTCTGTGAATCCTTTTGCCGCCATGAATTTTTTATGGCTTCCACTCCAGAGACAAGTGCGCATCGAAGGTAAACTTTTAAAAGTTGAAAAAAAATTATCTGATGAATATTTTCACAAACGTCCTCGCGGCAGCCAGATTGGCGCCATGGCTTCGCCTCAAAGTCAGGTTGTAAGTAGTCGTGATGATTTAGAAAAAATGTTTCACGAAACCGAAGTTAAATACAAAGAGGTTGACCCTCTCCCTCGTCCAGAGCATTGGGGAGGTTATCTTTTAATTCCTGATTATTATGAGTTTTGGCAAGGACGAGACAATCGTATGCATGACCGAATCATTTATAAAAATCAAAACGGTCAGTGGAAACGCGAAAGATTAGCCCCGTAGTCTATTCTGTTTAAAAAACCACGCCATGAGATAACCCCAGCCGAGTCCTATTAGAGATCCCACTATTAAGTCTGCTGGGTAATGAACACCAAGATAAAGTCGGCTGTAGGCCACAAGGGCCGGAAAAATCCAAAGCCATTTATAATCACTCGTTTTCAGTGGAAGAGTTTTCCACCAGAAGAGCATAAGCGTGAACGCATTGGCCGCATGAGACGAAACAAAACCGTATTTCCCTCCACACTTTTGTCCAAATGTATAAACCAAAGGTTTAATAAGTTCATCGCGACAAGGTCGAAATCTTTGGGTGAGGTTTTTAAGGATATAAGAAGCTGTGCTATCACTTAAAATAAAAGCAAAGGCCAAGAAAAGCAGAGCAAGATAGAACTGCTGTCTAGGAAGGCTTTTATAAAAAGTAAATAACATGAACAAAATAAAAGGAATCCAGATAGTCGTGGAAGAGAGAATAACCATTGGAGCATTGAGAGATTCATGATGAAACTGATTAAGAAAAAGAAACAATCTCTGATCTAACCCAATGAGAAATTCCATTTAGTTTAATGTTCCTGTCATTTTTTTTAGTCTAAAACGGAAAACATTGATCACGGCTTCAAAAATAATTTTTCGACTCATCTTTGATTTTCCATCTGTGCGTTCAAAAAAAGTAATAGGGATTTCTTTACAAGGAAGACCTAATGACCAAACTTTGTATTTGAGCTCAATTTGAAAGGCATAACCAATTGAAAAAATCTTATCAAGCTTGAGAGAACTTAGGGCCTTATGGGTATAACCATTAAAGCCACCGGTTGAATCAAAAAATGGAATACCGGTAATAGTGCGTGCGTAAATTGAGGCAAAATAAGAGAGAAGAAGTCGCTGCATCGGCCAATTCATAATACGGATACCACCAGTATAACGAGAACCAATCACTAAATCATTTTGACCAAGATTTTCAAGAAACTGAGTAATAGCTTCTGGCTCATGAGAAAAATCACAGTCCATAGTCACAATAGCCTCGTAATTTTTCTCTAGGGCCCACTTGAAGCCTTTGATATAGGCCGTTCCAAGACCAAGTTTTCCTTGGCGCTCTATGATATGGAGATTCTTTTTTTGCTCTTGAAACTTTTTTACAATATTGGCCGTTCCATCTGGGGAGCCATCATCAATGATAAGAACATGAAGTTCAGGATGAATGGTGTTGAGTGTTTGTAGCATACGCTCAATATTTAAAATTTCATTATATGTAGGAATAATGACAACGGCCTTACTAGGGGCGATCACGGATGAATCCTTTGAAGTCAGATAGTAATTTTCGTGGTAGAATTTCACAATTAGACATAATTGACAAGACGCAAGCAAAAGGTGGCCATGACTCGCGCATCACTCATCACACTTATTTTTATTACTTTTTTGAATATGGCCATGATTGCTGGATTTGAGCTTGCTCATGACGAAGCCTATTATTGGATTTTCTCAAATAATCTTGCCTTTGGTTATTTTGATCATCCACCAATGGTGGCCATTATTATTAGGGCCTTTTCTTGGCTTCCCCAAACTGAATGGTCTGTAAGAATTGGTTTTGTTCTTCTTCAATCACTGGCCATTGGTATTCTTACTGCTCAGTTTCCTAAAAAAGATCAACTTTGGGGACAATTGGCCGTTTGGAGTATGCCACTTCTTTCAACCATCGGTCTTTTGGCACTTCCTGATCTTCCTCTCTTCTTTTTTAGTGTGATGTACTTTTGGTGTCTTAAAAAATACTTGGAGTTTGATACGTTTAAGCATCAAGTTTTATTATCAGTCGTGATTGCGGCCCTTCTCTATTCTAAATATCATGGGATACTTCTCATTTTTTTCACTTTGCTCGCCATTCCCAGTCTTCTGAAAAAGAGATCCTTTTATGTGGTGACGATTCTCTCTACTCTTCTCTTTTTACCTCATGTCATTTGGCAATATGATCATGATTTTAAAACTCTTCGTTATCATTTCCTCGAAAGACCGAAGGCCCAATTTTCTTGGGGGAGACTTGGAGAATATTTTGGTCTTCAAATCATTTTTGCTGGTTTGTGGATAGGTTTCTGGCCTTGGTGGAAAACGCTTCAAATTAAAACACATAACCATTTTGAGCGAGCATTAAAATTCTCTGCACTCGGTGTGATCATTTTCTTTTTTATCTCGAGTTTCTCAAAAAGAATTGAGGCCAATTGGACCTTACCCGCCTTTGTGGCCCTTGTGTGGTTAGTATTCACTAAGGTTGAGTTAACTAAAAAAGTTAAACTTGGATTTGCGACGGCAGCTTTTTTAACTGTCTTTGTTCGTCTTGTATTTGTTCTTCCAGTGATGGAAGGGAAATTAAAACGCCTTAAAGAGTTTAATGGCTGGGCCGAGTGGTCCCAAGTGGTTAAGGCCAAGTGTGGCGATCAACGAATTTTGGCCAATACTTATCAGATGGCCTCGAAGCTTTCTTTCTACTTAGGCGAAGAAGTCCCTGCACTCAATTACCATTCCCGTAAAAACCAGTTCGATTTTTGGGATTGGCAAAAACGAATGCCTGAGTCGGTTTGTTATCTAACTGGTGCTTCTGATTTAACAGGAGAGGAAATTCTCACACCAGAAGCTAAATCATTGAAGTTAATACGAAATATACCGTTAAGTGAATTGGTGGTGAAAAAACAAAATGAACTGGATTAAATTCAATCTTCAAAATTCCTTTGATAAAGTGAGACTCCTGATAGTACTTCAAATCATTTTGGTGGTTTTTTCTTTTATCCTTGAAGGTATTTTTACTCAATCCATTCTCAATATCACTTTTTTCATTCAGTTTGCCATTCTTGTAGTGACCCTGAATTTTTATTACCAGGCATTATTAAACCTCTATTACTCATTTTGGAACCTCTCAGCTATACTGGTTATTTTTGAGCTAATCTCTGCCTTTAGAAATATTCTTGTTTTAGGTAATCTAGCAGTTGGATTCTTTTATCTGGTGAGTATTGGCCTACTTCTCATCTCTTGTTATATTATTTCCTCGCCTCTGTATTACCCACTCGTGAATTGGTGGGAGTATGATTTTAGATTTCGTGCAGATATTCGTGTGTGGGTTGAGTCTGAGGGAAAAAGGTATCGTGGTCGCTTGTCAGATCTCAGACGAGGAGCTGGTTGTTTAGAGGTCTTTGAAAATGTTCCTCAGGGAAGTATGGTCTGGATTAATCTAGAAATTCTAGGACAAAACTTTACACTTCAGGGCCAGGTGAGATCAAAACGCGAGCCCATTATTGGAAGAACATTTATTTATGGGATCAAGTTCACTGATATTGATCTTGAACACCGCCAGCGAATGCGTCTTCTAATCAATTACTGGAATGAAAGTAAAAAGATAAAAATCCGTAACAAGTTTGCTTCTAATAAATGAAAACACTATTCACTGATCATCATTGGTTCATGAACACAGCACTAGATGAGGCGATTAAAGCTTATCGTGAACAAGAGGTCCCTATTGGTGCAGTCTTGATTTCACCTGAAGGTGAGGTTCTCTCAAAGGCCCATAATCTTAAAGAGAAAAACTTTGATGCAACAGCACACGCAGAAATTCTTTGCTTAAAAGAGGGCTCGGCCAAACTTCAAAACTGGCGACTCTCTGATTGTGTTCTTTATGTCACTCTCGAGCCCTGTCCTATGTGTTTAAGCGCCATGGTTCAATCTCGCATTAAGGCCTGTATCTTTGGGGCTTATGATCCTAAGGGAGGTGCCTTAAGCTTAGGTTATCATTTAAATGCAGATAAAAGACTTAATCATCAATTCTCCATCTTGGGTGGCGTTAAGCATTATGAGTGTTCAAAGATTCTTTCTCAATTCTTTAAAGAACGCCGCACAGTTTATAAAAAATAATCAAAAGGGTAAGTTTGTCTCATCTTTGAGGTAAAAAGCCCTCATTCCAATTTCATCAAAATAAAATTTTCATTGAGATCAATCCTGCTGAGTTTTAACTTGGCAGTTGAATTGCAATGTTCATTTATATGAACTTGAAAAACCAAAAGATGAAATTAACAAAGGACATTTTATGAAATTTACAAAAGAAGACGCCTCAAGAAACAACGCGAACACTTCAACTAAAAATTCTGGAGAACGTGAAAAAGCTTATGAAGGAAAAAATGCTGATGAAAAAAATAAGCGTCCTCAACAAGATGATGATGACAACTCATCAAAATTTAAACCTATTCTAAAGAATGATTCACAGGATCATCAGAATGACAGAAAAAATTTAGATAGTAAAAAACAAAAATAGTTAAACCTAGAATAAGACGGAGGGTGTATGAAATCTCGAAAAATAAAACAACTTGAAAAAGTTCATTCTTACCAAAGAAAAATTTTAGATGTTTCTGATTCTTCTCTTATTCAAAGGTATCCGGTATTGGTTAAGAAAATTCAACAAGGCTCTCATGCTATTGGTGACGCTATCATTAAGGTTGGAAACAAACTTAAAAAGATTGTGGACTAGTTTTTTTAACCAATACCGTTTTTTTAAGGAGAATTTTATGAAAATACTCAATTTCATTAAATTATTGGTCTCATTTTTCTTCTTTTCAGTTTCTGCTCAATTTGTCTTTGCTGATAGTAGTGAAGAATGGCCAGATTCTGATAAAAGAATAACTAAAAATGATATTCCTTTTCTTGAGTCCAAATTTCATAAATCTGACTTGGCCCTGACAAAAAAGATTAGAGAAAGTTTAATCGCAGATAAAAATCTTTCAACTTCAGCTCATAATGTAAAAATTATTACTTATGAGGGGCAAGTGAGAATAAAAGGTAGAGTTATTTCAAGGGTTGAGGAACGAAATGTTCTTAAAAAAGCTCGCTCTGTGGCGGGAGAATCCAATGTCACAAATGAAATCACAATAATAAAATAATAAAGAGGAGTTCGTTATGAATGATAAAAATAAAATTGTCTTAGGAATTTTTAAAACTCGAGAAGAAATTGAAAAAACCATTGAGGCCCTAAAGAACATGGGCTTTAAAACTTCAGATATGTCAGCATTGATGCCAAATCTTTCAGGTTCACAAGAATTTGGTCACACCAAAAGTACTAAAGCTCCAGAAGGAGCAGCCACAGGGGCCAGTGCTGGTTTGGTTCTTGGTGGAACACTGGGACTATTGGCCGGTATTGGTGCTCTGGCCATTCCTGGTATAGGGCCCTTTATTGCTGCTGGTCCGATCATGGCCGCTCTTGCTGGCGTTGGTGTAGGTGGAACTATTGGTGGAGTCACAGGGGCCCTAATTGGTCTTGGACTCCCTGAATATGAGGCCAAAAGATACGAAGGTTCGATTAAAAACGGTGGAATACTTTTATCAGTACACACTGACAACGCTGAAGAGGTTACTCGTGCTAAAGAATGTCTCATTCATTGTAGAGCTGAAGATGTTTCTTCATCAGGCGAAATTAAAGGTCAGTGGACTCATCTCACACCTCAGATGGGGATAAACAATAATGATATAACTAAAAATATTAATTAATCATCAAAGTGAGAGCATGTGCGACACAACATCTCTCACTTTGTCTATTTAACTCATTGCTTCTGTTTTGACTTTGTTTTGTCTTACGATTACGATGCTTGACGGTAGTCTGGACTAGGCGAGCGATTTTCCTACAAACCCCGCCAGGCCGGGAACGGAGCAACGGTAGTAGTGTGGTCGTTGTGTCTAGCTCCAGGCTGCTACTTTTTCACTCTGAAAACACCCCTTATTTAGACCTTTCTTAAATCTTCTTACATCTTTGTTTTTCATTCTGAACCTTAGCGTTTGCGACATGACTTAGTGAGGGGAGTCCCCTATTTTCCGCACTGTAAAACCTAATTTTTCTGGAGAGTTATGGCCTATCAGGTGCTTGCTCGTAAATGGCGGCCTAAGCAGTTTGAAGATGTCGTGGGACAAACACATGTCACGCGAGCTCTGCAGAATTCTATTAAACTTAAAAAACTAGCTCATGCTTACCTTTTCACAGGAACACGTGGTGTTGGTAAAACTTCTATCGCTCGCCTTTTTTCAAAGGCCATCCGTTGTGAAAATCCTAAACCAGATTTTAATCCCTGTTTAGTTTGTCAAAATTGCAAAGACGTTGATGCCAGTAATTCCCTTGATTATATCGAAATTGATGGAGCTTCTAATAATTCAGTCGATGATGTTCGTGCGCTTATTGAAAATGTAAATTATTTGCCGGCCAAAGGTCAGTACAAAATTTATGTGGTGGATGAAGTTCATATGCTTTCAGTCTCTGCCTTCAATGCTTTACTGAAAACTCTTGAAGAACCGCCGGCCCATGTACTTTTCATTTTGGCGACGACTGATCCTCATAAACTTTTAGGTACGGTTCTTTCTCGTTGTCAGAGATATGATTTTAAAAATGTTCCCGCTGATATTTTAGTGAATCATATTAATTTCATCGCTCGTGAAGAAGGCATTAGTTTTCAGTCTCCTTGGCTTGTTCAGAAATTAGCGGAGCTTGGAGCAGGATCAGTTCGTGATACGCTCTCATTATTTGATCAGGTTTTAGGTTTATCTGAAAATAATAAGGTCACAGACGATTCATTTACTCTGGCCCTGGGTCTTGCGAGAATTTCGGCTGTACGCGACCTCGTGAGTTCTCTGCTCTTGGGTGATGTTAAAAAAGTTTCAACTCTCTACAGACAAACGTTAGAAGAGAATGTTGATATTAAAAAATTAACAGATCAAATTCTTGAACATTTATTTCAAACAATTCAACATATTGATTCTCGCCAATTTTTATTCGAACAAAATATTGTGACTGAGGAGTCTCTTAAAGAAATGACTCTGTCTGAACTTCTTTGGGTTTATGAGTCTTTAGTGAAGGATTTGGGTTGGGCGCAAGGATCTATGAATCCTGAGAAAGTAATTTTGGTTTGTTTGCAAAAACTAACCTTGAGAAGAACAATTCTTAAAGGTGATGACCTTAAACTCTCAGATATTCCTCAAAGTGAAGCTTCGACTTCACAAAAAAAAAATGAACCAGTAGTAGAAGTTAAAGCAATTAAAATTCCTGAGGTCGCTCAAGAAGTGGCTCCAGAAATTGCTCCTGATCCTACTCCTGTTAGTCAGAAAGTAATTAAGCCGTCTCCTGTTATTCCAGTGGGACCGAAGTCATGGATTGGCTTTTTAAATTTTTTAAAAGAAACCTCTCCTGCAACGGCCACGAATCTTGAGCATGGAAATATTTTAGATGAGTCAACTCTCACTCAAATTCCCCTTGAACTTAAAGTGGCTTTTCCAGAAGAAGCTTCCGTTTTTAAAGATTTTCTTGAAGAAAAAGAAATTCATGCTCGTTTAAAGGCCGTGGCCCTGGATTATTTTGGACTTAAAGAAGATCAGTTTATTTTTCGCTTATTAGTAATCAACAATGAAGAAAAAGAAGCGACAAATTTTAGAACGAAAGTAGAACTAGATGACGAGCACCGTGCTTCAGTTGTAGAAGATCGTCGCTCAAAAATTTTTAATGATCCATTTGTTAAAGAAGCAGAAAAATTATTTAACGCAAAAATAGATAAAGTCGTTCTAAAAGACTAAGGAGAGATTTATGTCAAACATCGGTAATCTTATGAAACAAGCTCAACAAATGCAGGCGAAAATGGCCATGCTTCAAAATGAACTTGCTGAGAGAGAAGTTGAAGCTTCTGCTGGTGGTGGAATGGTAAAAGTAAAAGTTAATGGTAAACAAGAACTTCTTAGTGTCTCTATCAATAAAGAATGTGTTGATCCTAATGATGTGGCCACACTCGAAGAACTTGTTTTTACAGCAGTTAATCAGGCGATGAAACAATCACAAGATATGGTTTCTCAAGCGATGTCAAAAGTAACTGGTGGATTAAATATTCCAGGACTTTTCTAAGGCAAATATGCAGCTACCAGATATCGTAAAAAATGCAGTTGAGGCCTTGACAAAACTCCCTGGTGTAGGAGAGAAGACAGCGTTCAGAATGGTTATGTCTATGACGCGCTGGAGAGGATCAGAATTGCAGCAAGTTGGAGATGCATTAACTCACTTACAAGATTTAAGGTTTTGTAAGGAATGTGGTGTTTTCTGTAACGAAGATATCTGCGATATATGCTCATCGGAAAATAGACAATCAGAGCACTCACTTTGTGTCGTGGAAAACGTCTCTGACTTAATGGCGATTGAGCGCTCAGGTCAGTTTAAAGGACTCTACCATATTCTTGGCGGTGTACTGAATCCTCTTCTTGGTGTTGGGCCTGAACAGCTCAGACTTGATGAACTTGAAGAGAAAATCAAACGAAGAGAAATTGCAGAAATTATTCTGGCAGTTAATCCCTCGGTTGAAGGAGATGCAACCTGCGCTTACATCAGAAGTTTAATTGATGAAAGTGTGAAGGTTGAAAGAATTGGTTTTGGTGTTCCTATTGGAGGAAGCCTTGAGTATCTCGACTCAATGACCATTTCAAAAGCTTTAGAGAACAGGAAAAAGTTTTAGAATGATAGATGTAATTCGTCCTCTTATTCAGAAAAAAGAATCTGTGCTTCGTGCGCGTTTATTCTTTGTTCGCCATGATGGGATTTCTATTTACGATTCTGCTCAAGACTCTTCTACGCAAGCCGTAGGAGCTCTTTCTGGTGGACTATGGCAAGCAGCTGAGGCTCTCATGAAGATGATTGATGCGAGCTCTGGGCCAATGGAATTTAGATTAGGATTCGACACCTCTTCGCAAGGAGTGATGATTGTTCCTGTTCAGTTTCAAGGTGGTCTGTATTTTTTAGGAGCTATTTATCATGAGAGTTTGAATCCTGCTCTTTTGAAGCGTCAAGTGATTCAACTTCAGGATGAGTTAACAAAAAAATTATTAACAATTAAAACAATAAAAAGAGCCGCGCCAAAAATAACGGCTGCTCGTGCGGGCTATTTATTTGATCATATCACTGATGAAGAGATGGATCGTCTTTTCTCATTGGGTGGAAATTAGTATGTCATTTGTGAATTATCACACGAAAGAAATTAACTGTAAGATCGTATACTACGGCCCTGGCCTTGGTGGTAAGACGACAAATATTCAGTATATCTATCAAAAGACCAATGCTGGAAATAAAGGTCAGATGATTACGCTTAATACAGAAAATGAAAGAACATTGTTCTTTGATTTTCTTCCACTCGATCTCGGCGAGATTCGTGGGTTTAAAACACGTTTTCATCTTTACACTGTTCCTGGACAAGTTTTTTATGAAGCTTCTCGCAAGCTGATTCTTCGTGGAGTTGATGGAATCGTTTTTGTAGCCGATTCTCAAGTTGAGAGAATGGAAGCTAATATTGAAAGTCTTCAAGGACTAGAGAGAAATCTATTAGATCAAGGTTATGACCTTTCTAAAATACCACTCATCATGCAGTGGAATAAGCGTGATCTCCCCAATATTGTTCCGGTGGAAGACCTTCAGTTTCAATTAAATAAGAAAAAGTATCCTTCGTTTGAAGCTGTAGCGACAAACGGAATAGGTGTTTTTGAAACGTTAAAACAAATTTCTAAAGCTGTGTTGTTAAATATTAAAGGTGGACTTGAATAGACCTTAAAGGAGTTATTGGTATGTCATCTCATTCGGCTAAGCCGCTCACGCCAAAGCAACTGGACACATTGAAAGCAAAATTGCTGGAGGAGAAGAAAAGTTTAGTTTTTACAATGAACGTGAAAATTGATGATTTAGGATTAAACAATAAAGACAATGCCGATGAAGTAGATGCAGCGATGAATGATTATGAATCATCTCATCAACTTCGCTTCCGTAACCGTGAAGTGATTTATGCAAAAAAGATTGAGAAAGCGTTAAAGAAATTTGAAAAAGATGAATATGGTCTTTGCCAGGAATGTGCTGGTCCGATTCGTTTTGAGCGTCTTCTCGCTCGTCCAACGGCAGAGATGTGTATTCTTTGTAAGGAAGAATCTGAGAAAGATGAATCAAGTAATTTCTTCGGCCGTCAGTCGAAATCACTTGGAAAAACAATTGATCTAACGGGAATGTTTGCCCGTTAATTTTTAGAGAATATTTTATGAGCAAAATTAAAGTTGCAGTTATTGGTGGAAGTGGAATCTATAAATTAGATGCTATTAAGGTCAAAGAGAGTATCAAGGTTGAAACTCCTTTTGGAAATCCAAGTGCTGATATTATGGTTTGTGAAGTTGATGGAAATGAGTTTTATTTCCTTCCTCGTCATGGCCATGGCCATCACTTTACTCCAACTGAAGTTAACTACCGCGCTAATATTTTTGCTCTTAAAAAACTTGGAGCAGATACCATCCTTAGTATTTCAGCTGTAGGTTCTCTTCAGGAGCAGTATGCTCCTAAGAATTTTGTTGTTGTAGATCAGTTTATCGACTGGACGAAAGGACAACGTAAAAGAACTTTTTTTGATGAAGGAATGGTGGGACATGTTTCAACAGCTAATCCTGTTGAAAAATCTCTTCAAGAACGTCTCTATAAGCACTGCAAAGACGCAGACATCATCACTCATCTTGGTGGAACCTATGTCTGTATTGAGGGCCCACAGTTTTCAACAAAAGCAGAATCACAAATTTATCGCAGCTTTGGTGCTTCAGTCATTGGTATGACTAACGTACCAGAAGCTTATCTCGCTAAAGAAGCTGGAATGGCCTATTCAACAGTAGCAATGGTGACTGACTATGACTGTTGGAAAGAAGAGCACTGTACAGTTCAAGAAATCATGGATGTGATGAAATCAAATTATATTTCAGTTCAACGCTTTATTGTTAAAGCGATCCCTGATTTGGTTAAAAATCCAGTGAAGTTTGAAGCTGAGAATAAATATGCGGTCATGACTGATCAAAAACTCTTAAATGATCATCACAAGGCGATTTTAGAAGTCGTTCTCAAATAATGTCTGAATACTTAGCGCACTATTCTGTTATGTTAAAAGAATGCTTGGATGCTTTAGAGCTTGGCTCTAGGGATTCAGGCTCTCTTATTTTTGCTGACCTTACCTTTGGGGCCGGCGGACATACTTTTGCGCTGTCGGGGCAGGTAAGTGGTTCTACAGTTTATTCTACCGATCAAGACCCAGACGCGCTCAAAAATGGTTACGCTAATATCCAGAGTAAAAATCTCCAGAATAAGGTCCACCTTCTGGCCATGAACTTTCATCAATTCCCAGATTGGTGTGCTGAAAACAAAATGGAAGGAAAGTTTGCTGGGATTCTGATGGATCTCGGGGTTTCGTCCCATCAATTTGATAAAATGGATCGTGGTTTTAGTTTTAGGGCCGATGCTCCCCTTGATATGCGAATGAATTATGGCGATGACTCCATCCCAACCGCAGCAGATTTACTCAATACTCTCTCTGAAACCGAGATTGCTGATATCATTTTTAACTATGGCGAAGAGAGACTTTCTCGCAAGATTGCGGCTTGGATTTGCGAACTTCGGGCAAAAGAAAAAATAGCAACCACTGGGCAGATTGAAGAGATTTGTTTTCGGGCCTATCCGGCCCACCAACGTCATAAGGGAATTCATCCGGCGACAAGAACTTTTCAGGCCTTAAGAATCGCCGTGAATGATGAACTTCGAGTCTTAGAAAATACCTTACCAAAATTGTTGCCTCTCCTCGCACCTGGTGGAGTGATGGCCGTGATTAGCTTTCATTCGCTAGAAGATCGAATTGCTAAAAAAACTTTCAAAGAACTGATGGAGATTAATGAAATTCCTGTTAAAATTTTAACAAAGAGGCCAATGACGGCGTCAGAAGAGGAATTATCAGAGAACTCACGCTCAAGAAGTGCGAAGCTAAGGCTCCTTCAGCGAATCTGATCAACTATGGAGGGTTGATGGCACTGAGAAAGAAAGGCAAAAGCCTTGAATTTAACAATCGGTTACTACAATTTCTTTTTAATCCTAAAGCACTTCCCTTTACTTTAAGCTTCACTATTCTAGCAGTTCTTTTCGTTGCCTTTCGTATGAAAGGGATTGAGCAGGCTTACCAGTTCAACCAGATTAATAGCGATATTGATCGTGCCGTTATTCATAATAAGGAACTTCGTGCTCAAAGAGCGCGAGAAATGTCAGTTCAAAAGCTTCGTGAGTTCGCTGTGACTTATGATTTAAAAGAACCGGGCCCAGAACAAATCATTTTTATTCCTTAAACCTGACTAACTACTCTATAATGGTGAATTGTGAAAAATCGTATTGTTGTTAGTTTTTTTGTATTCTGCTTTTTATTTACACTTGTTGTAAGTAAGGCTTTCTATATCCAAGTGGTGAATAAGGCCAAGCTTCTTGCTTATGCTAAAAGCCAGTTTGTCCGCGAGGTTAAAGAATATCCTAATCGTGGGAATATCGTTGACCGCAATGGCAATCCACTAGCGATTAATACACACGTGTATAATGTCTTCACTATTCCTAAAAATAAAAACCAAAATTATTATAATGAACTTAAAAAGCTTTCGAATTTAGTTCCTGAGCTTGGCTACAACAAACTCAAAAATGCCGTGGCCAAAAGAAATAAATACACTTGGCTCGCACGCAAAATTAAGCTTGATGAAACTCAGCTTAAGAAAATAAAAAAATTAGAGCATGTCTTTGTTGAGGCCCATTCTCAACGTGTTTATCCAAATCATGAATTGATGGCACAGTCACTTGGCTTTGTGGGGATGGATAACACGGGTCTTGCCGGAGTGGAGTTCAGTTTAAATAAAGAGCTTCAAGGTGAGCCTCAGGTATCAAAGTATCTTCATGATGCTAAAGG
This sequence comes from Bacteriovoracaceae bacterium, assembly GCA_049241565.1. Classification (GTDB taxonomy): domain Bacteria; phylum Bdellovibrionota; class Bacteriovoracia; order Bacteriovoracales; family Bacteriovoracaceae; genus DZBG01. The sequence continues at coordinate 180,649 of JBMLQL010000030.1, read as the reverse complement.
CAGACCGGTAAAATATGAAACACAAGTTTCTAATCTAAAAGTAGATGACCTTGTTCTTGCCGTTGATAAAGATGTTCAAGGGGCACTGGAAAGTTATTTGAAAGAGGCCGTTGATCATCATCAGGCACTTCGTGGTGGTGCCGGAGTCATGGATGTTGAAACGGGTGAGATTATTGCAATTGCCAATTACCCAACTTATGATCCAAATGAAGTGAGCAAATACTCACTTGAATCAAGAAAGCTTGCCTTTGTGACAGACCCCTTTGAGCCTGGTTCTAGTTTTAAGGCCATTACAATTGCTTCTGCCCTTGAGCATAAAGTGGCCACACCTGATACAAAGTTTTTTTGTGAGTATGGAAAAATGAAAGTTCAGAATCACTGGATCTCAGAAGCTGAAACACATGAAAAATTTGAGTGGCTGACAACTTCTGAAATTCTTAAATACTCATCGAATGTCGGAACGACAAAAGTAGCTTTTGCTTTAAAGTATCCAAAGTTTTATGAGACATTGAAAAAATTTCATTTTGGAGAAAAAACGGGCATTGAAGTGAGAGGAGAATCAAAAGGGATTCTTTCTTACAACGATAAAAGTAAAGTGAAGCCTCTTACTTTAAGTAATATTAGTTTTGGCCAAGGTGTCGCTACAACTGCACTCCAGATGATGAGATCTTACGCTGCTCTTGCTAATGGTGGTTATCTTATTAAACCTACACTTCTCAAGACAGATGAATCTCAGCTGAAAGAAGAAAATAGAGTTGTTTCAAAAAATACTGCCGATGCAGTTACTAAAATGCTTATTGGCGCAGTTCACGAAGGAACAGGTAAGTCAGCCCTTATTCCGCATTATGAAATTGCAGGGAAAACGGGTACGGCGCAAAGAGTTTCTCCTAAAGGTGGATACGAAGGTTATATTGCGAGCTTTGTAGGTTTCCCGGTCAACGTGAATCGTCGTTTTGTGGTCATGGCCTATGTTGAAGCTCCAACTAAAAATGGCTATTACGGTGGAGTTGTTGCTGCTCCCATTTTTAGAAAAATCACTCAGTATATTCTTTATAAGAAAAAAGATTTTGCTCAATTTGCTCAGTACAACGAAAAATCGAATCAAAAAAACTTAGATGAAGTTTCAATCCAGATGTCATCGCGGGCCAAATTTTCAGCTACGGAGACGCCTAGCTTTCTTGGAATGGATAAATCATCGGCCTTAGAATTAGCAGAAAAACGTCAGCTTAAAGTTGAAATGTATGGTTTCGGAATTGTAAAAAAACAATCGATTGAACCTGGTACAACATTAAACTCTGAGCTTACTGTAAAACTCTATTTCGAGGCTCCTTCATATGTTGAGTAAACTCACTCTTTCAACAATTCTAGGTTTAAACTTTGAAGCTCTTCCAGAATGTCCGGAAGAGTTTAGTGGTCTAGATTGGAAAACTCAAACTTCAACATCTGGAACAATTCTTTTTTATAAAATCTCTGAAAGTGAGCAAGGTGAAAATCTTTTTTGGGAGAGAGTTGGAGCGGCTAACTATGGCCTGTTAATTATCAATAAAACTCCACAAAAAGGGCTGCCACCAAAAGCTATTTTGATTAATGAATCGCTTTGGCCATCATTTCAGAAAAAACTTGCTGATTTTTTCTATCCTATTTCCAAAGAATTAAAATTTATTGGCGTGACAGGGACGAATGGAAAAACGACTACTACTGATCTTATACTTCAATTAGGTGAGCAATGTGGAAAAAAGGGAATCAGCATTGGAACACTAGGTGTACGCGAAAAAGGAAAAACTCTTGATGACTTTGGCCTGACTTCTCCTTCATTTATTGATCTTCGAAAATATATTCATCAGTACGGAATTCATAAAGATTTTTGTGTGATGGAGGTAAGCTCACATGCTCTTTCTCAGGAAAGAGTTTATAGCATTGAGTTTGTCGCTGCTGGATGGCCAAGTTTTTCTCAAGACCATCTTGATTATCATCAAACGATGGAAGAGTACTTTGAAGCTAAATGTAAGATATTCAGTCATCTTAAGCCTCATGCTCACTTATATATTCCTGAGAATCAAATGGATCTTTGGAACAAGCTTTCTCCGCGATTTTCTCAAACAAAAAAAGCTAAAAAACTTACTCAGAAACTACCCTTGTTTTTCTCAACTAAGTTCAACCGAGAAAATTTAGAAGTTGCATTAAATGTCATTCAAGATGTTTTTGGTGAGCATTATTGGAATTTAGAATCTTTAGAAGCGCCTGATGGTCGCTTTTATATTAGAAACTATAAAACAAATTATATCGTTGTAGACTTTGCTCATACACCAGATGCTCTTGAGAACATTTGCCAAGGAATAAAAGACTCATTTCCAACTCATAAACTCAAAGTTCTTTTTGGATGTGGCGGAGATCGTGATCGTCGAAAGCGTCCTCTCATGGCCCAGGCAGTGGAGAAATACGCAGACTATATTTATGTCACTTCTGATAATCCAAGATCAGAGAATCCAGATCAAATTATCGCAGATGTGGTGACAGGGATGAGTAAAAATTCTTTTGAGAAGATCACTGAAAGACCTGCAGCTGTTAAGAAGGCTTTTAGTGAGCTAACGACCAATGAAGTTCTTCTTTTAGCTGGCAAAGGTCATGAAGATTATATTCTCATCAATGGTGTCAAACACCCTTATTCAGATATTCAAGAAGTAGAAAAATTTTTAAAATAGAGAAGTATTATGATTTTATTATCAAACATCGAGCTTTGCCCTTCAGTTCTTAATAAGAATTTAGTTTTCGTCGAAGACAAAAGATTAAATTTTTACACTGATACAAGAAAGTTTAAATATCCCGGAGCTTTTGTCGCTATTCCTGGTGCAAAAGTGAATGTGCTGGATCTTATTTCCCCTTTATTAGAGCAAGGGTGTGAACTTATTGTCTATCAAGAGAGTTCTGAGAATAAAAAGAAGGTAGCTTCTCTTTCAGAGCAATATCCTTTAGTTGATTTTATTGCTGTTACAGATAGTGTTGATTTTCTTCAGGAGCTCACTCATTATCATGCGACTGAATGGCAGTCACAAAATCCCCAACATGTTCTTTTTGCCATTTCTGGCTCTAACGGAAAAACAACACATAAAGAGATGCTGTCATTTATTATGGAAAAAGTTTTTCCAGGCGAGATTGTGGCCACGGAAAAAAACAATAATAATCATCTTGGTGTGCCACTGACTCTTTTAAATATTAATATCATGACAAAGTTTGTTGTCTTGGAGTTAGGAAGTAATCACCCCGGTGAGATTAAAGTCTTGTGTGATATCGCTGCTCCCAATGCAGGCCTAACAACAAATATCGGGGCCACTCACTTAGAATTCTTTGGAACTGAGCAAGCGGTCTTTGAAGAAGAAGGTTATCTTTATCATGCGGTCAAAGATCAAACAAATGGGAAGGGCTTTTACCTGATTAACGAAGATGATCAGTTCTTAAAGACATTTTCATCAACTCAAGGATCAATTCGTTACGGAAGCTCACCTAAGGCCGAAGCTATTATTCACTATGGTAAAGGATCGGCCACGCTAAAGTATCAAGGCAAAACCTATAAAGTGAGTAATAAAAATATTACAGGCCGTCATAATTTCTTAAATTTGATCACGACTGTTTTTATTGCATCTCAGATTTTTCCAAAGCAAAAATCGAAGTTTGAAAAAGTGGCCAGTGAGTTTACTCCTACAAAAAACCGCTCTCAGTGGATTAATGTGCAAAAGTCCAAAATATATCTCGATGCCTATAATGCGAACCCTTCTTCAATGAAAGCTGCTTTAGAGGGATTTAAAGAGAGTTTGGCCCAGAAAAAACTTGGCCCGGATGCTTCTTATGTAGTTTTAGGTGATATGAATGAATTGGGAGACAATGGCCCAGTGTATCATGAAGAAGTTGGTCGTTTTTTAAGGGAGTTAGGCTTTGCTCATGTCTGTTTTGTGGGCCGATTTGCTCAAGATTATCTCAAAGGCTATGGATCAGGAGCGGATTTAGCAGCAAGTTCTCTTGAATTTAAGCCTAAATACAGAGAGAAAATCCTCTCTCAATACAACTATCATTTTGTGAAGGGAAGCCGCTCTTTACAATTGGAGTCCTTGTTCGATATAACTTAAGGTTATCTTTTTTTAGAAAGGAATCTTATGCTTTATCACTGGATTGCTCCACTGAGCGGGAGTGTCCCCCTATTTAATGTTTTCAAATACATTACCTTTCGATCGTTCCTTGCTTTCATCATTGCTTTTACTGTTTCTCTTCTTTGGGGAAAAAGATTTATTGCCTTGATGAAACTCAAACAATTCGGTCAGGCCATTCGTGAAGAGGGTCCAGAATCTCACAAAAAGAAAAAGGGAACGCCTACTTTTGGTGGAGTTTTCATTTTAGGAAGTACTTTTGTGGCTTCCTTAATTTGTGGAAATCTTTTTTCATTTCCATTTCTTATCACTCTTTTTGTTACTGCTTCATATTTTTTCTTGGGTGGTCTCGACGATTACTACAAAGTTCTTTTGAAAAATTCAAAAGGTGTCAGTGCTCGTCAAAAGCTGGCCTGGCAGTTTGCAACGGCCATTCTCGCCTCTTTTGTCATGGTCAAATACAATATCATTGATACAAAACTCTATGTTCCTTTTCTCAAGGATGCAGTTTTAGATATTGGTTGGTGGTATGTAGCCTTCGCCTCACTTGTGATCGTAGGATCATCGAATGCTCTAAACCTGACTGATGGACTCGATGGTCTGGCCATTGGCCCTACAATTACTTCAGCCGCTACTCTTGGATTTTTGGCCTATGTTTCAGGACATATTGAGTTCGCTAATTATCTTTTTATTCCTCACGTTCCAGATGTAGGTGAATTACTTGTTCTGGCCGCTGCAGTTATTGGCGCGGGAGTGGGCTTTTTGTGGTATAACGCTTATCCAGCTGAAATCTTCATGGGGGATGTAGGTTCTCTTTCTCTGGGTGGTGCCCTGGGAACTATCGCCGTTTTAACTAAGAATGAATTTCTTTTTGTTCTTATCGGTGGAATTTTTGTTATTGAAGCTGTTTCAGTTATTTTACAAGTTACATCTTTTAAAATGCGTGGAAAAAGAATTTTTAAAATGGCCCCTATTCATCATCATTATGAATTAAAAGGCTGGCCTGAAACAAAAGTGATCGTTCGCTTTTGGATCATCAGTTTGATTTTTGCCATTTTGGCACTTGCTACTCTTAAACTTCGTTAATTTTTGGAGGAAGACCTATGGAACAATATAAAGGTAAAAAAGTACTCGTTGTAGGACTTGGAAAAACAGGTTTTGCCCTAATCAATCTTTTTAATCATATTGGCTGTGAGATTAAAGTCACAGATATGAAGCCAATTTTTGATCTCAATAAGCAAGTAAAGCGTTTGAAAAAAATCAATCCCAATCCTGGTATGACTCTTGGAGAGCATAAGGATGAGGATTTTATCGAAGCTGATATTATTGTTTATAGCTCATCAGTTGATCCGAATCTTCCACAACTTCGTGTGGCCCGTGAACACGGAAGACAAGTTTATTCAGATTTTGCTTTTGCCTATGCTAATTGCCAAAAACCAATCATTGCAGTTTGTGGTTCTTATGGTCGCACAACAATTGCTCACATGATTGGTTACGCTCTTAAAATGGATAAGAAAAACGTCTTTATCGGTGGAACTTCTGAAGAACCGTTTATTAATTTTCTGACTCTTCCTAATAAAGAAGAGATTGATTATTGTGTGGTAGAAGTATCTCCACTTCAGCTTCAGACCGTTGATAATTTCAAACCAGTGATGGCCATCTATCCAAATCTTGAAGAGAAAAATCTTCAAGGAAGATTTAAGTCTTCAGCAGAGTACCTTGATGTGGCCCTTAAAGTGGCCAGAGACCTCGGTCCAGAGAATTTTTTGATCGCTAATTTTGATAAACTGGCCTCAAATTCAGTTCTAAGAAATTCAAAAGCGCAGGCTTTTTGGTATTCACGTAAATCATTTGTCACGATGGGAGTCATTGGAGAAATTCAAGGAACTCACTTTCATGATAAGAGAATCCATAACAATATTCATTATCATTCAGACTTCAAAGTTTCTGATATGCGAATTATTGGTCAAAATAATCGTGAAAATCTTTTGGCCGCTATTACAGCTTGTAAAGCGATCAAAGTTTCAGATCAGGCGATTCAATATACAATTGAAAAGTTTCCTGGAATTCCCCACCGTAATGAATTTGTGGTTGAGAAGAATGGTGTGAAATTTTATAACGATTCTAAGTCTGAAACGATGGAGCAACTTAAAGTTACACTAGAAGACTATAAAGAGCCTGTCATTCTTATTGCCGGTGGAAAAGAGATTGAAGGAATTCAATATGAAAAATTCACTGAAATCATCCAAGAGAAAGTTCGTGTTCTTGTTCTTGTAGGGGAAGTAAAAGAGAATATGAACCGCGTTTTAGGTGATTTCACTCAAACTTATCTTGTAGGATCTTTTGATGAGTCAGTTCTTTTGGCCTACCAAAAATCAAGAACTGGGGACAGCATCGTTCTTTGTCCTGGTAACGATTCGACAGATGTGTTCCGCGATTTCGAAGAAAAAGGAAACTACTACAAAAAACTTATTTTCCAACTCTAATCTATTGCTCACAAATTGACTCAAGGCTACACTTATAAGAAGAGAAAAATTCTTATAAGTGTGGCCACTATGTCAAAACAAAATCAAAATGATACTGGACTAGAAAAGTTAAGTAATTACTTTCTTATTACAGTCTTTTTTCTCTGTCTTTTCGGAGTCATCATGGTCTTCTCGGCCAGTTATATGTACGCCAAAGAGAATATGGGAAGTTCATACTTCTTTCTGGTAAAGCAGCTCATTTATATGATCTTGGGTGTTGGTATTGCTTATGGATTCTCAAAACTAAAAATTCTTTTTCTTTATCGAAATGCTTATCGTCTTAATGCTCTGGTGTGTTTTGTTCTCACAATGACTCTTGTGCCGGGAATTGGTGTGATGATGAAAGGGTCTCGACGTTGGCTCAATCTTGGATTTATGAATTTGCAACCTGGTGAGTTTATCAAATTTTCTTTGATGCTCGCAGCGATTCGCTATTTTGAGAATTTTCAAAATTATTCACCTAAACAGCGTCTGTTATATTTAACAGGATTGGTTTACCCACTGGCCATCTTCGTCGTTCAGCCAGACTTTGGGACATTTTTTATTTCAGCAATGATTTTGGGATTTATTGCTTTCCTAAGTACCTTTCCAAGAAAATATTTCTATTCGGCCATGCTGAGTGGTTTTTTGGTGGCATTAGGAATTCTTTTTGCAGCTCCTTATCGTGTGAAGCGTGTTCTTACTTTTCTTGATCCTTGGAAAGACCCACGTGGCTCAGGATTTCAGATTATTCAGTCCTTCCTTGCTTTTGCCAATGGCTCAGTCTTTGGAAGTGGATTAGGAAATAGTAATGAAAAATTATTCTATCTTCCTGAGGCCTATAACGATTTCATTTTTTCCGTTGTTGGTGAAGAGCTCGGTTTTGTTGGTGTTGTTGCTGTTGTGATTATGTTTATCTGTTTTATCTATTTTGGCCTACGCATGAGTATTCAGCTCAAGTCTCGTGTTGGCAGTATTATGGTGGCCACAGTTGTATTTAGTATTGGTCTTCAGGCCTTTTTAAACATGGGTGTTGTTCTTGGTATTCTTCCTACAAAGGGACTTAATCTTCCATTTATCAGTTATGGGGGATCAAGTATTGTCGCCAATCTCGCGGCCTTAGGTCTTATTTTTGCTTGTATGAAAATTACTCAGGTTAAAAATGATGAACCTAAAAAATCATCTCGTGGAGTGACATCCCTTAAACCTGCAACTCGGTAGTTTGTATGACAAAGCCTCTTTGTGTTTGTGTGGCAGGTGGGACTGGTGGACATATCAACGCTGCTTTAAGTGTTGGTGAAGCTTTTAAAGAGAAAAATCATGACGTTCTCTATTTAACGGGGAAAAGGCATCTTGATTATAAACTTTTTCAAGGTGAATCGGCGGTTCATCTCGATTCTCGTCCTTTAAGAACAAATAACCCGCTGACTTTGGTAAAAAATCTTGTTTTAAATCTCAAAAGCTTTATAGGAATTCTCCTCTTATTCTTAAAAAGACGGCCTAAAGTTGTGGTGGGAGCTGGAGGATACGTTTGTGGACCAACTCTGATGGCCGGATTTATTTTAGGAGTTCCTGTTTTTATTATCGAACAGAATGCAGTCATGGGACTGACTAACAAACTTTTGGGATGGATTTCTAAAACCATCTTTGTTCATTTTACAAAAACCAAAGGTCTTTCAGAAAAATTAAAAAGAAAAGTGAAAGTGGTTGGGAACCCAACCAGAAAAAGTATTCAATCTGTTCAGCATAAACCTATTCATTTACCTCTCAAAATTCTTGTTTTTGGAGGAAGCCTAGGGGCGAAACAAATTAATAATATTATTTTTGATCTTATCAAAGATGCCTCTATTACTGATCTAGAGATTCATCATCAAATAGGTGTTCAGATGGAAACACCTGCTGCCGCTCATCCTTCTACTCATTATCTTCCGATGACTTATATTGATCATATTCAAAAAGAATATGAGTGGTGTGATATTATTATTGCGAGATCTGGAGCCTCAACGGTTTCTGAGTTGGCCATTATCAAAAAACCGACTCTTATTTTTCCCTTTCCTCAGGCGACAGATAATCATCAATTTTTTAATGCCCAAATATTTAAAGAAGAATCAGACTTCTCAGTTGAAGTTCTGGATCCTAAGCTTTCACATGAGGCGAGTTTAGAGAGAGTCAAAGAATTCATCGCCAAGGCCAAACGTGGTGAATTACAGTTGACTCAGACTCCTGTAAGTCGTAATCAGGCTTGCGAACTCATTATTAAAGAGATTGAAAATCATGTTAGGACTAGCTAAAAATTTAAGACTTCATTTTATAGGTATTGGTGGGATTGGGATGAGTGGGATCGCTGAAGTCCTGACCGATTTGGGCTATCATGTCTCTGGCTCTGATCTTCAGGCATCCTCCGTAACTGAGCACCTCCAAGAAAAAGGCGCCATCATTTATCTTGGACATAAGGCCGAGAATGTTGAAGAGGCTTCACTTATTGTGTGCAGTTCGGCCATTGATACTAAAAACCCGGAAATTCGTCGTGCTCAAGAATTAAATATCCCTATTATTAAACGTGCCGAAATGCTCGCAGAACTGATGCGACTTAAATACGGAATTGCTATCGCCGGCTCTCATGGAAAAACGACAACAACGAGCTTAGTGGCCACTATTTTTAAAGAAGCTGAACTTGATCCGACTCATATTATTGGGGGCATTGTCCACAACCTTGGGGGAAATGCTAAAAAAGGTGATGGTCAGTTTCTGATTGCTGAGGCCGATGAATCTGATGGCTCTTTTTTATTTCTGAATCCTATCCTCTCTGTTGTGACCAATATTGATAATGATCACCTAGATCACTATGGTTCAGAAGATAATATTCAAGCGGCTTTTGTTGAATTTGTGAATAAAGTTCCTTTTTATGGACGTGTTGTACTTAATGCTCAAGATTCAAACACACAAAAAGTGAAACATAAGATCAAACGTCCTATGATTTGGTTCGGTGTCTCGACAATCCCGGGTGAATTGAGTGATTGGAATTATGGTGCAAGTGAATTAGTTGAGAGCCCTGAGGGTGTTCAATTTGATTTGTATGAACATGGAAAAAAAATAACTCGTCTGACACTCACTATTCCTGGACTTCATAATGTTAAAAATGCCCTTGCAGCTATCGCAATCTCACGAGAAGTTGGCATCGATTATAAAGTCATTGAGTCGGCTCTTAAGAAATTTACCGGAGTTGGACGTCGACTTGAAAAACTCTATAAGAAAAATGACTTTTTAATTATCGATGATTACGGTCATCACCCAACTGAAATAGCGGCGACACTAACGACTTTGCGCGGAGTTTATCCTTCTCACAAATTAATAGTTGTTTTTGAACCTCATCGTTACACCCGAACAAGACAATTATGGAGTGAGTTTAAAGAGAGCTTTAGTTGCGTCGATGAAGCCTATATTGCTCCTATTTATGCCGCCAGTGAAAGTCCTATTGAAGGCATTACAAGCGAGAGACTCGTTCAAGAAATGAAAGAGGCAGGAATGAAGGCAAGTTATTTGCCAAGTCTTGATCAAATGAAAGAGTTAATCATGACACATGAAAATCAGAAAACGCTGATCGTCACTTTAGGGGCGGGAGCGATTTCAAAAAAGATGAGACTAATCATTAAGGATTTATGAGCTGGAAAGAAGCCATTGTTTCAATTGCCGAGAGCGAGTTAAAAGAAGGGATAGATCTCTCTTCCTATACGACATTTAAGTTGAAAGCGATTGGAGATGTTCTTGAAGTTCACTCAGTAAATGCACTCAAAAAAATTCTCCCTAAGCTTGTTGAAAATAAAAAGCCTTACCGAGTTGTCGGTTGGGGGGCCAATCAGGTTTTGCCAGATCAGTCAGATTTTCTCTTCATAAAGCTGCAAATTCCTTTTGATCATCAGACATATCTCTCTGAACTTAGGGCCGAGTATAAACTTCCTGCTTCGCTTGGGATTAACCACCTCACTGGTCATGGATCAAAATTTAATTTAAAGGGGTGGGAAGTCTTTACAGGAATCCCTGCTTCTCTCGGCGGAGCGATTTTTATGAATGCGGGGACGGCCTTGGGTGAGATAGGTCCGTTAGTTAAAGACGTCACCTTGGTCACTCCAGACGGTCAAGAACGTATTGAAATAATCACCCCAGTGTCATTTAGCTACCGAAAGAATTTTTTCGTAAAACCCGGTGAAGTCATCGTAGGGGCAACTCTTATTCATCAAGGAGTCGAGCAAGAAATTGGGCCAAAGATCAAAAATTATCTGGAATATCGTAAATCAACTCAACCACTTGCGACTAAAAATTGCGGTTGTGTCTTTAAAAATGCGAGCCCTTTTTTCCAAGCGGGACGCCTTATAGATCATCTGGGATTAAAGGGTCTCTCCTCTGGAGAACTCAAAGTCAGTCCAAAACACTCCAATTTTATGGAGAATACAGGTGGGGCCAAAAAGGAAGATTTCCTGAGACTAGTGAGTGTAATAAATGCTTACAGTGATAGATATCTAGGGATTGAGTTTGAACTCGAGGTAAAAATTTAATACAATCTATTCATGAAAGCATGGATGATTTCACTCATTACAATTTTTTTTACTTCTTCGGCCCTGGCAACGGTTCCAGAAACATTCAAACAAAATAATACGACATATAGATCTTATTTCGGTGAATGCCCTTCTAAATCTTCAGGAGCACTCGCTCTAACAGTGATGAAAGAGTTTGAAAAAAATCACTCTCTAAAAGATGTAAAAGAAAAAATTCTTGATGAAAAACTAGATGAGAAGCATTTTCTCTCTGTTTACAAGATCAATTACAATCCAGTGATCAAGACTCTTAATATCCATTTTGAGTGTCCAGCTCCACTCATGAAGGTTCAGGTTTATAAAACAAACGGTCTTGAGCAGTACTCGGCGATCATGGCCGATAACGGAAAGCTTTATGACCCTAGTTATGAGCACCTGATGAGAGCAGAAAAGAAGCTTGCTTTTGAGCTTCCTCTCCTGGCCATGCCTGTAGATCAGTTGGAGGGAGACGCCGCCAGACAGCTGGTGGATCTGGTGAAGCAGACCCCTATGGAGTTTCGTCAGAAGATCTCTGAGATTATTGTGAACAAAAATGCCGAGCTGACGATCATTTTTGGTCTTGGTGGAAGGGCCACCTCAGTTTTTATGGGGGCCGATATCTGGGAAGAAAAAATGCGTAAGTTGATAAAAGTAATAGGGTATGTGGAACAAAACCGACGTTACCCATCAAGTATTAGTTTGGTCAATGCGAAAAAAGTTGTTGTCAAGTTTTCCGACAAAATCTAGGATTTTAAGGAGAGTTATTCTCTCCGAGAATTAGGACAGAATGAATCTGTCTGTATGGTGTGAGAAAGGAATCTCAATGAATACGAAAAATGTCATAGTTGCACTAGACATCGGGACCACTAAGGTCTGCACTCTCATCGCGCAAAAATCAGCCACAAATTTAGAAATTCTGGGTGTAGGATCACATCCAAGTATTGGACTTAAAAAAGGTTCAGTCGTTAATATTGAAAAAACTGTTGAGTCGATAAAGGCCTCACTTGAAGAGGCCAAACTTATGGCAGGACTTCAAAATCTTGAGTCGGCCACTGTAGGAATTGCAGGCAATCATATTTATTGTTTCAATTCTTCAGGAGTTGTTCCTGTTAAAGGAAAAGAAATTACTCAAAGTGATGTTGATAGAGTGGTAGAAGCAGCGAAAGCTGTGCTTATCCCTTCTGACCGTGAAGTGATTCATATTATTCCTCAAGAGTTTAAAGTGGATAATACAACAGGGATTAAAAATCCTGTGGGAATGTGTGGCTCTCGTCTCGAAGTCTATGTTCATATCGTGACTGGTAAAACTCCTCTTATTCATAATCTTGTAAAATGTGTTGAGCTTGCTGGTATTGAGGCCAATTCTATTGTGCTTCAACCAATTGCCTCATCTCGTTCAGTTCTTTCTTCAGAAGAAAAAGAACTTGGAGTTGTTCTCATTGATATTGGTGGAGGGACAACTGATATAGCTGTTTGGAAGGATGGCTCGCTTGTTCATTCTCAAATTGTTCCTATTGGTGGAAGTCATTTCACAAATGACCTTGCTGTGGCGCTAAAGGTTCCACACAATGAAGCTGAAAAAATTAAGCTGACTCATGGTTCAGTGATTCCAGATGCAAAGAAAAATGAAACTTATATAACGATTCAAGGTCTGTCTGGAACTAAGCCTCGCGAGGTTTCAGTAGGATTTATTGCTGAGATTTTGAATGCTCGTGCAGAAGAACTTTTGGCGGTTGTTAAAGAAGTGATCACTGAAAAAAATCTTAGTTTAGATATTACTGGCGGCTATGTTCTTACAGGTGGAGGATCACTTATTCGTCATCTTCCAGAAATGGCTGAATATCTTCTCGAAAAACCAGTAAAACTTGGTTATCCTTTACCATTCGGTGGGATGACAACAGTCATGCAACACCCGAAATTTTCTACTGTTCTTGGTCTACTTCAAGAAGGTGTGACAACTGCCGCGCAGGCCATTGCCACTGACGAAGAAGAAAGTAATGAAAATGATATGTTTGATAAAATTGGAAAATCTTTGAAGAATGCATTCAAAGAGTTATTTTAAGGGGACACCTATGTTTGATATCGCCGACAACTCAAATCTTCCTGCAGGAGCCAAAATTAAAGTTATTGGTGTAGGTGGAGGCGGATGTAATGCAGTTAACACAATGATTCGCTCAGGACTAACTGGGGTCGAGTACATTGTGGCCAACACAGACTCACAAGCACTAAATGCCAACCTTGCAGGGATTAAAATCCAGCTTGGTTCAGCAGTGACTAAAGGTCTTGGAGCCGGGGCCAACCCTGAAATCGGTCGCAAAGCTGCGATTGAAGATTATGAAAAACTTTCTGAAGTTCTCGATGGTGCTGATATGGTTTTTGTTACTGCCGGAATGGGTGGTGGAACAGGAACTGGAGCAGCTCCAGTCATTGCTAAGCTTGCTCGTGAACTTGGAGCTCTTACAGTTGGTGTTGTGACGAAGCCGTTTTATTTTGAAGGAAAAAAACGTTCACGTCAGGCCGACGAAGGAATTAAAGCACTTGAAGAGAGTGTTGATTCACTTATCTGCATTCCTAACCAACGTCTTCTTCAACTTGCTGGTGAATCACTTTCACTTATGGATACATTTAAAGCAGCAGATGAAGTTCTTTTGAATGCTGTTCAAGGTATTTCTGATCTTATCAATAATACAGGTCTAATCAATGCTGACTTTGCTGATGTTTCAACAATCATGAGCAATAAAGGGCTTTCATTGATGGGTACAGGTTCAGCTACAGGCCCTGATCGTGCCACTCAGGCAGCGAAACAAGCGATCAGCTCTCCACTTCTTGAAGATGTTACTATTGATGGAGCGACAGGAATCATCATCAATATTACTGGTAATGCCTCATTAACAACTCATGAAACGAATCAAGCCGTTTCTCTTATTATGGAAGCTGCTGATGAAGATGCAGAAATCATCTTTGGAACAGTTATTGATGATACGATGACAGATAATATTAAAATCACTGTTATTGCAACAGGTCTTAAAAATGCTCGTTCTGAAATGAAGGTTTCTGCACCTGTTTACGAGCCACCAAAAGCCGAAGTAGAGGCACCTGTTGCTGCTGCTCCAGTTATGAGTGCTGCTCGCCAAGAAATGATTGCTCGTTTTGAATCTCAGCGTCTGGCGGAGTCGACTCCGGCCCCAGCTAAAAATACAGACTATGCTGTAAAATCAGAAATGAGCTTTGATCTCTCTGCAGAGGAAGAAGAAGTGATGATTCAAGAAGAGAAGCTTGCGGTTCGTCCTTCTTGGGCCGAAAAACTTCAAACGGCTGCTTCAAAGTATGAAACACAATCAGCTCAAGAGCCGGTTGAAGAATACAAAGCGGCTGCTCCTACTGCTCCAGCAGCACCTACAAAATCATCTGCTGATGCTTCGAGAGAGAGTCGTATTAAATCAATTGCTGAAAAGCTTGGTTTCTTTAACTTTGATGAAGATGAGTTCGATACTCCTTCATTCATGAAAAAAGAAAGACAATCAGATTCGCAACTTTAAGAAAATATAAGGCCCCGAAAGGGGCCTTTTCTATTAGAATAGATCTACAAAACAATCTGAAAAATTGGTCTCATGCAACGAGTGTTAAATTACTCTCTAGATTATATTGATGGTGTAGGCAAGCGGGTTGTCTCGCAAATGCTTTTTCTTAAAGAAATACTCTTTCTTATTTATTTATCTTCAAGAAATTTTTCAAAACTTATTCTTCATCCAGGGGCTCACTCGGGAAAACTTTTTTCTATATATAACGTTTTTATCATGCAGGTTTACTTCACTGGTATTCAGGCCCTTCCACTTGTGACGTTATTAAGTCTGGCCACGGGAAGTTTTACTGTATTGCAGGTCACAGATAAACTCTCAATCTTAGGACAAGTAGATCTAGTGGGAAAAATTATGGTGGCAGTTATTCTTAGAGAGATCGCTCCACTTCTAACGGCTTTTGTGGTTGTGGCCAGGTCTGGAACTGCGGTGGCTGCCGAGTTAGGCTCAATGAAAGTGAATAAAGAATTTCAGGCCCTTCAGGCCATGGGTATTGATTATCCTAGCTTTATTATTTTCCCAAGGTTATTTGGTGGGATGTTGAGTTTATTCTGTCTAACAGTGTTTTTTATTCTTATCAGTTTCGGTGGCGGTTATCTTGTGGCGGATATTATTCAGCCACTTCCTTTTGAAAATTATATTCACTCAATTGCGGCTAATTTGCATTTTAGTGACCTGTTCAATGTCTTTTTAAAATGTATTGTTACGGGTCTAACCGTTTTCTCAATTTGCTGTCAGTGTGGTCTCTCTGTCATGAGAAGCTCCCATGAAGTACCACAAGTCACAACGAAGGCCATGGTTTGGAGTCTCTCCACAATGATTATCGTTAATATTACCCTAACATTTCTCTTTTATATTTTTTAAGGCCTATCATGATTGAATCATTAAAATTTGATGGGATTTCTTTTAAGTATCAAAATGGTTCTGAGGTTCTCCACAAGGCGAGTTTTGCCATTCCTATGAATGAGTGGGTTTTTATTAAGGGGAATCTTGGCCAAGGCAAGTCCACGATTCTAAAACTTTTACTAGGATTGATGGAGCCTAATGAAGGCAAAATCATCTTTAATGGTTTTGATATTCATGAGCTCGGATTTGAAGAATTTTCAAAGTTTCTCGCTCGTATTGGCCACGTCCTTGACGATGAGGGACTCCTTTCTAACCAAAGTCTTTTTGAGAACCTGAGTCTTCCTCTGATTTATCATGAAAATAAGCCTCATCAAGAAAGAGAAGAATGGATTGATGAGTTAATTCAAAAATTTAAATTAATGAGCTTTAAAAATTCTCGTCCCGCTTTTGCAACAACGGAGACAAAAAAGATTTTTTCTATTTTGCGTGCCCTTGTTTTAAGGCCAGAACTAATAGTTATGCATAACCCTTTTAAAGATCTTACTGAGATGAATCAAAAAAGAGTTCTTTCTTTATTGGAAGAATTTCAAGATAAGTATGGATTAAAGCATATTATTATTGCGGCTGATGAAGAAGGTATCTTAAAAGATAAAAAAATGAAATATTTAGAAATTAATGAAGGGCAGGTCTATGAAGTATAAAATTTCATCTTTTGAGAGGAAAGTCGGACTTTTCTTTCTTGTAAGTATGATGGCCGTCATTCTAGGTCTCGTGACATTGGTTGCTCAGAGCCATTTTTTTAAGAAGACAATTTCTTATACAATCATTGTCGAGAGTGTGAACCAGCTTCAAAAAGGAACTAAGATTCAAGTGAGGGGACTTACTATTGGATCAGTCGAGGATATTAATGTCGAAACTACGGGATCATTTAAAGTCAATTTTGAGATTGAAGAAAAATATAAAGGGTTTCTAAGGAAGGGTTCATCTATTCAATTTAAAAACCCACTTATCGTAGGCGAAAAAACGCTTGAAGTTATCATTGGAGACGGCGAAGAACTCTTACCAGAGGGATCCATTCTCCAAGTAAATGAAGGCGAAGATCTGATCAAAAAAATTGGTGATATTGACTGGCAAAAAGTGAACTCAATTCTGACAAAGCTTGATTCTGTTATGGCCAATACCGATATTCTTATGAAGGCGTTAAGCAAAGATATTCCCAAAGTCACAGGCCGTGCGCCTAAAATGGCGGCGGATGCTGAAGCGGCTATGAATGAGCTTAATATTTTAATTAAGGATCTCTCTACTCTTCGTCCAGAGATAAAAAAATCTGTGACAAATTTACCTGAGATTACCGCCAAGACTGACAGGGCCATTGCTGAGGCGATTATTGTTTTGAAAGCGGCTCAAAAAACGTGGCTTCTTAAAAGTAATATTAAAGAAGCCAAGAAAGATATAGAGGCTGAATCTAAATAGCTAGTTCATCACAGGCCGGAAGATTTTTTACAGATTTAATAAGACGACGATGAGCACCTTCTTTGGTTGCTCCAAAAAGAACGATATCACCCATACCATATTCTAAATCGATATATGACTCATTCATTAGAGCACAATATTCTTTTTCATTAGAGGCAATCACTTCTTTTCCTTTAAGGATTTTTGCGGAAGACTTTGAATCAGCGATTTCTCCTCTTAAAGATCCTCTTTTATAAGAGATGTCTAATTTAAGCTCAAGAGTGTTTTCTTTTATATCATCAACAATGGTGTAGCCTTTTTTGGTAAGTATTCTAATTAACCTTTTTTCTTGGGATTCTTCTAAACGAACACCCCAGTTCTCATCATTAATTTTAATCTCACAATTTTGAGCAATTGAATGAGCGGATAAAGAAAGAGCAAAAAGAACAAATAGAGTTTTAATCATAGATACCTCGTTAAGTTTAGAACTTTATATACAAAAGGTATGCCAAAAATAAGTAGCCTAAGTCTTTAATAGTTATGTCGTGAGTGAGGAGAGTTTAAACAGTGTCTAAAAAATAGACAGAAACTGTAATTATTCCTCTTGGATCTTGAGGTCTTTCACTTTTTGTTTTACCTCAGCAAACTGAGCTTTTGTTGCAAAAAGAACAAGATAGGTCTCGATATAATCATTATCAATATTGATTTTATAATGAGTCTCAATATAGGTCGGGAGCTGGTCTTGATCCCACCACTTCTGCTTGGTTTCAATTAACTTTACACCGGCCTCTGTATCATCAGTGTGGGATTTAATTGTCGCCACCTCATCCCATTCGTTTTTCATCACAACAGCAAGATGCTCTTTACAAAAATGCATGGTTTTAAAAGGCCGCAGGCAGGCCTTGCAAAAGAATTTTCCACAAATAGCACAAGTTGTCTCGCCTACTTCTTCGGGATGATTTGGGCAAAAAACACTGAGCTTTGAAATATTCTTTTGAAGTTTTTTAGCCTCTTTTAGCCTTAAGGCAATATCTGGGTGATATTGAGGGCCATCTTTTTCGTCGACGAGTGGATTCTTTTGTTGTTTTAAGAGTTTAAAGACGAGCACAAACAAAAGAGTAATAACACCCAATAGGATAAGGATAAGAATACCAACGATAAGATAAAGAGCTTGGTTCATTTATACTAAGTGTACTTCGGCCACAGGCTTGTAGCCAAGAAAGGCATTAAAGTACTGTCTGGTCATAATTCTGACTTGATCACGATAGTATTCATCTTCTCGAGAGTGAAGATTCTCTTTGATTTGGTGAAGGATATTTTTCTTGAGTGTTTCGATCTTGGATTCAACTAAAAGAGGGAGTCCATAATGTGTAATTTGAACTTTCTGACTCCTTTTCTCAATAGAGATGAAAACGATCCCTTGAGTGGCCAGTTTACGGCGCTGTGAAATCTGAGTGCGCTCGATTTCTATATTTTTCCCGTGAATAAGTCTTGGTTCATGAACTTCATGTTCTACGATTTTAACAGTGCCATCCATTTTCATATTAACAGCATTATAATTATAGAAAACTTCAGTTTTGATTTCAGGATAATTTTCTTGAATAAATTGAGAGTGTCTTTTTAGAAAATAACTTTCTCCATGAATAGGAAAATAATAATCAGGTCTAAAATCTTTAAGAAGAAGTTTTAAATCCTCTTGTCCTGGGTGACCAGAGGCATGAATTTTTACATCTGAGGCAGTAACGATTTCTGCTCCAAATTCTGTAAGTTTATTATAAATTCGGTAAATCTTTTTCTCATTCCCTGGAATAACTTTTGAGCTAAAAACCACAAGATCTTCTGATGTTGGCTTGAAGTTAGAGTCTTCACCATAGCTAAAGCGTCTCAGGGCCGAAAGAAAATCACCTTGGCACCCTGATAAGAGAACAAGCATTTTACCATCATATGTTTTGACTTGGTCAGGTGTGCTCCAAGCATCAGAGACATAATCTGTCTGGCCAGCAAGTGATGCGGCTTCAATATAAGTTTTTAAAGAGCGTCCCATGACTACAAGTTTACGTCCTGCCTTCTCTGCTATTTTTGCCATCGTATTAATACGATGGATATTTGAGGCAAACATTGTGACAAAAACTCTTTTATTCTTTCGCTCAAGCACTGATTTAATATCGGCTTCAAGCTCTGATTCAGAGGCTGTTTTGCCTTCATTGAGAATATTTGTACTATCAATAAAATAAGCCGATTTTTCACAAGGCATAAGAAGAGAGCTGATCTCTTTCATATTCATGGGCTTTTCTTGAGTGCTTATAGGATCAACCTTAAAATCTGAAATATAAAGAGCACCCCATTTCATTTCTTTATCACGAATAATAAGTCCATGAGTTTCAGGGATTGAGTGGTTAACATGAATAGGATTAATGACGAGGTCTGAAAAAGTTAATGTATCGCCTGCCCGGTAGGTTTTAAATTGAAAGTTAATACCAAACTCTTCAGACTTTCTTTTGATGAGCTCTTGAGTGAATGGTGAAGCATAAATATTTATTTGGGGAAATTGGCGTAAGAGATGTCCTAGACCACCAATATGATCTTCATGTCCGTGAGTGATAATAATATTTTTTGTACGTTCAGGGTCAAGAGTGACAAAATCAGGAATGAGGTAATTGATATCGAAAGCTTCTTCGTAAGGAAAAAGTAATCCACAATCTATGATAAGATCTTCGTGTTGAGATTTAACCAAAATCATATTCGAGCCGATTTCACCGACTCCACCTAAGGGCATAAGAGAGAATGCGAGATTTTTCAAATCGTGAGTCCTGACGTCTCTTGCATCATGTCTGTTGCTAATGGACGAGTTAATGTTGTTAACTCTTTAATTCTAGCAGACAAGATGTGAGAGGCAACATCAGTTTCTTCACCAACAATAAAATCGGCATACTGACGTTGAGGATCAAGATAGCGCTGATACATTGGACGAACTGTATCATAATATTGAGCAATAACTGATTCTAATGAGCGGCCACGTTCTTTCACATCGCGGTGAAGACGACGAGTAAAACGGATATCTGAATCGACATGAAGAAAGCTTTTAATATCGAGCATCTTTCTGATCTCTTGATCATAAAGAGAAAAAATTCCTTCGAAAATAACCACGCGACAAGGACCAATTTCTTCAAAATCCCCTGTCCTTCCACTGGTTGAAAAATCATAGATAGGACATTTAATTCCAAGGCCCGCCTTGAGATCGCGCAAATGTTCGCGCAAAAGTTCCCAATCAAAGGCATTCGGATGATCAAAATTAGGTTTTCCAGAGGCCGTATAATTATTTTTAGGTTGAGTAGGGAGATAGTAAGAGTCCATGTGTAGCATACATGACTCATCCGAGTTGATGTTCCTAAGGACTTTCTTGGCAAAAGTCGTTTTTCCAGAGCCAGAGCCGCCTGCGATACCAATTAATAATACTTTGTTCATGGAGGGAGTAAGTATCACAGAAATCCCTACAGACCAAGATGGGCCAGGTGGATTAGTGTAAATTTTTTAGCCTCTCAAAAGCCTCTATTTAGGGTATAAAGCCCCCATCAAGGAATAAGTATGTCTAATCACTTCTATATCGTGACCCTCTACCATCTGCAACTGCCTGTGGAGGAGATGGAGGATCTAAAGGCTAGGGCCATTCATGACTATGAGGCCCAAGGTGTCGAAGAATACAGCCTCGAGGAAGCTGAGGTTGATGCGATCCTAGGTGAGCGCTCATATTCCGGTGGTGATCTGCCAGATGAGCTGATTGAGGAAGTTGATTTATTAATGAAATCGACTCCCCATCATCTACGTTTTTATTTTGAAGAGAGTCAAGAAAAAGAGGCCCTCAATTTCTTTACTTACGCCAAAGAAAAAATTCTGTGTGAATCAGATTTTCAAAAGGCCTTAATCCAAGATTGGAATGCTGAATGGAAAAAGCACTATAAACAAATTGATGTGCATCCCTCATTACGAATTGTTCCTGCTTGGGAGAAAACAGCTTCCTCGTCAGATAAGGATCTTTTTATTAATCCAGGAATGGGTTTTGGGACGGGATCACATGAAACAACATTTTTATGTTTAAAACTTTATATGGATGAGCTCAAAGCCTATTCAAAAGTTTTAGATTTTGGGTCAGGTTCGGGAATTTTAGGTCTTGCTGCTTTAAAAAGAAATAAAGAGGCCTTAGTGGATTTTTATGACATCGATATTGAGGCCAACAAAAATTGTTATCACAATGCACAGATCAATGAGCTTGAAGATCTATCGTTTAGACTTCTTCTTCCGGATCATAGAAGTCTGATGAAAGGTCCTTATGAGCTTATTTTTGCCAATATCCTTCAACCAATTCTTCATCAAGAGTGTTTAAATCTAAAAAGCCTACTTCCTCTTGGAGGAAAAATTATTTTATCGGGTCTTCTTAAGTACCAGGTGCCAGAAACTCAAGAATTCTACGAGAAGAGTGGATTTAAAACACAACAAGTTCTTCTCAAGGGAGATTGGGGTGCGATTCTGATGGAGAAGCTAGCTTGAGGGCCATTTTTGAACCCCAGTTAAAGTGTGCTACTATTGATGAATCCTATGTTGTCCATGACGACTCTTTTCATCATTTGGCCAATGTGGTTCGAGTAAAACTTGGTGAGTTTGTGAAGATCTTCAATGGTGATGGTCTTGAGGTCACTTCTGAAGTTTCTTTGATTGAAAAAAAACAACTGAAATTAAAATTTCTGTCGGTCAAAAATCATGAACGCAAGGGAGTGGTGATTGATGTCTTGATTGGGACTCCAAAAAAAGAAGCCCTAGAGCAGTGTTTGAAACAATCGGTTGAGTTAGGTGTAAGGAGAATCTTTTTGGCCGAAACGGCTTTTTCTCAAAAGCACTTTATTTCTACTGACAGACAGCAGTCTTTGCTTGTCTCCTCCCTTGAGCAGTCTAACAATCCATTTTTACCCATTATCGAAGAAATAAAATTTCAAGAGGCACCCGTGGCCAGCTATGACCAGGTTATCCTTTTTGATTCTGTGAATAAAGAACTAGCCGCACTTCGGTCAGGAGCTCAAAGGCTACTCCTTGTGCTGGGCCCAGAAGGGGGATTCTCGGTTTCGGAGCTTGAATGGTGGAAATCTCACCCTCAAACTGTGAGTATACACCTCCCTACCGCTATTATGAGAACTCCGACTGCCCTATCCTGCGCTATAGGATTTACACTTGGAAAACTGAACTGATAAGATAATAAGTATAAAAGCTTTAAGGCCCGAAAAGGTGGAAAAATGAATTTAGATAAACAGAATGGATCAAAAAAATCTCCAGTTCTTTCTGATCAAGAGCTTGATCAGTTTTTGAATGATAGTTTTGAGTTCAAGCCCCTTACTTCTGGTTTAGGGTTTCATAATGAGCCCAAAAAGATTGAAGTCACAAAAACTCCAGATCCTGTATCACGTTCATCAATCCAGAAGCCTATGGCGAAGAAAATTCACCAAGAAATGGATCCTTACTCAAGTGATCTTTCTCTTTTTTACGGCAAAGAAACACTGACTCCTGTTCAGTTTCCAGATATGCCTAAGGAAGAAATTGTTTTTAAAAAAGCCGCTTCTTCTGAGAGAATTTTATCTTATTTTATCGACCTCTCTTTTATTGCTGCTCTTAATTCGATGATTATGGTTTTTATTGCCTGGAATGTCGGGATGGATCTTAGTGAACTCTTTTTCCTTTATCCTGATGAGATGACTCCTGTAGTTGTGACGTTATTTTGTGGAACTTATTTAATTTACTTTTCTGTTTTTGAAAAAACATCGTCATCAACACTCGGAAAATCATTTTTAAATCTTAGAGTGGTGACTGAGACTCAGAAAAATGCCTCTTGGTTAACTCTTTTGATGAGATCATGTATTGGTTTGTCCAATTTTATCAGTCTTGGGTTGTTCTCTTATTTTGATCTTGCTAACAAGATCACTAAAACTAAAGTGGTAAGAGCAAAATGAGTTTTTCTCCTGAGTTGATTAAATTTCTCGAAGCGAACAAAGGTAAAAAAATTGTTTTTACTAACGGTTGCTTTGATATTCTTCATCGTGGTCATGTGACTTATCTTAATCAAGCTAAGTCACTTGGAGATTTATTGGTGATGGGGATGAACTCAGATGAATCGGTCAAGCGACTGAAAGGTCCAGAGAGGCCAATTAATAAAGAAAACGATCGAAAGTTTGTTCTTGAAAATTTAAAGTCTGTGGATTTCGTTGAAATTTTCACTCAGGACACACCCCTAGAATTAATTAATACTATTAAGCCTTCTGTGCTAGTGAAAGGTGGAGATTGGACGATTGATAAAATAGTTGGGGCCAAAGAAGTGATAAGTTGGGGTGGAGAAGTTTTCTCTCTCTCATTTGTCGATGGTTACTCAACCTCAGGTATTATTCAAAAAATTCAGCACTAATGATTTTTTCTCTCTCCTCTGATTCAATTTCTTTTTCTGTCGATTTTCCCACTGGAAATTTTGATCTTTTCGTCTTTTTTTCTTACCCGGGTAGTATTGATTTGTCTCAGAGACCAGAGCATTTTTTTCTTTCCATCATGAGTTCTCTGAGAATGAAAAAGGACATTCTTCTCGTTGATAAAACCGTTTTGCCCAATGAGAAATTTATCTTCAATCGTGGTCTCCGTGCCTATGAAGGGCATGGTTATCTCTATCTTGCCTCTCACTCACTTTCTCTGTTACGGCCATTTCAGGCCAAAGATATCTCGAATTATCATGATCTTAGGACCCTCCTGGTCGAATCTAAGTTGTTAAAAACATTAAAAAACTAAATTTTTATGCCCTTTTAGTCGACGAAAGTACTCAAGGTTCCAGCCGAGCAAAACGATAAGGTAATCGATCGACTATATTCGTCGGTTTTTTCAGATACTAGCATCTGGAAACTACGGTGTTCTAAGGAGTACGTTAGATGGGCTTAAGAATTAACACCAATGTTGCTTCCCTCGAGGTGCAACGAAATGTGCGATCAAACTCCGCACAACAAGAAACTGAGTTTGCCAAACTTTCATCAGGGAAGAGGATTACCAAATCCGCTGATGATGCCGCGGGACTCGCGATTTCTAAGAAATTAGAAGCAGTAAACCGAGGTTTACGTGTGGCCACTCGAAATGCGAACGATGGTATTTCTCTCGTTCAAGTTGCCGAGGGGGGTCTCAATGAATCGACTAATATTCTCACTCGTTTGCGAGAATTATCGATTCAAGCCGCTTCTGACACAGTTGGTGATCAGGAGAGAGGCTATCTTAACTTAGAATATGAACAACTCGTGCAAGAGATGGATCGTATTGCTAAGACCACTTCGTTCAACGGTCTCCCTCTTCTTAAAGGAGATTCGAAAAATGGTACCCTTGAATTCCAAGTGGGTGCTTATGGTGGTGACGAAAACAAGATTTCATTTGATGCAAGTTCTACTGATGCAACAATTGAAGCTCTTGGAATGGATGGAACTAATATTAAAGACAAGGGTGATGCGATTTCTAACCTTGAAAAAATTGACCAAGCGATTGAAAAAGTCTCTGGTCAACGTGCGAACTTCGGTTCGATTCAATCAAGATTACAATCAACAATCAATAACCTTGATATTGCGACAGTGAATCAAGAAGCTGCTCGTTCACGTATTGAAGATGTGGATGTGGCCGATTCTACTTCGAAGTTAGCCTCTCAGCAGATTCGCAGTGCTGCTGCTACAGCAACTCTTGCACAAGCGAATTCTCTTGGACAAGGCGCACTTAGACTGATTGGTTAAGCCGTAGATTTCCAGGTGTAGTGTTAAAGTATTAAGCCCAGTCCCTCAAAGGCGAAAGCCTTTGGGGGATTTATAAGGGAATTTTTTGTAATGAAAGAGAATAACAAACTTAAAAAAATTAATGATCAAGGTTTGATTTATACTCTTCTACAATCAACCAAAGACCACAATCATGAAGTATGGTTCTGGCGAATGGTTGGAGAAACAAAGCACCTGGTTCCAATCAAAGTCGAAGTTATCAGAAAGGCCAGAGCTGATTTTGCTATAGTAGCCGAGCATGGACATGAAGCCGCAGTCAAAGATCTTATCGGTGGCAGTTCTTTTATGGATATCTATGTTCCAGAATCGGCCCTCCTTCTTCGTGCTCGCTTGAAGCAGTTCGAACAAGATACAGGACGATTTTACTTAGAGGTTCCAGAATTTGTCGCGCAAGTAGAGAGACGAAAGAATTTTCGTCTTAATGTTTTTGGACAAGATCAGGTCATGCTTCAGTTCACAAAAAATATCATGCAGCCAAGACCACAGTCTCAGCTTTTCCTTAAGTCGTGTTTTGATATTAGTGCCGGTGGATTCTCTTTTTTAGTCTCAAAACTAGAGGCCAAATATTTTAAGCCAGGCGATAAAGTTTCGACCATTCAGCTTAAAATGGGAGATAAGAATATTCCAGTTGATGCCAGTGTTATTCTGATTCGTGAAATTGAGCCAGATATGAGCAATGGCCTAAACTATAAGGTCTGGAGAATCTGCTGCAAGCTCGAAAAGATCGATGAGATTCAAAAGAAATTTCTTGAACGGTATATTTTTGAGAGGATTAAAGACGAATTGAATGTTATAAATGGCTAATCATGAAGTTTGCAGCTATTTCGGATGTTCATATTAAGCACTCTCAAGATGACGCTAGTCATCTACTGATTAAATTTTTAACTCATCCGCACACTCAATCATCAGATAAAGTTTTTCTCTTAGGAGACATCTTTGATCTCATGTGTGGTCCTCACCTGGCCTATTTTGATCGATTCAGTGATGTTTTTGAGACCATTGAAAAACTTATTATTGATAGCCGAGAAGTCCACTATTCTGAGGGAAACCATGATCTCCATCTTTCTCTTCTTTTTTCAAAGCATCCTACACTCAAAAAAATTGTGATTCATAAAAAACCGATAGTTTTTGAAGCTGATCATAAAAAGTTTTATCTCTCTCATGGAGATGAGCACGAACTTTATAATCCGGCCTATCATCGCTATATGAGTCTTATTAATTCTGCTCCGCTTACCTTTGTCGCTAATTATGTCATGCCGCTCGCTGTTTTAGATTGGGTGGGAAATCGTGCTTCGAAGATGTCTCGCCGCAAAGGGGCCAGATATTTTGATGCAGAAAAAGTTCGTCAAAAGTTTAGGACTGGTGTTGAAGAGAAACTTTCAGGTCAATTTGATATTGTGATTGGTGGGCATAGCCATGTCAAAGATGATTACCAAGGAAGCTCGGTTCGCTATCTTAATAATGGCTATGCACAATCCAGTAAAACATTCATTCTTATAGATCAAGGTGAAGTTCGTTTCGTTCCTCTTTAGATATTTCCATGCATCACTTGCAATTCTTTTTTCATTCCTTTGCCAAAAACCTCTCTCACAGAAGATTCAGTTCTAATAATATCTCCTTCATGATGAATTTCTTTTTGAACAATAATCATCTTGTCAGCAAATTGAGCAATTTGCGGTAAGTGAGTGATGGCAATAACCTGGCCATGCTGTGAAACTTCATTAAGAGCTTCTCCAATCGTAATGGCCGTCTCTCCACCTACACCAGTATCAATTTCATCAAAAAGAAAGATACTGATAGAATCATAAGCAGAAAGTATCTGTCGAACGGCGAGTAAGATCCTTGAAAGTTCTCCACCAGAGGCGATATCTTTAATTCGATAAAATCCCTCTCCAGGGTTAGTTTGGGCCTTAAAGTAGACACGGCTTTGTCCCCATTCTTGTAATTCATCGAGTTCCTCCACTGTAATTTGAACTTCAGCCCCGATCATTCGAAGGCGCTGAATACGTTCGGTTAGTTTTTTGGCGAGATCAACTGATGCCTTCACTCTCTTTTTATGAAGAGCTTTGGCCTTTGATTGCAGGTCTATTTGTAATTCTTTAATTTTAAGTTCCATCTCAGACAGATCAATATCGATCTCTTGGAGAGATTGCTTCTCCCTTCTAAAATCTACAGCGGCTTGCATGACATGTTCGACTGAACCACCAAACTTTCTTTTTAGTTTTTGATAAAGATCAAGTCTCTCTAGAATTTTCTCAAGCTCACTTGGATCATGATCGGTATTGATATGTTTTTCTAAGTGGTCTCTAAGTTCTGTTAAAAGATCTTCAGATTGAGTAACAAGAGCTTCTTTATCCTGAATAAACTCAGTATTTTTAAGAAGAAGAGAGCGAAGCTGTCTCAGAGTTGGGAGGAGACCCTGAGATTCATCTTCGCCATCTAATAATGATAAAAACTGGTGGGCCAGTTTTAAATGTTTCTCGTAATTAAGGAGACTGGTTTTTTTATTAAGTAGTAGCTCTTCTTCATCGACTGAAGGATTGAGCTTATCAATTTCTTGAAGTTGAAATTCAAGATAATCTAATCTTTGCTCTCTCATTAATTTTTGGTCGAGAAGAGTTTCTTGTTTCTTTTTTAGCGTTTGAAACTGATTGAGTACCTGATGATAAAATTCACGCTCCTCTAGAAGCTTGGCAAAATGATCAAGGAGATAAAGTTGATATCCTTCACTTAATAATTTTTGATTCTCAAACTGCCCAACAAGATCAATACACTGACGAGCAAATTGAGCAAGATTCTGGAGACTGCAAGAAAGATGATTAATATAAGAACGACTTGAGCCATTTTTATAAATCATTCTTTTTAATGTAATCTCGTTGTTTTCACAGGGAAATCCTTCAGCCTGAAGCCAGGCGATAACTTTTTCATCATGGCATTCAAAACTGGCCTCTAGCAGAGAGTATTCTGTTTCTCGGCGGACAACCTTTTTATCACTTCTGGCCCCGAGTAAAAGTTGGAGAGCATCGAGAATGAGACTTTTTCCAGATCCAGTCTCTCCTATAAGCGCATTAAGGCCGCGTCCAAATTGAATGGACTGATTTTTGAATGTGGCGAAATTTTGAATGGTAAGGTCTTTGAGAAAAAATGTTGGTGCGCTCATAAGAGTTCTCCGTAATAGAACTTATGATACGCACATTTTCCGTACATTCAAGATAAAAATACGTAAATCTTCCGTAGTTTCATTTTTGAATCAGACTAAGATCGTCTGTTATCCACAAACTTTTCGCTAATTGTGTGAAAATAAAAGCGATTTGGGTTTTTAATCAGCAAGACCTTTTTAGGTTTTTTGCGGTTAATCACAACGGCATCGGTCTCTTCAATACTCAAGGCAACCTGGCCATCAATAGTTAAAGTAGCACTTTGGTAAGGTGGCATGAGCTTCAGTGTGAGCCCATAGTTCTCGGGGATCACAAAAGGCCTATGTGAGAGTGAATGAGGGCAAATAGGTGTGAGAAGTAAGGCCTTTACTTCAGGATGGACTATAGGTCCTCCTGCTGCCAAAGAGTAAGCTGTAGAACCCATGGTTGTACTGATGATAATCCCATCGCCGGCAAGATTATAAATATGCTCGCCCTCAGCTTCGGCGCGCAGATACAGCATACGAGCGATATCGTTTTTGGCACAAACGGCATCGTTAAAAAAATACTCTTGAAAATGACTCTTACCCTTACGCTCAACACTCACATGATAAAGTGGTTTAGCATGAGTTTCATACTGGCCATTAATAATGCTTTCTAATGAATCATAGAATTCATGTTTATTATATTCAGTAATAAAACCAAGACGACCTAGATTAATTCCCAATATAGGAATTTTGGGGTTAATTCTTCGACAAACACCAATGAGGGTTCCATCCCCACCTAGTGAGAGCATAAGATCAACATTCTTATGAAAATCTTTCTCATTATAAAATTCGATTTGAGGTAAATCTTTAGTTTTAAAAAATTTATGAACACGATCTTTTTCTTCAACTCTAAAAACTATGGTTCTCTTCCTTTTTGCAAGCCAAGTGCAAAGATTAGGAATGAGATGGTAGTAGTCAGTTGTTGACGTTGGTTTTAACGTGATCCCAATAATTTTAGCTGCATTCTTTTTGCTCATAATTTCCTTATTCAGTCATCAGTTGCAGGGCCTGCTCAAGATCGTCAAAAGGCTTATTAAGAACTCTGCATTTATACGAATTCGCTCTAGCCAGAACTTGAGGTGAATTGTAAGCAGTCATAATAACAAATTTATGGCCTATTTCTTCTAGGCTGTATTTTTTCTTGGCCTCTTCAATAACATCAAAGCCAGAAATATCTTGCAACATAAGGTCACAAATAATTCTATCATAGTTGTTTTGAATCAAAAGATTGATGCCATTTTTACCACTGGCACTCGTCTCAACAGTAAAGCCCTTGCGTTCAAGCATCTTTTTTAATGACTGTTGAATAAGGATCTCATCTTCAATAATAAGTATATTTTTCATGGATTTCCTTGAATAGGTAATGTGAGCCTAAAATGTGCACCTTTCTCTCTATCAGATAGGTACTCAAGATTCCCACCCATCTTTATGGCGAGATTTCTTGAGAGAACTAGTCCGAGACCTGTGCCGTAGCTTTTTGTCGTATAGAAAGGTTTAAAAAGATATTGTAGTTTGTCAGGTCTGATTCCTGGCCCATTGTCGTACATATCAATAATGATATTTTCATCTGATCGATCGGAGCAAAGAATAATTTCCGGTCTTTGTTCTTGGTCTCGCATCGCTTGAGCGGCGTTAACGATAAGATTAAAGATGATTTGAACAATAAAAATTAGAGGTTGTTTTATCTCAATCGTCTCTGTTCCATTATGGTATTGAATATCTTTTCGAACTTCTCGCATTTCACTCTTGGCCAGAGTTAGCGATTCATCAATGAATTTTTTAAGAGGATATGATTTTAGTTCTTCATGCTCTTGGTAGAGATTAGAAAAATTTTCGATAATCAGCTGACAACGATCAATATTTTTTTCAATCTCGAAAATCATTTCCTTATTATCTTCAGATAGATCAAAGGTCGCAAAAACTTGCGAACCCAGTTTAAGGCCAAAAAGAGGATTGGATAGTTCATGCCTTAAGGTGTTAAGGAGTTCACCGAGAAGCGAGATTCGTTGAAAATGAAAAAGATCGAAGGCGTAATGCCTTAATTCGTCACAATCATAGAGATCAAGAGAAAAATTTTGCTCAACCTTTTTGCTGAAAAAAATATCTCTATCCTCTAAAGATTTTTCATAAATATCATTACTAAACTCATTAATAGTGAAGTTAGATTTAAGTCTTAAAGGAAGAGGAAAATCTTTTAGACATATCCTAAGCTCTGAAATTCTCTTTGAGTTAAATTCCTGATCAATAATTCTTTCAAAATGAGGCCCAAGTAAATCTGTAGCGGATTGAAATAAATCAATTTCCTCTTTATGAAAGTTTAAAAAATCATGTCTTGTTGTGAGATAGATAAGACTATATTTTTTTGAAACAAAGTCTTTGGCAAGAAAGCTTCCGTTAAAAGGGAGATCAAGTTCAATAAAAGAATCTGTATGAAAGGATTTCAGCTTACTCTTTTTAATGCTGTTAAAAAGGATATTAAAGTTCTTTGTGTCAAAGAGTTGGTAGAATTTCTCACTCTTCCAAAGTGTGCCGATAATTTCAGCTTTTGATTGTCCTTTAATATGTAAAATAACTAGAGAGGAGTGAAAGTTTTTAAGAAAAGGTAGTTCTAATGATTTTTCCGATAAAATACGTAGTGAACTTGATTGCTGCCCAATGGATTGGATTGTTTTAAAAATGATG
Organism: Bacteriovoracaceae bacterium; assembly: GCA_049241565.1. GTDB lineage: Bacteria > Bdellovibrionota > Bacteriovoracia > Bacteriovoracales > Bacteriovoracaceae > DZBG01. The sequence goes on along the minus strand of JBMLQL010000030.1, from coordinate 149,867 downwards.
TCCCAGTTTACATTGGTTTCACTAGTCAGTTCATCATCACGTTGGTGAAATATTTTTTTCGTTAGGTTTTGTGCATTTTTAGTAAATTGGAAAATCTGGGGAGCGACTTCAGGACTTCTAAAACCAAGATGATGAGTATTTAAAATTTGAAAAATATTCTGTCTATAAAGAGGGAGGTCACAAACTTCGCCTTTTGAAGTCATGACAAACATTCGAGATCCCTTCTTAAGTAATGAAAGATCCGCCGATTCTTTAGAATCAACTAAGTCGTAATATTGCTCAACTTGATGAATTGAGGTTTGAACCTCTTCCCTTAGCTCTGGATCAAGATAGAGCGGGATTCGTGTTGGGCCTTTTTCAATTGAGGCAGGAGATTGATTTTCCACTGAGTTAAATTATCTCTTAATTCATAGTTAATCAATTCTTCTTGGGCCAGGTCGTCTTGGTTTTCCATGGCGCTCGCCAGGGCCTTTAGGATAGAAAGGAGGCCAATATGCTGGTTACGAATGTGATCTCTAAGAAGATGACCTTTAGGAAGAATGGCCTGAGATAGAAGTGAGCTTACTTCAATAAAGCGGCTCATTTGGTCTGAGTCATAGTCTGTTAAGATCTTTTCGATGAGTTGTTGAGTGAGTAGAAAGCTCTCAGCTAAAAAATTATCAACATGATGTTGACTAAAATTCTCGATCATTTCCATGACGTTCTCTTCCTTGAGATGTTTTCTCTATTTTAGAAGATGAATTCATAATTGTCATAGAAATTAATTCAAGTAGTGCCTTGAGAACACCTGATTGTTCCGATAAGATAAGCATTTGGTCTTGGAGCTGGTCTCTTAGACCACTAAATTCAGACTGCCCTCTTTGAATTTGGTAATAATCAAGAAAAGGCCTGATGAGAGGATGATTTTCTGCAATTTTTGAGGTGATCTGCTCGAATTCTTGAATTTCTGTAATAGCTGCTTGAAATTTTTTTATATCAAAATTGGTTTCATCAAAATGTTCAAGTTGATCGGCCAATCTGGCCACGATAAGCTCTAAAAACCTCGAAGTTTTTGTAAGAACTTCTTCATAAAACCGAAGTGTCTCTAGCTGCTTTGGGTTTGCTTGAATCGTTTCAAGATTCACATCAAAAAGATTAAGAACATATTGCCAGATCACAACGTGGAACTGATAAAAAGGAAAGTTGGTATTTGTTTGAGTCAGTGCTTTTAAGCTTGTTCCAAAAAGATTCTCTTGGGTTGTTTGATAAACTTCCCAACCTTTAATATCTTTGCAAGGAAGTTGCTCGCAAAACTGAATCATTAGCTTATAAAGTTCTGTAAAGTCGGGATTAGACTCATGAGGATTTACAAGCCAATGGTTATCACCAGCAGGAGCAAAATGAAGCCCTTCAAAATTCGCTTTTAAAAGGAACAAGCGGTGATTCTGATCATGCCATAAACTGACTTGATCACCAGCTGGGCCAAGATAGAATCCGGGTTTATTCTCAAGGGGAGCTCCTTCAATGAACTCCCAATTTTTATATCGTTCTTTGAGTTGAGCAATAAGAATGAAAAAAACATCTTTATTGATAAAACGGGGACACTGCCAGTAAATGACTTCATCCTTCCATTTTTTTTCTTCTGATAAGGCCAATGATTTACACCCAACAATATTTTTATAAATATCTTGGAGGTGAAAAGGAAGAAACGAAGTTCCCCCTTTAAGTTGCAAAAGATAAGTGCTCCAGTGTCCTAGAACTTGTAAGTTTTCAGTTTCAGTAAAACGACAACCAATAAAGTATTTTGCGGAGTAATCTTTAGCTAGCTCCCAACTTTTTTCATTGAGTGAGAGATTAAAAATCATCTCGAATTGATGATTGTGGATTTCATCTAGAGAAATCGTTTTATAAAGAGGTGAGTCTGATAGTTGATTTTGTAATGTGCAAAGATAGAGATCGTACCCAGATAATTCATGGGCATATCTTTTAAGAAACAACTTCGTTTCCAACACAAAATGAGCGTCATCCAGTTGGAGGAAAAGAAGTTTTTTCACGTTTATTTCACATCGTTTAGATTGTAACCCTTCACGGCCGCGTGGTTGCGGTGAGTAGATTCAATCTTTTTCTGAACTTCTGATTTGTATTCTTGAAGCTGAACAACAAGCTTTTCATCAAGAGTTTTGAGATAATCAATTCTCTTAGATGTTTCAGCTTTGATTTCTTCTGTTACCGTTTCCCATTCAATGTTTTGACCGATTTGATCTAAAACACTAATAAGTCTTTCACGGTTTTCAGTAAAAATTTCATAATTATACTCTGACTCAGGACCTTGAGCGACTGCTTCTTCAGTCATCACAATCGCTTTCATCAAGAACTCAGAGAATAAATCAGTAAATTGTTTCATTAAGCACTCTTTGATGGTGTTGTTGGGGTCTGAGCTTTGACTTGTTTCACAGCCTCTGTCCATCCGTCATAAAGAGTATTAAGAACCTTAAGACATCCATCAAGATGAGACTTCTCGATCTTGATATTGGCCTGCGTACTGGCGTAAAGAATATAATCGTAGAGAGAAGCAAGTTCTTTGGCGACATCTCCGCCAATCTCAAAGTCTAAGCTATTTGAAAGCTCGACAACGATATCTTGCATCTTTCCGATGTACTCGCCTTTTTTGGCCACATTTTTTTCATCAATAGCTTCCATTGCTTTTTTGCAATTTTTTATAGCTGCTTGATAAAGCATCAAGAGGATTTGTTCCTTACTTGCTGTCTGAACTGATGTTTTTTTGTATGCACCTAAACCGTAACTCATTTCGCCCTCCATGGATCAGCGATTGACTATCATAATTGTGGCATAGGACCGGCCATGTTAGCTAATCCGGCAATCCCTGCCCCTTGGCCCCTGATTCTAGAAACTGTTTCTTCTAGTCGGGAAAATTTTGCTTTTAAAACTTCTTCTTTCTGCGCGATAACACGTTCTCTGTTCGCAATTTGGCGATCAATCTGATTAATTTGAGATTGAAGACCGTTCTTTCTTGTCGGAAGAACACCTGATGGTGGAGCAAGAAGTGTTGAGGCCATTTCATCAAGTAAATCAACAAACCCTTTAGATTTCCCACCTTCGAGTGTGTAAATCCCTGTGAGGGCCTGAGCTACTTTTTTATAATCTTTATTAAGCTCACCTTCCATCTTCGCTTGATCAAGCTTGAGTAAACCATCTCTTTGAAATGTAATTCCAAGATCACCAATTCTCATTGGTCCTTTACTCGTCATAACAGGAGTAAAAACAGCTGTACGGATACGTGATTCAATTTGTTGAAGTGAAAGGTCTCCACCGAGAGTACGTTGGGTATCAGATTTCTCAGAGAGATTATTTTGTTCTTTAATGAATTTTAAAACTTTGTTGATATTCTCAACAAGGTCGTTCACTTTTCCACCAATGGCCTGAACATCTTCTGTAATCTCAATATTAATCTCTTCACCTGGTTTGGCTTTTTTTAGATCAATAGTCACGCCAGGGATAATTTCTGTCGCTCGATTTGAGGGAACTTCAAGTTCAAATCCATCAAGTTTAATCTTGGCATCTTGAGCTGGTCTTTCCTGATCAATATAAAGATCGACTTCTCCATCAACTAAATAAAGATCTGGGAATTCTGCGCGATTTCCATCTCCAGTATCGGCCAGAGAAATAATCATTCTCCAAGGCTCATCTTCGTTTATACCATCATTGACTACTGTCGCTCTCATTCCAAGCTCAGAATCGCCATTAATAAGTTTAGCAATCCCTGTAAGATTGGCATGGGCTTCATCAATATAAATTTCTTTTTCGTCTCCATTAGGGAGAACAGCACGTAAATAACCTACACCGATATATGTTTTGTCTTTATCTTCAACCCCATTTGTAAAAGCGGAAGATTTTTGAGCAAGAGAGAGAACTTCGATTTGGTATTTACCGGGCTCGGCAAGGTTTTTATCAGCACTGATGGCGACAGCATCACTGCTAGAATTTACTTTCAATTCACGAAGAGATCTGGCGTTTTTATTTTTAAGAATTTCTCCACGCATACCTTCAACTAAGGACGTAAGTTGACCCAAGAGAGCTTTCTTCTCTTCAATCTTTCCCTTTCGTGTTTCCATCTGTTGAATAGGAACTTTTTCCGCTTCAATGATTTGCTTCACGATATCTTTCGGGAGTCCTGTATTGATGGAGCCGAATGAAATACCCAGAAACTTTCCTCCTGAAAGTTGAGTGAGGGGATCGGACTTTTGGTCCTATGATCCCATTTAAGAGTATCATTCGTAGAAGTGGTCGCAAGTGGGCAGAATTTGAGCTACGATAGTAGGAAATAAAGAAGGGCCGGTGAACGGCCGGCCCAACAATAAAATAAAGGCTAGGTCTATGGTAGGACTCATCCTGTAGAATCCTACTAAACTGATCGGATATGACGGAAAAAACTTTAGTGAAAAACTCCAATATTTTGTTAGAAAAATCTAAATTCTTCGTAAATCGAATAGTTATCTACTTCTCTTTCTTATTAATCCCAGTTTGGATTCAAAAAACCCTGGCCCTACCTCTCTTGGCCCAAGCCTTTTTACTGTTCCTCTACCTCCTTTTCATGGGTGGACAGTGGTATCTTCTGGGTAAAGAAATCGACCACCGCTTTAAGATTTATTTCCGGGCCAATTCTTCTATTGACCGTATTTTGTACCGTTTGGTGATGGGAAATGCGGCGATGATGGTTATTTTTAATTTAATGAATTTCATTCCTGAAGACATTGTGAACCACTTTTTTTGGGGCTTTTTCGTCTTTGTAGGTCTTTTTTATTCATGGCCTACACGAGGAAAGATTATTGAAGAGTCGGTTTCAACTCAGTTTACTGAGTATCGATTTTTAGATTCTTTTGAGAAAACAGTCCTTTTTATGACTGTTTCTTTGATTTTAATTTCGATTCCGGCCATTCCTTTTTTTGATAACCTCGAAACACTAAAGCTTATTCTTGATCCAGATGAGAAAATGAACAGTCAGATTTGGCATTTCCTTTCTCTGAATTTCTTTCCCTTCAAAAAGTTTCCGCAGATGATGAATCTGGGTCTTGGACTGTATTTTTATTTTGTAGGAATGACTTTTTATGTTCTCTCATTCTACAGTATTCTAAGATATTTTGTGTCTCGCAGGCTTTCTATTTTGGGTCTTTTTGCCGTCGTTTCGACTTGGTCATTTTCACTTTTTTTAAGACAAGATCTTTTAAGCTGCTTTAATACAACGTTCACTATTTTGTGGGTTTGGTCAGTTCTTTGGTGCGCTAAGAGCTCTACTTACAGAGCAGGCCTCATGTACGGGCTTCTTTGTTATATTGGTGTGATCATTAATTATAATTATATTTTCCTTTTTCCTATTGGTCTTGGGTTGCTCTACCTTGTCGCCCTTAAGGAAAAGACGGAGTGGTTTAGATCCCAGTTCGTGAAATATACATTTTTAGGTCTTATTCTCATCCTGGTGACTTTAATTACTCATATGGATTTGAGATTTTTTGAGAACTCATTCTCGCTCCAATCTTTGAAAGAGTTGATTGTTCAAATCTTTGATCGCAAGGCTTTTTATGCCTTGGCGTTTTTAGGCGTAGTGACTGTATTGATTCATTTGTATCCAAGAAAGATGAAGCTGCCTTTGATGACTCTTGATCGCTCTCTTCTTTCTTTATTAAGTCTCATGCTGATCTTAATCATTCCTCTTGCCATCTTGGTCGATCAAGATTTTCTTGGAAATTACGCTTCACTATGGTGGATTGCGATGCTTTCTACTCTTCCTCTCGAATGGATTTTTCAGGCCCTTTCTCGTAGTCGTTCGAGAAGAAATTTTATCTATATGATTTATGTTCTTGTTTGCCTTCTAGACTCTCACGTTGAGGGAAGATTTTATCAGGCCTATCGCTTTTTCACTCAACATCAGTCATCGGAGCAAAACTTGCCCCGATAGTTTGTTAAGATTCTGTATTGATTGGCTTTTTAAGATTTCTTTTTGCACGCAATCCATTCTTTTTGGTATCATTACTATAAGTAGGGAGAATGGATCTCCCGGATGCGCTCAAGGAGGATTCCCTTGTTTAAAGCTAAACTGACTCAGAGTCTTTTCAGTGATTTCAGCGCCTCTTATCAGTCCTTCTCCTCTCCCGAACATGATCAAAGTATACCCTTCGTCTATGTAGACCAAGATGGCGTGCGCCTTTTGACAAATGTCGTGGATGAGAATGCTGAAGCCGATGGTGTCTTCGCCGTGGCCGTGGCCCAAGATGGTTGGGTCGAAATGCTTGCTCTTTACGAAGCATAGGGCCGTAAAGAAAAAAACTTGGGGAAAAGTCCCCATTGTTGCACTGACACTAAATAAGTCAGGTATGTGTCTTATCCCCAAAGTTATGCTAAGCTTATAAAATCTATGGATTAATCCTTCCTTCCGTGGGGATTTGCCATTTCTTCAACTGTGGATAACCTTGTGGATAACCAACCAAAATTTGTGGATAAAAAAGCATTATTGAGTCCTTATTTGGCCAGAATTATGAATGGCCATCGTCAAAACTGGAGAAAACTCGTTACCGAAACTTTAGATTTTGAAGTTTCCGAGAAGACTCCAGGTGATCCGGTCACAATAATTGATCTGGCCATTAGCAATGATGTGAGAGAACTAGCGGCGCAAGAGAAGATCTATTTTTACTCTGAGGAAGAGGCAAGAGACTGGAAACTACCTTTAATTATCATTGATCCGATTGATGGAACCAGAGAGCTTATAGAGAGACGCCCAGAGTGTGCTGTCTCGGTGGCGCTAATAAAAAATTGGGATTTTACTTCTAATGAAAATGAAGGATGGATTTTTAATCCTTTCACCGAAGAGACTTTTTCCGATGAAAGTCTCAATTTCAAAAAATTGTCTTCAAAACAACTAGGATATGTCTCTAGATCAGAATGGAGAGCTGGACTCTTTGATAATATTAATAATCCAGATTTAGAACTCAAGGCGGTAGGGAGTATAGCGTACAAACTTGCCCTTTTAAGTGCTGGAAAAATTGATTTTGTTGTTTCTTTAAAACCTAAAAATATTTGGGATATTGCCGCGGGAACAGTTCTTTGCGAAAAACTTGGTTTAGAGTTTTATTCTGAAGGAAAAAGAATCACTCAAATTACTAAAGAACTCTATCGTCCTCCATTAATATGGTGCAGGCCTACTTCGTTTTCTTTTTTGTCTGAGATATTTTCTTCACACTCGGGCAAAGATCGTTAAGCACGCAAAGGTCACATTGTGGACGTCTTGCGATACAAGTCCTGCGTCCTAGAAAGATAAAAAGATGAGAGAGCTCACACCAAGAATCTTGTGGGTAGAGTTTCATCAAGTCCTGCTCGATTTTCTCTGGATCTTCATGTTTGGTGAGACCAAGAAGATTTGTGATGCGTTTGACGTGGGTATCAACAACAATACCTTCATTAATATTATAAATATTTCCAAGAACCACATTGGCCGTTTTTCTACCTACCCCGGCCAGAGAGCTAAGTTCTTCTATAGACTGAGGAATTTCACTTTTAAAACGTGCCACTAATTCAGAGGCGCAAGAAATAATATTTTTGGCCTTGTTTTTATAAAATCCCGTTGATCGGATGATTTCCTCCACATCGAGTTGATTGGCCTTGGCCAGTTTCTCAGGGGTGGGGTATTTTTTAAAAAGATGGGGGGTCACCATGTTGACTCGGACATCAGTACATTGGGCCGAGAGGATCGTGGCCACAAGAAGTTCGAAAGCGTTTTTATGGTCAAGTTCACAGTGGGCATCTGGGTAGAGTTTATGAAGTCTCTTATAGATCTCCGTGGCCTTTTCGTTTTTTTTCATAATGTTATCCTGCCGGTAAAAAGCGGGTTTACGCTAGTCTTTTTTCGCTTAGACTGCTAAAAAGCGCCTATGTCAAATTTCAAAGTCAAAGACCATTTTTATAATAAAGCAAAACAAGAAAATTTTCTTGCGAGAAGTATCTATAAATTGGAAGAAATTGATGATCGATTCAAAGTGCTAAAGGCCGGCGATAAAGTCGTTGATTTTGGTTACTATCCTGGATCGTGGATTCAATATACCTCACAAAAAATTGGGGATAAGGGAACCGTTGTAGGGATTGATATCCAAGAAGTGAATAAAAAGCTTACTGGAATTAAGAATGTTCGGATCTATCAAAAAAGTATTTTTGACGTCGCCGATCTGACTCATCTAGGAGTTGAAGGCCAGTTTGATGTCGTTCTCTCGGATATGGCGCCGAGCACAACGGGAATTAAGTCGGTGGATCAGGCCAGAAGCTTAGACCTGGTAGAATCTGTCTTCGGATTGCTCCCTAAATTCCTCTCTGCGGGCGGAAATTTTGTGATCAAGGTTTTTGAGAGCCAGGACGCTCAGAACTATTTGAAGGCCCAAAAAGCGCTTTTCAGCGAATTTCACTATTTACGCCCCAAATCTACTCGCAGTGTAAGCAAAGAATTTTTTGTCATCGGAAAGAACTTTAAGGCATAATGTCCTTCATGGTTTTCAAGGATTTGAAACGCTTACCTTTAAGGATTATCTTCACGATAAGTACACTGCTACTTTGCTCGCAGTCGTACGCGCAATTTAATTTTCTCAAAGACAACGCCCTCATTAATCAATCTCCTCAAACTCCAGAGAATGAAGTTTCTCCTGAATCTAAAATTCAAACGGATGAGTGGAGTAAGATCGTTGAAATGCACCAGTCATGGGATCAGCAAATTGAGTACGATAGTACAAAATACAAAGTGAACTATACTTTTAATGACTCCCTTGAAGATTTTATCAAAAAACAATTAAATCTTTATCATCCTGACTTTAGTTCAGTGGTTGTCATTGATAATGAAACTGGTCATGTCCTAGCAGCTGTCGATCATGCTCGAGTGAAAAAAGTTTTTGGCCGTGACTTGGCCTTCTCCTCATCTCATCCAGCAGCTTCTGTTATTAAGGTTGTGACGGCAGCCGATCTCTTAGAGAACACTCATATCAATACTCATACAGAGTTTGCTTTTGCCGGGCGCTCAACAACTCTCTATCGTTCTCAACTCAAAGAACCTCCTCAAAAAAGAAGATGGGTAAGAAGACAGGATTTAGATCGTGCTTTTGCCACTTCAAATAATGTGATTTTTGGACGAACGGCCATTGAAAATCTTACTCCCCATGGACTCAAAAAAATGGCAGAGAGATTTGGCTTTAATAAAAGACTAGTTGATGGGGTTAATCTCCACCCATCAGTTTTTCCTTTGGCCGAAGATCAGTATAATTTTGCTGAGCTTGCCTCGGGATTCAATCGTAAGACACTCATGAGCCCCATTCATGGAGCAGTTATTGCTTCTATTGTGGCCAATGGTGGAGTCCTAAAATATCCAGTTGTCATTAAGTCTGTTGAAGAAATTCAAGGAAAGAAAGTTATTTATCCCCCTCTCCGTGCCAATGAGCAGGTGCTTACTCCACAGACAGCAGATGATATGCGTAATCTCTTTATGTCTACAGTCACAGGCGGAACGGCAAGAACGTCTTTTAGAAGGAGTAAGCTTCTACTTTCTAAATACGAGATTGGCGGAAAAACAGGAAGTATGACTGGTGGTGAGCCTTTCGGAAAAAGAGATTGGTTTGTTAGTTATGCTAAATCATCTGAAGACCAGAGTGATAAAGGTGTTTCTATTTGTGTGATGCTTGTGAATCAAAAGAAGTGGTATGTAAAATCGACTCTTCTTGCAAAAAATATAATTGAGTTCTATTACGATAATATTTACCCTCCAAAAAAATAAGGATGATGTATGGATAATACTTCTGCCAATGAAAATACTGAGAACAATGGAACGACACCAGCTCCTGAAAAACCTGTTCTAAGTAAAAAAGAAAAATTCATTAAAGAGTTTAAAAGCTTTACCTTCATCATTATTGGAGTCCTTGCTTTTCGTTCTGTTCTTTTTGAGCCATTTAAAATTCCTTCAGGATCAATGATTCCCACTCTTCTTATCGGGGATTTCATTATTGTGAACAAGTTTTCATACGGTTTTAAAGTTCCATTTTCAGATTGGTTCTCAGATCCAACTTATATTACAGGTCCATCAAAACCAGCACGTGGTGATGTTATCGTTTTTAAATATCCCAAAAATCCAGATTTAAATTATATCAAACGTGTTGTGGGTCTTCCTGGAGACACTGTAGAAGTGATTGATAAAGTAGTTTATGTGAACGGAGCCCCAATCGAGGCGAAAGAGACAGACGGTAAAAAAATTCTCGAAGATATGGATGAGAAATATAAACAGTATAATTTTAAATTTTTTGAAACAAAAACAGGTGAAGCGAGCCATATTTCACAAGTTGATGTGGATAATGTGTATAACGCTAATTTTTATCGCACTGTTATCCCTCAGGATCAATATTTTGTGATGGGAGATAATAGAGATTTTTCAGCGGATTCTCGAGTGTGGGGAACTGTTCCTTTCGGACATATCAAAGGTAAGGCCATTGCTATTTGGTTCTCACTTTCAATTCCATGGCCATTCTCACAAGATGAGCAGGAATCATGGAGTTTCAGACCGTGGAGAATTGGAAAAATTATTGATTAACAAAACTTCTCCCCCCTCCAAGGCCAATCAAAGGGGGGAGAAATCTATAACTACTTAGTCTCTTGAAGAGAACTTCGTAGCATCCAAGCCGTTTTTTCATGAAATTTCATTCTTCCAATAAGCATATCAGCACTTACTTCATCATGAAGCTCTTGGGCATGCCCACACATCTCTCGACATTTTTTTGAAATGACTTCATGACCTTCAAGAAGTTGTGTAATCATCTCGTTTGTTTCAGGAACACCTTCTTCGTCTTTAATTGAGGTGAGCCTTTTGAACTCTACCAAACTTGCCGGTGCAAAAAATCCGAGAGCACGAATCCTTTCTGCCAGATCATCAATGGCAAGAGTCATTTCACCATATTGAGTTTCAAACATTGAGTGAAGCGCGCTAAAGCGTGGACTGACTAAGTTCCAGTGGAAATTCAGTGTTTTTAAATTCAGAGTGTAGGTATCAGCAAGAATTGTTGAAAGCCCTGAGGCCACATCTTTTCTTGTTTTTTCATTTAATCCATTGTTCATAAGATCTCCTTGTCGATGATGGAAAACAACATAGAGATAATGAAGCAGGATCAATGCCAACGAGTTTTTATGAAATTTCAGATGTTTGTAAAATTTAAGACTGAGGAATATTGACCGTTTGTGGCATAATGCCACTTTGAGTTTTATTTTAAAGTGATTTTCGTTTCACCGTCATTTCCATTTTCTGGGACGGCCCACTCAAAATCTTTAGAGCGCTTGAGATAATCTCTAAGCCATTTTTTAAGAATACCATCTCCATGCCCATGAATAATATTGAGAAATGGGACGTCACCTGCGAGAAGATCTCCCAAGGATTTTTCAACCAAGTTTTGGCAATCAGAGAGACGCATCCCTCTTACATCATGTTCAAATGTGGTATTGGATGATTTTTGGAAACTAACACGAACTTGATTTTGAGAGGAGAGTTGGTGCCCTTTAGTTTTTGAAAGAGTGTTAAAAGGAACTGAGAATTTCATCGGTCCCTTACCAATAGTCACTTCTTTTTTTCTTTGATCAAGACCTAGCACCGTGAAATCTTTTCTAAGCTTGAGCGAGAAAACAATATCTCCTATTTTTAGTTCTTCAAATTGAACATGAATTTGATCAATGACCTCTGGAGTAATTTCGTCTTCTGGGTCGAGCTCTCTTACTTTTTGTTGAAGAGTAACCTTCATATCATCCACACGTTTTTTTCGATGGATATTTCCAGCTTTGGCCTCATCAACAAATTGATAAGCTTCTTGAACAATTTTTTGTACTTCGTTTTTGGCCTTGGTTATTTCATCTTGAAGCCTCAGCTTAAGAATTCCTTCCATGGACCCTTTTTGATTTCTAAGATCGGCATTGAGCTGACGTTGTTCTGTGAGTAGATTATCAAGCTCAACTTGCTTTTGAGATACTTTCTGCAGAAGCGTTTCATAGCTTACATTTTTAGAATTGATATACTTCAGAGCTTCTTCTGGTACATGAGAAACGCTGGGATGATTGCTACTGAGAAGCTTGAAAATATCTAGTGCCATGGAAGGTCCAGGAGTTCCCCAGATCATCTTATAGGTTGGTCTTAAGAGTTCAGGGTCAAAACCCACATGGGCCGAAATATACTGTTGATCTTGATGAACCAGAGTCTTAAACATCTGATGATGGGTCGAAACAACAATATGACATTTCCCGCGACGATGGAGTTCATTAAAATAGGCCAATGAAAGAGCAGAGGCTTCATCAGAAGAAGTAGAGTTAAAAATTTCATCAATAAGGACAAGGTTTGTCTCTCTTAAATGTTCAATGAGAGAAATATAGTTTTTAACTTCTCCTGAAAATGAAGAAAGACCTGAAGAGAGATTTTGCAAATCATTTCCGAAATAAAAGAGTCCATCATAAGGATAAAGTTCTGCATGAACCGCTGGTACAAAATGGCCGTGATAATAAAATAAATAACAGAGTGTTATCGATTTAAGAAAAACCGTTTTTCCGCCTGTATTAGGCCCAGAAATAACGATGCCATGGCTTTTGGAATCACACTGAACATCATTTTTTATAGCATTTTTAATAAGAGGATGAAAAAGTTTTCGAATATCAAATCCCGGAGTCTCTCTGGTTATAGGTGCTGAAAGTCCCCAGCTCTGGGCCAGTTCACCTTTAGAGATATAGAGTTCTGCGTCCACAAGTTGGTGATAGAGAAACTTCAAGTCACCCGCTACATGGGCCAATTGAGTAGAAAATCTGATACAAAGAGTGTTGATGAGCTCATCAAATTTATTTAAAAGCTCCATTCTTCTATTGCAAAGCTCTCTTACACTATAGGGCTCTACATAAAGAGTTTGTCCACTATCAGATCGAGAGACAATAATTCCCAAATCTGATCGATAAGAGTCACTTCTGACTGGTACGACATATCTATCATAAATAACATCATAACTATTGAACTGAAGAAGTTTTTGATGATCAGTATGGGTAAGCCATTCTTGAATAGTTTTCCTTAGTCTTTCCTCTAAATCAGAAATTCTTTTTTTAAGTTCAGAAATCTCAGGGTGTCGATCATAAATAAAAGTCCCATCTGGCTCTACGAGATAACGAAACTCTTTGAGGAACCGTCGCTGAAAACTACCAAAATCTTGAATTTTTATATGAGTGAGCTCAGGAAGAGTATTTATTTTAAGATCAGTCTTAACTAAAATAAGAATTTCAATGAGTTTGGCCAGATCGTTTAGTTCTCTGAGATTAAGAACTCCAGCTTTCTCAATAAACTGTATCTTGGCCATAAGGGATTCATCGGGGGCCACTTGTTTAAAAAGCTGAATGATCCACAATCTGTCTTCATCTGAAAATTGAGATAAATAAAGTTGGGTTTTAGCTAAGTCAGCACCGAGCTCTGGAACACGGTTAAAGTAGACTGTTTGCGTCGCTCTCTTCTTATTTTCCTCGAAATAGAAATAAGATTGTATAGAATGAGTAAGGGCATCCCACTCAATGGGAGTTTGTAAGCGCTGATCTAAGGACTCTAAGAGATTAACTGACATGATTCAATACTATCTTGATTTAAAAGATTCTTTTACTAATTTGTCTGAGTATATCGAGTCTCAGGGGCAAATTCAAAAAATATATAGTACTGCTTACTATATATGTCTAAGTATTCGCCGCCGTGGAGAAACTTTTTGTCTTTATTTCGGAAGAGGTGGAGGCCACGAGGGGGTTTGGCTAGGGACTTCAGCCCCAGTGAGTGAATTAAGACAAAAAGATACCTTTCTAGAGTATTTCCGCCGCTACTTGTCTTCTTGCACCATGCTTGATTTACGTTTAGATAAATCAGACAGGATCGTTTGTTTAGATTATCAAAAATATGGTGAAAGAAATTCTTTTCTGTGGTTTTGGAAAGGGCGCAAACTTTATTTTGTTCATTATTACAAAGAAACTTCAGAATCTCCCATGAAACTTCTTTTAAGTTGGCATGGAAAAGCGATCATTCCCACAGAGGACATTCCAGATCTTTTTGGGCTCTTCGATGAGATCGGCCGAGTTAGCGATAATGAACAAACACTCAAATCATCCTCTTTTAAGACCATTGAGCAATTATTAGAAGAAGAGCTTAATGAAGTCCATCAGCAAGATGAGGGACCTAAAAAAAGAAGCTTTCTTGAGAGGAAAAAAGAAAATATTGAGGCAGATCTTAATCGTGCCAGACAATGGGAAAAACTTCATGAACTTCTTGAGAAACGGGCCGACCTAGATTCTCAGCATGAATTGAAAGTTGGGGATCAAAAGATAAAATTTACTTCTGCCCTTAACTCTTATGAAAGACGAAATCTTGTTTTTGAGAAAATTAAAAAGCTCAAAAAAGGAGAAAAAATTCTAGGAGAAAGATTAAAAAGAGTGGAAGAAGATCTTATAAGTGGACCAGTTAAAGAAAAATTAGAATCAAAGCTCCCCATGGTTAAACCTGTTTGGGGTATAAGTAGTAAAGAAGTAGTTTCAAAACCTAAGAACTCAAAAAAAGATTATAAAGTTTTTAAAATTGATCAATTCCAGTTTGGTGTTGGCCTGAGCTCTCAAGGTAATGATGCTTTAAGATCAGAATGGGGAACGAAGGAAGATTACTGGATCCATCTCGATGGCCGAAAGAGTGCTCACGTCATTGTTAAATTGCCTAATAACATTCAGATTCAGTCAGATATACTGGAAAAAGCAGCTAGTCTTGTGGCCACATTTTCCGATTATAATGATCAGTGGATTCCTATTATTTATACCCAAGTGAAAAATTTGAAAGGGGTGACGGGAGCCGCGGGTATGGTAATATATAAAAAAGAAAAACATATCAGCTGTTTACGACAAGATTTGTCGACGCTACTTAAGGAAGAGACTTTATGAGAATTTTTACATTTGTTATTTTAACTTTTGTCTCAATGGCTGCTTTAGCTCAAGATCCTGTTGCTTATCTCAATCAGTTTGATCAGAAAGTGTATTCTCTTAAAACAAAAGGCATTCAAGATTTTATTGTTGATGTTGAATC
Organism: Bacteriovoracaceae bacterium; assembly: GCA_049241565.1. Taxonomy (GTDB): domain Bacteria; phylum Bdellovibrionota; class Bacteriovoracia; order Bacteriovoracales; family Bacteriovoracaceae; genus DZBG01. Next base: position 134,740 of record JBMLQL010000030.1, on the reverse strand, counting down.
CAATAAACTCACTCAGCAAATTAATGAACAAGGAATTTTTGGACGAGTGAATAAACTCACTTTTCGTGTTTATTGGACTGCCAATCCAGAGCGTCTGGCCATCGATGTCATAGGTCTTCCAGAGGGTTTCAGAGAAGTAAAAGAAGAATTAAAGTTTAGCGTTCTACAGCAACTTGAGCTTCTGCTTCCACAAACAATTGTTAAAAAATTTAGTGGTTATAAGTTTACTCCAGGACCAGGGACAAAAGATGTTATTGCTAAAGATGTTTCTGGTATCGCTTCTATCCCTGAGTTTATTTTAAAATTTGATAATCAAGATAAGCTGCAAGAAATCGTTGGAAAAAAACCCGTGGGAACGATGAATACCTCAGTTGTTTATGAGCGCGAAAATTTCGCTGATGGAAAGTATGTTCTAAAGAATCAAACGACCACAGTGAGTGAAAATGGTCAAACCGTGACAGTCAGCAAAGAGCTGAAATATGGTAACTCTAACGGAACGGGTGTCCTTTCAAGTGTGACAACGACGACTACGTCTAAGTCAGATCTTCCGAAGGCCAAGCCTTTTACACTTTCTGAAACGCTAACCTTTGATAATTACAAGATAAATACCAATGGCGCCATGAAGTGGTTCTTAGGGAATGATGGCAAGTAATTATTACATTCAGGCGACTCCCAAACCCAATAAAATGTTAGATTTAGGGCATGAAACATGGCCCTTTCGCAAAACTATTTACCACTCTGGTAATGACCTTTATGGTCTTTCTTGTTTCATGTACTGGTCAATCTCCGGCAGACCTTAAAAATAAAATTTCTAATTCAGAAGAAAAAATTTCGACTAGCTGCCAAGGGATCAAACTTGATGGTGAGTTACTCACAAAAAATAATATTATAAAAATTTTTGAATGTGGTACTTGGAAAAATCAATACCCAGCTTTTTATCAGGCCATCAAAGAAATCCCTGAAGATAATTTGAATAGTCTTCTTCGGCCGTATAACGAGCATCTTTTTTTAGACAGCAAAAAACAAGGACGTCTTCTTGACATCATTTCGGCCCATGCGAAGCAGGGCGATCTAGAGCATCTAGGACTTTTTTTAAATAAAGCACTTGGTGAGTATTCGCTTTTGAACCAGTTAGATCTTATTTTGAATACTAGTAATGCTGTTGGAATTAATCGAAGTCAGATCCTGAATGTTTTTTCAAAAGATTCAAAACTTAATATTTCTGCCATGAAAACACTGAATGATTTTTTATCGCTTTACCAGCAGGATAAAAATAGCTGGAATAAAGTGTTCTCTTCCATCGATAAAGAAACTCTTGTTAAGCATGGCCGAATAATTTTGGATGATCTCTCACAATTAGAGTCTGACCAATTTTGGATCAGCTCTTCATCTCTGCTAAGTCCAACTCATGAATATGGATTTAAAACTTGGGCACAAGAGTCGAGTGGGGCCAAGGATGCGGACTCACTGCTTCGCCTTCTTTTGGCCCATGAAACCATTGCCCAAGACTCTTATGACCTTATGAAAATCCTAAATAAAGGGCTTGTTTGTCCTAACCAAGGAGCATTGGGAGATTTCAGCATTAGGTCTGAGCATGAATTAATAACAAAAATGTTGGGCCTTGCGAGGGCAAACCGTGATGAGTATCAGAAAATAGTCGTGGACGGGTTGGCCAAACTCATTGCCTTTAAAAACTTTTGCCAGAACTCAGAGATAGAAAGCTCTCTTGGTGTCTTTTATCGGATCACAGATACAATAATGAATATTTCTGAAGTTGAAAGAGACTATAAGTTTGTTCAGTCCATTCAAAGAACATTTCCAAAAGGTGATGAGTTTGCCTTATTAGATATTCTTTCTTCTCAGGGACTGAATGCAGTCTTGAATACGTTCTCAAGCATTCACGAAAACGGAGAGTCTCTTAAATTCTCTCAACTCAGTTTTGAGCTTCTTTATAATCTTGAAATTGATAATTATGAGTTTATTGCCAATCTTCTGTCGAAAATTTCTCATCCCGGTCCTGTTCAGGATTGGTATAAAAACTGGGCCTTAATGTGGAAGCAGCTCAGTGTAGAAGAGAAAGAAAATTTTATTGAACTCTTAAGTATTGTCTTTGACGAATCGATTGATTCATCAAAGGTAATGAGTTTAGTTTTTAATCTTGTGTCGGAATTTCCGGGTTTAACAGTGGGAGTTTCAGATCAGTTTGAATCAGAGGATTTTTATGATTCACTAAGGACGCAAATTGAAATTATTGCCAGAAAAGAAGTTCGAGATGATATTCGCCGATTTTTATCAAATGATGGGCTTGTTGCTTTTTTAAAAGTATTTACGCGTGATCGTTCAAGTGACTATCAAATTCCAGAAGTGAATAAAAAAAGAATTTCAGCGCTAGAAACTCTTGTCGAGTCACCCATCGTTATGTCTGCTCGTTATGAGATGGATTGTTATAAACAACTTCAAGCAGATTATCTTAATAAGAGAGATTATTATACTTTGGTCAATACTCTTCCACCAGTTTGTCTAAATTCTCTCAGAGATCAAGGATTGGTTGGCCAAATTTATCTCTGGATGAATGGACTACAGCGCGATTTTAAGAATGAGTTAGGTAAAGAGTTTCATACAGGCACAGGGATCTGGAGTCCAGGAATGCTTCAGTTTATCTTTTCTGCAGCCGTTAGAGCAGATAATTATTTAGGAAGAAAAAAAGGAGCGGGTGTAAAGGCTTGGCTTCCACAAATTAAGTCAGACCTTGAAAATGAAATTGTTAAAGAAAGAGTCGATTTAATAATCGGTCTTTCAAAAGAGATGTCAGATAAAACATCAGTCATCGATCTCGTTCTAAGTGAGATCTCAAAAAAATCAGATAAAGATTTAAAAAGAGATGGGGCAAATTTTCTTAAAATCATAGGAAATAAAGCTCACCCTTATATTAAAAATAATCCGACAAAGATTGGCTGTGATTCTCTGGAAAAAAAATTAGGTGCCGATCCTTGTTTGTCACCTGATGAACTCAAAAAGAGTGTGGCTAAAATTTTAGATATTATCAAAAGAAAAAATGAAAGTGGTGATTCTGTTATTCAATCTCTCCTGGGAGCGCTTCATCCTGATCGCGGAGTGCTTCTTCCAAGAGAAGGTAAAAAATATGAAAAGCATATTATTACTTTGGATGAGATTATTAGATTTTCTTATGACTTGAGCAGACCTAATACCAAGAAAAAGTTTTCTTACTATGATTCAAACTCAGAATTCAAATTAGAAGGAACAACCATAGAGCGTCTAGAAGTTATCATCAGAGACATAAGCTTTTTGAATAATTTCTACGGTGCTTATTTTAAAAATGAAGTGGCCATGGCCGCGGATTATAGAAAAAAACTTGAAAAGTCTCAGAGACTTATGAATTGGCTTCAACGATTTAGTGGTCCTTTTAGAAGTTTAGGTGTTTTTCCCAAAGAAACAAAATGGCTATTAAAGAATGCTAGAGAGTCTTACCCATCGTTGATCGAAGTTTCTGATGTTTATCCTCAGTTTGATGGCCAGGACAAAAATTACGCAAACTTTATCCAAAGTGTTCTTTTTGTGGCCTCGAAAACTTCACCTTTGAAAACGCAAGATTATGGTGCTTTCCGTAAACCAGATCCTGATCTGGTTAAAAATCATAATGGGGAGTTCATTACAGAAATTACTAATGTCTCAGGATTAAGACACCTGAGTGCATGGGTTGAGTCTCGTTTTGGGAAAGATTATAAAAAGATTCTTGGATCAGATGATTTTAAAAAAGTTAATAATAATCTCATAAGGAAAGTAAGCCCTGAACAGCTAGAGAAAGCAGGTGCTTATCTTCTTGAAAGTTATGCAGGTGAGGGTAAAAATCTCAACTTGATGATTAATGATTTTATCGATTGGCTATATGTAGCTTCTCCCGAAGATATTCATCATTTTGAATCTCTCATGGCAAAATTACTTATTCTTTTATCTGAAGAGGAAATTCAAGGTAAAGATCTTGTGACAGCTGCAGAGTATCTTGAACTATTCATAAAAAACTATAAAACGATTAAAAACAATTTTCCTTTTGAATTGTCATTTTCTGAGGTTATTGATCTAGGTAATATGATGCTTGATAAGGGATTGGTGTCGAAAAAATCTTCATCTGAAATCTTTCATTCCGTTTTAGATTTATTGAAAAAGATTCCCTCTGATCAACGTGAACTTCTTTTTCATGACTCGATCGTAAAGTCATTCAGCAATCTTCTTTTAAATTTTGCCAAAAATGATTTTGAAGGAAAATTTGATTGGAGTTCTGTGTTGACTGAGATGTTTTTCTCAGAAGAGACGAAACTATCTGCTGTGACGGCATTACTGACAGAAATGCTTAAGTATCCAGAGAGAGAATTAACTTCTGCTGATTATATCAAATTTCTATCAACTTCAGTGGATGGTCAGTCCCGTTATGAGCTTTTAGTAGAAGAAGTTTTCACTACTCAACGCCAAAAGCTCGAAGATTTTCTTGAAACAACTTTTCAGGCTCTACAGTAATAAAACCGACTAAATTGATCACATGCATTTCTTAAGCTAATCATTGAGACTCAATCCATTACAGATATAATAATAAGATCGTAAGGATATGAGTTATGCTGAAGCAAGTTCCATTGAAAAAAAACGGCCTTAATAGATTGAAGTCTAATCATTTAGAACTTCGTGGTGAAGATGTTGATTTAAACATTAAATCAATGCATCCTGGTGAGTGGATCTATCTTGTATCCCAAGAGGGTTCTTGGCTTGGATTTGTTAATCCCCTGATTGAAGAGACTTCACCACAGATTACAATTCTCACTGTTGTTTCCAAATTAGAGACAACTGCAAGTGCAGATCAGATAGCTCAAAGCTATATTCAGTCACGCCTTGAGACGGCATTTAATAAGCGAAAACTTATTAAACATTATCTCCGAGGCTGTCGTTTGGTTTATGGACAGATTGATGAACTCCCGGGACTCCAGGTTGATCTTTTCCTTAATGCCTGTTTTATTCAGATAAACTCAGCTGGTCTTGATCGGCATAGAGAGTTTATTAAGTCTTCGCTTGCTAAACTAACAAGTGTTCAGTGCTATTTTTTAGATAATCCCAAATATAGGGCCAAAGAATCGTTACCTATTTTTGAGTCTGAAAAATTGCCAGATATTCAAATTGAAGAAAATGGTTTGAAGCTTTCAGTCCGTTCAGAGGTTCTTCAGAAAGTGGGCTATTACTATGATCATCGAGAAAATCGTCGTGCCCTCGTTGATTTGATAAAGAGGATGGATCATCAGTTTAAATCAGGGATCGATCTTTTTTCTTATGTAGGATCATGGGGAATTCACGCCTTATCTGCGGGAGTTGAACATTTAACATTTGTGGATCAGGGTGATTTTGAAATTGAGATCAATAACAATCTCAGTCTTAATCATCTTCAAGAAAGAGGGAATTATCATCGAGGTGATGTTTTTAAATTTCTTGACCAATGTGTAATTGATCAAAAAAAGTTTGATCTCATTCTATCTGATCCTCCAGCTTTTGCAAAATCTGTTGGCCAAATGAAAGGGGCCATTGAGGGATATCATAAACTTCACCGCAAGGTTTTTAAAGTGGCTGCACCTTGGTCACTTATTGGATTTTCTTCATGTACTCACTATGTTGAGCAAGAAGAGTTTCAGCAGACCATTGTTGATGAAGCTTCAAAAGAAAAAAGAAAGATACATCTTATTTATCAGGGCCTTCAATGCTGGGATCATCCGATCAAAAGTACAATGGATAGATCAAATTATATTAAAAGTTTTTTTTATATCGTGGAGTAAAGTATGAGTTTAAATGTAAAAGTTCATCAAGTTTTAGAGCAGGCGAAAAAATGTGTTTTTGGCCAGGATGAAATGATTGAATCTATTCTGGCCGCACTTATATGTGAAGGTCACCTTCTGATTGAAGGGATGCCAGGTCTTGGAAAAACTCTTTCAGTTTCAATTATGAGTAAACTGTGTGATCTCCAGTTTCAGCGTGTTCAGTTTACACCGGATCTCCTGCCTTCAGATCTTATTGGGACAATGATCTATAATCAACAGAAGCAAGAGTTTACGACAAAATTCGGCCCTATATTTACGCAACTTGTTTTAGCGGATGAAATTAACCGTTCACCTGCGAAGGTTCAGGCCGCCCTTCTTGAGGCCATGGCAGAGAAGCAAGTCACAATTGGTGATAAAACCCATAAATTACCAACTCCCTTTGTGGTTCTTGCCACTCAAAACCCTATTGAACAGGAAGGAACCTATAGTCTTCCTGAGGCCCAGCTTGATCGATTTATGATGAAGGTGCATGTTGATTATCCTGATTTTGCCTCTGAGAAAAGCATTTTAGAGTTAAAGCCTCAGCAAATTGATCATCTTCAACCAGTCTTGACTCAAGAAGATTTTAGACAGCTTAAAGAAAAAGTTGAAAGTATTTATATCGATGAAAAAATCAAAGATATGATTGTTCGTATCGTTCATGCAACGAGACCACACAGTCAGTATTTTCTAAAAAAGTATGACGGAGCAATTACAGCAGGAGCGTCTCCTCGAGCTTCTATTTGGCTTTATAAAATTGCCAAATATAAAGCTTTCCTTGATGGTAAAGATTTTGTAACTCCTGAACATTTACTAAGTATTGTTCCGAATGTGTTGGCCCATAGAGTAATTGTTTCTTATGAGGCACAAATAGACAAAATTAACTCAAGACATCTTGTGAGTGCTATCGCTTCGAGCGTGATCTAGTTATGAATTTAAAAGAAATTCAGAAAGTCGTGGGGATGATTCAGACCCACGTCTTCAGAAATTCAAATTCGTATACCTCTGGGATTTTAAAATCTCATTTTCGTGGTAGCGGACTTCAATTTAAGGAACATCAAGTTTATGTGCCTGGAGATGACGTTCGCTTTATTGATTGGAAACTTTCTGCAAAATCTTCGCAAGCCTTTGTTAAGACTTTTGAAGAGGAAAGAAATGTAGAGATTTTTATTTGTGTCGATCTCACTCCAACACTTTATTACGGACACAATAGAATTTCAAAACTCCAGGCCATGATTGAAACAGTGGCCCTATTTTATCTCCTTGCCAAAGAAACTCAGGATTTAGTGAGAGTTGTTCTTTGGGGGGCCGGAGAAGAAGTGATTCTCCCTGCAAAGAAAGGGCATGAAGGACTTGTCTTTTTTATTGCTCATCTAGAAAGACTTGGGATTTTAAAAGAAGATGGAACTCCAAATTTTGAAATGCAGTTTAAATTACGTCCGATTGAAGAAAAAAAGAAGATTATAAGAATTAAGACACTGCTGGCGAGAAGAAAAGAAGTGATCTATCTAGGTGACTTATCCGCGATAGAATCAATTGAAGATTTTTCCAAGCTATTCTCATTTAAAAATATGAATTGTTTTAGGTTCTATTCTCCTGTGGATAAATTAACCAAATCGCCTTTTTTTATGAAAATAAAGACAGGGAGTGGAAGAGTTGTCAGCGGAGAGGTTCAAATACAGGACCAAGAGCTTTTAAAAAAACAGAGATATAAAGAAATTGGTGTCCATGAAAGATACCTTGAAAAAGTTGTAAGAGAGTTAATGTGAAATTGATAATAGTATTCATTATGATCATCCTTTCATCTGTATCAATGGCCGGCATTGAGCTTCAGATTGATTTGCCAGAAACAATTCAGGCAGGAGAAGTCATTAATACAAGAGCTAATATTCTCAAAATAGATGGGAATACACAGATAACAGCTCTGGTTGGCCAAACTTTGGCCGAGACACTGTATATCCATAAAATTGGACTTATTGAAAGAGGAGCTTCTGATCCTAACGGGTCTGTTGAGATGTCATTTATATTTATAAAAGATATTGAACGTATGCCTCTCGTCTCCAGTGATAATTCTATTAAGATCTACCTAAGTAATACGAAAATCGTTCAACCTGAGCAAACGAAAGATTTTTTCCTTTATCAGTGGAGACTCCCTTTTAAGTGGCGTTGGTGGTTTGCTTTTCCACTTGTGGCGATTGTTTTCTTAATTCTTTTCGGATTCAGGTATTATCCATTGTGGAAAAAGAAAAAAGAATTGCGAAAAGTGAGAGAAAATCTCTGGAGTGAATTGTTAAATGCTAAAGCTGAGCTTGAGATTATGAACGTTTGGAATAAGCGTCTCGACTATTTTAAGCATTTTCCAGATTTAGAAAAAAACTTCAGAAGTTTTGAAAAGAATATTTATCCGATCATCTTTAAGCAAAATTTATCGTCCCAAGATAAAGAAAGTGTCCAAAAATCATACGCGAAATTTATAGCAGATTTACCACTGAGGAGGGATTATGGAGTATAAAGCTCCCTTCCTTGCTCTAGTTGGTATTGTTGCCTTTATCTTTTGGAGCATTGAGTTTTGGAAAATAGGTCAGAAGGCCCTCATTACTTTACCTCGTGCCCATCGCTCAGGTTTTAAACTAACCCTTCGCATAGGCTTATACTTGGCTGGTCTTATTGCTTTTGGATTCTTGAGTTATGCTTTAACTCAACCAAGAGTACCTCATAAATTTTCACCTTCATCTATCGAGGTGAATGACATTGTTCTTTGTATCGATGTTTCTAGATCTATGCTTGCAGAGGATCTCAAACCGAACAGACTTGAAGTTGCAAAAGAAAAAATTAGGCAGTTTGCTGCTTTGAGGCCAACAGACCGAATTTCAGTTGTTATTTTTTCTGAAAAAGTTCTTACTCTTCTTCCGCTTACCACGGATCCAACCCTTGTAGATCAAGTGTTGAGTGAGATTTCCATTGGTTATCTGGGAAGTGGAACAAATATTGGTGATGCTCTTGGATTGTCAGTGGCCCGTGCCGTAAATAGCGAGACCAAAAATAAAGTTATTGTCCTTCTCACAGATGGTGTAGCGAATGTCGGTAACCTGACCCCTATGCAAGCTGCTGAAGAGGCGAAGAAGCATAATATTAAAGTTTATACAATTGGTTTAGGGACTGATGGAGATGCAAAAATTCCGACAGGAAACTCTTTCTTTGGAAAACAGTATCAGCTTATCCCTGGTGGATCTATTGACTACAAAGTCCTAAAAGATATTTCGGATTTAACAGGTGGGAAGTTCTATCCAGCAAAATCTGAAAAGGCCTTACAAGAAATTTTAACTGATATTCAAAGTTTAGAAAAAACCGAGATCAAAGTTCAAAATCAAATTGTTTACGATGAAAAATATTTTGATGCTCTCAGAAATGGCATCATTCTCCTTGTTCTTGTTGAGCTTATCAGACGACTTCTTCTTAAGGAGGTTGTATGAGTTTTATCTACGGAAACTACCTACCCTTTATTATCTTAGGTTGGGTCATCATTGTTATTTTAGTCCTTCGTGGTGAGAGAAAATTCTTTAAGTTTGTTAATACTTATTGGTTTTTAAGACGTCGCTGGCGACATTTATTGGGAAGTCTTTTGTGGTTAGTAGGACTTCTTGGCCTTCTCCTTAGTTTAATGGATTGGCGTGGTCCTGAAGAGAGAATTAAAACTCAAGTACCTGAAGATAAGACCATTATTCTTCTAGACACGTCTGCAAGTATGCTGGCCGAGGATGTAAAACCAAGTAGGCTTCAAAAAGCTGTGATGCTGGCCAAGCATCTTGTTCGTCGCGCACCCGGACAACAAATCTCTATTGTGGCCTTTGCTGAGGTTCAAACTAAAATTGTTCCATTTACCAATGATATCGACCTTCTTGATGCTCGTCTTGATAGTGTTAAAAACCTAAGAAATCATTACGGTTCATCTGCCCTAACTATTGCTCTTCAAGAATCAATCCAATATTTCAAAGAGAGTGGTGATACATCGGGAAATATTGTTATTTTAACTGATGGTGAAGAAACAGCAGAAGGAATTGACCTGAAGATCCCTAAAGAGATAAGAATTGCCTTGGTGGGAGTTGGAACAACTAACGGTGGAAGAATTCCTTTAGATGATTCTCGTGGGTTTAGATTCGGCTACAAAAAATATAAAGGCAAAGATATAACAACAAAGCTTAATCCGAACTATTTTACGACTCTTGAAAAACAGATACCAGTGGTAAAAACTTGGATTCTTGGAAGTTATTCTCTTCCGAGTGATGAGATCATTAATTTCTTTAAAACTGAAAAGAAAAAGTCTGAGCAGCAACAGGATATGATTGTCCGTCCTGTAAGGATGGAGTGGATTGTGTTGCCATCTGTTTTTATTTTTATCCTTGGCCTCATTCTTAAATCAATGACTCCTTATCGACTGTCTTCAATTCTTGTCCTGTTTCTTTTGAATTTTTATGCCATTGCTCAAGAACCTAAAGAAGAAAAAAAGGAGTTAAGTCCGGAAACAATGATGAAGCTTCAATCTCTAGAGGCGGGAGAGCTTTCTTCATATGAGAAACTTAAATTGGCCGATGAACTCCAAGAGCAAGGTGAAGATGACCAGGCCATCGCCCTCTATAAAGAAAATTTGGCCACAGGTGAAGATATTCCTGTGGAGTCCATTTTTAACTATGGAACAGCTTTACTTAAAAAAGGTGATATTTCTCAAGGACTCTCTATTTATGAAAAGATGAAGCCTCATTTGGAAGAATCTCAAAGAGAGGACTATCTTAAAAAGATGTCTCAAAATACATTGCTAGCGATTAATAAAAAGCAGCAAGAACAGCAAAAGCAAGATAAGAACAAAAAAAATCAAGACCAAAAAGAAGACGATTCAGAAAAGCAGGGTCAGGGCGGTTCTGGTTCTAACGAAAAACAAGATCAGAAGAAGAAAGAAGAAAAGAAAGATCAAAAAGGCGAGAACAAAAAAGATAAAGAGGATAAACAAGATAAAAAGGATGATCCTAAGGATCAGGATGATGAAAAAGATGATCAACAGAAAGAGGATAAACCTAAAGAGGAACAAAAAAATATGCCTCCTAAGAAGGTCTCTCCTCTTCTAAAACAACTAATGTCTGACGATCGTCAGCTTCAGATGAAGATGATTGAGAATGGAACCCGAGACTTGAATAAGAGACATTCAAGAGAGAATAAAGACTGGTAATATCTATGAAAATGATAATTTATTTTTTAACTTTTCTGCTTACAACTCTGGCCTTTGCGGATTCAGTAAAGATAGAAGTTAACCCCCTGAAACCTGTTGCAGGTGAAACATTTCAGATAGTTTTTAAAATTCAAACTGAATCATCTGAAGAGCCTGAAATTCTTTTTACTCCTCTTCGAATGGAGGTTGTAGGTAAAAATCGCCAGGGTGTATCAACGAGAACAATGTATGCCAATGGAAAGCTTACCATAACCAGAGAGATGATATACTCGTATGACATGATTGCAGGTAACGCCGGAATTTCAGGTCTACGGGATATTCAAGTTACTATTGAAGGAAAAGTTCTTAAGCATCCCACAATGAATGTGACAATTCTTAAAGAAGCTGAAGTTTTACCAGAAGTCTTTGTGATGGCGGAAGTAAGTAAAAAGCAGCTCTATGTTGGAGAGGGAATCGTCGCGAGATACTATATTTACGCACGCACTTCAGTTAATCAGTTGGATGTGAAGAAGTATCCTAAACTTAATAATTCACTTAAAAGATTTCTCCAAGAGCCGGAGAGGACTGAAAGAGTAGCTGTGAACGGAGAGCCTTATAACCGCTCACAAATTTATGCAGCTAAACTTTTTCCAGAAAAGCCAGGTAAGTTGAAGATTGATCCTCTGACCATGTCTGTAGTTTACATCAGTGCAGCGGCCAATAACGGCTATGGCTTTGGTTATGGCCCTCGTGATCAAAAAACTAAAACTGTCTCAAGTGAGCTTATCGAGATTGATGTTTTACCACTTCCTGAAGAAGGAAAACCCGCAGGATTTTCAGGACTGGTTGGGAAACATGATTTTAATCTTAGTATTGGAAACACCAAACTTATTGTAAATGAGCCCCTAGAGCTAAAGTTAACTGTAAGTGGGAATGGGGCCCTGGAGAATTTTGAAGCCCCTAAACTTTTTAATAATTCCGCTTTAGAAGAGTTTGAAAGTAATTCAGATCTAAAACTTGTTGATTCAGAGCAGGGAATTAAAACTTTTGATTACACTTATTTAGCAAAAAATAATTTGAAATTGCCGGCTTCTAGTTTGGTCATGAGCTATTTTGATCCCGATAAAAGAGAGTATATTAAAACAACAGTTAATATTCCTGAGATTGTGATTGCTGGAGGACAGGAAGCGTCTGTTCAAAAAGATGATAAGAGAACTGAAAATGAAGAAGAAGTGAGCTCTCCAACTCTTGCTTTACCTAAGGTGCCCTCACTTCCAACGATCCAGACCCCTGACTTTTATCAGGCCATGAATTGGCTTTCTCGATCTTATTTTGTGTTGATAGGGCTTATCATTCTTGTCGTCATTCTTTTTGTCGCCATGATCAGACTGAACAATCCTCTTAGGGGGTTGAGTTTGAAAAGCTCACAAGATATTCCCTCTTCTTTGAAAAAGAGCTTTGATATTGCGGAGTTTTACCATTGGATGGCCCCTTGGGTCGAGAAGACTGGCAAAACTCCAGGACAAATCATCGCTGAGGGTGATCTCTCAGAGGATTCTAAGAGATATTTTGTTGATTTAATTCAGCAAAATTCTTATAAGAGCTTTGGGAAAGGAACTTCACCTGATCTCTATAAATTTGAACGTAAACACTTTAATCGTCTGGCAAAGATGTTGGAGCATATAAAAGATGAAAGTCATTCATCGTTTAGAAGAGATTAAAAAAATACAAGATAAGTTTCCCGCACTTGGGTTGACTATTGGAAATTTCGATGGTGTCCATCTTGGCCATCAACAATTACTCAAGCACCTTAAACAAAAGTGTGATGATAAAAGTTTAAAGTTTGCCGTGATTACTTTTGTTCCTCATCCTCAAAAAATTCTTCATGCTGAGAGAGAGCGATTTTTAATTAGTTCCTATTCTCAGCGTAGAACTTATCTTGAAGAGAACGGTGTTGATTATCTTGTTGAAATTGATTTTACGCGAGATTTTTCAACACTTTCTGGTGAAGAATTTCTTGATCAGTATGTTCTTACTTATCCGAGTATCGAAAGCATTTACTTAGGTTATGATTTTGCCTTTGGGGCCCATAAACAAGGAAGTTTTGATCTTGTGAAAGATCATTGCAAACTTAAGGGAATTAATGTTGAAATCCAGCCTAAGTTTGAATTCGATGGAGCCGTGATTTCATCAAGTCGTGTGAGAAAGGCCATTGAAGATGGTGACGTTGGAAAAGCCTCGGCTTTATTGGGACGAAACCTGTGCTTAGATGGTGTGGTTGTTAAAGGTGAAGGAAGAGGAAAAAAAATAGGGTTTCCTACTGCAAATATTCAGATAGCAACTGACAGTATTGTACCGAGCCTAGGCGTCTATGTTACGAGAACGATCTATAAAGGGATGACCTTTAAATCAATCACTAATATTGGAAAAAATCCGACCTTTAAAGATTCATCCTCTGTGACGATTGAAACTAATATTTTTGAATTTGATAGTGATATCTATGGAGAATCTCTTCATATTGAATTTCTTTCTAGGATCAGAGATGAAAAAAGATTTCCTACTGTAACTGATCTAGTGGAACAAATTAAGAAAGATGTAGAATTTGCCAGAGACTATAAAGTATGAAGTTCGCTCTTATTGGAAAAAGTATCCAACACTCAAAATCACCTGAAATCTATGAGAGTATTGTTGGTAAGCCGCTAGATTATGATTTAATCGATATTCAGCATGAGTCAGATCTCCCAACGATAGAAGAGCTTAAGAAAAAATATCGTGGGGTGAATATTACATCCCCTTATAAAAAGCATTATCTTAAAGATATTGTTTTTGAATCACTTTATGAATACAAAGAGGCAATCAATGCTATTTTATTCTTAAATGAGAAGGCCATAGGGACCAACACAGATGCTGTTGCTATAGATTTAGAGTTGGATGGTCTTAAAAAGAATTTCAAAGATCTTTTTTTTATCGTTCTTGGTGATGGAGTTATGAGTAAGCTTACGGTCTCTAGACTCAAAGAAAAAGGATTGATGTACACTCTCATTTCAAGAAAAATGAATCCTCAAATGAGTACAGCTGATCTTTCTCATTTCAAAGAAAAAGCCTCGCAGATTGTAGTGATAAATTCTTGCTCGCGAGATTTTGTTTTTAGTGGACTTCTCCACTCATCTTTTATTTTTTGGGATTACAATTACTCCTTTATACCTCACCAAAATACTCTGCCGTCACAGGTAAAGTACTACCATGATGGGCAGAGAATGCTTGAGCTTCAGGCCATCGCTGCCGCCAAATTTTGGAAAATTATTTAACGCTAAACTTAAGTCCCCAATACCCCGATGAGGTTAACATACAATCAAAGGGTTAGTGGATAATGATTCGAAAAGAATTCATTGAAGTTGTGACAAATACAGGGATGGCGACACTCAAAGAGTTGCGCAGACTCTCTATGGGTAAAGATGACGAGGTTAATGAGTTTGAACTTCTTCAAATGCCATACTTTGATGAAAATAAATTTGCTAAAATTTGTTCTGAAAAATACAGCATGACTTTTATTGATCTGAGAAATGCAAAAGTTCCAGCTGATACAATCTCAAGTCTCAAGAAACGATTAGTTATTAAGTATCGTGCCATTCCTATTCAGAAAACTGCTACAAAAGTGACGATGGCCACATTTGATCCAACTGTACCAACAGAGGCGATTAAAGAGCTTCAAGATTTTTTTAAGAAACAAGTTGAATTCATTCTAACAAATATTTCCTCTTGGAAAAAATTATTTGGTGGAGTTAAGGATTCAGTTGATGACCTTCTTAATCAGATTCAAGAAGTTAATTCTTCAACGCAAGCAGAAGAGAGCATTAAGGCCGAAGATATTTCGGATGACGTTCTCACTTTTGTGAACCGGCTTCTGGCGGAGGCTTATATTAAAAAAGCCTCCGATATCCATGTTGAGCCTTATGAAAAATCTTTCCGTATTCGATTCCGTATCGATGGAAGTCTTGTTGAAGTGGCCACTCCGCCTAAAAGTATGATGCCTGCGGTAGTGTCTCGTATGAAGATTATGTCTTCAATGGATATCTCAGAAAAACGTAAGCCTCAAGATGGCCGTATTAAGCTGATGATCGGTGGTAGTCCTATCGATTATCGTGTTTCTTCACTTCCATGTTTATTTGGTGAGAAGATTGTAATGCGACTTCTTGATTCATCAAATCTTCAGTTAGATATGACAAAGCTTGGTTTCGAGGCCAAACAACTTGAGGTATTCAAAGAGGGAATCCATCGCCCTTATGGGATGTGTCTTGTGACAGGTCCGACGGGTTCTGGAAAAACAACAACCCTTTATTCTGCTATCGCAGATTTAAATACAATTGATAATAATATTTCCACTGCCGAAGATCCTGTCGAGTTTAACCTTGAAGGGATTAATCAGGTAAACGTAAAAAAAGAAGTGGGTCTGACTTTTGCCTCGGCCCTTAAAGCGTTCTTACGTCAAGATCCAGATATTATCATGGTGGGAGAGATTCGAGATTTAGAGGTCGGTGAAATTGCGGTTGAAGCAGCACTTACTGGTCACTTAGTTTTATCTACACTTCATACTAATGATGCCCCAGCGACCATTACACGAATTCTCAATATGGGAATTGAGCCATTCCTTGTCGTCGCAGCTTTGAATGTGGTTGTGGCGCAAAGATTATGCCGAAAAATATGCTTAAACTGTCGAGAAGAAAGAAAGACCACTCCGGATGAGCTTATTGCTTGTGGTTTTGCCCCTGCCTCTGCTGAAAAGATTAAAGTCTATCACGGAAAGGGATGCGATATTTGTAATGGTACTGGTTATAAAGGTCGAGTTGCCATTTACGAAGTTTTAGCAATGACACCAAAAGTTCGAGAACTTATTTTAAGAAATGCTTCTACGGATGATATTAAACGACAGGCCATTAGAGATGGGATGAAGACACTTCGTATGTGTGCCCTGACTAAAGTCGCTCAAGGTTTAACTACTATTGAAGAAGCAGTTTCCAACTCAGCATCAGATCAATTGTAGGAGAATATATGGCAGGTAATGATTCAACCCAGACCCAAACCAAAACCAATGTCGGTGAACAAGGAATTGGTAATCTCCAAATCCAGCAGCTTTTTAAGGTGATGGTTGATAATGGGGCATCTGACTTACATTTAACAGTGGGAAGTGCTCCTGCGATGAGAGTGAGTGGAGAAATTGTCCGAGTTAAAATTGGATCTCTCACTCCTGATGATACCAAGAGATTGATCTATCAAATTCTAACAGAAAAACAAAAAGCCGAACTTGAAAAAAATTTAGAACTGGATTTTTCTTTCGGAGTTAAAGGTCTTGCTCGTTTTCGAGCGAACGTTTTTTTCTCTAAAGGGGCCACGGCAGCTGTTTTTCGACAAATCCCAAGTCTTATTCCAGATTTTGATGCTCTTGGCTTACCTCGAGTTCTTCTTGATATGGTGGATGTTTCAAGTGGTCTCTTTCTTGTCACAGGTCCTACGGGATCTGGTAAGTCAACAACTCTGGCTTCAATCATTGATAAATTGAACACAAATTCAGCGTCTCATATTAT
Organism: Bacteriovoracaceae bacterium; assembly: GCA_049241565.1. Lineage (GTDB taxonomy): Bacteria > Bdellovibrionota > Bacteriovoracia > Bacteriovoracales > Bacteriovoracaceae > DZBG01. The sequence goes on along the minus strand of JBMLQL010000030.1, from coordinate 118,109 downwards.
TACACTAGAGGATCCTATTGAATTTGTACATCAGCATAAAATGTCACTTGTTAACCAGCGCGAGATTGGAGCCGATACTTTGAATTTCGGTAAAGGGATTAAATCTCTTCTAAGACAGGACCCTGACATTGTTCTGGTCGGAGAGCTTCGAGATCCTGAAACTATTGAGGCCGCTTTAACAATTGCTGAAACCGGTCACGTTGTTTTTGGGACTCTTCACACCAACTCAACAGTTCAAACGATCAACCGTATTATTAACGTTTTCTCTCATGAGCAACAGGAGCAAATTAGAACTCTTCTTTCATTTGTTCTACAAGGTGTAGTGGCCCAACAGCTCTTACCTAAAGTTCCTAAAGGACGTGTGGCGGTCCAAGAGATTCTTCGAATTACTCCGGCTATTCGAAATCTTATTCGAGAGGATAAGGTTCACCAAATTTACTCACAGATGCAGATCGGACAGGAAGAAACAGGAATGTTTACGATGAATCAGAATATTAAAAAAATTCTTGATTCAGGTCTTATTACTCCTGAAACGGCCATGACCTTTTCAAACAATCCTGAAGAGTTAACAAGAATGCTGGGGCTTACGAACGTTAAGAAGAAGTAATTTATGCCGAAGTTTAAATACGCTGGGTTTACCCAGGATGGAAAAAAAGTAGAGAGTGAGATTGATGCCTCAAATATCACAGAGGCCAAGAAACTCTTACGTCGTCAACGTATTAGAACAACAAAAATTACAGCTCCATCAATTTTTGAATCAGATCTTGGTCAATGGATGGTTGAGGCAGGACTTTCAAAGCCTTTTGGCCGAGCCGAGCTTACTCGTTTCACTAGACAGTTAGCTATTCTTATTAATGCGGGTGTCCCCATTATGGAATGCTTGGATATTCTTTATAAACAAGAGCAGAATTTTACTCTCAAGAATTCAGTGAAAGCGATTCAAGTTCAAGTAGAGGAAGGAAAAAGTTTATTTGAGGCCCTCTCATCTCAGAAAGGATTTGATAAACTTTACTGCTCTCTTGTGAAGGCCGGAGAAGCAGCTGGGATTCTAGATGGGATTTTAAATAAGCTTGCTGAGTTCATGGAAAAACAAGAGAAGCTTAAAAAGCAAGTAAAGTCTGCCCTTACTTATCCGGTGATTGTGGTCTTTGTAGGTATTATTGTTATTTTCGGATTAATGGTTTTTGTCGTTCCACAATTCGTAGGGATGCTTAAAGAATCAAACCAAGAAGTGCCGTGGGTCACTCAGACAGTGATTGATGTTTCTAATTTTTTCCAGAACTATACGTTGCTTCTTATCGCAGGTCTTGTGGCAGGAGCCCTTCTCTTTTTTAATTATATTAAAACGACTCAAGGTAAGCAGCAGTGGGATAAATTTACAATGACAGCTCCTCTTTTTGGTATGCTAGTTATCAAGGGGAATCTTGGATCATTTACTCGAACTCTTGCCACGATGCTCGCTGCCGGAGTTCCGATTATTGATGCTCTGGAAATTTGTATTGAGACCCTAGATAATACTCAAATAGCAAAAGACCTCACTAAGGTGAGACAAGCAGTTGTGGAAGGAAAGTCGATAACTGAACCTCTCAGCCGTATTAAATATTTCCCGCCTCTTGTGACCCAAATGATGAAGGTGGGTGAGTCCACAGGTAACTTGGATAATATGCTGGTGAAAGTAGCTGATGTGTTTGAGCAGGAAATTGAGGAACTGGTCGGGAACTTGACTAAAATGATTGAGCCTCTAATTCTTGTCGTTTTGGGGGGAATCATTGGATTTGTTCTCATCGCCATGTATCTTCCGATTTTTATGTCAGCCGGCGGAGCAGAGTAATAAATTGCCGAAATTGCATATTTTTTGAAGTATTGGGATAATATTAAGAAATTTAGGTAAGTGGAAAATGGGGTGCCCCCCTATAATAGAGAGCAGGATTAACCTTTTGAAATTAGAGTCTCTCTTAATGAACTCATAACGGATTAAGGTTAACTATTAACTTAATATCTGAATCTCTCAACGATTCAGAACAAAGAGGAGTGTTTTATGAAAGGTTTTTTGAAAAACCTAAAGCGACAAGACGGGTTTACACTCGTTGAGCTTATGGTGGTGGTAGCAATTATTGGTGTTCTCTCCGCGGTAGCAATTCCAAACTTTAAAAAGTATCAGGCGAAAGCTAAAGTTTCAGAAGCGAAACTACAGTTGTCTTCAATTTATACGGCTGAAACTTCATTTTACGCTGACTTCAACATGTATCATAATTGTCTAGACTATATGGGATATAATCCTGCTCCTGAGATGCCTAGTCGTTATTTTGCAACCGGATTCAGTGCGGTGACAACTGCAATTAATGCTGGAACCCATGCATCAGCTCAAAACTCAGGCATGAACATAGTCAATTGTCCAGCTACAGCAACATCTGTTGAAGGAAACGCAGCCTACGTATCAAGTGCTACGGCTGCTAGTGCTACATGGTTCCCTGCAGGAAAAGCTTCTGCCGGAGCTATCGCAAATACTCAAGCTTTTTTAGGTACAAGTGCTCTTGGTGCTCAAGATGGTACAGCGGCAGGAAATACATTCGTAGCTTCTGCTGGAGGAATTATTTCGTCTGATGCCGCTTACAATACTGCTACGACAGCAGCTCTTTTGACTATTAATCAAGCTAAAGTAATAGGAACAACAAGAAACGGTTACTAGTTTTTTGAATTTAAAAAACCAATAAGGAAAGAAATCTTTCCTTATTGGTTTTTATGAATGCGATATGGAGTAAATGGTTTCTCAGTAATGTATTGGCCATTTTTCATTTGATAATTTATTCCGTTTAGATCTTTCCTATCACAATTTTTTTCTTGAGTATTACTATTTAAACAATTCAGGTCTCTTTCTGCCTTGAGAGAGTAAAGACTATCTTTAATTTTTCTTTTGAGCATTTCATCATTGCTCTTATTGTAATGGTCTAAAAGAAAAGCCATAGTCCCATCAAAATCGAAATTATCTTGAAATTTAATTCTTGCGTTGAGCGTAATTAAAAAACGTGGTGCTTTTGGATTATTTTCAATACGACTAAAAAGTTCATGTGCTCTCTTATAATTATTGAGTTGAGCATAGTAATTAAAGCCGGCGTTATAATTAAGATCGTAGTCATTAGGGTAGTATTTGAGTCCTTTCTCAAAAATTTCTGCAGCTCCGAGGCGATCATCTTTAACAATAGAAAGGTATATTCCTCCCCATAAGTAGTTCTGATAAAAAAGAGGATCAAGTTCAGCGACATTATTAAAACGAATATACATCCAACTATTAAGATCATTTTTTTTATAATGGACTTCATCAGACGCGAGGAGTGTTTGCACCCAAATAATATCAGCAAAAAAGCGTCTATTACCCATTGAAACGAATTTTAGAAAATGAGTGTTGAAATTAAGAGCAGAGTCTTGCTTTGAAATTTCAATTTTTGGGCGAATAAGATCTTTATTGATAAAGATGGCCACCCCATAAAAACCAATAATGAAGAACAGTGGAATAATATTTTTAGATTTGCCAACCATATGAAAAAGCATAACACTTAAGAGAGTATGATTAAATTTAATAATATCACTAAAAAATTCAAAACTGATTTTTATGCTCAACCTTTTGTTGCTTTAGAGGATGTGAGCTTTTCTGTTCCTGAAGGGTCTATGGTTGGTTTTTTAGGGGCTAATGGTGCAGGAAAAACAACATCCCTAAAGATTATCATGGATTTTATCCGTCCGACTGAGGGAGAGGTTCAGTTTTCACCATCGTTGGGAATAAGTAAGTTTGAGGTTTATAAAAATATAGGGTTTCTTCCAGAGAGACCTTATTTCTATCCAAATCTGACCGGCGAAGAGTTTCTTGAATTTATGGGGAGTCTTTCAGAGGTGGCGAGACCTCTGATTCATGAAAGAGTAAAAAAATGGGCCCCAAGATTTAGAATTGATCATGCATTAAAAAGAGAGTTAAAAACTTACTCAAAGGGGATGCTTCAGCGTATCGGATTTTTGGCCACGATTCTCCATGAGCCCAAAGTGATTATTTTGGATGAACCACTTTCAGGTCTTGATCCTATTGGGAGAAAAGAGCTTAAGGATGTGATTGTTGAAGTTCATAAAGAAGGTAAAACGGTTTTTTTTAGCAGCCATATCGTTCCAGATATTGAAGAAATTTGTGATCGAGTTATTTTTCTTAAAGAAGGGAAATTGGTCTATGACGGATCTGTTCAGGCATTGGTTGGTCAAAATCCGAACCCTGTTTTTGAGCTAAAATTTTTAAGTGATAGTATGCCTCAGTTTCTTAAACCTGTGAAAGTGGTAAATGAATTTTCAGAAGGCCTCAAGGTTATTCAGGTTTCATCTAATGATCGTCACTTAATCTTAAAAGAACTCTTAGATAAAAATATAGAAGTGACTGGTCTTGAGTTAATTAGACCAAGTCTTGAGGAAATTTTTTATCAAACGAGACAAAAATAATGAATACTTTGTATAAAATCAAAATTATTTCATTGTTCACAATGAGAGATATTCTAAAAAGTAAGATTCTATTCAATGTTTTTTTGATCGGTCTTGGAATGATGCTTCTGACTTATGTCGCGGCAGAATTTACTTATGGAGTTCCAGATCGTGTGGCGTTAGATACTGGTCTTGGAATGCTCACTTTGTCGTCTCTTGGAATTGCTCTTTTTATGGGAGCAACACTTATTTCAAAAGAGATAGATTCAAGAACCGTTTATATGATCATTTCAAGGCCAGTCCCACGTTATGCATTTATTCTAGGCAAGGTTATTGGACTGCTGTTTGTTCTTATTATTAACATTGCACTTCTTGCGGCGATGACTTTGATTGCCACAAGCTTTTTGGGTGGAACGATTGACTCTCTCGTATTATGGAGTATTTTATTCATTTTGATAGAATCCCTCCTTCTCCTTCTTGTTGTTCTTTTCTTCTCTCTTGTTTCAAATAATATTCTTGCTATCATTATTTCAATGGTTCTTCTCCTTTTGGGGCACGCCATTCAAGATACACAATCTATGCTTTTTGTGACTCAAAGACCCCTCTTAAAATTTTTGTTGGATTTTTACCATCTTGTCCTGCCAGGGTTTTATAAATTAAATCTCAAAGATTTTGTGCTCTACAAGCAGTCTTTACCTTTGAGTTATCTTTTGGGTTCTATGACCTATGGGCTCGCCTATTGTGGTTTTTTAATTTCACTTATTATTGTTATCTTTGATAAAAAGAATTTGGATTAAATGGAAACATTCTTAAAGGTTTATGGATTTATTTTTGGATCTATTGTTGGAAGTTTTCTCAACGTTGTCATTTATCGCTTACCACTTAAAAAAGATCTAGTTAAACCAAGATCGGCTTGTCCTGAGTGCGGAAATCAACTGAAGTGGTTTCACAATATTCCAATTCTTAGCTATGTTTTTTTGGCAGGCAAATGTAGTTTCTGCAAAACAGGTATTCCCCTTCGTTATCCCTTGATCGAAATTCTAACTGGCCTTCTTGCTTTGTGGCTTGCTCCAGCGAACTTATCCCCAGAGCAGCTTCTTTATTTCTTTTTTCACTTCGGTATTGGTGCTGTTTTTATTTGTCATTTTTTCATAGATTTAGACCATCACCTTTTACTTGATAGTTTAAACATCTACTTGTTAGTGCTTGTCTTTAGTTTTGTTGTTCTGACTTTTCATTGGCAGTACTGGTTAATTGGTGGGGCCATTGGTTTTCTTGCTCCACTTTTAGTGACGTGGCTTTTTTATAAGCTAAGAGGTCAAATCGGATTGGGTGGGGGAGATATTAAGCTCTTTGGTATTTTAGGGCTTTATCTGGGACCATTAGGGATTATTTATAATATTTTTTTTAGCTGTATGATCGGTGCTGTTTTTGGAATTATTCTTATTCTGTTTCAAAAAATGGATCGTTCAAAACCTATGGCCTTTGGTCCTTTTATAATTGTAGTGGCTGCTTGGCAGATTTTTTTCCCAGAGCTATTTACCTACGTGGCAGATTTTCTTAGATGAAGAAACTGGTTAGTGAAAGCTAAGTTTTTAGTGCTTGCTTTGACTGTTTTAGTCTACTAAGGGAAAAGTTTTCTTGTCTCAAAGATGACTTTGAGCACTAAATACTTGATCTCACATTACAACTCCTTCTATAATTAAATTGTTTATTCCATGGAAGGACACAAGATTGGCAGCCTCAATTAAAGATCAAATTCAAGAGCTCATGGGGAAGCTTAACCCAGGTAATATCGTCGGCCTCGATATTGGGGCCCATAGTATCAAAGTCTGCGAACTTTCTGGATCATCAGGTAAATATAAGCTTGAGCGATTTGGGTTATTTCAACTTTCAGAAGCCGCTATCATCGAAGATGAAGTTCAAAAACCTTCTGAAATTGTAGAAGGAATTATTGAAGCATTTGATAGAGCAAAGATTAAATCAAAGCTAGTTTGTTTCGGTCTTTTTGGTCCTAATACGACTACCAAAAGAATGAATGTTCCTGAAGGTTCTAAAGAAGAAATCGAAGACCATATCATGTGGGAAGCAGAACAGTATATTACTTTTGGAGCGGACGAATCTCAAATTTCATTTCACATCATTGGTGATAATGAGGGAGGGGGGAAAGACGCTATGATTGCAGCTGCTCATAACGATACTATAGATGCTTATACAGAACTTGTTCAAGAAGCTAAACTCACCCCGAAAATTGTAGATCTTAATGTCCTGGCCATATCGAATTTATTCGAAGAAGTGATGAAAGATAAGTTGGATGATTATAATGAAGGAACACTTATTCTAGATGTTGGTGCGCAGAACACTAAAATTATTATTTTTAAAAATGGGGGACCCATCTTCACCAAGGAAATTCCAGTTGGTGGGGGACTCATCACTGAAGAAATTCAGCGCCAAATGGGTGTAAGTTACGAAGAGGCTGAGGATTTAAAAATCTCAACTGACGAAAATGGTAATCACCCCGAAGAAATACTAAATATCATTAACATGCAGCTGGATAATCACGTTGCAGAAATTAGAAAGAGTATTAACTTCTACGTCGCTCAGGGAAGTACAGATCGCGTTCATAGCTGCTTTGTGACAGGCGGTGGTTCTCTTGCTCCAGGTTTTTTAGAGAAAATTTCGGCTGCCTCTGGTCTTGAAGCAGAAAGATTAGACCCTTTTAGACGTATTAAAGTAGATGAACGTAAGTTTGATCAGCCCATTGAAATTTTTGGAGCTATTGCCTCTGTGGTTATTGGTTTAGCGATGAGGAAGGATTAATCATGATTAAGATTAACCTCTCTAACGCCCAAAAACAGATGGACATGAGTAATGTCGGAGGTTTTGATTTTACAAAAATCAAAATCAAGGCTGTTGGCCTGGCCATCGTTATCCTTTATGCTCCTGATTTCTTTCTTTTACCTATGTGGGAGCAGGAGAGGGTAGATAAGCAACAAGAAGTTGCTATTGTGAATAGCGAGTTAACATCTTTAAAAAGAAAAATTACTCAAGCATCTGAACTTGAAAAACAAATTCAGGATCTAAAAGAGCAAGAAAGAATTTTGACTGAAAAACTCACAGTGGTTAAACAAATATTAAGTGAAAAGAGAAATCCTTCAAACTTGCTTATCTATTTAGCTAAGAATATTCCCAAGGATGTTTGGATAACTGATCTTACTTTTGCCAATGACGAGCTAAAATTGTCTGGTGAATCTTTAGATTACTCGAGTATTGGAAAATTTTTAGATTCAGTGAAAAGTTCCGTTTTCATAAAAGAGGCTTCAGTCACAAAATCTGAAAGTGTTGTTCGTGAAGATAAAATGCGCGTAGAGAGATTTGAGATTAATTTTAAAATAGCGAGATTAAATCAATAAATGAAAGATCTTGGAAATAAACTCATCGCCAACCTCCATGTTTTCATTGTGCTCTATGCGCTTTATGGGCTTTATTTTTCTTATGATGAGCATTCCATTCAAATGACTTCTTTTGAAGAGCAGATTCCGCCAATGCAGGCTGAGATTGAGACAGTAAAAAAGAAGCTTAAAGAAATAGTAGAATTCAAAAAAGAATCTGAAGCTTCAAAGGTGAGAGTAGAACAAGTCGCAAAAAATATTGAATCAGTTCAACGACAACTACCGGCGGAAACAAATGAAGGACAGATTCTCAATTTCTTTAATAGTGAGGCCCAACTTCTCAATATTAAGGATGTCTACATTAGCGCAGGCGGAGAAAATATATCTCAACTAACTATTGGGAAAGATTTTAAAGTTAAGGCCAATGGAACTTATCTTCAGTTTGCTGTTTTTTTTGAGCGAATTGGGACAGCAGACCGGATTTATAACGTCAAAGATTTAAGACTAGTAACTGGGAAAGGTGTTCAAAAAGGTAGATTCCCAACGATATCGATGGAATCTACCATCGAAGCTTATCGCTTCAATCCTAGTTTTAAAGTTGATCGAGGCTTTGAAGCTAATGCTACTTCACCAGAAACTCCGAAGCCTCCTCGCCCAGCAAGAAGTTCAAGGGGTGATGAATGAAGCTATTTATCATTACTATCTTTATTCTTAGCATAGGTTTTTCTCTAGAGGCTCGTTCTCAGCAAGAAAAAAACTTATCTAAAGAAAAAGTGAATGAATTTTTTAAAGATAAAACAAAAATTGATAATCCGTATGAGCTTCGTGACCCTTTTAAAGCTCCTCCTTCTCGTGGATTTAAGGCCCAGGAAGAGAAAAAAACAAGTTACTTCAAAACAGCTGATGGTACGTTCACTAATATTGCCACTAAAGAGCAGATTAACCTTCAAGACCTCAGAATTGTAGGTGTACTTATTGGAAAAGAAAGAAGGGCCCTGGCCAAGTTCGGGACCTCAGCAAGTGTTGTTATCTTACGTGAAGGAATGAAGGTTGGGCAGGATAATGCCGAGCTAAAGGCGATCCTCCCAGGCGGGATCGTATTAGTTGAGAAAATTATTAATGTATACGGTCAGGAAGAATATTTAGAGACAGTTATACCTATTTCAAAATAAACTATTAGTAATAGGTACATAGTCATTTCTTAAGGATGAGAAGCTATGAAGAAAGGAATTTTTCAATACTCAATTTTATCACTCATTTTGATGAGTTATTCTGCTGTTGCCCAAGAGGTCAAAGCGATTAACTTCTTACAAGAGGGTGAAGTGAGTAAGCTCGTCATTGATCTTGATAAGCCCGTGATTGCGGATCGTTTTCACATTACGGAAGACAAACAAATCATTCTCGATCTTAAAAACACAAAAGCTTCAGCAAAAGTTCTACGCGGAATTGATACTTCAGAGTTTCCAGGAAGTGCTGTTTATATTTCTGGTTACAAGAAACCAGGCTCTGCTTCAGATGTTCGTTTTGCCATCCAGCTTCGTGACAACGTTCGTTCCATACTTGAGAACAATGGTACTAAACTGACTTTGAGTATTGAGAATCGATTTGGTGTTTTTTCAAAAAATAAGATTCGCACAGCTGAAGAGCCAACTGTAGCTTCATCGAAAAACAAGACAGAAGAATTAGACATCAATATCCCTAAATCCATGAGTATAGAGGATATTCTTGAAAATTTAACTCTCTCAGGGCCAAAGAAATACGTAGGAAAAAGAATCTCGATTAATGTTCAGGATATTCCTATCTCAGACATCTTAAAAATGATTGCTGATACTTCAGGCTTTAATATTATCATTGATCAAGAGATTGCAAAATTACCACCACTTACTCTTACACTCACAAACGTTCCTTGGGATCAAGCGCTTGATACAATCATGAATCTCTCAAAGCTTGTGGCCCAAAAAAGTTCAAATATCCTTCTTGTTAAAACACTAGAACAGGCAACAAGAGAAAAAGAAACAGAGCTAAAAGCAGCCCAATTGAAAGAAGGACTAGAACCTCTGGTGACGAAGGTCTTTCTAATTAACTATGCCACTCTTGCTGATATTTCAAAAATTATCAAAGACTATATTACTCCACAGAGAGCAAGTATTCAGATAGATGAGAGAACAAATAGTCTAATCATCCGTGATACTGTAGATTCAATAGAACGAATCAAAAAAATTGTCGAAACTCTTGATAATCAAACGCCACAAGTACTTATCGAAGCCAAAATTGTTGAGGCCAACGAAAGTTATTCAAAAAGAATTGGTCTTACTCGTGGCTTTACGATGAACTATAGACCGTTTGGCGATATTGCCGCGGCCAACGGATCATTTACTTTAAGTTCTGCTCCCACAGCTGATGCAGCTACTGCACTTGGCGCCACTTTTAATGTATATAAGAGGATTGCAAACCTAGATTTTAATCTTCAATTGATGGAGAGCGAATCTAAGGGAAGAATTATTTCAACACCAAAGGTAATTACTCAGAATAAAAAAGAAGCCACGATCACAAGCTCTGAGCAAACATCATTTCAGGTGACTCAGATTCAGCCTGGTGCTACGACTCCGATTATTACATTTCAAAATATTTCTGCTGACTTAAATCTCAAGGTTAAACCTCAGATAACCAGTGATGGATCAATTTCAATGGATATTAATCTCTCGAAGTCTGCCTTTACAACTAGACCCTCTGATGCTGCTCCTCCAAATATTAGTCGCCGCTCAGTAAACACGACGGTTCTTGTGGATAATGGTTCAACAGTAGTTATAGGTGGTCTTTATCAGACACAATCGCTTGAGCAGCAGTCCGGAGTTCCATTTTTAAAAGACCTCCCATTAGTGGGATGGTTGTTTAGGACTCCTTACGCTCCAACTACATCGAAGAATGAGCTGATTATCTTTATGACTCCAAGAATTATCAATCAGGATGAAGCTGGATTTGTGGAGAGACAAGCGGTTAACCAAGCTACTGATACTTAAAAGAAGGGATAATGACCTCTCGACGTAACCAGTCTGCCTTGTTGGCAAAGTATCACCAATTATATCAGAAGAACCCTCGCTCGAAGGTCTTTGCTCCTTTAGCTGAATCCTACCGAAAGCTAGGGATGATTGAAGATGCTTTAAAAATTCTCCGAGAAGGGATTAAGTCTCATCCTAGCTACCCTTTAGGTTATATTGTTTTAAGTCATTGCTATTTTGATCAGCAAAAATTTGAACTTTGTTACAATACCCTTCGACCTTTAGTGGGTAGTCATCAAGATAATATCTCTCTTCAGAAATTGTTTGCTCAAACATGTTTGCAAATTAGTCATTTAGATGAGGCGCTTGAGACTTATAAGTACCTTCTGTTCATGAACCCTCGTGATAAATTCTTTGCAGAACAAGTTACTAAGCTTGAAGCAGATCTTTATCAGTCTCAAAAAATTATCTCTCAAGAAAAGTTGATCAAAGCTCCTGATTTGATTCTCAATAAAAATCTTAGTAGTAGTTTTGATGATGATTGGGTTCAGGTCGATTTTGCTAATAAAAATGAAACACCTTCTCCTTTTGAAAACACCTCTCGCTCTATAGTCGATGACGAGTGGGTTATGCAAAAACCAGGTGGAAAATCGTCTCAGGAAAATGAATCTACAGCTGACATTACAGAGTTCACTCCAATGGCCAAGCTCTCCTTGGAAGACCTTCCAGAAGATAGAAATTTTGACGATGATTATTATGCAGATGAATTTGAAGAGTATGGCGATATAGAAGAGGTCAATGCGTCTGAACTGACTACAGATGAGCCTATTATTTCTCATACTCTGATCGAACTTTATTCCGCTCAAAAATACTATGATAAGGCGATTGAGCTACTAGACAAGATTCTTCACCTCAACCCTGGTGATGCGCAAACGATTCAAAAGAGAAATGAAATTCTTAATCTTAAAAATCAAGTTTTAGGTCATGATTCCACTGAAGAAGAAGGGCATCAGGAGCTTATTTCTTTGATAGAAACAAAGGTGAAGGCCAAAACTCCAGAGCAAGAAAAGCTTGAGAAAGTTTTTGATCGTTTTCTTCATCTCGTTCAGAAAAAAGCCCAGGAAGCTCGCCCATCATGAAAATTCTTATTATCAATGGTCCAAATTTAAATATGCTTGGTGAGCGTGAGCCTCATGTTTATGGAACAAAGACATTAAGTGATATCAAAAAAGAAACTCAGGAAAAGTTGCAAACGCAAAAATTAAATCTTGAATGGTACCAGTCTAATCTTGAAGGAGAGATCGTCTCTAAGATCCAAGAGGCCTTCAAGAATGGGACTGAAGCTCTAGTTATTAACCCCGGTGGCTATGCGCACACATCAGTTGCTATCCATGATGCTTTAAAAATTCTTCAAATTCCTGTGATCGAAGTCCATCTTTCACAAGTTTATCAGCGTGAAGCGTTTCGTCATAACCTGTTGACGGCAAAAGCGTGTACGGCCATAATGAGCGGACTTGGAACCGACACTTATTATTTAGCCATTTGCGCAATATTGAACATCAAAGGGAACTAAAATGTATCAAACAACAGACTTCAGAAAGGGTCTCAAAATCGAGATCGAAGGCAAGCCGTATCTCATTGCAGATTTTCAACACGTCAATCCTGGTAAAGGTTCTGCCTTTGTTAGAACTCGTCTTAAAAATCTAGAGACGGGACAAATGCTTGAGAGAACTTTCAAGGCCGGAGTTGAAACTGTTGATAAACCAGATATGGAAGAAATCGAGATGGAGTTTAACTACTCTGATCCTGATGGGTATAACTTCATGAACCAAGTAACTTTTGAAATGGTTCACCTAAATCATGATCAAGTTGGTGACAATAAATACTATCTTCAAGAAGGTATTAAAGTATTCATTCTTTATTTTAATGCGAGACCAATCTCAATTGAACTTCCAAACTTTATTAACCTTAAAGTGGCCCAGACTGATCCTGGTATGAAAGGTGATACTGCTGCAGGTGGAAACAAAAAAGCTGTTATGGAAACTGGTCTTCAAGTGAACGTGCCACTTTTCATTAAAGAAGGTGAGGTTCTTAAAATTGATACACGTACTGGCGAATACGTAGAGCGCGCAAAGGTTTAATTTATGAATATAGATGTACTGAAAAGTATTGTAAAAATAGCTAAAGATGAGGGTGTGGCAGAACTAGAAGTTGAAGCAAAAGACTTCAAAGTTTCGGTAAGCTTTGTTTCATCACACACTCCTGTTGTTCACCACTCAGCTCCAGTTGCTATTCAAGCAGCCCCATCTCCTGTTATTGCTTCGGCAACAGCGATTGCGGCTTCAAATGCAAAGGCTGCGGCGGCGAGCGATGCTGGCCTTCATATTATTAAGTCTCCATTCGTGGGAACTTTTTATGGAAGTCCTTCTCCGGGTAAACCAACTTACGTAAAAGTTGGAGACAAGGTTAAGGTCGGACAGACTCTTTGTATTCTTGAAGCCATGAAGATTATGAATGAGATCGATGCAGATATCAGCGGTGAAATCGTTGAAGCTTGTGTTGATACTGAAAGCCTAGTTGAATTTGGCCAACCATTATTTAAAATTCGTCCTTCATAAATATGAAAAAGATTAAAAAAGTTCTTATTGCAAACAGGGGCGAGATTGCTATTCGAGTGATTCGCTCATGTCGTGAATTAGGTATTGAAACAGTGGCTGTTCATTCGACTGCCGACGAAGATTCTCTCCACGTAAAAATGGCCGATGAATCAGTTTGTATCGGCCCACCGAAGTCATCACTTTCATATCTAAATATTCCTCAAATTCTTTCAGCTGCTGATATCACAGGGGCTGATGCTATTCATCCAGGGTATGGATTCCTCTCTGAAAATGATGAGTTTGCCGAGATGTGTGGAAAGTGGGGGATCACTTTTATTGGCCCAAGTGTGCGTTGTATTCAAGCGATGGGTGATAAAATTGAATCGAAAATTATTGCTAAAGAAGCAAAGGTTCCAACTTTAGAGCCAATTTATACAACTGATAAATCCCAGGATGCCATTCGCTCAGAAGTAGAAAAAATGGGCTTTCCTGTTTTGATTAAAGCTTCTGCAGGTGGTGGTGGACGCGGAATGAAGCGCATCGAAAACTTTGATGAGCTTTGGGTGGCACTCGTACGACTTGCCGAAGAAGCGAAAGCTGCCTTTGGAGATGGAACATTATTTATTGAAAAATATATTCAGAATCCTCGTCATATTGAAGTTCAAATTCTTGCTGATCAACATGGGAATGTAATTCACCTTGGTGAGCGTGACTGTACGATTCAAAGACGATTTCAAAAAATTCTTGAAGAGGCTCCTTCACCAGTTCTGACACCTGAAAAAAGAAAAGAGATTTGCGACTCCGCAGTAAGACTGGCAAAGCATGTAAACTATGACTCTGTCGGAACAGTTGAGTTTCTCTACGATTTAGATACTGAAGCTTTTTACTTCATGGAAATGAACACTCGTATCCAAGTGGAGCACCCAGTAACTGAAATGCATACCGGTGTAGATCTTATTTCTGAGCAAATTCGTCATGCAGATGGGGAAATTTGTCGATTTAAGCAATCGGATATCTTTTTTAGAAATCATGTTATTGAGTTTCGTATTAATGCTGAAGATCCCAAAACAGGTATGCCTTCACCTGGATTTATCACTCATTATCATAGACCTGGAGGGATTGGCGTAAGAACGGATGACTATATTTATACAGGATATACTGTACCACCTTACTACGATTCTATGGTTTCAAAAATTATTGTTTCTGCTGATAATCGCAATAACTGCATCACAAGATCTAAGCGAGTTTTGAGAGAAACAGTGGTTGGTGGAATCCAGACAAACCTAGAACTCCACAAGAAAATTCTCGACGACCCAGAGTTTGCCCAAGGTCGCTTTTCCACAAATTATCTGTCCAAAAAATTAGTTTAAAACTATAATAAATTTAAGGACTTAAATTGCCGCAAGGAAGGGGCAAAGTGGAACTTTTCAAAAGTGTTCGGCTCATGATGGCCGAAGGAAGATTTATTCAAGCAGAAAGAACTCTTTTAGATTTTTCTCTTCAAATTGAGGAGGAATTATCTATTGAGTTTTTTCATGAACTTTTTGAAGTTCGCAGAAACCTTGGAAAAGATTTTCCATTCCATGAACTTGATTTGTACTTCATCAAGCTAGCTCACAAGAATCAATTCGATGAAATTAATGACCTGCTCAATTGGTGGATTAATAAAAATCCTTCTTTTGAGTCAGCTCTTCTTTATAAGTGGCAAATGCAGCTTTTTGAACAAAGGGGTATGCTCGCTGACCTCAAAGAAACGCTAAAGGCTTTTGGGATGTTTATCCTCAAACATCGCTACTGGCCACTTATGGATTCTTTTAAGAAATACCATGAGAGGTATTTCAAAGAGGATCAAGATTTTGTTTTTATACTTATTCTTCACTTGACGCAAACATTTCAGTTTGAACAAATTGAAAAACAACTAATTCTTTTTGTTGAAGGCCAACTCATTCGATCAAAGAAAACTCCTAAGACGAAAGAAGATCTTGAACTTTTGATTACGATATTGGATCAAATGCAAGTAAGGGGAAGATTAGAGATTTGGAAATCGTTTTTAATGTTTCAGACCCAGAATAAATTTGATGAAGTTGAAATAAAAAAAGTCATTGAATCCTTTATCTATTTTGACCATTTTGGACTTCAGCTTCTCATTCTCAGAAATCTTCATCATTGGGGACAGCATGAGCTTGCTCAGTTTCTTGCCGATGCTCTTAAGGGGTTACAAATTTATGATTTTGTCATGATTGAAAAATATTTCTCACATGATCTGAAATCGTATTTTATTACCAAAAAGAAAATCGAGTCAGCTCCTTTTTTATCAGATCTGAAGTCTGAGGATCTCAAGCTAAATACAATCCATAAAAAAGACCTAAGCCGAGAGGAAGAAGAGACTTACCATCTTTCAGAAGAGGAAGCGCTTATAATAAGCGGCTTAAAGCACCAGGAGCTTAGTTTTGATCAGTCCTTAGACCTTATGGTGAGTATGCTACAGATGAACTTACCACTTGCAGCTCGTGCGATTGCATTTAAGATTAATAAAGCACCTATTGTGCCAGAACATAAACTCAAATTGAATTACTTACTTCTTCGTGTTTATCATGAGCTGAAAGACTATCGAGCAGGTATTGATACGGCCCTTGATTCTTTATCCATTGCTCAGTCAGGAGAAGATATCATTGCCTTCATGTATGCGGAAGCAGACTTCCACTTTCATTTAGGTGAAATTAATAAAGCAAAATCTATCTACAAAAATATAATAAGTCTTGTTGGAAATTATCGGATGGCCATGGAAAGACTAAAAGAGCTAGATGAGATTTAAAGGAATTCTAGGCTCATTCTTTTTTCTGTTTATCGTCAGCATTGCCGGAATGACTTATTATGTTCAATCTGCCTCATTCGGTAGAGTTTTATCAAAAGTTCTTAGTGATATTATTTATAAAAAAACTTCAACTGAAATTGTCCTCGAACGTGTTGACCTAAATCTCTTTCCCCCAGGTATAGAAATAAAAAAAATTGATATCTACAAGAAGATTTCAGATGTTGAGGTGATTGAGTCTCAGATCGGGAGCCTCGGATTCTACATAAATTTCTATGAACTCGAAGAAAATAAAATCAGCTTAGGTGAAGTTAAAATAGAAGATACCTACATAAAATATCTGTTCCCTAAAAAACCAGATGAGCCTATGCCTGAAGAACTAGAGCAAAAACTTATTGACCAAATTTTTGACTTTTCACAAATTGGACCATTAAGAGTTGATACTATTGTTCTTCAGAACGTGTATGGAGAATTTAATCAGAACAGTTTGGATATAAAGCGTTTAAAGATTATACGTTATCCAAAGACATTCAGAATAAAATCTTATCTTGCTAATATAGCGATTGAGGACTCAGCGCCTTTCAGGATCGATGGGATCTGGGCCGATATAGATATAGGTAGAAAAGATATCAATATCCATAATTTAAGAGTTCACCAAGATACTCATGAAGCAAAAATTAATGGTTTGATTAAAAGCTATCCAAAGCTTAAGCATGCATCAGCTGAATTGAATGGAGATATCAAAATTGATCTTCCAGGAATTAAAAGATTTACTAAATTACCTGAAATGATTAGTTTTCAAGATGGGACGGCGAATACTCAATTTAAAATTTCTTATGATGGTCAGATCAAAGGAGATTATGTTGTCGATCTCGAAAACCTTAGATCGAGCTTTCTATCCTTAGATCAATTGTCAGCCAAGGGTGATATTACAGCTGAAAATGTGCTTGTGAATTCTTTAGAGTTGAACTACAAAGACGAAAGTCTAAAAACAACAAAGCCTTTTAGTCTTGTTCAAATTGATGGAATGAAATTCTTTCCTGGTAGAGTGACGGCTGAAATCAAAAATTTTTCACTGGGTAATGCTATTAGCATTCTCGGCCCCTCACTTCAGGTTCTTCAAGGTCAGCTTACTGGGCAACTGGGATTTGAATTAAAGCAAAGTAATCTTTATTTTTACCCTCGAGATGGATTTTATATCAAAGATCTTGCTTTAGTTGTCCCAACAAAAGAGGGAGAAGATTTTTCAATTATTCATGCTAAGGAGACAAGACTTTCTAAAGCAGATTTTCAAGTTATCGATAATGAATTTCGCATGAAGGCGAATATAAAAATGCCTCAGACTGACCTTCGTCTTGAAGGGAAAGTAAATAAAGACAGAGTTAGCTTTAAAACTTTTGGTGGGAAAATTAGGCTTGAAGATCTTGGGGATATTGCTCAGATTGGTGTGAAAGGTAATGGTCCTCTTGCTCTTGAGGTAAATGGTCCTTTAGACGATGTTGAAATTAATCTCAAGGGGCTTATTAATGACTTTCAGGTATTGGGTTACAAACTAGGTGACGCAGATCAAGAGACATTAATCTCACTCAAAGATTCTACAGTAAATATTATTCAACTGAGTTCTAAGTATAACAAAACTGAAATCTACGGAAATGGTTATGTTAACTATGATAATTTAGAGCTGAATTTAGACATTCGTTCACCTCAAACCACACATGATGATCTTAAAAGCATTATTGCCCCAGTGTTATCGCCAATAACATTTTTACCATCTGACCTAAACTTTAAGGCCAAGCTTGATTGTAAAATATATGGAAAAGCAAATTTGCAGGACTTAAAGGTCAAAACCAAGGTCAACTTCAGAGATCTCGAAGCATACAAAGAATCAATATCGCATGGTTTTTTCTCTATCATGATGGAAGATAAAATTCTTAAGTTTAAAGATGTAAAAGCTTTTAAGGAGAGAGGTGCACTTTTAGGCGAAGTTGATTTCAATATGAATACAGAGATCTTTAACCTTGATTTAGACTGGAATAATATCGGTTTACAATCAATTAACAAGGTTCGGCAGTCATCACTTAGTTTTGACGCTATTTTAGACGGAAGTTTAAAAGGTGGAGGAACTTCAAAAGATTACACCATCAAAATAAACTCTAATATCGGTCAAACAAAAGCTTTTAATTATGATTTTAAAGATTCCCTAATTGAACTTACGTTGTCTCCTGAAAGATATAGGGGAAAGCTTTTTCTGTTTGAGGATGAAATAAAAGCAAACTTTGATATCAACATGAAACAAACGAGTCTTTCAAATTTTGATCTAGCTGTAGATCTGCCAAATTTGAAGCCTGTCCTTGCTGGGGTATTAGGTGGGCATATAGAGCTTGAAGATATCAAGGCGAGCACCGCCTTTCAATACAAGGCCAGCTTTTATCCTGATCTCTCAATTGTTAACTTTAGTGGTTTTTTAAAAAAAATTAGTTTGTCGCATTCTGATTTCAATTTTTCCTATAAATCAAATAAACCTCAGTTCATTGTTAACAATAACAAAATTGAAAGATGGGATTTTGAACACACTCAAAATGATATTCAATTAAAGTCTAGTGGTCGTGGGACGTTTGGGGATAAGGTCATCATCACACACGAAAGTGTGATCAATTCAAATATTCTTGAGATTCTTTTTTCTCAAGTCTTAGCCGCTGATGGAATACTCTCTCAGTCATTTGTTATCGAAGGTTACAAGAATAATTACGCCTTTAATATTCTTGCAAACTCCAAGGGCCTCGATCTTTCTATTGATAATTTACCTGTTCCTTTAAACAACACTGATTACTCCTTAGAGTTTAGTGATAGAAAATTGTTAGTGAAAAATTTTAGGACTCAGTTTCAAACAGGATCTGTCTCAGCGACGGGAGATATTTACTTTGATAATGACGATCCAGACATAAATCTTTCATTTAAAGTTGATAGAGCTGAAATTCCTATTTTGGGAAAGTCGAGCATTAATCTTTCAGGAGAAGGAATCATCCTAGGGAATAACCTACCTTATAATTTGAGTGGGGAGATAAAGCTCAATAAGGCACTCTTTGTTAATGAATTAAGTGAATTTGAGTCTAAGTCGTCAGTATCACAAATTCGCTATCTCCCTAAGGATCAAGAGTCTGTGGTAGGTAAACTTCTGACACTTAATCTTATTGTTGAGACTGAGCAACCAGTACGAATAACAAATTCCCTGATGGATGTTTCATTAAGAGGGGAGCTTAGCTTATCTGGGAATGCAGGAAGACCAAGAGCAGATGGAAGACTTTTTTCTCCTCAAAATGTTTCAAGAGTTTTTTTTAAGAATAGTGAGTATACAATTGCTCAGGCTGATATTAATTTCTCAGCTAAAAAAGATATCGCTAATCCTGATTTTGATGTTCAGGCAACAACTCTCATTTCATCTTACAAAATCACTGCTAAGGCAGCTGGGGACTTAGAGCGATTTTCGTTCGATTTAACATCTGATCCAGCCTTAACTCAGAATAGTATCCTTTCTCTCATCGCCTTTGGGTACACAGATGAAATCCAAAATACACTTACTCAAGGTGATCAGCAAAGTTTAACCAGTATGGGTGTGGGCTCTTTTGTTTTTGATCGATTTCGAATTAATGATATTTTGAAAAAGCAATTTGGACTTCAGGTGAATTTAGGGACAGTATTGGAGCAGTCCCAGAATAGTATGATCTCAGGCCGAGGTGGGGATTCAAGTGGACCTACTGACATTGCACGAACGAGATCAGCAACTAAAATCGAAGTTAAAAAGAGGCTCGATGAGGCCCTCTCTCTGTCTGTTTCCAGCACTATGGGTGGAAGCATTGGCCAGAGACAAAGTATGAACCTGAACTACTCAATCAATAAAACTCTACAACTAGAGGGAGTCTACGAACTCAAAACGAATGCAGAAGGCGAAGAGGATATTATCGATACTTCCGTAGGAGGAGATGTAAAGTTGAGGTGGACTTTTAAATGAAGTTGATCGCAGCTTTTTTCCTTATTCTGTTTTCATCAATCTCATTAGCCGCTGGCTTTGATCTGACCGACGTTCTCGTTATTTGCAAGGAATCTCCTGAATGTAAATGGCGAGAGCAACGATTTAATAATTTGGTTGGGCATTATCGAAGCATTGTCCACCTTAAAGATACTTTAAAACTAGTGGCGACAGATGGGGGGTATAAAGCCTTCACCTATAGACTGACAGAAAATAATCAGAAGTATCAGCTGATGATTAACATTGAACTTAAAAGTATCATTAAAGAGATCAATATTGGATTTGTAGATCAATCCTATATGGGAGATGCCTATTCTTTGTTTCCGATGAAAGAGGGCCAGTTCTTTGAAGAAACAAAGTACAGAACAGCGTTGTCTGTATTAAAAGAAAAATTAGAACAAAGTGGATATCCCCGTGCCACTATCAATGAGAAGTACAAAACGATAGATGATAGAATTGTGATTTTTCTTGAAATTATTCTTAATAAACCGAGATTGTTTGTTAAAGTTGTTCCTAAAACAAAATCCATCTTTGTTGAACAGTTCATCAAAGATAAATTAATACCTCTATACAAAAAGCCATTTGAGATTAATGTTTTTAAACAGGCGATAGATGAAGCTCAACGCGAGCTTTTTGATTATGGTTATTATGTTCTCAATTTTGAATACGATCTTAATCAAAAAAAGGATAGAGTTAATTTAGAATTAAACGTTTTAGACGATACTCTCTATACATATCGTTTTAAAGGAATCGCCAGAGAAAATCGTGAAGACCTTTTAATGTTAATTAAAGATCTCTACCGTAGATATAAGAGACCACTGACAGAATCTATTATTAAATCCGAGCTCATTTCTCATTATCGAACACGAGCATTTTTAAATGTTAAAGTGGATGTCAAACCTGATACCTTCAAAAACAGGTATAACGAACAGGTCGAAGCGACTGAAATTACAGTTCATGAAACCTTCAAAACTCGGCAATCAAATATAAGTTTTGTTGGAAACAATTATTTTTCAAACAAAGAGATTCAAGACCTTTATAAAGAGAAGGCTTACGAACTGGCCTCTCTTGATTTTTATGATGAGGAGTATGTTAGGTATTTTGTCGAAGTCTTAAAAACGGAATACATTAAGAATGGCTTCGTCAGAGTAGACATAAAAGGTCCGTTGACTCAATTTTCCCCTGATAAGTCTAAGGCGCAAGTTGAGTATATCATAAATGAAAATAAGAGAGTCTATGTTCAAAAACTTACCTTCAGTGGCATTCCGAAAATGGATGAAGATGATTTGATTTCTCAGCTTAATAACAAGCCAGGAATGGCCTTTAATCCCATTACTTTCGCAGACGATATAAGACGAGTTGCGACTTATTTCCAAGAGAAAGGTTATTATTTTGCAGAGGTAACAAATTCAAATAATGAGTCTCTAGTCGTTTATGAAAAAAACGGTGAGTCGGTTAACTTGAATTTTGCCATTAATCCAGGCCCATTAGTAAGATTGAACAGAATAATCTTTCTTGGTAATCAGCGTACAAAAAAGCGAGTCTTAGAGAAAAAAGTTCAGTTTGAAAGTGGTGATATCATAACTCCTCAAAAGACACGAGATCTGGAGCTTGCTATCTCTTCGACCGGACTTTTTAACACTGTTAACGTTAATCCTGTTCGTCATAATTCATCAGACAGCACAACTGATCTCGTGGTGAGACTTTCTGAACGTGAGTATGGGTTAGTTGAATTAGCTCCAGGATTTAGATCTGATATCGGGGCCAAGCTTGCCGGGACGATTTCGTATAATAATCTTGGCGGCCTTAATCGAGGAATCAGTTTAAGAGGACAGGTCAATCAACGTATTACTTATCAGACACTCGACCCCAGACGCCGCAAAGAAGAGAAAAAGCTTCTCGAGTATCAAACAGCCATCAATTACACTCAAGGGGATCTGTTTGATACACAAATTGACCTTGGTTTGGGAGCTGCTCTCCAAAGAAAAAGATTCTACTCTTTTGATGCTGATATTCAGCGATACAGTACCACACTTACAAGACAGTTTAGTCGCAATACTTCCTCATCTCTTCGTTATCAATTTGAGCGTATCAATCAGTTTGATGCAACTGAGGAGAGAGATAACGGAAGTTTTACCATTGGTGCGATTACACCAAGTTTTACTTGGGATCTTCGTAACAATCCACTTAACCCTACCAGTGGGGCTTTCTTTAATATGTCCGTTGAATTCGCGAACCCTTATTTTCTTTCGCAATCTAACGATGACCTGATCGTGAATTACTATAAACTTGTTTCAAGAAATCGTTTTTATATCCCTTTTGATCTTCCAAGAGGAGTTCTTGCGATCTCACTGGTGGGTGGACTTCAACAAAACTTAGCAAGAGAAGAGCGGACTGATAGCATGGGTGCTCCAGAGGTTGAAGATGGCCAGGTTTTGACTAAAGGATACATTCCCAATATCAAAGTCTTCCGATTAACTGGAATGGATCAGGTCAGAGGATTTAGTGATGAAGAGATCAATAGGCTTCCTGACGGCCGAGATATCACCGAGGCACGAGTTCAAGATCAGGCCTATATGGCCAATCTCAAAATCGAACCTCGCTTCTTTATTAATGACTCAATTATGGCCGGGGTCTTTCTTGACTCAGGGCGCGTCTTTGTCGATTCATTTGATTTAGGTGAGTTACGCCAAGCGGCTGGAATAAGTTTCAAAATTCTCACACCCGTAGGAACCCTAGATTTTGACTATGGTATAAAGCTCTTGAGAAAGAAGAACGCTGATGGTACATTAGAGTCCCCCGGACGCTTCCATGTGTCAATTGGCTTCTTCTAACCCGTACCCTAGAAGAAGTGAGCTGCCGTACCTAATATCTTAGCCATTAGGTGTGTCAGTCTCTTGACTAATGATCGCCGGTAGCCTATTTAAGGAACAACTTTTTAGTGAATTTAGGAAGGTAAAGTATGATTACGCAAAAGTCATTCGCGCTTAAAGAAGCCGATATGCTGAATAAAAAATGGTACGTAGTAGATGCAACAGATAAAGTTGTTGGTCGTCTTGCTACAGAAATCGCTACAGTTCTTCGTGGTAAGAACAAGCCAACTTTCTGTACAAATAACGATGCAGGTGACTTTGTTGTTGTTATCAATGCAGAAAAAGTAAAGTTTACTGGTAAGAAGTGGGACGAAAAAGAATACTTCTGGCACACAAACCACATTGGTGGAATCAAGAAAAGAACAGCTAAGGAAATGCTTACTAAGCACCCTGAGAATATCATTCTTGAGGCAGTTAAAGGTATGCTTCCAAAGAACACTCTTGGTCGCAAACAGTTAACTAAATGTAAAGTATTCGTGGGTCCAACACATACTCACGATGCTCAGAAACCTGAAGTTCTTGAGATCAAAGCTTAATTTAAGAGGATACCAATATGAGTAAAGCAAAAACTTATGATATTCACACAATCGGTCGTCGTAAGACTTCTGTTGCACGTGTTTACGTTTCTAAAGGAAGCGGAAAAATCACAATCAACCACCGTGATGTGAACGATTATTTCCCGAAGGCAACTTCTCGTTATATCGTTTACCAACCACTTAACCTTACAAAGATGAACGATGCTTATGATCTTCATATCAATGTTAAAGGTGGCGGTATTACAGGTCAGGCCGGAGCCATTCGTCTTGGTATCACACGTGCCCTTATGAAGGTTAACCCTAACTTCCGTGGCGAACTTAAAGCTGCTGGATTTGTTACTCGTGACCCTCGTAAAGTTGAGCGTAAAAAATACGGTAAATCTGGTGCGAGAAAGTCTTACCAGTTCTCAAAACGTTAATCGAAATTTTTTATATTCGATATACATACGACAAGGCCCCTTTTTGGGGCCTTTGTTGTTTCTCCCCACTATGAAAGTGTGGCATTATCTTTGGCATGAGTGGAAAAGTTGATCATATCGAGATTCGTGGAGCGAGAGTTCATAATTTAAAGAACGTCTCCCTTGATTTACCTCTAAAAAAACTTATTTGTTTTGCTGGGCCTTCTGGATCTGGAAAAACTTCTCTGGCCTTCCATACGTTAATGGCAGAATCAAAGAGACGATTTCTTAATTCATTTCCAAATTCACTTAAATTTTTCTCAGATCGTCCTTCTGCTGTTGATGTAGATCGTATCTTTCCTGTTCTTCCTGTTTTTGGGCTCCCTCAAATTAATCCTGTGATGGGGTCTCGTTCTGTCGTCTCGGATGTGATGAGGCTCACTGATTCTTTGCAGGCCTTGTTTTATAGTTATTCAAAAGAATACTGTCCTTCTCATAAAATTCTCCTTTCAACGATCACGGTGGATGAACAACTCAAGCAACTTCTTAAAGGGAAGCTTGAAGGTGTTTTCCATGTTCTTATTCATAAAGATGAATATGGCGGCATCATGGGTGAAGTGATTCCTTCGAGAAGCTTTGATGGAAAATCGATTCGCTCCTTTGAAAAAGAAGATGATTGGTGGGAACTCTTGCGTTTTAAAGCGGATAAAATGGAAAATCTCGAAGCCAAATGGAAAGAGTTAAAGCTGCACCATTACCGCGGCTCACTTCAGCTTTTTAAAGAAGGTCAGAAAAAGCTTACTCCTTATACCTATCATAATGATAAGAAATGCCCTGAATGTGATTTTCACTCTCATCCTGTGGCCAGTGTCAGTGCCTTTTCTCCCTACAATGCTCTTGGTGCCTGTCAGACTTGTAATGGGTTTGGCGCCAATCTTATTTATGATGATGAAAAGCTAATTGAAAAAGACCTATCCGTTAATGAAGGAGGACTTCGCCTTCTTCGTTATGCTCCCTTCGAGTTTTTCTATCTTGAACTGATTAAGATTTTAAAAAAGAAAAAGATCTCACTCGATGAGCCTATTAAAAAACTCCCTAAAGAATTTACTAAATTAGTCTATGAAGGCGAAGGCAAGTACGAGGGGTATACGGAACTTCTTAGTTATCTTGATTCAAAAAGATATAAACCCTCTGTCAGAGTTTATATTCGTAATCTTCAAAAAGAAGAACTTTGTGATGTCTGTGAAGGGACTCGTTTAAATCAAGATATAAACCATTACTGGGTTCAGATAAATAAAAATCAAACAGCACTCTCTGAACTAATGAAATTAACTATTGCAGAAGGGCTTGATGTTTTCAAGAAGGCCCATTCAACAATATCTCATGAAGAGCAGCTTTATCGAGATACGGAAGAGAAGCTTGAGCTTGCTTTCAAACTAGGACTTGGACATCTACCTCTTTTAAGAAAGGCCAAGTCTCTTTCGGCAGGAGAGTATCAGCGTCTTCTTCTTATTAAGTATCTTTCTTTTAAAGGAACAGACGCTCTCTTTGTTCTCGATGAACCAAGCCTTGGTTTAGGTGAAAAAGAACAAGAGCAAGTCCTTCAGGGAATTAGAAAAATTATCGATCAAGGAAATACGGTTATTGTCATTGATCACTCAAAACAAATTCAAAGTGCTTGTGATGAGTTAGTCGTTATGGGGCCAGAATCAGGGAAGAATGGTGGGGAGTTAATTTATCAAGGTAAACCTAAAAAATTCCTAGACTCTCAGGTTATCGATAAAAGTGATCTCAATCTTAAAAAATTTAAATCTCCTAAAGAGCAATACATAGAAGTTTTAAATCCTGAAATTTATGGCAAAAAATATCCTGATTTCAAAATACCTTTGGGTGAGATGACTTGGGTTAATGGAGCATCTGGAACTGGTAAGACATCATGTCTGATAAAGATCATGGCCAATACAATTTCTAAAAAAATTGAAGGTGACTATCTTGTTGATGAGAAATTTTTAGTTAAACAAGTAAAAGGGATACAGCACCTTCAAAATATTGTAGTGGTGGCTTCAAATCTTAATCGTTTTACTTCTAGATCAACAGTAGGAACGATCACTGAATTTGCACCTGCTATTAGAAAACATTTTTTAAAACTTCCGGTGTCTAAAAGCATGGGACTTAAAGAAGGGCATTTCTCCTCTAATTCTGAGTTAGGAATGTGTCCACGC
Organism: Bacteriovoracaceae bacterium; assembly: GCA_049241565.1. GTDB lineage: Bacteria > Bdellovibrionota > Bacteriovoracia > Bacteriovoracales > Bacteriovoracaceae > DZBG01. Next base: position 91,798 of record JBMLQL010000030.1, on the reverse strand, counting down.
TGTGAGGGAAAAGGGCATCTTGTGATCGAGATGCAATATCTTGAAGATATTATCCTTGAATGCGAGGACTGCCGAGGAATGAAGATTAAACCTCTTTATGCCAATATCTCTGACGGAACAATGACCGTGGCCGAGGCCTATAATCTTCCTCTATCGCAAGTTTTAGGAAAGATTCAATTAACACCAAAATATCGTCGTATCTGGGAGTACCTCAAAATTCTCAATATTGATTACCTTTCCCTAGATCGTCAGGTGAATTCATTATCAGGTGGGGAAAAGCAGAGAATTTATTTGCTCTCAAAACTTCTTAAATCCCTTGAGAATACGATGATTATTTTTGAAAATCTCTCCTTTGGACTTTCAGAGCAGGACTTGGTCCGTATGGGGAAATTTCTTAGAGATCTTTTACCACTGGGAAATACGATTGTTGTGATCGATCCTCATCCTTTTTTCAAGGAGCTGGCCTCAAAAGAGCTTCATTTTACTGAGAAGGCCATAAATCTTAAGAACTTAAACTAATCTAAAAAGCTCAAGTTTTAATCCCCTTAATCCGACAAGATCAGTAAGATTAAGGGAGTTTCTCATGTTTCGACTACCATTCATTGCTTTGCTTACACTTTTCTCGACCCAAGTGTCGGCGACACTATTTATGCCTCAACCCTTAGAGGATCAGATTAAACATTCAGATGGTATTCTCGTTGGCCATTTCCTTAAAAAGGAATCTATTGTTCTGGAGGATGGCATGGTCGCGACTCAAATGCATTTTCAAGTAGATAAAGAGCACGGTCTTCAAACTGATGTGTTCCGAAATAACGAAGTTATTATTCACTATCCTGGAGGAACTCTGACCGATCGTGCGGTGAAAGTCGAGGGTGTTCCAGATTTAATGATTGGTACACCTGTGGTTTTGATGGTGAAAAATGTGAATAACCGTTTTTGGGGAATGAATCTTGCTCTAGGGACATTTCATATTGTGAAATATGGTGAAGAGAAATTTCTTATTAATAAGCTCTTCCCCTCTCATGCAGGTCTTGGACAAACGAAATATATTGATTTTGAAAAAATGATAAGAAAGATAAAGGGCGAGAATCTTAAAGTTGTTCGCTCAGGTATGGGTATCGAAAATGAGACTCCTTCCAGATCAATTGCCTCAGTCAGTGAAGGGGAGGTAGGCAATTTCCGTAAGGTTGCGGCTACTTCAGAAAAGACCGAAGATAGTGAAGAGACATCGGTTGGGCAAGTCTGGTGGTTAGTCGGAGTACTGGCCGCTCTAGGTGTTGTCTCAGTTTGGCGTCGTCGTCAGCTGTAGTTTTTTGTGAAATGTTGCATTTCGACGGAGTGGAATGTTTATCTTATGGATCTTGGTTATTGCTCTCTCGGCAATGGCCCATACATCTAATAAATCTGATTCTGGGCAAGATCTATTCTGGCCCTCGAACTCGTTGAACATTCGAATCAACAATAATTCAAAATCCTTATCAGGTGCCAGTACCCAATCAATTCTTCAGAATTCATTGAATCAGTGGAATCCACATTCGAATGCAAAAATTTATCTCAATGGTGGCTCTAACAACAATCTTATTTTCTCGCAGAATACTGATGTCTTTGGTCCTGGTGTTGTCGGTGTCACGCAGATTACTTATGGGACTAGTGGGAATATTACCCAAGCGGATATTATTCTTAATGAAAGAAATTATACTTTTACCACAATCCCTTCTGACACTTTAGGTTCTACTGTTTATCTTGGGGATGTTCTCACTCATGAACTAGGACATTTTGTAGGTCTTTCCCACTCAGAAGTTCTAGAATCAACAATGTTTTATAGTGCCTTTCGCGGACAGGCCACAACCTCTGAAGATGATAAAAGTGGTGTTCGTGCAAAGTATGATGGCTCTCCTCATGTCATTCAAGGGAGAGTGGCCGGTGGCCAAAACATAGGTGTTTTTGGTGTCCATGTGATCGCTTTCTCTGCTGTTGATGGTTCAGTTCAATCGTCAACGATCACAGAAGAAAATGGATCATTTGTCCTCACAGGTCTTCTTCCTGATAAAACTTATTATCTTTACACAACTCCCCTGAAGAGTGGAGGCAATATTTCTTTTGAGTATCGTTCTGTTCAGTCAAATTTTTGTCCTGGAAAATTTGTCGGTAGCTTTTTTCAAGGTTGCTCTGAGCAAGACCAAGGATTACCTCAACCCATTCACCTGTCCTATGGTGAAACGGAAGATGTGGGAACAATTAGCATTAAATGTAGTACTTCTGTTCCAGTAGATTATTTTGCAGGAAAAATTGAATCACCTAAAGAAAGCTATGACATTTTTAACCATAATGCAGGTAATTCCTTAAATCAGCAATCGATGATGGGAGTTGTCCTTAGCTCTGAAATACCTCTCACCTCTTATCAAAAAGTAGATGAGATCATTGCTGACTACACGGACCTCTCGCTGTCTGGATTAAGTTCACCTTTTTTAAAGCTTGGCCTCAATGTGACTCAGATTGGTTCTCCACTGGATATGCATCTAGTGGTGACGAGGCAAGATGGGGTAAAGACTTTCCTTCCAAGAGAGCCGCTTCGATTTATGAGTAGAGATTTATCTATTCCAGATAATCTTCCTTTAGAAGATGCCTCTACGTTAATGCCCATTTTTGATTTTTCAAAAAATATTACTCTTTCATCAACGGTCTCTAATAACAAATTTAAGATAGAAGTTTATGCAAGAAAGATGAGATCCCTTGATCAGATCATGACCTTTCCTGTGGTGAGTGAGTTTGTCTCAACGAAGGATTGGCCTTATCTTTTAACAATGAGCATTGGGGCCATGTCGGGTCTCTCTGAAGGGTATTTGGTCGAAGATCAGGTCAGTTCTGATAATCGGAGTTGTCTTGATGCTCCGTTTACATATTCTGTGAAGAAATCACAGAATCTTGCGAGTGCCTCTTCTACAGGCAAAAATGAGGCGGAGAGTGCGAGTTGTGGGACAATAATTGAGCCACCGTCAAATAATGGACAAGGTGGAATGATGATGACCATTCTTTTCGGCTTTTCTTTGGCCGCCATAGCTTCAATTATTCAAAAGTCCCGTAAGTATTTTTTGTCTTAATCCTCGAACTTTTATAGAATGAAATCATCTTTAGGGAAGGAGATGTCATGCGTGCATTTTTATTAGGATTTATTCTTATGGCGACAAGCCTAAGTGTTTTCGCTCAAAACTTGACCGAAGAAAGAATCTGGAAGATTTCGGCCAGAAAAAGATCGATCTTTTTAGACTCGGGTGTTTTTCATTATAAATCAAACACAACAGGATCAGTGATCAGTGGAATTCGCAATTCTGTGATCAGTGGTCGTGACTATGAACGTCTGGTGATTGATTTTAACAGTTCAGGTGTGCCACGTTTGTATGGCCATATCTCCGCTGTCGACAACAAGCTTCGAGTTGATTTTTTCGATTCAAGCGTTAGTGGTGTTCCGACTCAACTCAAAAACTCAAAATATGTCAAAGGTGTCGACTTTCTAGCGATCGACCCTAAAAACGTGACAATGGAAATAGCGCTGAAAGGAAAATCAAGTTTTGATATTTTCTATCTCGAAAATCCCGGACGTCTTGTTATTGATATTCGCTAAGTGAAGGAATAAGTATATGGCGAAAGCTGATAAAAAAATGAAGTTAAATGCTGAATCTCAAATGCTCGCTGATGTTCCATCAGATGTCGTCGTGATTCCTATTGTCAACAGTCCTATTTTTCCAGGAATGATTGCTCCGATTATTCTCTCTGAGGATAAGTATACGCCAGAGCTTGATGGCTATCTTTCAAAGAGTAATTACGTTGCTTTAAACCTTGTTAAGTTTAAAGACGTAGAGTCAGATGTCCCTCGTGAGTCAAACCGCATGGAAGTGATGGGTGAAGATGAGGATGATGATTTTGAGCAAGAGGAAGAGGATGATGAAGAAAGCTATGGAATGACATCAACTGATGTTCAGAACATTAGCCCTAAAGAAATCTATAAAGTCGGAGTTCTATGTAAGGTTGTTAAAAAGTTGAAACTTCCTGATGGATCAGTGAATCTTCTTGTTCATGGGATTAAAAGATATCGTGCCCTTGAATATATTACTGAATCACCACTTCTTGTGGCACGCCCAGAAATTTTCCATGACATCATTGAGCCTGATGAAGAGCTTGATGCTTATACTCGCTCGGTGATTAATCAGGTGAAAAAGCTCTCTGAGATTAATCCCTACTTCAATGAAGAGATGAAGCTTGCGATGTTAAATTCACCGTCACCGGGATCTCTCGCTGACCTTGTGGCCTTTGCTCTTTCTCTTGATGTTCCTGAGGCCCAGGATTTCCTAGAAACACTTGTAGTAAAGAAAAGATTCGCAAAACTTCTTGTTTATTTAAAACGCGAAAAAGATGTTGCTGATATTCAGAAAAAAATCACTGATGAAGTGAATGATAAAGTGAATAAGTATCAGCGCGAGTACTTCTTACGTGAACAGCTTAAGGTTATCCGCCAAGAGCTTGGGATGGAAGAAGATGATAAAGCACGCGATCTTAAAAAATTCCGTGAAGTGATTGAGAAAGAAGGACTTCCTGAAGAAGCTAAAAAAGCAGCTCTTGAAGAACTTGAGCGGCTTGAATCTATTCCTGATTCATCACCTGAGTATAACGTGACTCGTACTTATCTCAACTGGATGATTCAACTTCCTTGGAGCAAATCGACAGAAGATAAGGTTGATATGGTTGGCGCTCGAAAAATGCTTGAAAAGGATCATTATGGTCTTGAGAAGGCAAAAGAGCGTATTCTAGAATTTCTTGCTGTCCGAAAACTTAAATCAGAATACGACGGAACAATTCTTTGTCTTGCGGGTCCTCCGGGAGTGGGGAAAACATCTTTGGGTCATTCAATTGCGAAAGCTCTTGGACGTAAATTCTACCGCTTCTCACTAGGTGGGATGAGAGATGAAGCAGAGATTAAAGGACACCGTCGTACTTATGTTGGAGCGATGCCAGGAAAAATTATTCAAGCTATCAAACGTGTTGAAGTAAATAATCCAGTCATCATGCTTGATGAGATTGATAAAATTGGAAAATCATTTCAAGGTGATCCAGCCTCTGCTCTTTTAGAGGTGCTTGACCCTGAACAGAATAAGACATTTATTGATAACTACCTAGATGTTCCTTTTGATCTTTCGAAAGTTCTTTTTGTGGCCACGGCCAATTATGTGGGTGAAATTCCTGAGGCTCTTTTAGACCGTATGGAGCTGATTGAGCTTTCTGGTTATACAATTGAAGAAAAAATTTCGATTGTTGTAAAATGGGTTATTCCTAAGCAATTAAAGAAACATGGTCTTACGACTAAAGATGTTTCTCTTTCTCAGGCCGTACTTAAGGCACTTGTCTCAGATTATGCTCGTGAACCGGGTGTCCGTGTGATGGAGCAACTTGTAGCTAAACTTCTTCGTCGTGCTGCTCTTGAGAAAGTATCAGCAAAACGTCCTAAGAAATTTGCTCCAGTGGTAGCAGATCTTGAAAAAATCCTAGGACCTAAGCGCTTTGAGACAGATATGGCCCAAAAGCCTCTGGCCCCAGGTATTGTGACTGGTCTTGCGTGGACGGCCTTTGGTGGAGATATTCTTTTCATTGAGTCGATTCCTCTTAAAGGAAAAGGATTCAAGCTCACTGGTCAGCTTGGAGAAGTGATGAGTGAATCAGCTAGTCTTGCTTATAGCTATGTGAAAATGCTTCTTCAGGAGAAGCAAGATATCGAAGCGAAATTGATCAAGAAGAAAGTCGTGAAAAAAGTTAAAGGTGAGGATGGAAAGCACGTTCAACCGATGACGAATGCTGAAGAAGCCACTGACTTCCTGGCCACTCATGAAATCCACCTCCATTTACCTGCGGGGGCGACTCCTAAAGATGGTCCTTCAGCAGGGATTACAATGGCCCTGGCCCTTTATTCACTCGCAACGAAACAACGTGTCCGTGGTGATATTGCAATGACCGGAGAGTTAAGCCTGACAGGTAAAGTTCTTCCAGTAGGGGGAATCAAAGAGAAGGTTCTGGCTGCCAAACGAGCTGGAATTAAAGAGATCATCCTTCCATGGCAAAACGAAAAGGACCTCAAGGAAGTACCTGAGCGTCACCGTAAGGGAATGAAATTTTATCCAGTTAAATATTTTGATGAAGTCTTAAAAATTGCACTTCGCTAATAGGTAATAAAGGGCCCCTTTTGGGGCCCTTTTTGTTAATGATCATAAACTTGATAAGATCAAGGTTATGAAAAGTCTTATCCTCACCCTACTCATTTTTTCTACTCTTTCTCAAGCCGCAGAAGTCGAAGTTGATTGGTCCTGTCCCCAGGATAATTACCCAGATATTCCGCAGTTAGAACAGCAGCAAAAAGTGAAAGTCATTGTTGATGAGTCAGGTGTTAAGTTTAGACCGAATCCATTTAAGCCAAAAATTTTTGGAACAAGTTTTTTTAGATCGATTAATCCTTTGAGTAGGGCCAAAAAATCTCTTGCGATAGATTATTCAGCTTGCATTGATCAGTTCGTCGCTGATGTTAAAAACAAGCTTCCAAACTATAAAAATGAGTGGGCACAAAAAGTTAAAAACGAAATTGAGAGCAAGCCTTTCTTTGCGAAAACAGAGGATAAAAAACTTCTTCCAACTCAATGGAGTTTAAGTAAAAGGTATGTGTTTAAAAATGATCAGTGGCGCTCACATATAGAAAAAATTTGTACGGAGGACAGTACGGATTATCTAGGAGCAGACCTCACCAGGTATATTGACACATATGCAGGTGTAACAAATGCTCATCCCTCGAAAAAATGTATGGAAAGTATTTTTCAAAAAATAAGTGAAAAGATATCTAAAGAAGAAAAAGAATATTGTGATTATTCTGAAAAAATTTGTAAGAACCTCTCTGATCTCAGAGAGAATTTTAGGTTACGTTTTGATTCAATTAAAGAGAAGAGAGGCAAAGCGATCAAGGTAGCAGAAGAAAAATTTGAAAAAAAATTAACTGTCGATAAAGAAGCGGGTTTTGAAGACGGATTTAATGAGATGTTTCGCAAAAGCGGTGAGGACTGTGCTCAGTACACGACAAATATTCCTAATCAAGATGGAAGAAGTACGGGTGAGACTCTTAAGATGCATAATCTCATCTCAAAGAATCTTAATAAATTGATGGATCATATGGATGGTTCATGTCAGCAGACATTTATTCGTAAGTATATGGATCAAAATAATTCTATCGGAGTTATAGGTGACTGGGGAATTATTTCTCATTGTAAAATAAATGAAACAGACTTTTGTCTCAATCTAAAAGATCGTTTTAAAATTGTAGAGCAAAACATAGAGAGAATGCTTGAAAAGGTTTACGGTAAAGCAGGTAAAGATTTTTATAACGATGTGGCCTGTAAAATTGAAACAAGTCCTCTCACTATTGACGAATTATTAGGACAACTCAAAGAATTTGATAAGACTCTCTCTTGCCGCCAGCTAGCGGTTGGAGAATCACATGTTGTGGACTCTAATACTTTATCCTCAAAATCTCCGACAGGTGTTTCAATGAGGTATTCATTAGAGCGTATTAGCGAAAAGAAGCTTAAAGCGAGACTAAATCTCAATTTTAAACCGAACTCAGAGGTTAATGTTAGTGCTCAAGAGATGTTTAATCGCGCTCAGAGTTGTATGAAAGATTACAGTCCTTATTTTAAAGGGCCAGATGGTGAGGTTTTAGAAATTGATATTATTAATTCAAAAGATGCTAAGACTTTAAAATCAACCCAGCGTCCTCCTAGAATAGATATTTCTATTTCTGGGCCTGACCATCGCTCCAATGCCGGAAACTATGAATCTGATATCGATTGTCCTACTATTGCTCACGAGGTAATGCATCTCATGGGTCTTTGTGATGAATATAATGAACAGTGGAATGGTAATTATTATGATCCAGCAACTGGTAAGGTCGTTGATAAAGATGCTCCTGGGGCCAAGTTTGTAAATGCGGCCAACTGCCGAGTTCATGCTAAGATTCCGTCAATCATGAGTGATCAAAACAAGGTTATTGATGAGGTCATCCCTAAGGCACCCATCTGTAAGTGTGAATCCAGTGATTGCACCATGTTTACTAAGGCCTCAAAAAAAATGCAGGATCTTTATCTCAAAGATCCTTGGGGGATATCAAACGGAAGACTGAACTCAGATTATTGTAGCTACATAACTCAAGCACCTTTAACTTTAGCTCAATATGAATCTGAGGGAGAACTTCTTCATTTGGATAAGGCCCAGGAATCTGCCCTCACGTATACGATTAGGTATTGGGATGATTCTTATCCAAAACAAGTTCAAAATCTTAGAGTAAATTGTTCTTGTAAGGATCAAAATGAGAGTTGCCAGAATTATTTAGAGCAAATTCAACGAGATCTTAGCTTAAGCCGAATTCCTCAAAAACAATTTTGCCCAAGCGGAACTTCGACAATATCTAGAAAATCAGGAAAGGTAGATGATTCAAATGGTGTTGTTTTTAATGACGATGGTTCATTTACTTTTAATGGAGGATGGCATGATGAAAATGCCAGTCTTCTCCATCCTCAGCATTTTGAGCGTATTGCTAGTGGCACCTGTCCCGAGAAGGCCAAGCCTTATAGTTCTTGTGCTCAATTTGCCTATAAAACAGATCCTAGTGGAAAATGCCCAGAAGTACCTAAAGAATGCCAGGATCCAAAATATTTTTTAGGAACAGGTAACAAACAATGACATTTTTAATTTTGACTCTTATTTCATTCTTTGCTCAGGCCGCTGATGAAATTCGGCTCTCGTATCAAGTCTCAAAAAATCAGAGCTTAAATCAAGTGGTCTTTTTTGTTCAAACTAGTCAGATAAAAAGATGGCAAAATACTAATTTTTTCTCCCGTGACAACGATGCCAAACTAGGGAAAATGGACTTGGTGGATAATAGATTAGCAGCTGAAACTCATAGTCGCTTGAAATTGATTTTGGCCCATTTTGAAGAAATGGATCAGAAACTCAAAAAAGTAAAAAAAGGCTGGAATGATCTTGTGACCGAAGGCCCTCATGCCACTATTGTTCAAATTAATCAGTATAAAATACCTGAAGATTCAATCTACAACAAAGAAATAGCAGAGCTTATGCAAAAGCTTCTTAGTGAAAAGACATCTTTAGTGGAAGGGGTAGAGTTAGTGAAAGCTAACAAAGTGATTAACTACATAAAAAATAGTACGGTATTTAAAACAGAAGATTTTATTCAACCCTTTTATTGTGAAAAAAATCAGTCTGGTCAGCTATGTCACATTAAGAAGTGGGGAACTCTAAAAATTTGATTATTTCATTCTTTTAATGAGTTCATTCACTTCCACTGGTATTTCTTGAAAATAGTCACCATTTCTAAATTTAAGTTCGTTCATGGTGTGGAGATTGTCCTTGTTCAGTTTTTTTAAGTGCTGACTAAGTCTGTAAAGAGGTCCGGCTATTTGATTGGACATCACCAAAGACCAAATTGAAAATCCAATGAAAATAAAAAGACTAGAAACTAAAGTCGAGATAAGAAAATATTTTTTTTGTGACAACAGAAGAGAATAGTAAGCATGATCAAGGGGAAGTCCTAGTTGTTTTCCTTTTTCTATCATGAGATAAAAAATAATCTCGATGCTCAATAAAAAAAATAAGGCGATAGCAGCCGTTGGAATGAGTGAAAATGCGATAAATCGATATTGAAAAGGTTTATTGATGATCCATATTTTTCTTTTTATTTTCATAAGTCCTCGATAGGGTGCCCAATCTCTTTATAGGGTCTGTTGTCTGCCTCAATGGAGAAATCCTCCGTTTGATTTAGATGTTCCTCAGAGTCAACACTTGCTGGAGATCGTTCACCAATTTGAGAAGAAAGAGAAATATCATTAAGCTCGTCTACTTTTTGCTTTTTAGATTTAGTCGTTAATTTTTTTTCAGATCCTGAAGAGTTTAATTCTTCAGTCAGCATCTGGTGACTGAGTTCAAAAGCCCCATCGTTATGGCCTTTAAGGTAAAGAAGCCCATGGCTAAAAATAAGGCAAAGAATAATGATGACTTTATTCATGTCATCTTATCGGTGAAAAAGAAGAAAAGCTTGAGTAAAAAAGGAGGTTAAGAAATAAAAAAGCCCGATGGAATTTTCCACCGGGCTTCAATGATATTAACTAGTTATTAACTTGAATTGTGACTGGAGTACTACCATTCTTAATAATATTCCATCCCTTCGCTGAATCCCAAGCCCCAGTATTGGCCAGTCTCACTGAGAACACTGATCTTGATTGAAGAGCCGAGGCTTGATCAGGTAAGTGAAGGGCCACATTGTATTGGCCAGCTGGAACACCTGAGAGTGCCACTGATTTACTAATTGTGTGGATACCTTTTTTCCAGTTTCTAGGATCTTGGTCAAGATTAAATTCATACTTTGCCCCAGAAGCATTAAAAAGAACAAGCTTCACTGGACGTGGGTGCACAGGAGCAGAGTAACCAACGTTTTCCATTTTCATCTCAAGGTTAAATGATGACCCCGAAGCAATTTGAGTTGGAAGTTTGATCTCATTAATCTTAAGTCTGTAACCTAAGTTACGGCGGATTTCATCATAACATCCACCATCTTTCCATCCCTGTTTAACATCTGGGTTATAGTTATCATTCATATAAGACCAAGCTTGTCTGTCTAACTGAACAAGTGTGTTCGCACAAGCTGAGAATGGTAAAGAGACGGCACATGTTTCACCACCGATGGGAAGAGCATTGGCCTTAGCTTCCTGGCCAACAAAGTCTCTCCAGTCAGATGGCGTTGAACTAGTACTATATTGATAGTTTGTTCCAACATCTGATGAACTTGAGACAAAACAGTCATTCCAGTGAGAAACACGTTTTGCGAGAGCGGCATCAGCAGGATTGGCCACAACGTTAGGAACAGTCATATTGTAAAGCTGCTTCTTGGCCGCAGGATATCTGAGAGAAACATGGATATAAGAAGGAAGTCCATTCAGTAATCCATGCACAAGTTGACGTCTAAAGTTTACATCATCTCTATGTTGAGAATAATACATCTCACCGTAAGCTCCAATATAACTTGCGTGAACGTTCATGATCACATCTGCGTTCGCATTCATGATAGGCAACATCTGATTTAGATGCTGAAGAATAATAGCTTGTGAAGGATCAGAAACCAGATCGTGAGTGTTGTGGTATCTGTGAGTCAAAATAAGCTTGATCCCAGCATTTCTTGCAGCTGTAAACATTGCCTGGTATTGATTGAGGAAAGTCGTTGAAAGAGCCGTTGTTTTAAATGCTGCCATTTCTACAATCCCGATGGCCAGACTAAATCCCGCATTAACGACACCTGCTGCACTCGACGGCATATCCTCCATTTTTACATAGCGATGAAATCCGCGCTCAGGATTGAAAAATTCTTCTGTTGTCGATGAAGGGTTGATCGTAATTGTAGACGCACCTGGAGCTGGATCAACAGGTGTAGGGTCCACTGGTGTTGGATCAACTGGATTCGGGTCAACTGGATTAGGGTCTACCGGTGTTACAACGATTGGAGAAAGTGCTCCTCCAAAGTTTTTTACGGCACTCACCATGACAGGAGTGGCCCGTCTTCCGACCGCATTCAGGGCCGTCACATTTCCTAGACTTGATTTAAGAACATTAGACCATTTCGCAATTCCATTTGTTTTAGAGAATGTCACTGTTCCCAGTTGAGTCCAGGTCCACTCAGATTGAGTCTGTCCTGAGTACTTCATGAGATTACCATTCTCAATCATATAGTCAGCACCGATGCTTCCTACATTAAAATTATAACCTGTGGATGCTCCATCAACATCAATAAAGAGTTGATTGTAAGAGGAATCCACCGCTCCAAAATTATATTCAAAACCATAAGCTGATGAGCTTGAAGTAATCACAGGAGTTGAAATTGTGGCGACAGGATCTACTGGAGTCACAACAACTGGTGTTTGATAAGAGCTTACCGCAGAGAGTGTCACGGGATTTACTCTACGAGCGATATAATCAAAAGCTGAAGGAGAGCCCAGTTTTGTTTTGCTGACATTTCTCCATCTGGCAAGACCACCAGACTTACTAAATGTCACGCTTCCTTGATTTGACCATGACCAACTTGTTTGCGAACTTCCTGTGAATTTGAAAAGACGACTATTCTCAAGCATGTACTCTGCACCAACACTGCCTGACTTGTAACCAGTAGAGCTAGATTTATCTGTATCAATGTAAATTTGATGTAAAGAAGATGAACCAGTGAAGTTATATCTAAACTCAAAATTAGATGTGCTCTCGATGAGTGTAGGTGTCGTAACTTGGGCCATGAGAGTGAGCGGGATGGCCCAGACTCCTAAAGTAAAACAAAACTTTTTCATGAAACGTACTCCTTTTTTACAGCGCGATTGAAACTTCAATAATTATCACTTAAATCCCCATATTTTGGTCTTAAGAGAGACTAAAGTTCTTTCTTTCTAATTATTTTATAGTCTGACTCTTTGTCTCCAGATTTTAAGTTTGATCCTTTGTTATTTTAGATGGTTAGAAATTTTTTTGAGAATTATATTGCCGACAAAAATTGGCAAATTAGTAACTGATCTCAAAGGCACATCTTGCTCCAGCAGTGAAAGAAGGAGAAACCCAAGCCGAGGTATAAAATCCCGCATTAGCGAGGTTATCAGGTGAATGAGACCCTCCCACAACGAGCGCCTGGGCCCCTCCCGCCGGAGAGAAGAAATAATCGTTTCGGTAATTGTCTACAGGAGTCGCTGAGATATCGATAAGTCCAGTATCACAAGCATTAAAAATATTTTTAGGAACCGGCATTCCGAGGGCCGGAGCAAGACATTTAAAGCCACTCACTGCTTGCTGGGTTTCAATAGTTGAAAAATTGATATTCTCATAGTCGTCGATATCAACAAGGCGTCCTATGGCAGAGGCTGTCATACCGTTCACCATACGGTCTGCTACCCACTCCCAGGCATTTCCAAACATATCCATGAGTCCGAAATGGCTCACGCAAGCCGAGTTGTTTCCTGAAAACTCAAGAGTTCCATTGTTGTTACAGTTGCTCGACGATGTGATTCCGTTTTCATAAGACTCGATTGTCGAATTATTAAAACTAGGGTTCCAGCGAGAGGCGATGAGAAATTCTTTTCTTGTGAGAAGTCTTTTTTGGAGTGTCGAAGATGATCCTCCAAAAATAAGTGTTTTTGAGCGACACATATCCCAAGCTGCTTGCTGGCCCATGTTCACACGAGGAAGTTGGTTAGGAAGATTTGTATTGAGAATATTAGTTTCAAAAACATCTACGACTAAGTCATGAACGATATCGAAAAATCCACCATCAGATCCTGGGCCATCATAGCTGCATCTATTCCAATTGAGAGCAGAGACTGTGAGTCCGAGGATGTTTTCACACATAACTTGATTGGCGGTAATTCTGTGGACTAAGCTCATATCTTTAGGAGGAGTGACTACACGGAGAGTTGAATAGGCAGTGACAACGGGTTCAGATAGGTGAGACGTAAAAATCATCGGGACAACATAGTAATAATAAATGGTCCCATCGCTAACAGTATTGTCTGTGTAAGATAAGTTCGCAAGATTCGTCACTTCCGCTAGATGTACATCAGTTGATAAGTTAAACGAATTAGAGCCTACTTTTCGATAAATTCTGTATTTGCTCACGGCAATTGAGTTAGGAATTGTCATGGCAAGCCATTTAAAGCTCACACTGGCTGATCCACCTTGAGTTTTAGATCCGTTCGCAAAAACATCTCTCCACCCACGATGAGTTGATTTAGGAGCGATAGCATTTCCTTTAATATTAAAAATAACTTGTTTGACTTCAACTCCTGTATTGTAACTGACAATATAGTTTTGATCATAGCTCTGACCAATATTGGCATTGAGTGGATTAAAATTAAACGTGAGAGTTGTAGAAGAATTTCCTGCAATAGTCGTTGGACAAGTCACGATGATGGGAGCACTGGCTCCTGTGCAAGACGTGATGGTAGCTGCTAATCCGCCAGTGTTTCTTAATGTAAAGGATCTTGAGGTTGATGAGTTAATTTCACGATTTCCAAAATCATGACTTGTAGATCCTCCGTTGACTGTAATATTCGCCGGAGTAAAACTCTGGGCCGTAAGCTCGATAGGAACTTCTTTAAGATGAAAATTTAAATCAGCAGGCAATGGAGGATTATGGATTGCACCTCCATTATCATAAACAACTAAAAGATCTCCGCCCCAACTTGAGTTAATGTTTGGATTAAAATTAACTGTTCCTGTGCAATTACTTCCTGCAGGGAGTGGAAGTGGACAATTATGGGAAAAAGAGAATTGAGACCCTGGAAAAGCACCTCTATCAAATGTAATTGATGGTGCAGGGCCTGTTCCTGTGTTGGAGATAGTATAGTTTTGTAAAACCGGTGTCCCAGTAACAGTGGATAGAGAGATTGTGCTAAGGTTTGTTTCAATGATGGCCAGATTGTCAGCAGTAAAACCTAAACGATGCTCTGGTAAGGCGGTAGTTTCATATCCATTATTGTAATTTGAGTTGAGGCTTAATTTAAATTCACCAACTGTAGCCGAGTTAAAATTAAGAGTGATGACACACTCATCATTAGCCGCAATTGTTGGCAGACAAGCACTGGTATTAATACTTGAAAAAGGGTTCGCTCCCCCAGAAATATAATTTAGGGTTAAACTGGAAATAGTTGCTGGTTTATCACCGATATTTCTCAGAATGAAGCTTAGTGAATTTGTTCTTGAACGCGAGTAGAACCCAAGTGTTTCCTCATAAGGAATAGTGGCCAACTCATTAATGGGTATTTCCTCTTCATGAATGGGGTTAACCACTTTTAAAAGAGCTGGCTCAACAATAGTAGCGTTAAGTGTAAGATAGGTTGTCTCAATTTGTCTTTGTGAGTTGTGATACACAATGGAGAGAGGCATTGATATACCCCCAGACATAGCGGCGGTAGCACGCAAAGCAATCGAGCAAGTGTCGCCGATTCCAAGAGTTGTGGGGCAATTGCCCGATGTTCCGGGGAAACTTCCCCCTTCATATCCAAAATGAGTAGTGTTAAACCCTATGGAGACAATATCAAGTGGGGCCGTACCAGTGTTCTGGAAAGTGAAAATTTCAATTTGAGAAGGGATTCCAAATCTATGTTCTCCAAAATTAAAACTAGAACCTGTTGGAGTCGTTTTTGAGAGAAGACCGGTGGCCACTCCAGATCCTGAAACAACAAAATTTTTGGCGACAGTGGAGAATCCATTCGAATAAGAAAGAGTCATCGTAGCCGACTCAATTTGTTCTAAGGATGGAGTGTAGAGAACTTCTAAAATACATGTGCTGGCCGGGAAAATGTAAACAGGATCTTGGCAGGTAGATGTCCCTAAACTAAAAGATCCACTAAGACCTGTAAAATTCGAATCTCCAATAAGAATGGCATCACCTTCATTTTTAACGAGCATACTTAATTTTTTAGTCTCTCCAATCCCTGTTGGGCCGAAGTCATAGCTGTTAATCGTGACACCCGAATAAAAATTTAATTCAGCGGCCCTGTTAACGAGAATAGAATAAGGAATAGTAAGAGAGCGAAGGGATTTTCCTGAATTATACTGAATTTGAATATTGCGGCTAAATTGTCCGGGGATGGAAGGCGTGAAGTTGACAGAGAGCTCACAGACACTCTCCACCTGAAGTGTCGTTGTGGTGCAACTTTGAGTGAGAACACTTTCTGTAGCATTATCAAAGCTGATACTTGTTATTTCTCCTGGTAGATACCCAGCATTCTTGAATCTAAATTTCTTTGCATGAGTTTGACCGTTTAAGTACTGAGGAAGTTCATCATCAAAATAGGGAACGATAACGAGATTGGCCTCGATACTAGCAGCGGTGGCACTGATAGAGACATTTAAATTTCGATTCGATTCACCATTATTATAACTTGTTATCAATGTATCATAAAAAGTTCCAAGGTCAGAGGACAAGAAGCGAACGACCATGGTGCAAGACGATCCACCGGGTATAACTGAGGGACAGTTGTTACTTTGAAAGCTGAATTTAGGATTATTACCAATAACAGGATTGGTATTGGTCGCAGGGAGCTCGCCAATATTAGAGATCGTAATACTGATTGTTTTAACAGTATTAGGCTCATCCGGAGAAATAATATAAGAGCTAGAGGTTGATTTAAGGTTGGCCACAGTCCCCGTACGTCCTGTGAGCTCAGTGATGCCGCTTACTCTGTCGATAGTATCATAATAAGAATAACTAAGATTATCTTTCCATGTTCCTGAAGTTGAATTTTGCATTTGAAGCTCAAGCACACATTTAGCACCAGGTGCTAAAACACTTGAGCAACTTCCAGTAAGTCCAGGATACTCATCACCTGTAAATTTAAAAATAGATTCATCTTCGATAGCAAAAGTGAGATCACTGATAATCCCTCCTCCTGCATTTTGAATCTCAATGAGTTTTATCTGAGTGAGGTTAGTACTGATAAAGCCAAAATCGACAGAATTTGAAATGATAAGTTTCCCATAGGGCGAACTCACTTCAGCCACTTTGGGCTGACAACTGGCGATGATGAATAAAACCAAGATCAGTAACAGACTTCTCACGATTTTATCGACCTCTATTCAAAAAGAGTAGCTGGTGATGTGGCCTGAAATCCACCTGTTTCATTTTCATTAACCTTAATGGCGCATCTTGCTCCCACACCTGGATTAAGAGTCAGAGAAGGAGCCAAGAGACCTGCATATACGCCTGAACTTTGTCCCCCTCGTCTATTAAGATATAAAGAAGTAGGAAAAATACTCGATCTACCAGTCACAGGAAATGCTCCATAAATAATCCCTTGCTCTTCATTTTCTGGGATTCGGCTGACAATAAAATTATCACCTCTAATATTAAAATTAGGGACAGCCGCTTCAGGAGCAATACTTGGAGTTCGAGGGGATACGCGGAGGTTATCATCTGAGCCCCCATTACATTTTGATCCTGAGCAGGCCAGCGGTAATCCAAGGATAGGATTCATAAATCTTGATACTCCTTTGGTTAACCCATTATCAAAAGTGGACATTTGTAACCCAATCCCACCAAACCATGGATTCGTCACAGCATTGTTGGCATTATGGAATTCTAAAGGAATACCAAAATCATCTCCTGTATCGAGATGATTATATGTTAAATAAGTGCTATCAGTTGGGTTAAAATAATTTTTCAAAGTTTTAATATCTAAACTCACTTGCCCAAAATCACACTTATCATTAGCAGTGCATATTGCTCGATCTATCGCCCATTCGGCCATATTTCCGATGGTATCTTTGAGTCCATAGCGACTTTGGCAAAGAGTTGAAGAGTTTTGCCCCTCAGAACCTGTTTTGTAAATGAGATGGGAGTTCGCTGCCATACCGGGGTATCTATTATTTGCAAATAAAACCAAGGCACTCTCTCCAGCATATTCGGTTGAGCGACCTCGAGGGTTAGTACTTAATTCATTTACATCAAGGCCGTTGTGCTGGTTAAGACAGGCTAAATCTGAGTTTCCTGCTTCTAGGTTTGAGGCAATCTCATTTGTTACATTAGGGCTCCAGTCACTAAAGATCACTTGCTCGGCTCGTCTAGGAAGACGTTTGTTTCCGGTTAGAGTGGTGGAGTTCAAATTCAGGCTCACATCATACCCTTTGCAAAGAGAGAGATGCTGGGCCTGAGTCATCGTTGAAAGTGGAGGCATCCCCGCTTTATTTGAAGAAAATGTTTGGGCCATTGAAGTGAGTGAGCTATCTTCCGTAGATTTAATAGCTATATCATGAAGAGGAACCCAGTTTGATCCATTAAAATAATTACAAGTGGTAGGTTCAAAAACTCCAGTTGAGTCTTGGGAGAGAATGACACTATTTGGAAAAAATCTATCATGGATTCGATTATTTGAGCTTCCAAAAGCCCCCACGGTAAGTCCTCTGGTGTTGTACATGATGGCTCCCACACCTGCAGCTGATGGTTTAGGCATGAGGTTAAATGTAGAAGGCCAGGCAATATGGCCGGAAATTGGATTGGGAGACACTCCCATGGTCCCTACAGAGATACATTCCTCTCCTAAGAAAAATGAACCCGACGGACATTTTTTGACTGGGTCAGTGGCCCTTGTAAAATTACAACTCATCTCATAGCGGTCCACTAAATTGTGGCCAGCAAAGTCAAAGAAATGGGTCGGTGTTCCGCTGACATTATATGTGGAGGCACCAAGACCATTATAAAGACAGCGGTATTGATTCTTGCGATCAACTGGCCGCTGAAGTTTGTCACAAGTTTGAAGATTGGCGATCCAGCGGTGAACAAATCCCATATTATCTGGAGGTAAAATAACCTTGATAACATAGTCCTCGTAGATTGCTGCTGGATTAGACTGGGAGAGCATAGGGGCGATAGTTCCAGCAATGACCGGCTCCACCTTATACCAGAAAACTCTGGCTTCATTGGCGGGTTTTATATCAAATGCATAATCAGTAAATGAAGCTTGATACTGAATACTTGTTCCTGCAATGATTTTTGATTTTACCGGATTACCGCTGTTCAAAAGAACCCAGTTGGCATCATTTCGTTGCGGAGATGATGAGCCATGTGTGGCCTGATTATAGGCCATTCGATAAACGAAGTAACCGTCATTGGCCCCTAGAGATGTACACTCAGCTCCACAAAAACGATCTCCACTTTCGTACACGAAATCATTCCATGTTAAATGAACAACTCCTCGATTAGAGGCATTTGTTCCTTGGGCCGGGGCCACAGCAGGTCTGATCTCAGTGGTCTCAACAATAGTAGGAAAATTTGTTGTGAGATCAAATCCTCCCCCATTAATTTTTCCTCCGACATCCGCCACTGATTCAAAAACTTTATTACCACTGATCCCATCAACCTTAGGTCCAAGGGCCATGATATTAAACCATCCATTGGATTTGAGTCTGTTTTCATTTGTTGTACATGAAGCCGTGGCGTTACTATTACTGCGATAAATATCTACCCCATTAGGATGGTTAAAGATCGTTTTCACTCCCACAGAGTAAGTTTGTCCAGGGTTTAAATTTGGAATAAAATAACTTGTTTGAGTCGCATTCACAGTCACCATGGTATAGTCTGGGTGTCCTGCTAAAGCCTCACTCCAAAGAAATTGAGAGGAGTTTCCAATTCTGTAATAGAGCGAGTAACTATCAAAAACTCCTGAAGCAGCATTCCAACTTACTCTAAACGTATTTGTTCCAATGTTAGTGCAGGTTGAATTAACTCCAAGAAAGACTGGTTGCTGGTACTGAAGAGTAAGACATCGAACGTTGGTATTACTGTCTTCTCTCCCTCCTGCATAAGAAGGAGTCGCAGGATAATTAGGATCGTTCACATAAGCTTTAGCAAGAAAACAATAAGTACTTCCCTCCACTAAACCTCTAATGGTGGCCCCCGTTCCTGATGGACCAGTAGAGACAAAGGCCCCGGCCGGAACCGGAAGAAGAGTATTAACTCCTCCGTCTACTAAATAGAGACGAATTCCATCATAGGCCCCAGTTGTAAGATCGGGCGGATTCCAAGAAAGTTGCATCGTATCTACTAAACTTGATCCTTCTCCAGGAGAGATGCCAGTGATACCGTTAAAAGCAGCCACAGGAGGAGAGGTTGTGACTTCAAGAACAACGTCAGAACCTGCGTGCTCAGTACAGGCATTATCACTACAAGCGGCCATGGCCACACGATATTTTGTATTTGGTGAAGGGACAAAAACTTCAGCGGTTGGAGCAGCTGTAAGGTCGGTGATTGTCACTGTTTGACCCGAAGGGTGAGTTTGCGGATCAATCACTAGATTAGGATCAGTCGTAAAAAAGATTTTATAACGATCAAACGATCCTGTTCCATGAGACCAGTTGGCAATAAATTGGTTATAACCAAAAATATTGGTAGGGATTGTGGCACTGGTTAATCCTGCAAAAATAATTGGTTGATTTGAGCGAGTTTTGGCCGATTTAATGATTTCATTTTGTTCAATCTTGGCCGGAGTTTGAATATCACGGGCCCTTACCGCAAAATAATAAGTGGTATTAGGGTTGAGTCCTGTGATGGTGAATTGAGTTTGGTTGGGATCATTAATCGTTGATATGTTTTCATTAAAAACATTTTGCTCACTAGTGGCGAAATAAATAACATAGCTGGAAATATCATAAGGATTTCCACCAAAACCGCCTCCGGCCACTGCTCCTGCTTTGGCCTTATTCCAAGAGACTTTTAATTGAGTTTGCCCTGCGATCCCAGAGATATTTTCTACTTTTAGAATTCCATTAAAATCCGGGTGAACATCATCAAAGGTTGTGACGGTAACTGTTTTAGTATTGGTATCTTGCTCTCCCGTGGCCAGATCCACAGCTCGAACGGTGAAAGAATAAGTTTTACCCGATGACGGAAGTCCAGGAACAAGCATGGTCGCGTAACCTTCAGAATTAATCTGAACGTCACTGGCCGCAAGGGCGGCGATGGAGTTATTAAAATTTCCATCTAAGTAGACAACATAACTGAATTCACCACTTCCACCCGTGGCCGGGTTGAAGAAGAGTTGAACCTTGCTGTGTGAGACGGCTTTACCGTAAACAACTCCGTTAAATGTTCCATCAAATTTTGAAAAAATTTGAGAGTCTTCAACGGCCAAGTCTTTCACTGTCCCTACGCAACCAGTGAGGGCCAGAAGCGTAAGAAGAATAAAAATTTTCATAAACGATATCCCTGTGTCTAAAAGTCACACTTAATGATTTCTCACTATTATATCGGGTATTTCGGTGAGGTGCTTTAATTTAGAAAAACACCTTATATCAGGCAGCTAGAAAGGGAGCTCTTTGGCCCGAATAAATGTGAGGCTTTTCTAATGCCTTGAATTTTTGGCAGTTAATTGAATTTATAAGAAATGGCCAGCTGCAGAAGATCAGCACTGGCCTTACCAGTTCCTTGTTTTCGTGAGGAAGTCATTGCCGCTTTTTCGTATTTAATATTAAGTCCCCAGTGCTTGCGGGTAGAAATATTTGACTCAAATACCATGGCACTGCCCTGGTAATCGGCTTCAAAATCTGAGCTTGCCATCAGACCATACTTATAACGACCAAGTAAGTTGAAACTGTAGTTTTTAAGTTCAAAGTCAAAATGAATCTCAGGCCCTAAAAAAAGAAAGTTAATGTCCACTAACTCTAAGCCCTGATTGATCTCGCGAAGAGTAACAAGTTGATAGTTCTCATAAGAAGAGAAAAAACCAGCGGCGAATCCCTTGTCATAGTGAGGGGTCATGGCTGAAGCAAAAAATCTTTTCCCCCTTGGAGCTTCAAACTTATCCGTTGTTTTGGGTTGTAAGAGCTGAAGACTAATCTCGTAGTCCAACTGATCAAAAAAATCTCCCTTATTATCCTCAGCAAGTCTGCTTTGAGCGATGATGGCCATAGCATAAAAATTGAGGTTAGTCACAGTCGTGGCAAGTTCAGCATAGTTGGCGGTGTAGTTTACAAACCCTGCTGTCGTGCTGAGGATGAACTTTCTTTCAATAGGAGGTGTTGTTTTCTTCTTTGTAGGGTTAAGTTTTGCGATCGGTTTGACTTGAGAAGGCTTAACCTCGTTGAGTTGACTTTTATTTTCCTCAGTCTTTTTTTCTGCTTGATTTGATGTGACATGAGATGAGTCATTTTTTTTAGTGGTGTTTGAATCCTCTTGGTTACCTTTTGTCTGTAATGCAGCAGAGGAAGTCGTGGCTTTGTTTTTTTCTGAAGCTGTGTCTTTTTGTTTTTTTACACTGTCTTTTGATTTAGCGTTCAATGATGGGTTCTTAATTTGCAATGACTCAACCGCTTTAGGTTCATTGTCTTTTTTTTCTTGCTCTTGAATAAGACCTTGCTTCTCAGCGATCTTTTTAATTTTCTTCATTCGACTTAAGGAATCTGTCATCAACTTAGATTTGTTGAGCTTTAAGTGGTTCTTACCAAAAAAGAGCTCATAAAGCGCCAACCTTAAATCAAGGATAGGAGTTTCAATTCCCTCATATCTTCTGACAACGACAATTTTATCACTCAAGGTTACTTTTACTTCCTGATCAAAAAGCTCAACTGTGAGGCGTTCGTAATTTGAGATAAAGACTGAACTCTTATTATTTGTATCTAGAAGATAAAGATCATATTTTTTAGTTTCAAAAATGACATCATAAATATTTTTTTCAACGATTGCTTTAATTGGATTAAATTTTGAAATCATCGAAAGTTCGCGTAAGTAAATTTTGTTCGTCAGCTTTTCTTCGCTAAATCCCACTGATATAGTCAGTAAATTAAGAAGAAGATAAAAAAGAAGTCTGTAATATGTCATGAGGAAATTATAGACCATAGGACAGAAAATAAAACTTGTTTTAAAATCTAAAAGTATGAAATTTATATTAGTTTTTCTTTTTTTCTTTGTTTCTCAAGCTAATGCTAGCTTTGAGCTCGCCCAAATCAATTTTGGCGTAGGGATGATCAATTCGAGTTTTACGGAGAGTCCATCCGGTTTAACTCCTAAGGCGGGCTCGAAACCTGAAGAGATTGGCTCTGGTTCTGTTTCTACTATTGCTGGATTTATTGAATATGAAAAATTCTTGAGTTCAAAAATATCCGTACTCGGCAAGTCAGCTTTTCCTTTGCTTCCAGGCTCTACAGGCTCTTATATGTATGTTGCAGGAGCCATGAATTATTATTTCACACCTATAGGTGGGCCAGGAGTATTCAGCAATAAGGAAGTCAAAATCGCCTTCAATCCTTCATGGAGATACTATGCTGGAGGAGGACTTGGTGGTGCCTATTTAATCTACAATACTCTTAGTGCCAAGAAGACAGACACACAAATTGAGCTCTTTGGTCAAGCGGGAGCGATTTATAATCAATCAGAGAAATGGGGCTATCGGGCCGAGTTTGGCATGGCCAGGGGTGTTGGATTTAATACCTCAAGTATGACAATGAAAATTCTCTTCGGATTGAGTTATTCACTCAGGTAGAAAAAATTTCCTCATGTATTAAGACCTTCATGTTTTTTTTAAGAAAACCGATACTGCTTTAAGACTGGAAGGGAATCCATGAAGAAAATAGTATTGTACTTAACATTAACTTCACTTTTTATCGCAAGTTGTTTTGCTAATGAATTGGTCGTCACAACGACACCGGAGAAAGCCGAGATTAAAGTCTCTCTTCTTCAGGGAATTAGTGAAACAGTGAAAATTGGTGAATCGCCGTTTAAGATGCCTCTTAAAGAAATCTCAAATAATTATTTAAATAACTCAGAGTTATTCATTTTAGAAATTACCAAGGAAGGTCATGAGCCTTATCGTGTGGTGGTTCCAACATTTTTAAAATCCACAATGAGTCTTGATCTTGTTTTACAGCCAAAATCAGAATGGGATGAAACAAAAAAGACGGACAAGCTTGTTAATGAGCTCTTTGAGGTTCAAAGATTAATCCGTGCTCAAAATTACTCTACTGCTGCTTCAAAAATTGAAGAGCTAGAAAAAAAACATCCGCGTCTTTCTATTATTAAGGAGCTTAAGGCTTCAGGTTACTATCTTCAAAGTGATTATAAAAAAGCTTTAGATTTTTATAAACAGGCTTATTTTGCCAATAGTGAAAATATCGATGCTTATAAAATGATGGTTTATTTAGAAAAATCTCTTGGTGTCACAAAACCAAACGGTGATCAAAAATGAAAAAGATCAACTTAATCTTTTTATGTCTGGCCGCGCCGCTATTCTATGCCTTCACTCCAGTGAGTCTGTCCTCACCTTCACTAGAGTGGCAGAAAATCGAGCTAGAAAAAAATATTAATCAAAAAGTGTTTAATTCGATTTCGCCAGTAATTAGATCCGGTGAATTTATTGTTAACACTCAAGTCATCGTGAAATCTCCCGGAGAGCTTAAGCCAGGTGGAGGCGGAGGTGCTGGTGGGGATAATAAAAATAAGAAAAATAAAATCAATTTCAATGACATTGATCCTCAGAATGCAAAAGGTGATTTTGTTGTCCTCAGTAAGCTTGGAATAGAAGCTCCTGTTTATGGAGCTTCAGATGATTCTGCAGATTCCGGCAAACCAGGATCTGAAGCTAAGGAATGGCAAAAATTCTTAACTCAGTATATCGAAGTTAATGATCTCGCGAAATATGTAGATAAGATTGTTATTGATGTAAAGCTTGATAACTATCTTGGAGAAGAGACTAAAAAAACAGTTGAAGATATTCTTAATAGCGTGAGTCTCAATTTTGGTAAGGCCAAGGCTGAAATAAAACTTTCATACATTGATATGAAAGAGATGAAAAAAGAAATTGAGAAAAAACGTGATCAACAAAATAGAGAATTCTATGAGTGGATCGGAAAGCTTGGAGCTCCAGTAGGAATCATCATTGCTGTCATCTTACTTGGAATTTTTGCTCTTGTTATCTTTAAGAAATACGCAGAGCTTCATGAGAAACAGATGGAAATGCTTAAAAATCAAATGCAGCAGCAAGCACCGGCCCAGCCTAATAAAGATGAGGAAGACAAAAAAGAAAAAGATCAAGCTGCTGCTGGAGTCAATTCTGTTACAGAAGAAGAGACAGTCAATGGCTTGGAGCGCTTCAGAGCAATCCTTCAAAGCAGCCCATTAGAGGCCTCTCTTATGGTAAAAAGATGGATCAATGAGCCAGTAAAACTTCATCAATTAGCACTCAAATGTTTAGTAAAAGAGCTTGGAAGTGATGAGCTTTCAAGTCTGTTCTCTTCTTTAAGCATGGAAGAGAGAAAAGAGTGGAAGAAAATTATTTCAAAACCTTCAAAAGATGAAGAACTTAAAGAGGCAAAAAAATTTATTGGAATTCAAGTCGTTCAAGAAATGATTATTCCAAATACAATCACAGACCATGAGGTTATTGAACTTCTTTTAAAAGTGAAACCGGAAGATTGCGCGGAATTAGTTAAAGAGGATAATCAACTCGGTTCGTTTCTTTTAAATGTCATGAATACGAAGTTTGTAACTAAAATGTTGAATAAATTGTCTTCAGATGAAATGCAAAGAATCATTAGGGCCGGAATGAGTTCAACTCAACAACAAATTGATCAAATAAGTGACGATTTCAGGACTAAACTTAAGTCGATAGTTCGAACAGAAAATATTTCACCGATGATTGAAAAAATCATGGAACTTATTCCTGTTGCTTCAATGGATAAGGAGAGAGCTCTTTACTCTTCACTTGTAGAAGCTGGAAACATTGTGGCCGTTGTTGACTTAGCGAAACGAAATCTTCCATATGACATTCTTTTCACAATGCCAGACACACTGATGAAAAATTTCATTCAATCATATCCGAGAGAGAAGAGACCTGAAATTTTTTACATGGTGGAAGATGATAAAAAGGACTGGATTAAGAATCTTATTGCTCCTAACCAGAAATCTCAGGATATGCTGAGTCTTGACCTCGACAAGTACCAAACAAATCCTGCTCTGAATGAGCGCATCACTGTTCATCTGAGCTTGGTAAAACAAGATTTTCTTGATCACTGCCGTCGACAAATTAAACAGAACCCATCACTACAGCGAGATTTAGAGCCAGTGATTGTAAGTTGGATGGAGTCGTTTGGTGTTGTCCCTGAAGCTAAAACACCTGAACTAAAAATGGCAGCCTAAGCATTAGGATAAGTCTATGAATATTTTATCAATCGTTTCTTTCTTGATGGCCCTCTCAGTTTTGGTTGTAGGGCTTAAATTATCAACTGATGATCTTAGAATGTTCTGGGATCTACCAAGTGCTTTTATTGTTCTTGGTGGAACTGTGGCGTCTACCGCTATTTCCTTCAAGCTCGATCGCATTGGAGTTCTTTTTAAGATTTTTTTTCATCGAGTCATCATGGGACGGAAAATTGATTATAAACAAATCATTATCGATCTCATGAAAATCGCTGATTCCTACAATAAAGGGGAGAGTCTCGAGAAGCACATCGATGGAGTTAAAGATCCATTCATGAAAGAAGCCCTGGGATTAGTGAATGATGACATCTTAGACTCAGAGGATTTATTCGAACTCCTTGATGAACGTGTGAATAATATGCATTATACCTATATGGAAGATGCCAATAAGATAAAATCTGTTGGTAAGTATCCTCCGGCCTTCGGAATGATGGGGACAACTATCGGAATGATCGTTTTACTCGGAAACTTGGGTGGAGCCGATGCTTTAAAAAAGATGGGCCCTGCGATGGGAGTCTGTCTTATCACAACACTTTATGGAGTTGTGATTTCAAACATGGCAGTTGTTCCAATTGCAGAAAACTTGATCGACTCATCTAAAGAATTATTTGTAAAAAATAAAATCATCATTGAAGGAGTGAAGCTCCTCTCAAAAAAGACAAATCAGGTCGTTCTCGCTGAAAAACTTAACTCCTATCTTCAGCCATCTCAAAGATTAGACTGGAAGCAAGTTGTAGGGAAATAAAATGAACTACGATGATGAGTCTGAACAAGACGATAATGAAGACATAATTGCTCCTCCCCAGCTTCCTGTCGTTCAGTCAAGAATGAAGCCTTCGAAGAGCTCCTTGGACGTAAGTGGAGGATCCGACTCTTCAGATGACAGTATTTGGCTCACATCATACGCAGACCTGATGACACTGGTGGCATGTTTTTTTATTCTTCTTGTTGCCTTTGCGAACTTTGATCCTCAGTCTTTCTCACGAAAGGCCAATGAAATGGCCAAGCATTTTTCAGGAGATAAACCTGAGAATGACACCGAACTCATCGAGAAACTCAAAGAAGAAATCGAAAGCGATCCAGTTCTTAAAAGTAATGTTGAAGTGAAAATGGAGATGGACGGAGTTGTTATCAATTTTAGTGGGTCGGCACTTTTTGAGTCTGGTAGCGCTGATGTTAAAAGAGAAGTGCAAGATGCCTTAGACATCATGATTGATCTTATTCTGGAAAAGAATAAAGACTCTAAAATTGTCATTGAAGGTCATACTGATAGTTTGCCATTAGGAAACTCGAGTATTTTTAAGAATAACTGGGAATTAAGTGGGGCACGTGCAGCACGAGTGGTGGATCGGTTTGAAAAATTTGGATTCAAATCAGATCATCTTGTGGCCGTTGGATATGGTTCAACGCGACCTTTAAAGCCAAACTATGATGACTCAGGACTACCGAATCTAGAGAATATGAAAGAGAATCGACGCATCATGATTAAGGTCTTTGACAACCCTTC
Organism: Bacteriovoracaceae bacterium; assembly: GCA_049241565.1. GTDB lineage: Bacteria > Bdellovibrionota > Bacteriovoracia > Bacteriovoracales > Bacteriovoracaceae > DZBG01. The sequence goes on along the minus strand of JBMLQL010000030.1, from coordinate 64,484 downwards.
AATGCTTAAAAGAGAAAAGCTCGGCCTTGGGATTTATTTAGATGATAAAATCTTAGACCCGCCAGGCGCAAAAGATGCGGAAATCAGTGTTGATGGGGAAAAAATTTCCCCATGATCTGGTTTTAAGGACAATTTTTCCCAATTATGAGCTTAATCAAAGTCATGACAAAATATTGTCATGAGAAAAGCTATCAAAGCCATCATTCATTATTTCTCCCTATCTAATAAGCCTCAAGAGATTGAAGCTGAAGAAGATCTTCTTTTAAAATTCGAAGAAGCGGATAAGGGGTTATCATCAACCGATTTAGTTCAGAAGTATAATTTTAGAGTTGTTAAGCATTCACCTTCTGCAATTTTGTTTAAAGATAAGTTCAATCGAGACAGCATTTCTTCAGTTCAAGAAGTCGCTCGAATTAAGCATCATCCTATTTTAAAAAATAAGCTCCCTTCTCTTCCTCTTAATGAAGAAATCTATGAAAATGAGGCAGTAAGTAATGATAACTAAAAAAATAAAAAATCTTAAAATCGCTCTTTGGGCTTCTTTACTTTTGCTAAGTGGGGTTTTGTCTTTTCACTATAGTCTTAGTTTGAAAGACAAGTTGAGCTACGTCGAAAAAATCACTGAATCAAGGCTTGTGACCCAGCCCCAGGCCTTTGATACAAAATCATCAATCAAAGATTACAACTATTTCTTTCAGGAAAATCAGTCTCAGATTAAAAAACTGAAACAAAAACTAATCCTAACCACTGATATCTTTAACTGGAAAAGACTTAATCTGCTTGCAGTAGATTTTAATCAAGGCAAATTAAGTCTTGCCGATTATGTTTCTCAGACAAAATCTCTTATTGATCAATTCTCGCTCAAAGGTCGTGGAATAGACTTACTACTAAAAAGTGTAGAACAAATTGAGACTATTGAAAATTCTCAACAGAGAATCAATTATGGCATTAAAAGATTAAACTCTAAGAACAAAACTGCCACAGATATTATTTCTAAAAAAACACGAGTTCCATTAATTGAGAGTAACAAGAATCGTCTCGTCCTTAATACTCTCTTTGGTGCTGAGATTGTTCTTCTTCTCTCCATTTTGGTTTTTGCTCAACGTTTGGTTGCAGCATTTAATGACCTTGAAAATGCGAGAAAGTTAAGTCGTAAATTGGAGTTAGATTTTTCTCTTCAAACAGGCTTTGTTTCAACTGTCTTTGATTTAGAAGGTCGCTGCCTCATCGGGGGATCTCATCTCAACCAGTTGCTGAATAAATTAAAATCTGATTCAGATGAGTTTATCAATGATTGGTCACTTGTGGCTGAACTGGTTGGCCTTCACAACACCTATTCTCTCAAAGATCTACCCGAAGGGGTTCACCGAATTGAGGTTTCTGCGCGAGATGTTTTGGGTAAATCAATAAATTATGAAATTGTATTTGATCTTAATTTAGATTCAAAACGTGTAGGAATATTATTTAAGCAGCATCTTGAAGTTGAGAACAAGGTTTCGACATCTGTTGAAACTGCTGATTTGTCGAAACTTAAGCAAGTGAATATCAATGATACCGTTAGCGAAATTATTTTAGAAATGTCTCATTATATTACGGCCAAAGGTGTTAAAGTTAGTTTTAATGCTCTTGATGATTTATTTATTAGAGTTAATGAAGCTGACTTTCAGTTAAGAATGAAAGGTCTTCTGCAAGTTATTATTCAGAATCTCACTGAGAGTAATGAATTAAAAGAGATAAAGATTTCGGCCATTAAAATTGATAACTTAGTGAATATGAGTTTTCTATTGGATGGAAAAGAGCTGAACTCCCAATTATTAATTGGCGATATGGAAGGTGCGAGTCTTGAAAAAGAAATAAGTTTATTTGAGCAAAGCTTTTCAGATTTAAACGCCAGAGTCTCAATCAGAAATAATTATGACTCAAAAGACATTTTTATGTTTTCAGAGATTGGATTAGAAATTCCTGATTTACATGGACCAGCATAAAAAACTCAAAAAAAAAGCCATCCGAAAGGATGGCTTTTTCAATATAACTATAAATTCTTAAATTAAAATTCTTCTGAATCGTACTCTTCTTTTACTACATGCTTAACTTTAGCTGCAGCAATTTCACGAAGTGCAGTAACGATTTCTTTATTTTTTGATCTTACTTGAGCTGGATCACCTTCACGAAGCTGCTTCACTCTTTTTGCAGTTAAGTGAACAAGCTCATAACGGTTTTCTACGTGCTCTAGACAGTCTTCAACGGTGACTCGTGCCATATAAATGATCCTCTTGAATTAAGAATAATTGTGTAATTAGAACATACATATTTAAAAGAGAAATGATTTAATGTCAAATCAGTCTTGATACATTGCTTCAATTTCTTTGGCAAAATGCTGAACCACAACTTTTCTCTTTATTTTGAGGGATGGCGTCAAAAAGTTCTCCATTTGGAACTCTTCCGGCAAGATCTTGAACTTCTTGATGCTCTCAAAAGAAGAAAGCTCCGCATTGACGGCATCAATGTCTTTTTGGACCATTTTAAGGACCTCAGGATGCTCTGAGAGCTGTTTAATGCTGCAGTCAGAGCTAAGTCCCCATTGATCAAAGAATGGCAGAAATGGCTCTTTCTCGATCCCAATAAGGGCCACCAGATATTTCTGCTTATCCCCCAGGACCACCATCTGAGAGATTGATCGTTTGGTTTTAGCGATGTTTTCAATTTTTTGTGGGGCCACATTTTTGCCCCCACTGGTAATGATAAGATCTTTTTTTCTATCAGTAATTTTGAGATAGCCTTCAGTCGTAAAGGTTCCAATATCACCACTGGCAAACCAACCGTCTTGAAAGGCCTCTTGAGTGGCCTGAGGGTTTTTATAGTATTCCTTGAAAAGGGCCTCACTCTTAATAAGAATTTCTCCATCTGGAGCAAATTTGAATTCAACATCTCCAATGGGGCGTCCAACAGTTCCTGCCACTTGTTTACTGAGTGGATTTAGACAACAAGGAGCGATCGTTTCTGTGAGCCCGTAGCCCTCAAGGACTGTGAGTCTTGCATAACGGAGAAAGGTAATAATTTCGGGGGCCAACGGGGCTCCCCCTGAAACAAAAAATCTAACATGGCCTCCAAATCGTTCATAAATTTTACTGAAAACGATTTTGTAGGCCAGTTTGTATTCTAGGATTTCAGTTGTTGAAGGAGAGAGGTCTTGATCGATTTTATCAAAATACTTTTTGGCGGCATAAGTGGCCCATTCAAAAGCCTTCTTTTTAGCAAAAGATCCATCTTCAACTTGTTCCATAATTTTGGTGTAAATCTTTTCAAAAATACGAGGAACGGCAATCATGATGGTTGGTTTTACTAGAGAGATATTATCTACAAGCTTATCAATAGATTCTGCATAGACGCCTTCCCATCCAAACAAAAGTGGAAAAAAAGAATCGGCTCGTCCTAATACATGAGAGAGAGGAAGAAAAGTAAGAGTTCTATCCTCGGGAGTAAAAGCTCCATAGGTACTTTTTTGAACATTAAGAAGCATCATTGTGAGACCATGCTGTGTGATCACGGCACCTTTCGGATCTCCAGTTGTTCCTGAAGTATAAACAATTGAGGCCATATCATCTGGTGACTGACCTTCAATAAGATTATTGATGAGATCAGGATTATTTTTTAGTTCTTCCGTGCCTAATTTAATGAGCTCTTTATATGTAAGGTAATTCCACTTATTGCGAAATTTTTTGATCGTTTCTTCTGAAAAGTCGTTAAGAGCAATAATATTTTTAAGATGGGGAAGTTCAGACAATTGAGAATTAATTTTCTCCATTTGACGATCATTTTCAACAACAAGGGTAGAGCACTCCGAGTGGTTGAGAATAAAACTTGCCTCTTTGCCAGTATAGGTATGATAAACAGGAATAACCACGGCCCTCGCTATTAGAGCGGCCATATCGATGAGGTGCCACTCCTTTGATGTTTGGGCCAGGATGCCGAACCTATCACCAACTTGAATCCCAATTTTGTTTAAAGCCGCTGTCAATGTTTGAATAATATCTTTGTATTCAGTAAAACTGAGATGCTTCACTTCACTATTTTCAACCCAACCAATGGCCGGACGGTCTGGTGTGAGTGAAATTCTTTTTTGAAAAAGACGGCCAATGGTCTTGGTGGTGAGCGTGATCATCATAAACCTCGAAAATTTTTCTATACTATCGGAAAAATTCTCTGCCTTGTTGAGCCAAATGTAAATGATATCTCACACTTATAATTTTTGTTTGTGGCCTCTGAATTGCTCATCACTCACCTATGAGAGAGATTATTATTATTTCACGATGTTTAAGAGTAAAAAAAAATAACGCCCAAGAACAAATGGGAGAGTTTCATTTTAAAGGTGTGTACTCCGGCCATGCTATTAAGAAGATTTATCTCGGAATTAAGCGTGGCCAGGAAGTTGTCGAGAATGAGGAGTATTTGTTACATATTCAATTATTCACAGTAAGGGAGGGCTCCCTTACTGGAAAAATTATGCGTTTAAAAAATCTCAATGATTGTTTTGCAAAAGATTAGTTTACACTGATAGCAACGTGATCACCGACCATAAATTGCTCAAGATCAAAAATAGGAGTTTCTTCTTTCGGAAGATACTCTTCTACAAAAGCAATAGCCGCATCTTCAGAAGATGTGATGACTTTAAGCTCACCGATCTTTACTTTATAGTTTACGCGCTTTTTATTATCGTAAGGATTGAGAACTGAGATAATGCGATAGACATCAAGGACTGTGTCTTTTTTTACACCTTGATTTGTTCCCATATTCACAAAATAGTTTTTTCGTAGAGGTTTCTCTTCAACACCCATATTCAATTCTTGGTTCATACTGAAAATGACAAAAGTTTTCGCCCATAGGCTTTGGGTGAGAGTAAGAGAGATGAATAAAACTAAAGATTTCACAAGGACCTCGCAGGTTAAATCCTTATGAGGCTTATCGGCAAATTTTTCTGGATATTAAGAGAGAATCAAGGACCGACTAATTTAGTCGGTCCTTGAGAGATATTTAAAAGAATAATTTGAACATTAACGAGCTCATATGCTCCGGGCTAGTCCCGTTTTTCTGAGCAGCTTGGTCAAGAACTTGAGACAATTGGGCCTTTTCACCTTTAAGAACACCTTTGTAAGCTGCTTCAAGCTCCTTGAAGTTTGCTCCTAGGATTTCCTTAGCATAAGCGTTTGAATCCGCTTCAGAGATAGCACGTGTTGTTCCCTGTTTACGGAAGTGGTTGGCCACTTTCGCAATTTGAAGAGAGCGCTCATTTGAAAGACCAAACTGACTTTTCACTTGTCCTGCCATTGATGAAACAAGATATTTTTCAACAGCAGCAGCTCTTTTTTCTAAGTCTTTATTTGAAAGCGATGTTTCTTCAAAGATCAATTTATTGCCAACCATTAGACCTTGTTTTGTTTGTCTTGGAGCGGCGATTTTAGAGTAATTAAAGACATCATTATGGAATATTGATAAAATATGAGATGTCCCTTTCATGGCCTGGGAAGGTTTTACAGAAAGGCTGCTGTAATAAGCTGCATCCCATCCGTCATCAAAACCAACATCATAACCGTCATCAAATCCAGTGTTATATCCATCATAATTACCGTCACTGTAACCAGCGTTGTAGCCAGCGTTGAAGGTTACTGATTCACCATCATCATATCCATCAGCATAACCATCACTATACCCATGGGCATCACCATCATACCAACCGTCATCGTAACCATCATCATATCCATCATCGTATCCATCATCATAGGCCCAGTTAATTTGCCATTGAATTGTAGCACGACCATCAGCGAATCCATCATCGTATCCGTCTTGATCTCCATGGTTATACCCAAGGTTGTAACCATCAACTCTTCCAGCGTTATATCCTGGTTGATAGCCATCAATTTTGCCTTGAGCATAGGCTGGTCCATAAGTTTCGTTATAACCAACTGTGTGCCCTTGAGCGTATCCTATAGGTGTTCCAGCGGCGATACCATCTGTCACACCATCATCATAAGTAGCACTTCCATAATAGGCCTCACCATCTGCTAAGCCTTGGTTGTATCCATCTTGATCACCATCGACATAACCATCGTCATAACCTTCCTCATAGCCTTGCTGACTCCCGGCCTCAAAGCCTTTTTCATACTTAGATTTGCAGGCAACAGTTGATGCAAGCAATCCGACTAGTAATAATGATGAAATTTTCATGTCTGTTTTTCCTTCTCTGAAGAATCTTAATTTGGGTGTAACAAACGAAAATCACTTCGGAAATACATGTAAGTAAATTTGACAGGAATGGTGGCAACATGGCCCTGAAAGGAGTATACAAGGGGCCATGTTGGCCCCTACTTGCCCTCGACTTTCAGGTACTTAATAGAATTGTAGATAATATCTGAATAACGGAAATTTTTGAGGTGAGAGTGATAAAGAATATAATTACGAGAGTAGTACTGCATAATCCAAGGCAGATCAGCATTGACCATTTTCTCCATCTCGATCATGAGCTTATGCTTTTCTTCTGAGTCTTCCATTAATCGTAGCTTTTGAAAAAGCTTATCAAACTTTGAGTTTGAGTAATTACTTGTATTGGGCCCAGGAGAAAGATTGGCCGTTGTGAGGAGTTGAAGAACATTTTCCGAATCGGGATAATCTAGAACCCATCCCCCTTGCCAAAATTGTAATTCACCCTTTCGAGATTTTTCAAGAAAAGCGGGGAATGTATTGATATTTATCTTAACATTGATTCCAATTTGACGAAGCTCTTGTTGAATAAATTCTCCCATTTGACGACGTCTCGTATCCGTTCCACGAATATCATAAGTAAGCTCAGGTAGTCCTTTTCCATCTGGATACCCAGCTTTCGCAAGATACTCACGGGCCTTCTTGATATCAAAATCATAGGGAGTTTCAGTATTAGAAGAATACCCAGGAACTCCTGGAGGATAAATTGAGTTAGCTTTTTGGGCCACGTTATAAGTAAAGAGTTTAATATACTTATCGATGTCAATGGCATGAGCGATAGCGAGCCGAAGATTTTTATTCTTCCCAAGAACGGGATCTTTCATATTAAAGGCAAGCCACCAATAAATGAGAGTGGGTGAGGCTTGAAGCTCAATTCCATTTTTTTGCATTTCTGGGCGAAGACTCCCATCCAGATCTAAGGCCAATTGATAGTGATCTTTTGTGAGATTAACCATATCAATTTTTTTCTTCAAAAAATTAAGCCAGTCCGTTTGAGCTTCTTTAATGACCACTAGCCTCACATCCTCGACAAAAGGAAGTTTTGCTCCAGCATCTTTAAGAAGATTGTTCTCATGAGCAAAAGGATCTCCCTCTGTTGGATAAGTAGAGCTGATGTAGTGAGGATTTTTCTTTAAAACAACCTCTTGTGATTGATGATAACGAGTAATGAAATAGGCCCCAGTTCCAATAGCCTCATTAATAAAACTGTTATTTGTCGCCTTGATCGCTTCTTCAGGAATAGGTGAGGTAAAGTTCATTGTTAGTGCAAACTGAAGCTGTGGGTAAGGCTCTTTGAGTGTGATGGCAAAGGTTTGATCATCAATAACTTTAAGACCCTCAACAGGTGTAGAAAAAAAACTTTCTAAATCTGTTCCTACTTTTGCTCTCCACTCGTTTAGACCTTTAATTCTTCCATCAAAAAGCCACCAGCCTTGCGACCTTGTAGGGAGAAAGGCGAGACGCTTAATTTGATTAATAAAGTCTTGGGCCTTCACCTCACGTCCTTTAGGCACTAGAGGAGAGTCATGATACTTAATCCCTTTTTTAATCCTAAAGGTATATGTCAGACGATCTTTTGAAATAATAGGAAGTGATTCGGCCAGAAGCGGGCGAATTGTATAAGGACGTTTGAGGTACTCAAATTCATAGAGTGATTCGTACACTTGAGTCACGGCGACATAACAGACAGTATCGTAACAATTGGCCGGATCGAGAGTTGAAATCTCCCCAGGTAGAGAGATTTCAATTCTTTTTGAGTTATCAGTATTCTTTGTACAAGAGAGGATAAATATCAAAGAGAGAAGAGAGAGTAATTTCACTTCAGGGCTCCTTCAACGGCAGTCAGAAGTTCTTTAATCTTCGCCTCATCAATTGTTCCTGATCCTTGGGCCATATCTGGTTTCCCTCCACCACGTCCAGAGACGATAGGCATAAGAGTTTTTAAGACCGCTCCACAATCAACTGAGGTATTAGTACGCGCCGTTTTCATTAAGAAAGAGATTTTATCTCCATCAAGTCCAAAAAGAAACAGAACGCCCTTCGGAAATTTATCAACAAACATGTCTGAGAGTTTTCTCATGGCCTGAGCATCCGTTGAAGAAGCCTTCGCTAGAACAAGTTCCATTCCATTTTTTATTGGCCTTGGATCAGTGAAAATATTAGCTGATTCAATGGCCTGGAGTTTATCACTTAATGATTCGATTTCTTTATTCTTAGTTTTGATATCTGCATAAAGAGCCGCCACTTTTTCAAGAACTCTCTCTTCTTTGACTGAGAATGTTTTCTCTAGGTCAGCAAAAAGAGATGAGCGATGAAGAAGATAATTGATCGCAGTTGTTGAAGTAATGGCCTCAATACGACGAATACCCGAAGCAAGAGATGTTTCAACGATAATTTTGAAAAGACCGATATCACCTGTGTTCTTCACATGTGTTCCTCCACAAAGCTCACACGAGAAGTCCCCCATCGTAAGAACACGAACTTTATCACCATATTTTTCACCAAAGAGGGCCATGGCCCCTTTCTTTGTTGCTTCATCTTTAGTCATCACATCAGCTGAAACTTTGAAATTCTTAGCAATAGCAGAATTTACTAATTCCTCAACTTGGGCGATCTCTTCAGACTTGAGGGCCTCTGAATGAGTGAAATCAAAACGAAGGCGCTCGTGTCCTACACTGGACCCTGCCTGTTTGATATGAGGTCCGAGAATCTTGATGAGAGCTGATTGAAGTAAGTGAGTGGCGGAGTGATTTCTCATCGTCAGTGAGCGCTCTTCCGCGTTTACTTTAAGCTTATAGGACTCCCCAATATTCAGGGCGTCGGCATCTTCAGAGAGATGAACAAAAAGTCCATCTACTGGTTTTTGAGTATCTTTAATCGTGGCAAGTTTTCCTTCTGCAGAGAATACTTCTCCGGCGTCCCCTTCTTGACCTCCACCTTCACCATAGAAAGGCGTTTTATCAAAAATAAGATAGAATTGACCGTCGATTTCAAATTTCTCTAAGAGTTTGGCCGATGTTTCAATTTCATCATATCCAGTGAAGCTTGTTTCACCAAATTTTTCTTTTATAGAGTAGAATTGCTTGAGATTATCTTCTTGAACAGCAAACTTCGATGATTTCTTCGAAGTTTCTTTCTGCTTTTTCATGGCCTCATCAAAACCGGCATTATCTAGTTCAATGTTTTTCTCACGAACAATCACTTCAGTGAGATCGAGAGGAAAGCCGTATGTATCATAAAGTTTAAAGGCAGAAGCCCCTGAGAATTTTTCTCCGGCCTTCAGTTTATTCATTTCTTCTTTGATTAAGCTCAGACCTGTATCAAGAGTTTTTCTAAATTTTTCTTCCTCAAGTTTTAGAAGTTTTGAAGCTAAGGCTGCATTTGAGGCATTGTCTGGGTATTCTTCACCTAGAGACTCAAAGACTGAAGGAACGAGTTTATAGAAAGAAACATCTTTCATGCCGAGATTATCTAAGTGACGAACAGCTCTTCGAATAATTCGGCGTAAAACATATCCTCGTCCATCATTGGCAGGAATCGCTCCATCAGTAATAAGCATTGTTGTTGAACGAATGTGATCAGCCACAACACGAAATGAAGATTTCACTTCTTCAGACTTTTCAGTGTAATAATCTTTGCCAACGAGTCTCCCGATGGCCTTCATGATGGGTTCAAAAATGTCTGAGTCATAATTGTAGTATTTGCCTTGAAGAACAGCGGCGACACGTTCAAGTCCTGCCCCTGTATCTACAGAAGGCTTAGGAAGTGATTTTCTCTTAATCTCATCGCCCTCTTTGTATTTTTCAAATTGCATGAAAACAAGATTCCAGATTTCTACATAACGGCCTTCATCATCAATTTCTTGGCAGCCAGCAGGGACTCCTGTCGATTTTTCTGGCCCGTGGTCATAGAAAATTTCAGTACATGGACCGCATGGGCCAACATCACCCATTTCCCAAAAGTTTGATTTATCGCCAAGTTTGAAAATACGTTCACGAGGAACACCCATCTCACGATGCCAAATCTCAAGAGCTTCATCATCAGATTCATGAACCGTCACAAGAAGTTTATCTTTAGGGATTTTTAATTCTTCAGTGAGAAGAGTCCATGCAAATTTGATAGCGTCTTTTTTGAAATAATCACCGAAAGAAAAATTTCCGAGCATTTCGAAAAATGTATGGTGACGAGCTGTGAATCCAACGTTTTCTAAATCGTTATGTTTTCCGCCTGCACGTAAACACTTTTGAATAGTGACGGCACGACGACTTGTAGGGTTGGCCTTTCCGGTGAAAAAATCTTTGAACTGGGCCATCCCGGCGACAGTAAACATGATCGTTGGATCATTTAGAGGTATTAGTGCTGATGATTTATGTTTTACGTGACCGTTTTTAATAAAATAATTTGAAAACGCATTACGAATTTCTTGAGCGCGCATAAGTCTCCCGTCGACAGTTAAGAATTGGCGTAAAAAGCCTATCATACGACTGAAAAGGGAGCTAGCTAAACAAGAGATGTTGCGACGCAGGGAGGGTGCTTTTTATCCCTTCTGGGCCCAAAATGGAGGCCAATCTTGAATGATCCGTGGTTTTTTCACATAGGTCTTATCAATATCTGTTTTAGATGCTTCCTGTATTGATTTCTTCACGCTTGGTTGAAGAGGCTTTAGCTCTTCAATGGTGTTGATTGTTGTCACTGATTTGATAAAAAAACTTTCTTCAGCATTGAGAGAAGTATCAAGTACTTTCTCGAGTTGTTCTGTTTCTCTAAGAAACGTTAGGCAGTGTGTATGCCAAGGATGGTCTTGTGAGCCAGCCTTCGTCATCCACTCAGGATTGATAATGAGCTCAGGGTACTTGTTCAGTATTTTCATCCAGTCTTGTGTGGGAGGGAGTCTATTTCCCATGAGAGGGACCGCTAGCAGTGTAAGCGCGCCACCACTGAGAGTCCCGGCCAGTGTTTCACTTCCTATGCCGATGATGGCCCCTTTAACAGCGTTACTGGTTAGATTGGCCTCTAAACTAGCCCCTAGTGATTTTAAAAGATGTCCACCAACGGAAGTAAGCGCAGTTGTGTATAGTTTCGTTTTGATGGTATCGAGCACATGCTCACTGAGCTGATTTTTTTGATATTTTGAAAGAGCGAACTCAAGAGATTTTTCAACTCTTTCTTGGATATTGACATTAATTTTGTCAGCATTAAAAACAACCTTTTTCATTCCTTCAGTTGTTTTAAACTGCTCGAAATCAAATTTTTCCATTTGTTGAATCATTTCATCTATCACAATACGTTTGACGGTAAGTTGAAGAAGAAGGCCATAGTAGGTGTTAATTCTTCTTTTTGGTGATTTCGCTGACTCTTCTTGATCAATCCCAATCACCAGCCTTGAGATCTCTGAATCGAGTTGATTGCGATAGACAGTCAAAATGACTTTATGGTTGGCCTTACACTGGGGATACTCAAGCTTATTTTCATCTGTATAAACAGTGAAATACTTGTTTTTGGCCATGGTAAGAGGAGCAATCAACATCAGGATAGAAGCAAAGATAAATTTATTCATAGATTATAGATAAGCAAAAGATGGGCCACTTTGAGGCGAGGTAAGAGGTTGAATTCACTTTATGTGTGACCAATAATTAGGCAATCGTTTTCAAGATTCTCTATTAAATCGACAAGTCTATATTTTTTATAGGGTGTATTCGTTTTAAATACAGTTTTGTATTCAGCTAAGTGATACTTTCTTCAAAGCCTTATACATTCGCCCCAGGAAAACAAACAAAGGAGAATGTATATGAACAAAAGAATTTTAACGATGACTGCAATCTTAGCAATGACTTCATTCAATTTTCAGGCCCAGGCCAGTGAACATCAAGCTTCGCTAGTTATGAGCATTGATAATTATGAAACTAAATGGTGTCGAGATGCTGGTTTTATTTTAAGAACATCGCTTGATGCTGCTTTCAGTGCAGATACATTTGATCAAGAAGTGATCATTTTAAAATCTGCGATTAACAGAACGCTGAGTACTCTTAACCCCAAATTTGCTTACTATCTTGAATCGACATTGATTTTGGGACAGAAGCTTGAAAGAGTAGTGACAAATAGTAAAGATAAAGCACTTATTCTTAGAAGAAATATTGAAAATGCTTTAGATGATCTTTACTACCTAGATGAGCGATTCAGTGCTCGTTACTCTCAAGACCACACTTATTATGCAAGTAAAATCTTAAATCGAGTATCAGATGAAGCTTATCGCTCTAAAACAGATTTAATCGAAAAGATGATTCTGGATGCGGGGGCTATTTCTGTTGTTGGTATTCTATCTGAGAGTGATAACCGTAGAAATCCTAGAAGTGCCTGTGCTTCAAGATATTTAAAAGAAGTATTAAGCGTAAATGACGTTCTTATTAAGAGAAGTCTTATATCTGAAGCTATCGATTCACTTGGTTATGGATGTAGATATTAATTTTTTTTAGGAGATATAAAAATGAAAACTTTAATTATGATGAGCTTTTTGTTGATTTCTCAGGCTTGGGGACAAGGGATAACATTGCCGGAAGGGGTTAGTGCAGATGGGAAAATGAGAATACTGTGCCCTGATAGTTATGTGGACTTTGCGGCAGAAAGTTCATCACGTATTGAGGTCTCGAACTTTGGTGAAGGAAAAATACGAGTTGGTATTTTTGGAGACTCAACTGAACAATATAATTATGGCCATGGTCACTATAGAAAAACAGTACCATTTTCGATTCATTTAATTGGTGTTGATAATGGATTTGGGGCTTATGACTTATATCGTGCTGATAAGAAAGACTTTGATAAAAGTATTGGCGAGCTTGTTTTATTTCAAAAAAGTGTAAGTTTAAACTTATTTTCAGATTTAACGGTAACTCAAGGGGTTGCTGGATCAACTGCTCGAAATTGCAATTTGGTGAAAACGGGAGCTGTCAAGTTTACCGTTGTGACACCTAAATGCTTCAATAGACGAGGCAAGATTAAAAAGTGTCCTATCATTAAATTTTAATCAAAAAATACTATGAAATCTGTCTATGAATATAACGATCCCAATCTTTTCTTCAAAGAAAAATGGGAATATCTAAAGCTCAAGAGACCGGAACTTTCTGTCCGCTCTCTTGCAAGTTTTCTTGATCTTAAAGCACATGGTCCTCTTCATCAGATGCTTCAGGGGAAGAGGAAAATTGGTCAAAGTTATATTCATAAAATTGCTGACTACTTGCAGCTGACAGAAAGAGAAAAATTATATTTTGATTTGTTGGTGAAGTTTTCAAGAGCTAAAACGATAGCAGAGGCGGATTTTTATCTTGAAACACTTAAAGAGCTCAAGCCTAAGAATCTTCCGCATATGGAAATTGTGGATAGTTTTGATATTCAAAAAGAACCACTCCATTTTTATATTATGGAAATGGCTGAAATGGGAAGACTACCCAATGACCATATGCTAATTCGAAAAAAGCTATTGGTGAATTATTCTAGCTTCGAAGTTAAAGCGGCCATCGGACTTCTTGTTTTGAATGGATACTTAGTAGAAGATGAAAATGGAATACTTAACAAAACACAAAAGCATCTATTTTCACTCCAAGATAAAAAAAATATGGCCTTGGTAAAGTATCATCAAAAAATTCTGTCTCAGGCCCATAGTGCAATTGAAAATCAAGATGTATTAGAAAGAGAGTATAATGGTACCTCTTTTAATATATCTAAAGATCGATTACCGCAAATCAAAGAAGAAATGCGTGAGTTTATGATGCAAATGATTGCCAAATATGAAGAGCCTAAAGGCTCAGGTGATTCAACATATCAACTAAATTTGCAGTTTTTTAGAATTGCGGAGAAATAATAATGAAATTAATGGTAACGATGTTTATTGCTCTTTTCTCATTTAATATATTTGCTCAAGTAAGCTTTCATAGCGGCGGAGGTGGAAATGGTGGTGACTATATTCGAATGAAGTTTATAGAAGTGGGGAATTTTATTCTAAAAAACTACAAAGAAGGATTGAGAGAAATTGAACCCGTAACTGATGTCGATGCGTTGAGAAATACGTTAGACATAAGAGTTATTAAATTATCCTCTAATCCACTATTCGACAATGGAGGAAGTAAAGTTGATGCTATAGGGTCACAAGGCAAAATTCTTCTTTATGAAGGAAACCAAAACTTAGGAACCGGATGGTATGGCATTTTTAGTAAAGCGGATTTAGTTGAAAAACTTGTTTTACACGAGATGTTGCGAGCTGCTGGTGTTAATGATGATAATTATATCTATAGTTCAAAAGTTTTAAGTAGATTTGATCTTAGTTCATTTGATTCTGAAGCTTATATCCGTTGGTGTTCTGAAAGTGCTGCTTTTATTGAGTCAGCTTTGAAGCAAGGTGTTTTAGCTAAGACATATTCTCAAGAGAAAGTTATTTATCTAAAATCTTTGTCACAGATAGAATCTCTTATTTCTCCAAAACATTATTATTTTATTGCACCATCTGTTGTTGGTACAAAAAGAGTCGTTGAGTTTTTTAAATCTGAAAAAAGACAAGTTCATTTTTTGCGTATTGCTTTGAAGCAAATTGCAAATGATATACGTTATGTGAACTCTCTAATAAAGGCAAAAAATTCGATTAGCACTACGAAGCTAGGTGATCATTCAAGATATGCTTTGAGTTATCTAAATTCAGCTTCACAGTTTACAGTATTTGCTGAAAACAATGAAATCGAAGAACAGATCCTAAATATTGTTTTTGAACAGGTTTATGCTTATATGATTAATAGTGAATATGCACGTGTTAAGTATGGTGCTGTTTTCTCTGAACTAGATTCAGCAATACACACGCCAGTACTTAGTTACAAGCGTTCGGCCCTGAAATATTTACAAAAATTACTTAACTGATTTTTGAAAGAGAAGTTGTCGGGTATTGCGGAATCTCTAAGTAGTGCATTGTAAGACTTAACATTGTCTTAACACGATACATATTTAAAATGCTTCCTTTGTAGGTCAGAATTATCATGAATTATACCAAGGATGGTTTTCATGAAACTTCTGTTTCTACTCACGTGCTTACTTTTATGTATGTCTTTTCGCTTTAAGGCCAATTTCCATGAAATAGATAAAGATAAATTCTATCGGGCCGGACAATTAAACGAAAAAGAGCTCAAAGAAGTTATTAGCAAATATAAAATTAAGACGATCATTAATCTTCGTGGTGAATTCAAAGGTTCTGATTGGTACAAAGTCGAAGAGAGATTAAGCCAAGAAAATAATATTGATCTGGTTAATATCCATATGTCGGCGAAGTATATTCCTCATAAAGCACATCTTATAAAACTTTTAGATACTCTTGAGACAGCAGAGAGACCTATTCTCCTTCATTGTAAGGCCGGAGCTGACAGAACTGGTGAGGCCAGTGCTATTTACCAGATGGAGTATATGGGGAAATCAAAGAAGCAATCGATGAAAATGATGACGTTAAAATATCATCATATTTCACTCTTTAAGCCGGCCAAAAGATATTTCATTAAAAAAATTTGGAAGGGTGTGGAGTGGGCGAAAACTAATTATGATCCATGCCTGGCCAATTATAAATACTATAAAAAAGATCCCGCTCATTGTTTCTAAAGTTTAAACAAACATCACTCCCAGGGCATAAAATTCACCTTGGGAGAGTGTGGGGCCTTTATAGCGTCGAGCATTCATTACTTTTGCTCTTTCTCCACCAATCTTTAAATTAGTGAGTGATCTAATATCGAAAATAAGATCGATATTTATTTTTTGAAGAGTATCTTTAGAAATAAGAAAGCAAGCTCCAGATTCAGAAATATCAATGAGCTGAGAGTTTACTTTATACTTTTCCTCATCGTTCTGAATTTTAGTTGAAAAAAGAATCTCGACATCTTTTCTTTCATGTATTTTGAATCTAATCCTCTCGTGACGTCTGCGTTCTTTATACTTTGCCTCAGAGGGAAGAGAGACCATTATTTTATTATCCTGCAGTTTAAGCTTTGATGACTTGAAGAGAATAGATGTGTCTTCCAGAGCAAAAAAAATTTCTTCTGCCTTAAGATCACCACTGACCTCGCTTAGATTAAAAGTAAGCAGCCCCTGGGCCGTGATCTCCTCTAGTTGGGCCTTCGCTTTAAAATTAAGACTTCCTTCACCGTTTCTTTGCCAACTTGTAAAGATAAGCTCCTCTGTTAGGGCCATAAGGAGTAAAGAGCGGATTTCTCCAGTGGATTTAGCTTCTCTCATAATCATGAAAAAATTTTATTACAAGTCGTCGATTCTTTTAATTGTTTTGTTTAAGTCATTGGAATAATTAAGATAAATTGATGAAACTAGGGCAAGATTTTTTGGCAATCGGACTAGAAATACTGACTAAGGGCTTTTTTGGCCTCACTGTAGTCATGGCCTTTGGAAATTAAAAAGCGCAGAACTTTGTCTCGTAGTTTGTACTTGGCCTCAGCATCAGTAGGGATTTCTTTTGAGCGAAGCTTTTTTTGGACAAGTTTTTCTAAACTATCATCATCGGTAAATCCGAGCTCTTCAGCGACGGATTCAAATTCGCCTTCTTCAAAACTTAGTTTTTCCATTTCTCCACGTCTTCTGATTTTGTCTTCAGATTCACCTTTCATCATCCATTTTCGAATAAAAAGCCGACGATATTTATCTTCACGAAGCAGACCTCGGCCGATGAGTTTTACTAAAACTTCATCAATCATATGAGGGAGATTTTGAGGCTTGGAGCGAAGTTTTTGACGAAGCTTGTATTCAGAATAATCCTGACGGGCCAAGAGATGAATACAATAATTGAAAATGCGACGAGCATCTCCGTCTTCACTCTCACGAGAGGGCGCTGTCTTTACCTCTGATACTTTCTTTTTAAGATCTTCTAATTTTTCGTTCATAAGTCTTCAAATAAAAAGGGCCCTCGAAAGGGCCCTTAGATATTACTGAACTTTTTTATCTTTTTTAGAAGTTGTTTTCTCTTCTTTGATCTCTCCTGTGCTCATATCGACAACAGGCATCTCAGCAGATTTTGTAATTCCGTGTTTCACGAAAACTTTCTGACGGATTTCTGTGGCAATCTCAGGATTTTGAGTAAGAAAATCTTTTGATTGCTCACGGCCTTGACCAAGTTTAGCGTTGTTATATGAATACCAAGCACCAGCTTTCTCAACGATTCCTTCAGCAGCAGCCGTATCAAGAAGGTCACCCATTTTTGAGATCCCTTGCCCGTACATAATATCAAACTCAACTTCTTTGAAAGGAGGAGCTACTTTATTTTTGACAATTTTTACTTTCGTACGGTTACCAGTAACTTCTTCACCATCTTTAATGGCACCGATACGACGAATATCCATACGTACTGAAGCGTAGAATTTAAGAGCGTTACCACCAGTAGTTGTTTCTGGGTTACCGAACATCACCCCAATTTTCATACGAAGTTGGTTAATGAAGATAACTGTACAGTTGGAGCGAGAAATCGATCCAGTGAGCTTACGAAGAGCTTGAGACATAAGTCTGGCTTGAAGACCCATGTGTGAATCTCCCATGTCTCCTTCAAGTTCTGCCTTCGGTGTAAGAGCAGCTACTGAATCCACAATAAGAAGATTAACCGCACCTGAACGAACAAGCATATCTGCGATTTCTAGAGCTTGCTCACCAGAATCTGGTTGAGAGATAAGCGTATTTGGAACGTCTACACCAAGTTTAGCAGCATAGTTTGTATCAAGAGCATGTTCAGCATCAACGAAGGCCACTGTCCCCCCAGCTTTTTGGCATTCAGCTGCGATGTGAAGGGTAAGAGTTGTTTTACCTGAAGATTCAGGTCCGTAGATTTCAATAATACGTCCAACTGGAATACCACCAATCCCTAGAGCAAGATCAAGGCCTAAGGCACCGGTCGAAATCGCTGGGATTTTTTCTTGGGCCTGTTCAGTACCAAGACGCATGATAGCACCTTTACCGAATTGCTTTTCAATTGTTGAAAGCGCAAGGTCGAGAGCTTTCTTCTTGTTAGCGTTATCAATTGGGGTCGTTTGGTTAAAGGCCATTTGAATTTCTCCTCGTTCAAAAAATTGTTTTTGAAGGTGTGTTGTTATTCCAAATTAACAAACACCTTGGTTTTAGACAAACACAATTAGTGCAATTTTACGGAAAATTTACGGATGTCTAACAATATGTAATACTTAGCTTTTTAACGCAAGGGGTTAGAGAAAATGTACCGTCAACCAGTACAAAATTCCCGCATAGAGGGCACTGACCACATCATCAGTGATGGTTCCAACACCATGATGAAGCCGATCAAAATAGGAGGCCGGCCAGACTTTGATAATGTCAAAAACACGGAAAAGAAGGAAGCAAGCAAAGAGATGTTTCCACTGCAAACTAGGAGCAAAACTCCAAGTAATCAGCATTCCAATCACTTCATCAATCACAATCCACTGCGGATCATGAAGATGAAACTTTTGTTGGATGCTTTGAGTAGTAATAACAGCGGCTATGTAGAGGATAATTATTAATGCCCATACATAAATTATATTTACTTGATAGAAACCCAGTAGATAAATAAGAGGGAGAGTTCCTAATGATCCTATAGTCCCTGGGGCCTTTGGCGATTTTCCGCAACCAAACCAAGAGAGAAATAATGTGGCAGGCCACGCAGGCCCTAGTTTGTTTTGATCTTTCATATTAATTACGCTAGTTTGCAAATCGATCTTAACAAAAAAACTTAAAGTGAGAAGCATGAATCGTCCGGGATATCTAAACGATTATAGATTCAATTGGGAAAGTTTTGATGTGGTCTCTAGTGGAACCTCATCCTTAGACGCCAAAAACTATCTTACCGAGCTTTATGATGGCGAGCACGTCACAGATTTCCTTCGTGGGTATGGTTTTAATATTGAAGATCCTATTGAGAACGCTGAGCTTTTTGGAATTTTCCAAGAGGCCCTCCAGTTTATCAAACGCTATTTTTTAATTGAAGGGAACCCTGAGGGGCTGGATATTAAAGTTCCTCATTATCTCTACACAATAACTAGTATTTCAGATGTTTTTTTAGCGGCCACTGGAAATGTTTCTTATAAAATTTCCAAGGAAGATCAACTGTGGGCCGGAGTCGTTCTTAAGGTGATGCATACCATTTTGCATGCAGATAAAGATCTACGTTACCGCTACTTCTCTACAGTTCAACAGCAGATTTTTGATCGTTTTTATAAATTTGTTCATCGAGATGAAGAAAACCGTCTTTTTATGAAAAATGAGACTGGAACGAGTATTCCTCTTTATGATTTTCAAACGAAGGCCAAAAAAACTCGCGATAGTATTATTATCAAACTTCTGCACAAACAAGAAAATGTGGCCGAAGAGCTTTTTGACAGAATTGGTGTGAGGTTTGTGACTTATAACAAACTCGATGCTTTACGTGTGGTGAAATTTCTTATCTCTAATTATGTGATCATGATTAATAATATTAAGCCAAGCAGATCTCAAAACACACTGGTTGATTTGAAAGCGCTTAAGGCCGGCATGTATGATCTCATGAAAAAAACCATGAGAGAGCAATCATCAGAAGAAGATTTTTATCAGAATCTCAATCAGCTTATTGAAAATTGTCCTTTCGGGAGTGGGCGTGGAGAGCATAACAAGCACTCCTCAAATGAATACCACGCTCTTCATTTCACCGGCCGACAACTCATTAAATATAGAAACCCATTTATGGGAGAATTTTCTGAAGCTAGAAAGATGGCCTTGCAAATGAAAGATCATCCTCTGGCGCAGAAGCTACTTTCACTTGATACTTCTCCGATTGCACGTGACGTACGTTTTTTCTATCCATTTGAAGTTCAAATCACTGATTATGAGAGTTTTCTCAAAAACACCCAAGGTGAGGCCTCTCACCAAGAGTATAAGAAGGCCCAACTTAGGTCCGCCATGAGACGGATCTTTAAACCCATTATTGAACTTAAAGATCTTAAAGTAGTGGATTAATTCTCTGATTTAAAAAAAGATCAATTCTCTCATTGGTGAGTTCAGGGTAATCAACTTGCGGCACATGAGATCCATCTTTATAAAAATAAGACTCACTTTGTGGCATCATTGAATGCAGTAGATGCTGAAGATGGTTTGGAATCACCTTATCTTTCATCCCCCCCATGATGAGTGAGGGATGATTCATTTTCCCTAGGTCTCCTAAAATATTTTGCTTAGTCATTTCATTAAAAAGCTGAAAGAAAATATCTGGGCCAAGGACTCCTACTTTGTTAAGGTAGATTTCAATAAACTCTTTAGAGACATTATCGACCTTAAATCCTTGATGATGGATCATCTTTTTAACCAAAGGATTATGTCCTGAGGATTTCCAAATTTTCTCAATCACTCCAGGATATTTTTTTAAGGCCAGTTCGCCAAATGGAGCAATGAATTCCATAAGATTTGTATCAAACATGACATCAGTTACAGGCATGACTGTTCCTGAAATAAGCACTTGCCCAAGCACAAGGTCAGGATAGTCTTTGGCCAGTTGAAGGCAGATATTCACACCCATGCTATGGCCCAGGAGAACTGCCTTTTTTATCCCAAGAAGGTTACAAAGATCATGGATATCTTTGGCCAGTTGAGGGAAGTTAATTTTAGTAATATCGTCCTTACCTGTGGATTGAAAATGACCACGGTAATCGTGAATAAGAATAGGGTAGTTCTGCTGAAAGTGATTGGCCTGAAAACTCCAGTGATGAGAGCTACAAACGAGACCATAATTAAAAAGGAGAACAGGTTTGTCCTCAGGAGCTGAATCAAAGTTCTTGGCGTAGTAAAGCTGCTCGTTATCTTCGGTTTTAAAAAAATTTGCATTCATGTTTTTTGATTCATCACTTCCGTGAGCTTTCTGATGGCATCCAGTTTTGAAGAATTATTTTCAATAATAGTTTTTAGTTTTGAATCGAGTATTTGTTTTTTAGTTTCAAACTGATCAAATCTGAAATCAATCAATTTAATGATTGTTTCCCCGAGGGTGATTTCATCTCCACGCTTGATTTTTTTGACACCGGTACATCTTTTTTTATTGATGAGGAAATACTCGAGGGATTTTTGGGGATGAATATAAAATTGGTCTTCAATGACCTCAATCATCATGGCATTTTCTGGAAGGGAGAAATCTTGAGGAGTGAAATCAGTATCCTTTCTCCCAAGATAAATCATATTCTGGCCGTACTCATAGATACCAAGAGCATTAATGTCAGGAGTTTGTAGGCACTCAATTTTAATCATATAAACCTCTTAGATAGTATCGAGGATTTTTTGATCTTTTGCGAGTTTTTCAAGAATAGGGGAAAGAACTTCAGCGTGTTCATTTTCTAGCTTCTTAAGATCCACAATAACCTTCTCAAGAATATGACCATGAGTGAGGAAATTAGCGACTTTTTTGGATGTCACGGTTCCTGATTGATCCACTCCGAATAAATCTCCTTCACCACGGAATTTGAGATCTTCTTCAGCAATAACAAATCCATCAGTTGAATTCTCAATAACCTTTAGTCTCTCCTGCGCTTCAGGTGAGAGATCACGATCTAGAACCAGAAAACAGAAGCCAGGTTTTTCACCTCGGCCAACACGTCCTCTTAGTTGATGGAGTGAGCTGAGTCCGAAGCGCTCTGGATGATAGATACTCATGATAGTGGCGTTAGGATTATTGATCCCAACTTCAATAACACTGGTTGAAACAAGAATATGAATTTTTTTCTGATAAAAAAGTTCGAGGACAGCTTCTTTTTCGTCTGCTTTCATCTGACCATGAAGCATTTCTACTTTAAACTGTGGAAATAGTTTTTTGTATTTCTCAATGCTCTCTTTTACATTTTTTAGATCTGTCGTTTCTGATTCTTCAATGGCCGGAAAAACAAAATAGGCCTGCTCCCCTTGAGAGAGGCGTGTGGCGACAAATTGCAAATACTTATCATAGTTCACCACTTCCGTAATTCTCGTTTTAATGCCCTTGCGTCCCGCAGGCATGGTCCTGATAAAAGACATATCAAGATCTCCATAGTGAGCGAGACTAAGAGTTCTTGGAATAGGGGTTGCTGTCATAATAAGACAATGAACACCATTTCCTTTGGCCACTAGCTTTAGTCTTTGCTCAACACCAAATTTATGTTGTTCATCAATAATGACGAGACCTAAATCTTGAAATTTTACTGAATCTTGAAAAAGAGAATGAGTTCCGATGAGAAGATGGATTTCACCATTCAAAATTGATTTTGAGATTTCTTTTTTCTCTTTCGCCTTCGTACTACCAAGAAGCAAACCAATTTTAAGTTTGAGCTTAAATTTTTCGATGAGTTCTTGAAATGATTTATAATGTTGCTGGGCCAGGGCCTCTGTTGGGCACATGAGTGCGACTTGCTTGCTTTGTTCGCTAATAATTCTTGCCACGATAAAGGCGACAATCGTTTTTCCACAGCCGACATCCCCTTGAATCATTCGCATCATAGGATGCCCTGATCCTAAGTCTTCGATAATTTCATGCAAAACTTTGGTTTGATCTTCTGTGAGACTAAATGGAAGTTCAATGAGGTATTTTTTTAGTATCTTCTCTGGTACCACAAACTTCGTGGCATCTTTTCTTTTGATATATTTTCTTCGAGTGAGAATTTTAAGTTGGTCCTGAAGAAATTCTTCATAGGCCAGGCGTTCCTCGGCTTTAGATCTTAAGTCAGGAGTAAACTGGGCCACAGGATATCTTCCATGAAGGATTTTAAAGGCCTCAGATAATTTAAGAACATGCTCATAATCGATTTGTGGAAGCGTAGGAGAGATATTATTCCACAGCTCACTTGGAATTTGTTCGATATATTTTTTTGTATAATTCCCAGAGACCTTGTTAATGGTGGGGTACTCAATAAGATAATCTGTGAGGTCAGATTCTGGAGCTATAACTTGAGGATTCACAATTTGTTTTTGGGCCCGATAGTCTTGAACGGTACCTAAAAACTCAATCTCCGTCATGGACTCTAATTGTTTTTTTTGATTAGGGTAGAGATTAAACCAGCGGAGTGAGAGTGTCTCAGGGCCATAATCATCCTTGATGACGAGATGACCGTTAAACATAATAAACTTGCCTTTAAATCGACGACCAAAAGCGGGAGAGATTTGGCAATGAATGATCTTTCCTCGTCCTCGAAAGAGTCCGCCAATTTGAGCAAAGGTGAAGGATTGAGTTTTGGGGGTACGGTGGATACGCAGTGGAAGGATCCACATGAGATCATGAAGATTGTGGATTCCTGCACTTATTAATTTTTCAAGATTAACGGAAGGTTTCTTCTCGTTTTGAAAAACTTCAAGTGAGGAATCCCAGCTTAAACTAGAGGTATTTAACGTCTTCGACCTCATAGATCAAATCACCTTTAGGTGCTTTTACCGTAATTTCATCACCCGTCTCCTTGCCGATAAGGGCACGTCCCAGAGGTGAAGTGAACGATATTTTATTAGCATCAGTCATGGCCTCATCTTCGCCTACAATTTGATAAGTAGATGAGATTTCTTTTTGCTGATCAAAAATTTTAACAGTGGCCCCAAAAACAATTTTATCTGTCTTAATGGTGGTAATATCTACTGTGCGCGCTCGAGCAAGCTTACTTTGAAGATCCATAATTCTACCTTCAATAATTGATTGGCGCTCTTTAGCAGCAGCATATTCAGCATTTTCCTTGAGATCTCCCAATTCACGTGCTTCTTGAATGGCCTGCTTGATGGCCTCACGATCAACTTTAATTAGTTGCGCTAGCTCATCTTCAATCAATTTTTTGCCCTTCAATGTCATTGGACATTCGCTCATAACTTTTCCTTATCCATGTAGAGGATTTTATTTTTTAAACAAAGAGGCTGCTTTTGCGAGCATCTCCTGTCTTTGTTTTTCAGCATCGTTTTGTGGGCTACCTATTTTAAAATAATCACAAAAATTAGCTTTTTCTTTTTCTGTAATTCTGTCGGCCATGGTTTCTTTGCATTCGTTATAGGCCTTAACATCATAAAAAGAACACATCTTACAGCAGCGGAGATCGGCCATGCAAGATGGGCATTGGTCTCCACGACCGAGAGTTGAATTTATCGAAAGTGTGATTGTTTTACCACATTTAAAACATTTGGTTTCCACTAGAAGTCCTTTTGAAGTCCCACACCAACTCCCATGCTGTCTGTGGTTCCTGCGGGACCGAAATAAATTCGTGGTGTATTGCGTTTATTGTACTCTTCTACCGAGCGATGAAGAAGGTACTCATTATTAAATTGATTAGTTTTTGAGATTAAGTAACTCACAGCAATGAGTGTCGCCCCACCAAAAATAAGGACGTTACGGCCAGCAAAGGACTCATTAGCATTAGAATCACTTCTCAAAAAGCCACCAAGGATCATGGCCGTTCCAATTGTACTCATGGCGGCAGATTTCCAAGTGGGTTTGTTATTTTCCTGATACTCATCAAGAAGCTCTTTGGCGACCTGGTCTTTCTCTAAGTAATAGCGCAGGCCTTCTCCTCGATAAGAAGCAGAGACATCCACTAAAACTTCTTGGTAGTTTACAGTGGCGACACGACTGCAGCTCTGATCGGCGAGAGTCGATAAAGAAAAAAGCAATAGTAAGACTAAAATACTCAGCTTCATGCCGGTAAATCCTGCACCTTTTTCCAGACATTTGGAGTGTTGGTGTTCTTATCTTAACATAAAAGTTAAATCATCTCTTTGGGAAAATATGGACCTGATTAAAACCAGTATTGGTATTACTAAAACAATTAAAAATGTCGGCCGTTTACGAGAAATTGTATCCGTCTTCGGACGCAATGGTTTTAGTGAATTTATTGTGAGATCAGGGATCGATAAAATTATCCCCGGATTTGTTTTGCCTTCGCGTGTGAGTGAATTGAAAGAAGAGGATCTCACAAATGAAGAGTGGTGGGAATTAATCGGGGAAAGAGTTCGTAAAAGTTTCGAAGAGCTTGGACCAAGTTTTGTAAAACTGGGACAGCTTCTAGCAACTCGAGAAGACATTCTTCCCCCTCCACTTATCTCTGAGCTCAAAAAACTTCAAAACCAGGTCAAAGGTATTCCGTTTGATCAGGCCAGAGGAGTGATGGAAGCGACATGGGGGAAAAAGATCAGTGAGATCTTCTCCCAGTTTAATGAAGAGCCGATTGGAACTGCCTCTATTGGGGTTGCTTATAAGGGAACTCTTAAAGATGGAAGAGAAGTGGTTATTAAAGTGCGCCGTCCTGGTATCACTAAGCTGCTTAATACTGATTTTGAGATAATGCTTTTTTTAGCAAAAAATTTAGAAAAAACTTCTTCAGATATTCGTTATTTGGGAATTTCAAAGGCAATAGCGGATTTTTTTAAAAGTACACAAAATGAACTCAATCTAATGGTTGAAGCGCAGAACTGTGAACGAATGGCCCAAAATCTCGCCAAAATAGATAAAGAGGGGATACTTGTTATTCCAAAAATTTATCGTGAATTTTGTGGAACTGAAGTTTTAGTCATGGAGTTTTTAGACGGTAGGGCCTTTAATGAATTTAATTCGCTTGAATCTCTGGGGTCTGATGTTGTTGAAAAACTAGAGAAGAGTGTTGAACTTTTTACTCACACATTACTCTCTGATGGCTTCTTTCATGCAGATCTTCATGGAGGAAATTTTCTTGTTTTAAAAGATCGTCGTATTGGTATTATCGATTTTGGTTTAATGGGCAGCTTGAGTAAAAAGAATAGGGCCAATCTTATAGCCATTCTTTATGCTGTCATCACTCATAATTACGATAATGTTGTTTATGAATTTCTTGAAGTCGCTGACTACGATTCTGTCCCTAACCACGAAGAACTCATTCGCGATATTAAAGATAGTATTTCTCCTTACGTCGGATTGAGCGTTCAAGAGACAGATATGTCTCAGCTTGTACGAGGTCTAGTGACGACTCTGGCGAAACATCAGCTTTATCTCCCTCGAGAGTGGTTTATCATTTTTAGAGCTCTCATGACTCTTGATGGTGTAGGAAAGTCTATTGGCCTTGATTTGAATATTTTTAAAGTTCTCGAAAAGGATCTTGAAAGTTTGGTTCATGAGCTCTTTTCAAAAAAGAACGCTCAGGAAGAACTGATGTGGGTGGCCAAGGATGTGATCAATTCGATGAGAATTGTACCTAAACACATGCGCTGGTTTCTTAAAGAGATTTCAAAAAATAATTACGCCATTGAATTACGAATTTCAGACTTAGATAAACATACAAAATCTATTTCAAAATCCTTAGGACTTTTAGGTCTCGCCCTTGTCACTTGCGTTTGCATTCTCACTGGAGCGTTGTTTGTGAAAGATGTCAACGTCCAGCACTTAGGAGACATCCCCGTCCTTACATGGATTTTCTGGGGGATAAGCTTTTATCTCTTTTTAAGGATAACTCTTTTTAGAAAAATTTAAATACTATCTAATCCACTGATAAATAACGGAGGAAGATAGCTCACTTCATCAAATCTCCCTGGCCCAAAAAGACCAGTGAGAAAGTCATCTAAGTGCAGCTCAAGCTCCTCATCGATTAACATCAAGGTCACGGTATCTTTGTCATAATCGATCTTTTGAAGATGAATCATCTCGCGAGTGTAGGTTTTGACGAAGTCAGTGAATTGAGAGGCAGGCCTAAAGAGAAATTGATACTGAACCTCGGCTTCCTCATCTAGTACTCCTGACCACACTTCACCTAAGGCGGAAATATCTTTCAGCCAGCCAACGAAATCTTCACTGTGCCCATATTCATAAATAATATTCTGAAGATCCATTCCTTTATTCTGGAAAAAGTATCCATTAATTTTCTCTTCCTTCCTTTGAATAAAAAGATTGGCAGATTTAATTAATTCAATTTTCTTCCATTCATCTTCAGATCGGTTAAGAGTGAGATAGTGTTTTTGAAAACCATTTCGATACAGATGTTGAATCTCTTTTTTCTCATCGCTACTAAGTTTTGAATATGTTGTTTTCTCAATGTCGACGATAGTAGGTGATTCACTTGATAGAACAAATTGTGTTCCACAGAGTGAAAAACCAAACTTTTTATACATTTCATGAAGATCACTCCAGAGGAGAAATCCACTTACTTGAGATTCATAAGTTTGAATCACATGATTAATGAGATCTTTAAAATAACCTTTGCCTTGAAATTTTTCATTCACTGCAATTCCACCGAGCATAGCGAGTGTATATTCATGATCTAAAACAGAAATTTTTCTAAGTAGTACTCCAACGTGGCCAATAATTTCGTCATTTTCACCTAGGGAGAGATGACAATGCTCAAAATTACTCTCATGCATGAGAGGAGCGAAGTCCTCTTTATACTTAAATGATGATTCATATCCAAAATTGCTCTCTATAAGGGAGAGGACAGGCCCCATGAGTTGAGGTTTATTTTTAAGAGTTGTTTGAATCGGCAAAATTTACCTCGCTTAAATTCCTTTAAAATCAGGCACTTATGCCTTTTTGTGAAATGTGTAAAAAATTTTTACAAGATCTCTCAAGGTTCTTTGAAGAGCGTCGAAAAGTATTACACGAACGGCTTCTACGCCTTCGTTTCTTTTTCACGGATTGAAAAAGAAGACCCAAGATCAAGGAGGATTACATGGGTTTACGTATTAACACGAACGTCTCGTCGCTAAACGCACAGAGAAATCTCAGTACAACTAGGTTAGCTCAACAGAAAGTGTTAGAGCAACTCTCATCTGGTCAACGTATCAATCGCGCAGGCGATGATGCTGCCGGACTCGCTATCTCAGAAAACCTAAGAGCTCAAATCCGCGGTCTAGGCCAGGCGGAAAGAAACGCTCAGGATGGTATCTCTTTAGTGCAAATCGCTGAAGGTGCCTTATCTGAAGTAGGGAATATCATGATTCGTCTTAGAGAACTTTCAGTGCAAGCGGCTTCTGATACTATCGGGCCAACAGAAAGAAAGTTCCTCAACGTAGAGTTTGAGCAGTTAATGTCAGAAGTTGACCGTATTGCTAACTCAACTGAATTTAACCGCGTTCCACTTCTAAATGGTACAGGATCAGTTTTTGATATCCAAATTGGTACAAGAAACGATCCTTTAGCAGATAGATTAACATTTGATGCTTCTAGTGCAGATGTAAACGTTGCAGCTCTTGGTCTAAACCTTGCGAGTGTATCTGATAAGATTTCTGCTCAGAACTCACTTGCTTCTATCGATCAAGCGATTCAAACGGTTTCAGGGATTCGTGCTGACTTCGGTGCTCTTCAAAACCGACTTCAGTCTACAGTAAATAACATCCAAGTAAGTTCAGAGAACTTATCAGCTGCCAACTCGCGTATTAGAGATGCTGATATCGCTTCTGCAACTTCAGAGTTAACTCGTACTAATATCCTTATGCAAGCTGGTACATCAGTTCTTGCTCAGGCGAACCAGTCGTCTAACTCAGCTCTTGGTCTTATCAACTCTGCCTCTCAAGGGTAAGAGCTCTGATAAGGCCCGCAAGGGCAAAATTGATGTAAAACGAATCCTGCAAAACTTGGAGTGGGTGTTTTCCCAAGTGATTATAGGTAGGTTTTTTAAAAAAGATTAACCCGTGGACAAGATGTCCGCTGATTGAACAAGGAGGTTCACATGCTTATTAAACACGGAGATTAAAATATGGGATTAAGAATTAATACAAATATTTCGAGCCTTTCAGCTCAAAGAGCTTTAGGCCAAACTAGGAATAACTTGGATAACAATTTTAGAAAGTTATCCACAGGTGAGAGAGTAACTCGAGCCGCCGATGATGCCGCAGGATTAGCTATCAGTGAAAAACTAAAAGCTCATATCCGCGGAGTCAGACAAGCAAAAAGGAATGCAGATGATGGTATCTCACTCATTCAGACAGCAGAAGGCGGACTTAACGAGGTATCTAACATTATCATTAGACTTAGAGAGCTTGCCATCCAAGCTGCTTCAGATACGGTCGGTGATACTGAAAGAGGGTTTTCGAACATTGAATTTCAACAGCTCAAGAATGAGTTACAACGTATCTCAGAAGGCGCAGAGTTCAACGGAAGAAAACTTCTCAATGGTGAAGGTGGATTTGTCGACATTCAAGTGGGGATTCATAATGATCCAACGCTTGATCGAATCACTTACGATTCAGGTTCAGTCGACGCTTCCCTTGAAGCTTTGGGACTTACTGCTGAGTCAATTGCTGACAAAAGCGGAGCTCAACTCTCACTTCAAAAGCTTGACGACGCGTTGGTGCGTACAAATGGTGCGCGTGCCAACCTGGGAGCACTACAAAACCGTTTGCAATCCGCAGTTAATACATTGGGGATTACAGATGAAAACTACTCAGCAGCGAATTCACGAATTCGTGATGTAGATGTAGCGGCAGAGACTGCGGATATGACGAGAAATAATATTTTAGCGTCGGCCGGTGTCTCAGTACTCTCACAAGCTAACCAGGCACCACAAGCTGCCTTAAAGTTACTAGGCTAAACAAACCCACTCTACCTTGCTCCGAATGGAGCAAGGTTTTTTCTTTTTTTTATCCAACCTCATGTTAATATTTAGCTATGCGGAAAACGGTTCTAATCCTCGGAGCATCATCTTTTGTTGGCTCAAACCTATTGGAGAGTTTGAAAGACGACTATCGTGTGGTGGGAACTTATTATCAAAACCCTTTTGATGTTCCAGGTGTTCTTTCTCTTCCTTGTGATATTTTGAAGAAAGAAGCTGTTCAGAATCTCGTTGGTCTTATAAGTCCAGATATTGTCATTTATGCAGTTGGACTGAGCTCAATTCTTGAATCTCACCAAAATCCAAAACTCGCGGATGCTTTAAATACTTCTGGAGTTATTAACTCAAGCATGGCCAGCGATCGTTACGGAGCGAAGTTTGTTCTTCTCTCTTCGGCTTATGTGATGAGTGGTGAGAACAGCATTTTTAAAGAAAGCGAAGCTCCCTTTTCAAATACAACTTATGGAAATACTTTATCTTCCTCTGAATTTTATGTTCAGAAATCATGCATGAACTATTTTATTTTAAGATCATCTCTTCTTTATGGTCGAAGCTATAATCCGTTTGAGGCCAATTGGTTTGAGATTGTAGAAAAAACATTAGCGATAGGAAAACCACTGTATGCTGATGATTCTGTTGTGACAGGTTTTTTAGATATCAAAATTCTAAGTAATTTTATCAAAGCAGCGATTGATTCAAATCTAACAAATCGTCTGATTCAAGTAAGCTCGTCAGATTATATGACGAGATATGAGTTTGCTAAAATCTATGCTCAGGTCTTCCATAAAAATTCAGACCTTGTCGTCAAAACAAATTGGAAATTTCCGATTAATGAGAATCAAGCGAAGATGAATAAGACGCAGGATAGATACTATTATAAAATGAGTATCGCGAACGCAGAAGACTTCCTTGGCCATCGGTTACCAACGATAGAAGAGTCCTTACAATTCACTAAAGTTCGATTATCTTGATGAGTTTTTAATGAACTCAGTGAGGTAGTACTTCACCAGAGATTCAGTTTCAATCAATTCACCTTGAAAACGCCAAGTAATATTGTTAAATGGGCCAACATGAGCTTTGATTTCATGAATCTGCTGAACGGAATGAGCTTCATTTGGCATACGAGGAGAAAACAGTCCGCCTGAGTTATTGAGAAAACCAATACTCACGACATCAGGAGCTCTGCGTGCCACGATAAGCTTTAGTGAATTTCTGAAGAGAATAAAATCATTAACTGTATTTGAAATACGAAAAACTTTAATGCCACGAGAGCTGTCGCGGTTGCTGCGATACTGATTGAACATCGAAACATAAAATTCAAATCGATCTTTCAGTTTATTCATGAAAGCAATCGATGATTCTTCTAAAAGACCTTGTGTACTTAGGTGCTCAGAGAAACGAATGATTCCAGACTCCTCCATGTTCACTTCTTCAAGTGCTAGAGATTCGATCCAAGAAACATTTTGATAGTCATTGATGTTGATTACGTCCATATATCCAGTTTTTCAGGATGGACTACGCTCGTCAATAAGAAATTCAGGGAGATAAAAGAATAGAGGAGAAGAAAAAGGCCCGGCTTAGCAGATAAACGGTTTCGCGCCCCTAGAAAACTAGGTGGGCGCAATTAGTAACCACTTTAGGCTTCTCACATTCTGCTCTAATACTAGGGCAGGCAAGCATGCACACCGTGATCAGGGACCGCTCCCGAAAATAAAATCGTAGGGGCGAAACATTAGTTGCTGTCCCCGGACCTAATCTAATTATACCTCAGAATATTGGCAAAGAGGATAGGTTATCACTTGCCTAGGTTGACTTTTGTTTAACAGATTCAAAGGAGTTAGCCCTTAGGTCTGGAAATAACTGATTTTACTTTGCGCTACGCGCAACAGACCTTAAAATAGATAAAGATAGTTTGAAAAAGCTCTAAAGAATTCCTGGCAGCTTGCCGAAAGGTCTAAAGCAATCCTGGAAGGGGGAGACTATGAAGAATAAATTAGTAGCGTATTTTAAAGACGAAGCGGGACAGACCTCAACGGAGTATATTCTCTTAGTAGCGGTAGTCGCTGCGATCGTGTTTAAATTCCGTGATGCAGCCATGAATATGCTATTCGGCGGAGAAGCCGGTAATGGTGGTATCCTTGGTAAAGTATTTGAAAGAGCGGAATCAGGACTTGGTCCAAACTAAAGAAGTATTTGCTAGACCCGTGGCCTAATAAAGTTGCCTCTGCCTTGATTCCTCTTATAATGAAGAGATGAAAAAGAGCAGAGGACAGGCCACGGTCGAGTACATCTTCCTACTGGCAGTCATTGTATTTCTCGCATTTAAATTAGTGGCTACGTTCACTACGTTTTTTCGTGATAGTGTCGGTAATGTCGGACACGTTCTCTCTACTCATCTTAATGTCGGAATCTGTGCCCAAAGCTGTTTTTTTGGTGGCTATGGTAATGGTTATCAGAACGGCCCATGACAATTCCTCTAGCTGTTTACATTCTTGGCTTCATTCAGCTTTTAATCATTTCTTGGATTGATTTAAAGACTCTCAAAATTAGTAATTGGTGGATTGCTGTTAATTTCGCTTTTTTCGTTTCACTTCTCTTTATTTATCCTCAGATCTATTCTTTGGGATTACTCACATGGCTTTATCCGGTGAGCTTTATTGTCATAGGGTTTCCTTTATTTCTTTTAGGAATTATGGGAGCGGGCGACAGTAAATTTTTGGCCGGGTTGTTCTTGATTATTCCTGTAGGTCTTCAATTTACTTTTTTAATGAAATTAATTGGAAGCACAGTAAGTTGTGCTTTTATTTTACTAATAATAAGAGTTGTTCGAAACTATTCATTAATTGGATGGGTTTTCAAAACCGGACAATGGTCAGAGTTAAAACAATTAAAGGGATCACGCTTTTCTTATGCTCCTGTGATCTTATTGGCATGGTTATGGTTAATAGAAAACACACATTAAAAGAATCAGGTCAAACAGTGGTAGAATATATTCTTCTGATGACAGTGGTTTTCACTCTTATTTTCACTTTTGTTAATAGTGAGTTCTATCAAACGATGTTTGGAGAAAATGGGCGACTGGCCCAGGGACTTAAGAGCCAAACAGAATTTGGCTATCGCCACGCATTTATGAGAGGACGTCCGTCGGGTGTGATGCCTATGACTTATAATGGAGCCTCTTCTCATCCTTCATATTCTGTAGGTTCTGGGCAATCTCGATTTTTTGGTCCAAAGGATCCCTATCAATGATTAAAAAACAAGATGGCCAATCTACAATTGAATTCATTCTCACTTTCACATTTGGAATGTCGGCCATTCTTCTTATTTTTAATTCTGCTCTAAACTATACAGTGGGATACCTCACTCATTACGCTACCTATATGGCAAGTCGGACTTATCTTACTCACGACACAGAATCTAATCAACCCTTGCAGAGTGAAGGTGAGGCAAGAAGCCGAGCGACTGAGACTTTTAATAGATTTAATCTTGGTCAGTTTGGGGTTCCTAGTTCGGCCCTGAAATTTAATCGAGTCGATGGAAATATGTCACCAGATGAATACCTGCTCGTAGGTGCTTATGCCACTTATGAGAGGGAAATTGATATTATGGGAAAACTCACGGGAAACACTAAGGCCAATATGGTTTCGGAATCTTTTTTAGGCCGAGAAATTTCACGTGGTGGATGTTTAGAACGAGTTTGTTTTGCTATGACTGGAGGAACACAGTGTGAAAACGTTGATGTGACTCTCATTGATGATGGATGTTGATTATGGAAAAAATTCAACAAGACCAAAAAGGTCAAGCACTCATTGAGCTTATTATTTTTCTTCCTCTCATATTTACGCTCTATGGACTTATTGGTGGTTATGCCAACGCGATTAATGGTTCAATCAATCAACAAAAGATCACACGAAGTTATTTTTACTATAGAGCACAAAATAGCTCCACCTTTCCCAAACCAGGAGCAGTTTCTCCCACATACTTATCTTGGAATCGATTTGGAATGTTCTTTATCGGATGGAGTGATAAGCCTATTGATGGTTCAGGAAGACCTATAGCTCCTTGTTATCAAGTAAGTTTTCCAGTTCAAGGGGCAGCTTCTGATACTTGTGAAGGGACTTATTCAGCGGCCACCACTCAATATATTCGAGTAGGAACTGTGTATGGTGTTTGTGGAAATACTTACGCTAATGTGAGTGGTAAAGCGGTGAACTCTGCCGATGCAGGAGCTGGGTTTCGTTCAGTAGTTGACTATGGCGCTTGTGCAATCGAGTAGGAAAATTTAACGATTTGCTTTCATTTTCTCAAAATCTGTTATCATTAAGTAGTGGAAACTTCATTAAATAGTTTAGGATGAGCTATGAATAGTCGTGCGTTTACTACCAGTTTGCTTTTCGCTTTTGTAGCGGTGTTCATGGTCTATTCGTATATTGATAGTCGTGAAACTGAACTCGTGAGTGAGTATGGAAATCCCACACCGATTGTTGTGGCGAGAGAAGACATTAAAGAACTCGAAATTATTGATGATAGAAAAGTTCAGCTCATCAACATTCCTCAAAAATTTCAAATGCCCGGTGCCTATAAAAAAGTCGAAGATCTTTATAATACAATTGCTTCTGTACCTATAAAAAAAGGTGAACAGATCACTGCTCCAAGAGTGACTTACCCGGGAGCAGCCTCGGGACTTGCGAGACAAATTTCAATCGGTAAACGAGCTCTCTCGATTCAGGTTTCTGAGAATCAAGCCGTTGGTCGATTGATTAAACCAGGGGATCGAGTCGATATTCTTGCTCTCGTAGATTATGCCGCCGGTAGAAAAGAAAAATTAAAAGTTAAAACAGTTCTTCAAGATGTCCTTGTGCTCTCAACAGGACTTTATGTGACAAATAGTGTTCCTTTAATTGGGATGAAAAGTGAAAACGAAGTTCGTGAAATGAAACTTAACACATACACCAATTATAATACGATCACGTTAGAGCTTACTCCTTTTGAAGTTCAGAAAATGGTTTTCATTATTTCAGCAGGGAATGGGATTTATCTTTCTCTCAGAAATAATGATGATAAGACGATTGAAAAAATCAGTGCGACAAGACTTTTTGATGTTCTAGGTGAAGACGGACCAGAAGCGAAAGCATGGTTTGCTGAACAACAGGCCAAAGAGAACCAGCGTACAGGTGGTGGTGGTGCTCGTTAAGAATTTAGCTTTAATCTTTATTCTTTGTCTATTCTCGGCCTTGAGCTGGGGACAGGGAGCTGCGACATCTGGTGCGTCTTCAAAAGATAAAGATATTGAAGTTGCTGTTGGTATCGATGAAATTCAAAAAATTGATTTTGATTATAGTCCCAAAGTTCTTATTGGAAATGAATCGATTCTTAAGCTCACTCTTATTCCACAAAAAAAAGAAATTATTTTTAAAGGTATCAAACCCGGAAGAACCAATGTCACTATTCGAGATAACGTAGGTGATGTTCGCCTCATTTATAATGTGATGATTACTGCTTCAGGAAAATCTAATATTGTGTCCGAAATTAGAGAGCTTATTGGAGATGTGGAAGGGTTAGAGGTTACTATTAAAGGTGGAAAAGTTGTCGTTAGCGGAGAGATCGTTGTTCCTGATGATATTGGGAGAGTCTCAAAAGTTTTAGCGAATTATCAGAATGATGGCATCCTTACTCTTATTGAACTCTCTCCTCAAACGCAAAGAATTATTGCAAGAAAAATGGCCGATGAGTTGGCGCGAAATAATCTTAAAGACGTGACGGTTCGTGTAGTTAATAAGGCCTATTGGTTAGAAGGTGTTGTTAGTTCAAAATCGAAAAAAGATTTAGCTGAAGAAATTGCGAATTCATATCTTCCTCCAAAAATTTCAACTTTATCTAGCCAGGATACTCGTTTTCAATCCCAAAAAGATAAATCTGATATTTATAATTTTATCGCTATCAATGAAAAGAAAGAGTCTCAACCTCCTCCAAAAATGGTAAAAGTCACGGCCCAGTTTGTTGAGCTCTCAAAAGGCTATAATAAAGTTTTTGGATTTAAGTGGGCACCCCTTATGGGTGATGATCAAAGTAGTATTTCTGTCGGGCCAACTGGAGACGGAAATCTTTCGACTAATTCCTCGGGAACATTAAGTGCGACGATTTCAAGTCTGTTCCCTAAACTATTGGCCGCCAAGGGAGCAAATTACGCTCGTGTTATTCAATCTGGGATGGTTATCATGAGAGATCAGCAAACCGGAACAGTGACAAAAAGTACATCTATTCCATTTGCAGTAGGCTCCGGAGATTTTACCAAAGCTGCCTCTGCCGATATTACATTTAATCTCAGTGTGACACCAAAAATTCTTGAACAAGAGCAAATGGAGATGGCAGTGAACTTAACTGTTTCTACATCTGCAGGAAGTTCAGGAAGTGGAAATCCATTGGTGACTAATAATAGTGTGAATACAAATCTTATTTTAAAGTCTAAAGAATCATCGGCCATTGGGGGGATTGTTCAGAACACCTCTAATACAACTTATGATAATGATCCGTTCCCCGCAGCTGCGCAGACAGCGAGTGGTCAGCCGGCACAACCCTTATTTCGATTATTACGCTCAAAAGATTATCAAATTAGTAAAAACCAATATGTCATTTTTGTCACTCCCGAGATTATTGAATCTGCGGCGAATGGGACAGAAGAGATTAGAAAGAAGTTTAGAAGACGTTCTGATTAACGAGGAATTTTAATGGCCGGTCATATAATTAGTGTTATCGGAGGTAAAGGTGGAGTAGGGAAGTCGCAGGTTGCGGCCAATCTGGCCATCGCTTACGCCAATGAAATACGTGCAAAAACCCTGTTAATGGATTTTGATCAACGTGCGTGCGGTGATCAGAACATTATCACAGGCCTTAAATCAAAAAAAACAGTCAAAGATCTCGCTGAGTTTAATGGAGCTATAGATCCGCGCTCTGTTCAGTTATTTACCGCTGATCATAAAGCAGGGTTTTCATTCATTGGGATGAATACAGAACCTGTTGCAGCTTCAAGTATTCCAGAGGAAGGACTTGGTAAGGCGTTGAAGGCCCTCACAAATATTTATCCAATCACAATTATTGATGTAGGAAGTGAGCTTAATCCTCTAAGTTTAAAGGCCCTTGAATTTTCGACTCTTATTTTTATTGTTGTCACTCCAGATCTTCTTGCTGTGAACCAGTCTAAGAGAATGTACACAGATATGATCACAATGCTTTTTCCTAAGGATATGATTCAGATTGTGGTGAATCAGGCCGTGAATGGACATCCTGTGAGCCCAGATGTGATTGGAAAGCAGATCGGAAAACCTGTTTTCTCTGTTATTCCTAAAGATGATACAAATTGTACTGCGGCCTTAACTCGTTCAACTCCAGTAATGGTCGCGGCGAAAGGTTCACCTTTTGGTAACGGGGTGACTGAATGTGTGCGCAAACTTATTCAAAAAAGTGTTCTTAAAACTCTCGAAAAATTAGCAAAACCAGAAAACGCCTCGGCCAAAGCGGCTGGCAGTGATGGAGCTGGTGATGATAAGGCCAGAGACAAATGGACCGAACTCAAGGCCCGCATTCATAAGGCCCTTGTAGAAGAGATGGATCTTAAAAAACAAGATGATAATGATCCAAAGGCCAAAATTATTCTTCGCGAACAAACTAAGAAAACAGTGGTTGATCTTCTTGGAAAAGAAGATACCAAAGGGATTCTTGCGACTCGTGATGATATGAATAGAATTGTAAAAGAAATTCTTGATGAAGCTCTTGGGTATGGTCCACTTGAGGATATGCTTGCTGATAAGTCTATTTCAGAAATTATGGTTGTTGGACCCAAGAAAATTTTCTATGAGCAAGGCGGAAAAGTAAAAAAATCAGAGGTGACTTTCACCAATGACCGTCAGGTAATGAACGTTATCGAACGTATTGTGGCGCCTATCGGGCGACGTATCGATGAGAAAACACCTTATGTCGATGCTCGTCTTCCGGATGGATCACGTGTGCATGCGATTATTCCTCCATGTGCCCTTGATGGTTGTACTATCACTATTCGTAAATTTCCAGATAAACGACTCACTTATAAAGACCTTGTAAAATTTGGGGCGATGACTGAAGAAATGGCGGACTTTCTCCGAATCTCGGTTGAGGCCCATCGAAATATTGTCGTTTCTGGTGGTACAGGTTCAGGGAAAACAACTCTTATCAACATGCTTGGTGGATTCATTCAATCTAATGAGCGAATTATTACCTGTGAAGACTCTGCTGAACTAAACTTCCCTCAGGATCACGTTGTTCGTTTAGAGACTCGTCCTCCTTCACTTGAAGGTGATGGAGCTATTGATATTCGCTGTCTTGTTAAACAGACACTGCGTATGCGTCCTGACCGAATTGTCGTCGGTGAGTGTCGTGGTGGTGAGACATTGGATATGTTACAGGCCATGAACACTGGGCATGATGGTTCAATGACTACAGTCCACTCCAATACTCCTCGTGATGCTATTTCACGTCTAGAAACTCTGGTTCAGTATGCTGGTGCTGGTCTTCCTCAGAAGGCCATTAAAGAGATGATTGCTTCGGCCGTTCATATGATTATCCAGCAGTCTCGTCTGGATGATGGATCTCGTAAGTGTCTTTATGTGACTGAGATCGGAGGGATCCAAGGTGAGGTTGTTACACTTCAGGATATTTTTACTTACAAGCAAGAAGGGATGAACAAAGAAGGGAAGATTGTTGGGAAATTCATGGCTTCAGGTTTTATCCCTAAATTTATCGAGACTCTAGAGAAGAAAGGTTACAAAGTTCCAAGAGGATTATTCACTAATAAATAAGTATGACCAAAATTGTTTATCTTTTCATCTTATTTCTTCTCTCACTTAATGCCTTTGCTCAAGAGGCCGCTAACTCTGTGGAGAATAAAGTGGCAGAAGCAACCGCTCAGCGTGGTGGTGGAGATATCTTTTTTCTTGATGTCCTTGGTGTTAAAGGTATTTTGATCATTATTTTTATTTTGATCTTTTTTTATACCTATAAAAATAGTGTGAGAATCTTCCAGTGGATTGATAATCAGACTTATGGAAAGCGTGATTATATTTTAAAAAAATTAGAAATCATGCACATTGAAATTGATCCAACTAAAATTACTTATATTCTTCTTTTCTGCTCTTTTGGCCTTGGGATCATTACTTTTTGTATCTTGGCCCTGATGGGAAAACTTGCTCTTGGAGTTGTGGCCGGAATAGCAGTTCTTGTTATCGGATGGAAAGCACCCACTCCGTTAATGGATTCAATGGAGAGAAGACGCATACAGGCCTATTCGCTTCAAATGGTAGATGCTCTGACTTTACTTGGAAACGGGATTCGGGCCGGGCTTTCAGTGCCGCAATCTTTAGGGATGGTGGTTGATGAACTTCCCCCTCCCGTGAGTCAGGAATTTAACCTTGTTCTTCAGCAGGCGAAAATTGGAGTGCCATTAGATGAGGCCTTCGAAAATTTGAAAAAACGAGTTTATACAGAAGATAACGAAATGTTTGTGACCAGTGTGAATATCCTTCGTGAAACCGGGGGTAATCTAGCAGAGACATTTGATACGATTGTTGGTGTTATCCGTGAGCGAGTTCGACTTCAGCTCAAGATTCAAACCTATATTGCTCAAGGTAAGTTTCAGGCCTATTTGATTGGGGCCATGCCTTTTTTAATGATGTTGATGTTTGGAAGCGGAGATCCAACGTATTTTGGTCTTCTATTTGGAACCATTCCGGGAATTCTAGTTTTTCTGCTTATTTGTGGGCTAGTCGGACTCGGAATGTGGATCATTTTTAAGATAATTCAGATTAAAGTTTAGATGGAATATGACCGATAATATGATGAGTTTTAAGTCTATGGAAAAAGGTGGATGTATGAGAATTTGGACTAAATTCAAGCTGACAATGACGGCTTTTCTCATGGCCTCAGTGGCGGCCCAAGCTGGAGTGAATTTAAAAAACGGAAACTTTTATGTTTCCTATACTGATATTGTAGTTCCGGGTGGTGGAAAGAAATTAGAGATCACTCGTACATACAACTCTAAGGCCACAGAAGTTGGGTGGTTTGGATTCGGATGGGGTTCTGAGTACGAAACTCGTCTTGAACTTTCAGCTGATGGATCAATTATTGTTCATGAGTATGGAGCTGGAGCAAAAACTCGTTTTACTCCTAAAACGGCCATTGATGCTCAAGCCTCAGCTAAAAAAATTGTTGATGAGATGAAAAAGAAAACAGCTCTTTCTGAAAAGTCAGCAGCTGATCTTGTGAGTAAGTTAACGGCCAATGCAGAATTACGTCATACTTACGCGATGAATTTTGGTGTTCAAACTCAAGTGGCAGCAGGAACAGTGCTTTATTCAAATGATCGTGGAGCTCAAGAGCTACATGTTACAAAAGACGGGTACAAGAGAGTTCACTCTGACGGACGTTTTGATCTTTTTAATAAAACAGGACAATTGACTCGTATTACTGATAAATCTGGTTATTATATCGGGTTTGAATATAAGAACGGGAACCTTGATTCTATTAAAGATTCTCAAGCAAAACAAATTTTCTTCTCATGGTACCCATCTGGACTTGTGAAAGAGATGTGGTCTGCAGGAGACAAAAAAGCTAATTATAAATATGAAGAAAATGATCTTGTTTCATCTCAAGATATCGGTGGAAACACATATGAGTATCTTTATGATAAGTCTCATAATCTATCTGATATTAAGTACGCTGATAAAACAAAACTTACAGTTAAGTATGACCCTAAGACATTCTTTGTTTCTGAGGTTTTAGACCGTAATGGAGAGTCGACAAAATACCAATATGGTTCCGACCCTAAAAAACCAGATGATCACTATTGGACTATTGTCACTAAGCCTGGATTTGATGGTAAGCCGGTGGCCAACCGTTATGAGTATGAAATTCGTTCTCGTACTGATGGAGCGAAATATACCTACCGTATTCTTACGGAAATAAATGGGATTAAAACAGAGACGATTTATGATGAAAACTTCTCTCTTCCTCTTAAAATTGCTCGTGGTAAACACGTAACAACTTTTGAGTACAGTAATAAGGGCTTGTTAACAAAGAAATCATCTACAAAAGGTGACTTCGTTAATATCGCTTATGACGATAATCTTGGTAAAATTAAGAAAGTTGTTAATAACGAAGGATCATCTGAATTCGACTATGATCCAAAGGGTAACCTTGTGAAAGCTTGGAACTCTCAAGGCCAGACGGTTCTTTTGATTTACGATACGAAGGGTAAAATTACTAAGATGGTAGATCAGCAGAAAGGTAATAATGTTCGTCGTATTCTTGCTTTTAAATACAATGCTCTGGGGAAACCTGTAGAAATTGAAATGGAGAAAGTAGGGAAGATTAACGTTGCCTATGATAACTACGGTGAAATCAAAAAAGTAGAATCAAACGCTGGTCATAAAATGGCTCTTCAAGTAACTCAGGCTTTCCAGAACCTTCTCTCGATTGTTAAGCCTGCTGGTGTAAACCTAAACATGTAATAGAGAAGGACGGAGGATTATATGAAAAAGGTATTATTAGTTTGTATGGTGATGGCTTCTTTAACTGCATTTGCTGATGAAGCATTTGTAGGTGAACACAGTGAGAAGCAAACAACTTGTGAGCCGTGTGAAGCTAGAGCAAGAATGGAATTAGAGCAAAAACAACGTGACGCGGGCAAAAATGTAAGCTCAGGTGGAAATGCTGTTAAGTCTGGTGGAAAAGCTTCAGCTTCTAAGCAG
Organism: Bacteriovoracaceae bacterium; assembly: GCA_049241565.1. GTDB lineage: Bacteria > Bdellovibrionota > Bacteriovoracia > Bacteriovoracales > Bacteriovoracaceae > DZBG01. The sequence goes on along the minus strand of JBMLQL010000030.1, from coordinate 22,924 downwards.
TAATTGCTAAGATATAAAGTTATCTCATAGATTTATATAAAAAAAGGAAGCCAAGGCTTCCTTTTTTTATTTTGAGATCTTAAAAAAGTTTAACAACAAGATTAAAATAGGTTCTCAGCGAGGTAAGCAAAGACTTTCTTTGAGGCCTTAACCTTTCTCCCTTCAACAAGTTTCTCCATTTTTTTATGGCCGATATTCTCTTTGCTAAACATATCTACCGGTAATGTATAAAGATAGCTTAGTGAGTATCCAGCGTAGACAGCGCCAGTAATCGGGAAGAGGAAAATCATCCCCATATTAAGAGTACGGGCCAGAAAGTAAGTCACGTCTCCATAGCCCTCTGTGATGCTTTTTGATCTTTTATTCCTATTGTATTTAAGATTTGAATCAATATCAGAGACTGAAGCGACTCCTACTTCTAGGTCGAGGGTTTTGATCTCTTTATTGCCCTCTAATAGCTTCAATTGAGCCTTTTCTCCTTCTTGGCAGAGAACGATCTTGCGGTTTGAGCCGCGCTCTTGAATCAAGCCCTGACAGGCGAAGGCAGAGATTGAACCAAGGGCCAGAATAAGGACCAGGGCAGTCTGAATGAAGCTTTTCATGATAATTCTCCTAAGTTTACTAATGGTGCCCTTATAGGGGAGTTTGGAAGGAGAGGGATAGTCTTTGTGAATTCTTTACACATATTTGAGAGCGAAGATTGCCTAAATTTTAGTCATTCTTGGGTCCTTGACTACTCTTTAGACACCACCCTCATAGACTTTCCAGTGGTTTGGTAAATCGGTCTTTGGCATGCCTCTTGCTTCATATGTCTACATAACAGGAATGATTTCATTAGGGGGAAATTTATGAAAACATTTATTACAGTCATGGTTTTAATTTTTTCTTTCAGTGTATTGGCCGAAGAAAATATGGCTTCAGATTGTCATCTTACTCGTGACGATATTAATACTCGTCACAATCCGAAGGCCAATTTGGAATCAGTAAAAACAAAACAAGTAAAACCAACAGCTACAGCTCAATAATAAATCGGTGCTAGCTACTCAAAAGGTAGCTGGCACCTTTTTAGACACCTGTCATCTCACTTCACATCTCTTCCAATCTAATAGCTTAATATTACATTCTGACTTTTGGCATGTTTCTTGGACATTCACCTGTAAGACAAATGAAATCCGGGGGGATTTATGAAACTTGCTTTAACGCTTATTTTTACGACATTTTCACTCATGGCCGTGGCCACTGAAGCTGAGACTCCATGTCCAGCAATGAATCAGGAGACTCGAGAAAAGATCGTCGATTTTAAACAGAAAGCATCTGAGAAAAAAACAAATCAGGTCATAAAGCAGTAATTAGCGTTTTGAATGATCTTTGATGAGATTGTCCAACTGCTCTTTTTCATGCCTTTCAATCTGCTCTTGAGGTTTACCCTTAGGAGCAGAAAGCTTTGATGATATTTTATCCCCAACTTTAGGGACAGAGTTATCAAAGAGTTGTTTTGATACTTTTTGCGTACTCTTAAGAGAATCAGCGAGGAAACCTTTGGCCGATTTTTCAACTGGAACAGTCACAGGGGCAATGATTTTATAGAGGTGAGAAAAAAGAGGCTTATCATTGACGTTAATACTAAGAACAACAACAGTGATGATAAGAAGGATAAAAATTTTCAATATTGCTTTCATAAATGACCGCCTAGCTTGCGACTGAAATATTCATATTAAGAACAACATCAAATTCAAAGTCATTGATAGTGAGTTCATAGACCATCAATTTTGTCACCAATCGAGAATCAACGAGTTTTGAGTATAGAGTGCACTTTGGTGGAGAGAGTTTAACTTGTGAAGATGAAAGCAATTTATCTGTTGAAAGCAGTCTTCCAATTAAAATATTCATCGATTCAGTAAAAAAAGGGTAGAGATAATTACGATCCGCTTCCGTCACATCTTTATTATCTAAGCACAGGTGGCAGTCAATATTCCCTTTAATATCACCTTCAAGTTGAAAAATAACGGAGATATTCTCAGTTGAGCGAATATGATTAAGGTCATTTTTTTTTGTGATTCTTGAAGAGGGAGAGATTTTAACTCTTTCAACTTCAGACCAATCTAAGTTTTTATAAATATCCATAGAAACTTCTTTTATTCTTTGCTTATGTTTTGAGCGATTTTTTGAATCGACTCAATAAGCTGATTTTTTTGAACTGGCTTAGAGATAAAATCACTAGCACCAGACGAGATGGCCTCTAACACAATATGCTCTTGAGACAGAGAAGAAATCATAATGACGTGAATATTATCAAAGGTATCATTGATTTTTGTTGAGAGCTCGATTCCACTGATTTCTGGCATAACAATATCAGCAATAACGATATGTGGTTTTTTCTCTCTTATCATTCTCATCGCATTTTCTGCAGAGTTTGTTTCTGAAACAAGCTGGCAACCAGCCTCTGTCAGCATTTGAAGAATCATGCTTCGAGAAAAGTCTGAATCATCTACAACAATAATACGAAGTTCACTTAGTAACATTGGTTCTTTCATAGAGAAAAGAATAACAGAAAGAAGGGAGAGGTAAAATGAAAAAGGCCCGCTTGCGCGGGCCTAGAATAAGAAATTAAGCTGCAACTTGATCGTTTTTCGTTTTCGGTTTCTTTTCTTCAGTCTTTCTCTTACGAGAGTCAAGACTTAGTTGACCTTTCCAGTCAACAAGAGCGATCTCAAGAACCTCTTGAATATTTTTTACCGGAACAAAATTAATCTTCTTACGGTAATGAGCAGGGATCTCAAGAAGATCTTTCTGACATTTCCATGGGATGATGACGGTTTCAATTCCTGCTCTCATTGCTGCAAGAACTTTCTCTTTAATCCCACCAACCGGAAGGACCTTACCTGTTAAAGTAATCTCTCCAGTCATGGCGATATCTTTACTAATATAGTTATTAGTAAGAAGTGAAACAATAACAGTTGCGAGAGTGATTCCAGCACTAGGACCGTCTTTTGGAATGGCCCCAGCAGGTAAGTGAATATGGATTTCGTTCTCTTCGAAAACTTTATCATCAATTCCAAGCTCATGAGCATGACTTCTGATGAATCCCATTGCTGTTTGAGCAGACTCTTTCATCACTTCACCAAGCTGTCCAGTCAGAGTAATACCTCTCCCTTTCATCTTAGTCGCTTCAATATGAAGAATCTCTCCTCCTGCAGCCGTCCAAGCAAGACCTGTGGCCACACCCACTTCATCAAACTCATTTGAATCTTCATGTGAGTACATGGCAGGTCCCAGAAGATCTTCAACAGTTGTTGAAAAAATATGAGTTTTTGTCACACTTCCAGTCGCAATTTTTTTAGCCACTTTTCTACAAAGAGCGCCTACTTGTCTTTCAAGGTTACGAAGCCCAGCTTCTCTTGTGTAACCATTGATAAGGGCCTCAACACCTTCATCATGAAATTCAATATGCTCATCTGTAATACCATGCTCATCCATTTGTTTTGGAATAAGGTATTTTTTAGAAATGGCCACTTTCTCTTCATGGCTATAACCAGAAAGATTAATGATCTCCATACGATCTCTTAGAGGACCAGGAATCTGATCAAGAACGTTTGCCGTAGCAATGAACATGATCTGAGAAAGGTCATATGAGACGTTCAGATAATTATCTCTGAATGTACAGTTTTGTTCTGGATCAAGAACTTCAAGCATCGCCGAAGCAGGATCACCCTTGAAATCAGAACCAAGCTTATCTAACTCATCAAGAAGAATAACTGGGTTTACTGTTTTACATTGCTTCATTGCTTGAATGAATCGTCCTGGCATCGCTCCTACATAGGTGCGACGATGACCACGAATTTCTGATTCATCCTTTACCCCACCAAGAGAGATTCTCACGAACTCACGTCCAGTGGCCTTCGCAATTGATTTACCAAGAGATGTTTTACCAACTCCCGGAGGACCAGAGAAACAAAGGATTGGTCCTTTGGCCGTGGCACCTTTAAGCTGACGAACAGCAAGGTATTCAAGAATACGTTCTTTGATTTTATCAAGATCAAAGTGATCCTCATCAAGAACTTCTTTGGCGTATTTAAGATCTGTGATTTCATCAGACTTTTCAGTCCAAGGAAGATCAATAACCCATTCAAGGTAAGAGCGAAGAATACTTGCCTCAGAAGAATCAGGGTGCATTCTTTCAAGACGAGAAAGTTGCTTCATAGCTTCTTTTTCAGTTTCAGCCGGAAGAGCTTTCGCTACAAGTTTTTCTTTAAGCTCAGCAAATTCTCCGTCTTTATCATTGTCATCAAGCTCTTGCTTCATTGACTTAATTTGATCTTTAAGGAAATCGCGTTGCTGCTTAGAGTAGTCTTCTTTATTTGGCTTTGTTTTAACTTGAGCATTAAGGACTTCAAGTTCATGGGCCAGAATCTGATTAATTGTATTCAGTCTTTCCACAGGATCTAGAATTTCTAGAATCTTTTGCGCTTCTCCAACCTTAAGATTAAGATTAGAAGCAATCAAATCTGCTAGACGACCTGGATCTTGAATATCTTCAAGAACCATCATGATGTCAGGTGACAAAACTTTTCCATGGGCGATAACTTTTTCAAGATTCTCTTTTACAGAGCGAGAAAGAGCTTCGATTGTTGCTGGAGCAACTGTTACCGGTTGAGTTTCAACTTTTTCTACTTTAACTTGGTAGAAAGGCTCAGTCCCAACAAACTCTTTAATTCGAGCTTTCGCTAGCCCTTGAATAAGAATTTTAATTCTTCCATCAGGGAGTTTTCTCATTCTCATAATCATAGCAACAGTCCCCATCTGATAAATTTCAGAAGGAGATGGATTCTCTGCTGTAATGTCTTTTTGAGATGCCAGAAGAATCAAACGGTCCGTGTTGTTTAATGATTCTTCTACGGCCTTAATAGATGTCTCGCGACCAACAAATAGTGGCAAGATCATAAACGGATAAACCACTAAATCTCGCACAGGAAGTAGCGGGAGGGTTTCTTTAAACTCGATAGCTTCACCCTCGTAATTAGTCACCATACATTCTCCTCTAACAATGTTTCGTCCGTGAACAAGGAAACTTACATTACTTAATTCGGAGCTTTAGAATGCTTCTTTAAGGAATTTTAAGGATTCTTGCGATTATTTTTGAATTCTAGGATGCTTTAGTCAGCTTTTCTCGATAGAATAATTCATGTAATATCGTTGTATAATTCTGTATTTTCACTCTTATAGAGTGCTTACCTGAGAGTAGAGGTTTGTTATATGTCCGACAGTATTGGTGTTATTATTTTGGCCGCAGGAAAAGGAACAAGGATGAAAGTTCCTACTCCTAAAGCGCTTATGCCTGCCCTCGGTAAATCCCTTTTAGACTACGTGATTGAAGAAGGGTTTCTCTTTGCTAAACAGGCGAAATTGCCTTGTGAAGTAGGGGTAGTGGTAGGTCATTTGAAAGAGCAACTCATAGAACATCTTCAAATAAAATTTCCAAATTCTCCTCTGAAAACAGCTATTCAAAAAGAGCAAAACGGCACTGCAGATGCTCTCAAAGCTTGCTTTAATGATCACCCTCATTTTTGGGATCATACTTACACCCTTGTTGCTTGTGCAGACACTCCTCTCATTCAGGAGGCTGATTTTTCTAAACTCTTTTTAAGTCTTAAAAACAATCCAAAACTAGTAGGTGTCGCCGCAAGTTTTCATCTTCATCGCCCTACGGGTTACGGAAGAATTATTCGTTCTGGAAATGGATTTCATATTGTTGAAGAGAAAGACGCGACAGATGAAGAGAGAAAAGTGACAGAGGTTAACTCTGGTTTTTATATTCTTAAAACATCTCATGTGAAGGAAGTTTTAAGTAAAATTTCGAATAAGAATAAATCTGGTGAATTTTACCTCACTGATATGTTCCAAGATAACTATGCTGTAGAATCAATTTGTTTTGAAGACGGAACACCGTTTTTAGGAGTGAATACGATGGAACAATTGGCAGAAGTGACCGGAGAGCTTAAAGGTCGCCACCAACAGAAATTAATGGTTAATGGGGTTCGTTTTCTTCTTCCTGGAACAACTTACATCGAATCAAGTGTCGAAATCGCTGCCGGAACTGTAATTTACCCTAATGTCACTATCCTTGGTAAAACGAAGATCGCTGAAAACGTAGTGATTGAGTCAGGAACTTTCATCAAAGATTCTATTATTGAAAGCAATGTTCATATTCTGGCCAATAGCTATATTGAAGAATCCCAAATTGCATCATCGGCCTCGATTGGACCGATGGCCCGTCTTCGCCCAGGAACTGAAATTGGCCAGAAGGCCAAGGTGGGTAATTTCGTTGAAATCAAAAAGTCTAAATTGGCCGCAGGGGCAAAGGTTTCACATTTGAGCTACGTGGGTGATGCTGAAATAGGTGAAAACAGCAATATTGGATGTGGTTTTATTACCTGTAACTACGATGGTGCAAACAAACATAAGACTAAAATTGGAAGTAACACTTTTGTTGGCTCTGATACCCAAATGATTGCTCCTGTCGAAATTGGAGATAATGTTTTTATTGCCGCAGGGTCAACTATCTCTAAATCCGTCCCCTCGGATGCCTTTGCTATCGCACGAGCGCAACAAGTGACGAAAGAGGGAATGGCCAAGAGGTTTTTGAAGACGAAAAAGAGCGAATAAGCTCTGCGTAAAACTAGTAAGAAAGTACTCCTAGTGGTAGAGTTGAAAATCTTAATTTTCCTCTCGATCTAGGAGTTTTTTTATGTGCGGAATCGTAGGTTACACTGGCCCAGGAAATTCGGTGGGCCCAATTATTGAAGGTCTCTCTCGCCTTGAATACCGTGGATACGATTCATCTGGGATCTGTTTGAAGCTAAATGGACAACTTCAGATCCTAAAAAAAGAAGGAAAGCTAGATAATCTTAAAGCACTTCTTAAAGAAAAAAATCCAAGTTCACACACTGGTATTGGTCACACTCGTTGGGCCACCCATGGTGCCGTCACCACTGATAATGCTCACCCTCACGGAAATGAGACGTTTGCAGTTGTTCACAATGGAATTATTGAAAATGCAGGAACACTTAAAAAAGAGCTAATTGCAGAAGGATGGGAATTTAAATCTCAAACAGACTCAGAAGTTTTTCTTGTTCTTTTGACTAAATTTTTTAAACAAACAAATAGTACTCTTCAAGCCATCACAAAAGCTTTTAATTTAATCACTGGAAATTCATCGTTTGTGATTATTGAAAAAGCTTCTGATAAACTTTATGGGATCAAACGTTCAGCCCCACTTGTCGTAGGAGATAATAAAGAGACACGTGAAGCCTATGTCTCTTCGGATCCATTTGCTCTTATTGGTTACGCTCCGAATATTTATTTCCCTCAAGATGGAGTCATCTGTGAGGGTGTGGTTACTGCCAATGCAGTAACAATCAATTTCTATGAATTGGATCTTTCGCCCTCAACTCGCTTTAAGTCTCAGTCAAATGCGATGTCGATGGATGCCACCTCAAAAGGGACTTATGAGCATTATATGCTTAAAGAAATCCATGAGCAGGCAGCCTTAGTCGATAAGCTTGCAGCTTATTATATAAAAAATGATGGCCGCAAAATTTTAGATGAGTTGAAAGGATTCAAACCTGCTGGATGGCATATCACTGCTTGTGGGACTGCATGGCATGCTGGCCTTGTGATTAAAAACTATATCGAACAAATCAACCGTCAGCGTTGCGCTGTCGAAATAGCCTCTGAGTTTCGTTATAAGAATCCAATCATCAATCAAAACGAAGTTGGACTCTTTATTTCTCAGTCTGGTGAGACAGCCGATACTCTTGCTTGCCAAGAACTTTGTGCAGAAAAGAAAGTTTCAACTTTCTCAATTGTAAATACAGAAGGCTCAACACTATTTAGAAATTCAAATAAGAATTTTTTGATTCATGCAGGTGTTGAAATCGGTGTGGCCTCAACAAAGGCCTTCACTCTTCAGGCGTTAACTGGTTACTTCATGTCTCGGGCCATGGAAGGTACTCTTGATAATCCAGCTCTCTTTGCTGAGGTCCAACTTCTCTCAAATCGCATCAATGAAATTTGTGCAGATGCGGAGTCGCTAAAAGTTGTCGCCGAAAAAATTTATACTAAAAAAGGTTTTCTCTTTACTGGTCGTGGTGTTTATTTCCCAATCGCTTTTGAAGGAGCTCTTAAACTTAAAGAGATTGCCTACGTTCATGCTGAAGGATATGCAGCGGGTGAGCTTAAACATGGCCCGATTGCGTTGATTGATGAAAATATTGTTAACATCGCCATTGTTGGTCCAGAGCTACTTGAAAAAACTGTCTCAAATGTTGAGGAAGTAAAAGCTCGTCGTGGAATAATGGTTGTCGTTGGACCTAAAGATTCTCCAGAGATTGAACATCTGGCCGATCTTTATATAGGACTTAATTTTGAAGGTCTTCCTAATCTGGCCCCGTTAATGGTGAACGTGGTTCTTCAATTCCTGGCCTACCATATTGCTAAACTTAAAGGCACAGATATTGATAAACCAAGAAATTTAGCGAAATCGGTAACGGTTGAGTAATGAATTTAGATTTCTTGAATCCTAGTCAAAAAGAAGCCGTTCTCCACACTGATGGTCCAGTCATGATTCTGGCCGGAGCAGGATCTGGTAAAACAAGAACACTAGTGGCAAGAATTCAGTATCTTCTCGATGAAAAAAGAGTCTCTCCCTTTCAGGTTCTGGCAGTGACCTTTTCAAACAAGGCCTCAAGAGAAATGAGAGAGAGACTCTCACATAACATCAATATTGATGTAGGTACCCTTCAAGTGACAACCTTTCACGCTTTCTGCGCTAAGGTTCTGAGAATGGAGGCCAATTATCTAGGTCTTTCGAAAAATTTTACGATCTATGATGATGGAGAATCAAATTCTATTATTAAGGCTTCACTCGCTAAGCGTGGAATAAATCAAAAAGATCTCTCTCCTTATGTTGTGAACGCCTATATTGATGGTATTAAAAATTTAGGTTTTTATATTGGGCAACCAGTAACTCGTGAAATAGAGGCCATGAGCGATGATAAAAGACTCTATGATATTTTTCTTGAATATGAAGCAGAACTCCACCGCAACAATGCTGTGGATTTTGGTGGTCTTATTACAGGTGTACTTAATCTTTTTAAGTCTCACCCAGAAGTCCTTCTTAAATACCAAAATAAATTTAAATATGTCCTTGTAGACGAGTATCAAGATACTAATCGTGCCCAGTTTGAGTTAATTACGCTTCTCTCTTCAAAGCACAAAAATGTTTGTGTCGTAGGGGATGAAGACCAAAGTATCTATTCTTGGCGTGGAGCCGATATTAGAAATATTCTCGATTTTGAAAAAGTTTTTCCTGAAGCAAAACTAATTAAGCTTGAACAAAATTACCGCTCTTCTAAAAGAATTATCGAAGCTGCGACTCATGTTATTTCACGTAATCAGGCCCGCAAGGGGAAGAATATGTGGACTGATAATGAAGAAGGTGAGGTTATTCAGATCACTGAGTGCCGAGATGATAAAGCTGAAGCGGATTTTGTGGGCGCAGAAATCAAAAAATTAGCGATGAAAGGGGTCTCCCTCAAAGACGTCGCGGTTTTTTACAGAAATAATGCTCACTCCCGTCCTATCGAGGATGCTCTTCGCCGCGAAAAATTTCCTTACCGTGTGGTTGCGGGAATGAAGTTTTATGAGCGTAAAGAAGTGAAAGATATGCTCGCCTATATGCGAGTGGTAGTGAATAAAAAAGACTCCTTAGCACTGACTCGAGTGATTAACACTCCTGCAAGAGGTGTTGGACCAACTTCTTTAAGAAAACTAGAAGATGAGGCCGTGAGACTTCAACTCTCTCTGTTTGAGCTTTTTGAAAAGATTATGAGTGAGCCCCACGATTTTAAGCACCTTGCTCTCTCAGCTAAAGTCATGAGTTCAATCAATCAATTTGTTTCTCTCATCCAAGAAGTTCAAGTCCTGGAAGCAGAAGATGCACTTCCATCAGTTACTTATGAAAAACTTCTTCATGAATCGACCTATTATGATCTCCTTCGTGCTGATAAAACTTATGAGGGAGCTGCAAGGCTAGAGAACTTAGAAGAACTCATGAGTGCTTTAAAACAATTTGAAGATTCCATTGAGACTCCTAACTTAACGAAGTTTCTAGAGACAATTACTTTGGATAGTGAAACTGAACAGGCCGCAGGGAACGATATGGTTTCGTTGATGACTGTCCATGGATCTAAAGGCCTTGAATATCCTTATGTCTTTTTAATTGGCCTGGAAGAAAATATCTTCCCTTCATTTAAAAGTCTCGAATCGACTTCACCGATGGGGCTTGAGGAGGAGAGAAGACTTTTTTACGTGGCCATGACACGTGCGATGAAGAAGCTTTATATTTGCTTTGCTCAAGGTAGAATGCTTTGGGGAAGTGTGAAATTTAATGGGCCAAGCCAGTTTCTACAAGAGATCCCTGAGGATTACTACAAGTGGGAATTCTTTCAAACTGGAAGACAGCAACCACAATCATGGGGAAGTAAGTCACGTGAGTATGATGACTTTTCTCAAGAGACTAATTACGGTGATGATCAGGTTTTTTATCAAGATAAAGTGTATCAACAAAAAAAATCCAGTCGTCCAATTGGGGCTTATCCAGCGGGCTCAAAAATTAGCCATGCACTTTATGGAAATGGAACCGTCCTCGATTCAGAAGGAGTAGGACAAGATGAGAAGGTCACTATTCTGTTTAAGGATGGAATAAGAAAGAAATTTATGGTGCGCTTTGCGCCCCTTCAAAAATTATAAAAAACTGAGTGTAAAATATGCGTTTATCGATGAAACAGATGCTTTGGCTATGGATCGCAATCATGATGATGGTGGGACTCCTTTTTGGGATGGCCTATCAAAGATTTAATGGTGAAGCACTGGTGGCCGGCCTTCAAAAAGAATTACAAAGAGTTTACCCTCAGTCAGAAGTGAATATAGGAAATATCTCTACAAGCTTTCTCGTTGATATCAACCTAAGCTTAGAGAATCTTTCTGTGACAAAAAATAACAAGAAAGAGCTCTCTTTAAAGCATCTTGAGCTTAAAATACCTTGGTGGTCACTTTTAGTAGATTCAGGACGAATCCAATTAAATATTGAAGGACTGATTTTACATCTTCCTCAAAAACAATCCTCAATCAAAGTTTTAGAATCACAAAATAAAAAGAAAGAAGTGATATCTAAAGAATTAGTCCAACTTTCTCTTCCTAGCTATATTGCGAACTCTTCTTTAAACATAAGAGTTAAGGATTTGGAACTCATAGACCCCGATCTTAATGAGCGCAGGCTTAATTTATCCAAAGTCATTATCAGAGATTATAAAGTTGGAAGTAAAACAGCTTTTGAACTTAATATCCCTCTTTCAATTAAGTGGGGTGGCAGTTACAAAGGGGAAATCTGGGTCTTCGGAGATTTTATCTCCAGTGGACAACAAGTCCATATGAGTTGGCGCGCCGATGCTCGAGGTTTTAACCAGGAGAACTGGAATCTTAATGATCTTTTTGTAGAGGGAAAAGGCCTCTGGGAACCTCAGGCACAGAACCTTGAAGCGAAAATTACTCTTATCCACTCATCAAAAAGAATTTCAGAACTAGAGATAAAATCAACTCATCAGCGTCTTTCTGTCAAAGGCCCTATTAATCAGCTACCGGTTGAAATTATTAAGCCATTGATCAAGCAGTTTCATCCTAGACCGCAGGTCTCTTTTTTTAAGGGATCAGAGTTAGGGAATGGGCATTTTTCATGGAATTACACATGGCCTGGAACTAAAAGTCATTTTGATTTAAGACTAGGGTTTGAAGGTGATTTTTATCAAGAACCTGGATTCTGGAATCTTGAGTGGATCTCAGAAGCTTATGGAATTGATTTCGTTGCTTCTGATAAAAAACTCAGATTTGAAGGTAAGTGGGGGCCTCAAAAAATTTCTCATAAAGTCTCCTTGGAAGGCCGCTCTATAGAGTCAGAGTTTTTTAATAAAATTGATCCACTTCTAGTTAATATTTATCCCGTAGATGAACAAAACTTTGAAATCTCTCTTCATGACGTGATTTGGAAAGAGTCTAATTATACAGGAAAAGTTTTATCTCAGAAAAAACCTCTTCTTGGTGATTCACGATTTGAAATGAAACTTTCAAATGAGAAGAATGTTTTAGATTTTAATTGGTCAAAATTAATGTCGAGTAATGGTAAAAAATCTGTCTTCTTTAAAGCAATAAATTTTCCAGTAGGTCCTTTTGGAAGTTATTTTCATCAGAGTTTAGATAATTCACCATCAGTGATAAATGGTAAACTTGAGGCCAGTTGGAGCGAAGACCTTTATGCTGGAAAGGGTTTTATCGCATTTTCACTCACAAATTTTTCTTCTAATAAACAAAGCTGGAAAGTTTACTGGGATTTCATTGCCAATAATTTTTCTTTTTCAGCGAGGCCGGAAGAAATTAATATTCAAGCCGACTGGAAGGACAGAAGCTTAAAACTAAAAAAATTATCGGTTCTAGGTAATAATCTGAAAGGAGTATTAACCGGGAAGCTGGATTTTAATGGGAAGAAAAGCGAATTGATCTGGCAGGATCAATCCATACCAGGATCAAAAAAGTTAATCAAAAATTTCATCATCACAGATTTTATGAGGTCGCTATGAATTTAACTGACTACCGTCCACTTGTTTGGAAGGACGACTCACTTATTCTTTTAGATCAACGCTATCTTCCGCTTAAAGAGGATTTCGTAACGGCCAGAACGATTGAGGACGCCTTTATGGCCATTAAGGACATGGTCGTTCGAGGAGCTCCCTGTATTGGATTTACTGGAATATTTGGAATGGCCCTTTGGATTCATTCTCAGTCATCTTTAAATGAATCTAAAATCATTGAAGCAGGGGAGTATCTTAAAAGCTCTCGCCCAACAGCTGTTAATCTTATGTACGAGGTTGATCGTGCAGTGAAATACATGGTTTCAATGATTAAAGAAAATCAAACAAAAGACTTTATCTATAAAAATATTATTCAGTTCGCTCATGATCAGATCACGGCACTTGAGAAAAAAAATCAAAAGATGGCCGATTATGCAGCAGAGGAGTTGAAAAGAATTTATGGCGATCGCCCTTTAAGACTCATGACTCATTGTAACACAGGTTTTCTGGCCTGTGGATGTATTGGAACCGCTCTTGGTGTTATTTCAAATTATAACAAGCTTGGGAAAGTTGAGCAGGTTTGGGTGGATGAAACTCGCCCTTATATGCAAGGAACAAGACTTACTGCTTTTGAACTTACCAAAGAAAAAATTCCTTTCAAAATTGTGGTTGAAGGAGCGGCTTCTTATCTCATGAAAAATAAAAAAGTAGATGCCATTTTTGTGGGAGCAGACAGAATCGTGGCCAATGGTGATACGGCCAATAAAGTTGGAACCTCGACTCTTTCTATTGTCGCTAAACATTACGGAATTCCATTCTTTGTTGTCGCGCCTATCAGTTCATTTGATACAACACTGCCGGATGGAACACATATTGAAATTGAAATGCGCCCGGATGAGGAAATTACTCATTTTAAAGGGCATCAAGTGGCCCCTTATGGTGCTAGCACTGAAAATCCAAGTTTTGATGTGACTGATCATGAAATGATCACAGGGATTATTTGTGAAAATGGGCTTATCCGGCCTGAGAATAAGGGTCACCTTCTTCAAGTTGTTAAGGGTTAAATGAATAGTTCACGTCGCGCTTCTATTGATATTGGTTCTAATAGTATCCTTCTTTTGATTGCCGATGTTAATGGCGGACAAATGAAGGAGATTCTTAAGCGAACTGAAGTGACAGGTCTTGGAAAGAATCTCGATGAAAAGAAATCATTTATCGATGAATCAATGGAAGCCTCTCTTGAGGTTTTAGTTTCATACGCTGAGGACTGTCGCCAGCATGGAGTAAATCCAGAGGACGCTCTTGTGACAGCCACGGAAGCGGCTCGAGTAGCAAGTAATGCCAAATCATTTTTTCAAACCGTTCAAAAGAAAACTGGACTGATACCCAAGATAATCAATTCAGAAGCAGAAGCTTATTTTTCAACGAAAGGTATTTTATTCAATACTCGTTTTGAGTCAGACATAGTAGTGATCATGGATGTGGGCGGAGCTTCGACAGAGCTCATCAAAGTCAATGCGAAAACATTTCAGATTTTAGAAACTATTAGTATGCCAATTGGAGCAGTACGCTCCGCTGAAGCTTTAGAAAATGATTTATTCGTTCAGAAGCTTCAGAAAACTTTTTTAGACTTTAGACAAGATCTTGATCATTTTCAGACTCATACTCTTCATTGTGTCGCCGGAACAATGACTTCACTTGGGAATATGCATTTAAAGAATAAAGAATTTGTTGAGGATGAAGTCCATGGGTTAAATCTAAAAGTCGAATCCATTGATAATCTTTTTAAGGCCTATTGTGCCTATACTCCAGAGCAGTTCCTCAAGGAGTTCCCCTTTCTTCAAAAGCGCTCACAGGCCATGAGAGGTGGGTTGCATTTAGTTTATCATTTACTTCATCGTCTATTAGTTAAAGAAGTTGTCGTTTCAACCTATGGCCTTCGATATGGAACAATTATCGAAGGGAAAATTAAGGAAGAGTACGTATTATGATTGATTCAAATTTATTAGATTTAGAAAAAAAAGTTCTTTTTAAAGAAGGGGACCCTGCTAAAGAACTCCTTCTTATTAAAAGTGGTAACATTCTTTGTTTAAAAAAATCTAAGGATCGTCTTATTCCTATTATGATTGCTAAAGAGCAAGATATTGTAGGAGAGTCGGCCATCCTTGAGGAGAAGACTTATCAATACTCGGCGATTGCTCTTGGCCACGTCGAAACGATTACTATTACTCAGGCTCAATTTCGCGAAGCTTTTAAAAAGTCTCCCGGATGGATTAAGCAACTCTCTGAGTTGATGGTTCAACGTTATTCAAATACATCAAGTATGATTGCGGATAACAGAATTCTCAGTCCCCTCATCCTGTCGGATGAGGAGTTTACAGCTGAGATTGAAGTTGAATTTAAAAAAATGATTAATTAGTAGAAATTAAGAATCTTATTACGATGTAAATTAAGGGCCAGTTCAACAATTTTCTGTTGAGCACGAAGGCACTCGTTACGATTGGCCGTAAGATCTTTTTGCATAATTTCAAACGCCGTCAGGGCCATTTGACGGGAAACTACTGAAAGGGCACGTCTTTGATTTCTCACATGAGTAAGACTTAAAGCAAGTCCAAGAATGGCTGGTTTTACTTGTGAAAAAAGAGTTTTAAGTCCCTCTTCATCAAGATCCCATAGCCCTTCAAATGAAATACAAGCCTCAGTAAGTTCCTTAGCAAGAGAAGGATTTCGCATCCTAAGATTTTTAAGAAGTTTTGCTTTATCTGCGGTATCCATTCGCTGAACAAGCTCAATCACTTGTTGCTTACCGTTGATAAAAACAGAGTTCTCATTTGATTTTTGGGTCATTGTGTCTCCTTCCTGGATTTAGACAATGAAGTGCAGGTTAGTAACTTAGGCTTCGTACTTGTTTTTTTCTTCTTCAAAACGAGCTCGGGCCCTATCAAGATAATCGCGATGAGAAACTTCCTGTTTCTCAATCTCTTTAGCATGACTGTATTTTAATTCATCGGCTTTAGCAGCTTGTGATTGTTTAAGTTCATCAAGCGTCCTCTCATAGCGAGAGTTCTCTTCGGCCAGTCTCTTTTCATAAGAAGATCGAATCTTTTGAAGTTTCACTTCACCTTCCACTCGCTCTTTATTAGTTTCTACTTCGTAATCTTTTTTTACTCTTGCGATCTCTTTCTCATTTTTCTCAGTAACTTTCTTAAGTTCATCCTTGAGCTTGTCCTGAACTTTTTTAAGTTCGAATGACTGCTTTTTATTCAGGTTTTCTACCTGAGCGGGAAATTTATTGGAGTATGAGGAGATTTCTGACATTGCTCAATTCCTTTGATGCAAGCTCGTGCCATCCATGGCATCATAAAAATGATACCTAACTTATAGTATGGCCAACAAGGCAGGCAAAATGATCTCTACAGCGAGCAAGATTTATTTAGTAAGTGGTTACAGGACACCTTTTGGAAAATTTGGAGGGAGTCTTATGGATCTTCCACCCACTGAGCTGGCCACAATCGCCGCTAAGGCCCTGTTATCTGATCTTAAATTAGATCCTAGCACTATTGATCACGTCCTTTTTGCTAATGTCCTTCCAGTGACTCCCGAGACTTTTTATGCCGGCAGACACTTAGGACTTAATATAGGATGCCCGGAAAAGATTCCGGCCAAGGTTACTAACCGACTTTGTGGCTCAGGTATTGACACGATTTTAGAGGCCACTCGTTTAATCAAACTAGATGAGGCCAGTATTGTTCTGGTGGCCGGTGCTGAAAACATGTCCATGGCCCCACACCTTATTTATGGCTCTCGCTTTGGAACAAAATACGGCTCACTTCCTACAAAAGATATGCTTCTAGATACATTGACTGATGCTCGTATCCAAACCCCTATGGGAATTACGGCCGAGAATTTAGCAGAGAAATATCAAATTTCTAAATCTGATTCTGATGAATTTTCATTTCAATCTCACCAGAAAGCTGCTGCTGCTTATGCACAGAATCTTATTCAAGGTGAAATTGCTCCAGTTGTTTTAAAACGTGAAACTCTTTCACAAGACCAGCATATGAGAACAGATGCTAAGCGCAGTGACTGGGATAATCTTCGTCCAACTTTTAAAAAAGATGGCGTCGTGACAGCAGGATCTGCCTCTGGAATTGTGGACGGTGGTGCTGCAATGATTATTGCGTCTGAAGCAGCAGTAAAAAAATACAATCTCTTGCCCCTGGCCGAGATTATAGACGGATATGTTGTAGGAGTTAATCCAAGTGAGATGGGGATTGGGCCAGTTCCTGTCATTAATAAACTTCTCAGTAAGAATAAACTCACGAAAGATCAAATTGATTTATTTGAGATTAATGAAGCTTTTGCCGCCCAGGCCATTGCTTGTATGAAGGCCTTGGAACTTGATATAAGTAAAGTAAACGTTTGGGGAGGAGCTACGGCCCTAGGACATCCTCTAGGAGCAACGGGACTTAAAATTACCCTCACTTTAGCGAGAGCTCTTAAGCATTATAAAAAAGGTTATGGTATCTCATCAGCTTGTATCGGTGGCGGACAAGGGATTGGGGTCTTACTTAAAAGTATTTAAGCTATGACGTTAACAGAAACAGATATCGAAAATTTCAAAACCTGGCTCGATCTCGATCTCAACACTATAGCTTGGGAGGGTCGCTATGCTGACTCTTTTCACGCTTTTTGGAAGGCCATGTTTCGTCAAGGAGCTGAGCTTAAGGAAATAAGCGATCGCTTTGCCTTGGCCCGTAAAATTGCAAAGTCTGGCCCTTTAAGTTCTTGGATGGACTGGCTATATCACAAGCTTATTTGTTATACATTTATTACTAAAGAAATCTCTATACGCGAACTCGCCTTTGATATTGGAAAATCAGAAGGAGATGTTTCGACAATCCTGAGAGAGTTTCTTACAAAAACATATCCCCTCCATGAAGATATGATTAATGATCGCTTTCAGGTTTCTATTCTAAGACGTGAAAATATTTTTCTTAAATTCGTTGATATTATTCCTGAGCTTGGTGGCAAGGCCCTTGAGAGAGGGACTTTTGATGATGAGATTCTCGCTAATATTGAAGTGACTCTATACCCCGATTGGCCACCTCTTGTTAAGGAATTAAAAAAAGATATTCCTCAGTTAACGTTAGATCTTAATCACATCACTAAAAAACTGAGTTTTAAGAAGAAAGTTCGTTTCTTCCAAGAAGTTCTCGTTCTTCTTCTTGTCTTAAGTGTTGTTGTTTATGGAATTAAAAATGTCAATAAGTGGTATGAAAATTATCTCATCAATAAGATCACTCTTTATGAGTCAAATTTTTTCTGGCTTGATAAGTCTCTTAACTACCGAGATGAGGCCCTCCTTGCTCAAACTCAAATCGATCTTAGCAATAAAGAATTAGAAGACCTTGAAAAAATTGAGGCCGTTCAAACTTTTTCGGAAAAAGTAGATTCTCGTTTTGATCCTGAGTCTGATGTAGTGGTTCTAAGTTCAGTGGAAGATATTCCTAAGAGTTTTGGGGATGCAGAAAAAGAGCAATCTCAGTATGAAGAACAGCAAAAGGGTGGTTACCGCGACAATGCTTATGCTCGCACCAACCGCAAGGCCTACAGGATTCTGATGGCCTCTGTTGATCCCAAAGATATGACGAATAAAATCCTTCCTCTGATGAAAGAGTTTGGTGCTTCTCAGTTAGATAACGTTAAACCCGGTCAGGAGATTCCTGGAGGGATTTATTTCAATCTTATTGTGCCTTCAAAAAATCTCAAAGATTTCATGACAAAAGTTTCTGAACTCAATGAATCGACGATTTTTGAAAGCCGCGCTTACAATAATGATCCCGTGGGGAAAAATCGCGTTTTTATTTGGGTGAAAAGTATCTAATTATTCAGGCTTGTCTTCAAATCCTAAAATAGAATCCAAAAATTGAAGTCCAGTAATGGAGTTATTGTCGTTGCTATTATTTTTTGGTTGGTCTGCACCGGCACTTCCACCAGATTTTAGTCCTTCAAAATAGGCCGTATCTAAATCTTTAGCATCTCTTATTTCTCGCTCTAGGCCTGAGGTGTTTCGACCTAAAGAATATCCCTTCGCATTTTTTAACTCGAAACTTGAAGAGATAATATTATTAAACATGACAAGCTGAGCGAGTTGCCCCTGCTGACCTTTGACTTCTTCAATAGCTGCTTTGGCCTTAGTTGTTTTATCGTCTGTGTCAGCAATCTGCTGACTTCCAACTTTATTTTGAAGCTCTTTAATATAGGCTTCTTTTCGACCATCAAATTTGTTCTTCAACATCGTACTCAGATCAACAGTATTATCTTTATTATAAGCATCAAGAATGTCGGCATAGCCGTTTTCTTCAAGATACTTCTTAAAGTCAGTTTCATTCGCTTTTTTGAGGGCAATAAGTCTCTCTACCTCAGCTGCATTTCGAACACTCATTTTTAAGTTGATATTATCAATCTCAAAATCAGATTGTGCCTTGTCAACTAGTACTTCACATCCAGCCAGCTCAGGTGAAGCAGCACATTCAGCTTCATCAAAGTTTTCAATTTTGGCCTTGTACTCTTTACTTTGTGATTCCATGATATCGGTTGATGAGATAGAGGTGATGGCATCAATGCTATTTTCACCTTTACCATCATAGACTTTCATATCAGCAATA
The DNA here is from genome assembly GCA_049241565.1 of Bacteriovoracaceae bacterium. Taxonomy (GTDB): domain Bacteria; phylum Bdellovibrionota; class Bacteriovoracia; order Bacteriovoracales; family Bacteriovoracaceae; genus DZBG01. Next base: position 3,573 of record JBMLQL010000030.1, on the reverse strand, counting down.
TTAAAGGTCACTCCTGATTGTGGGTCCTCTTCAATCTTTTTAAGATATTCTGCCGTTTTAGTAATGGCTTTTCTATATTGTTCAAGTCTTGATTGAGTCAAGCATGCCTTAGAGCCTTTAATATCAGATGCTATTGAATTTGTACTCGCCGCAACCACAAATTCATCGCACATAGGCTTTATCATACGAGAACAAAACGTAAAAAAGTTTTCAAGAAATTTTTGATCTGTTTCAAATCCACTCAGGTTTTTTAGCATGATATCAAACTGATCTTTATTATCGGCCGTTGAATCAAATTTTTGTTTTGTATGAAATGTATTTTGTGAATCATCTTTCACATGAGTGATAGCCGCTTTTAGTATGGATTGGTGAGCTTTATCCGTCGGGTTAAATTTGGGAATACTAATGACACTGATCACTGCGGTTTCTTTCATCGTATTTGACCAGTATGCTTTGAAATTATCAGTTGCTCCAGGTGCTGTAGGAGATAAATCTTGATAGCAAAACTTTGAAATTTCAAACAGAACGTTTTTCCCCAACTGAGTTTGATATAATCTAAAAAAAAGTGACTGATCAACAATATTTCTATTTTTAAATTTCGAACTCTCAATCATCGCTTTAAGATCTTTCTCATCGGGATCGACACCAGTTAAGGCCTTGTTTATTTTTTTTGAAATATATTTTGTAATATCTTCAGCAGATTTACTTTTAACAAGCCCGTAACTCTGAAGACCAAGTTTTTCAGAAAGCTTTTCTAACTGCTTTGGATTCTGGCCTTGAATATTTTTAGCAAAACAGTCTTCAATCTCTTTAATCGCCGTAGAGTTATCTTTACCCTTCTCTAATTTTGATTTCGAGGCACAGGCCTTGAACTCAGATGATTGCGTGAGCTGATCCTCAATTTTTGATTCTTGGATAGTGGCGATAAATTTATTGGAGAGTTCTCGCTCAGACATCTCTCCAGTTCCTGCTGAAAAAGCAGGAAAAGAACTTAAGACAAGAGTGAGTGTGAAAGCTAATTTGGCCATACTCTATTCTAATCGGTATGTCGGCGCTAAAGACTTAGTAAAATAATTTCAAGTAGATAGCCTTGTCGACTAGGGTGTGGCTGCCACAATTTCTTGTAAAATCAATGGTGTAACACTCACTTTCGGGACTGGGTTGTAGCATACATGGTTGCTACACAAATGAGACGAAAGGGGCACTTTTTTTCCTATTCGTTAGTGCCACAACATAAACTCCAGTTATCTGAAATGCTAGTAAATTTTTTTTTGAGGTAATTTTTATGATTTTTAAAAATTTAAGTGCACTAATTTTACTTTTAATCTCTGGTTTAAGTTTTGGAGACGATATTATTGGAAGCGATGATAGGAGACCACTAACGGCCAGTGAGTTAAACAGCTACTCATTTGTGGGGCGTCTTCATGTCAATACTTTAACTAGATGGCAGGGATGGCAAGATATACCTCGATGTTCCGTTACATTAGTTTCTGAAAAAGTTGCAGTCACCGATGCTAATTGTTTTGTGCAGTCATCCCTTCTTTCACGAGAAGAAGTGGCTAATTTAAAAACACAAGATGATTATATTAATCATTTCATTAAACATAATGAAGATTTTTCAGTAGTGTTCTCTAGTCCGGAATATAAACGAGTATCTATACGTTCTATTCATTTTTCGAATGATTATAAACCTGCCCAAAATTCAAAAAGAAGTGATCATACACATATTTTTAATGTTCAAGCACCTTCAGGAAATCCGTTACTCATTCTTGATCTAGAAACTAGACCAAATATTAATCCTATTCATCCTTTTATATGGGAAAATGGTAGATCTCTCAAAGAAGATGTTAAAATAAGTGCAATCTCATTTGATCGAGACAACGAGACATTACTTATTGATGACAATTGTGCAATTACTAATAATTTTGAGGATAAAACTGGTTTTAAATTGGGTACAGTTTTTCAGAACAACTGTGATGATATTAGTTTGAGTGGCTCTCCTGTTGTTCTCACGACAGAAAACGGTACAAAAGTCCTACGAGGCTTAAATATTTCAGGAGCACATTTATCTGGTATCGTGAAAAATAACCCAAACCTTAGTCAGTCAGAGATTTTCGAATTAGAAGATAAGGGGTGTGGTGATCTTTCTCCTGATTGCGTTAATACAGGAATCGCTGCGAATACCATTAGCAATAGGCTAGAGCAAATCTTACCTACATTTAAGTTATTAGATAGTATGAGTGATACAATGGAAGTTGATTGTGCCGCCAGAGTCACGTTCAATCACATCGTTAAGCGCTTATCTATTTCAGAACTCTTTTTACTTTGTTCAAGAGATGAAATTCTATCTCTTGGTGAAAGTAAAAAAGCTCCTTTTCACCTTCTCAAGGAAATGGCCAAAAAAGAAGAGCTTGTTCTAAGCGGCGGACAGATCCCTGAAAACTTCAGCATGAATGATGTATTCTATAAAGAAGTTCTTGCAAAGAAATCATTTAATATCTTCCAGAAGCTTTTTGTCAAAAATCTACTTTCAGAAGAACAGCAACTCGCTTTTATGAAAGAGTCACCTGAAACCATATCGGCACAATTCAATCTCTTCGGGAGCGATAGTTTTAAGAAGAAGTTGAATCTTCTTGCTAGCAATCGCTCTCCTCTTTTTAGACATCCATCATTTTGGTCATTTATGGCAGAGAAAAAAATTTCAATAAATGAAATCAAAAATCTAAGCTTGAGTTCTCTAGTTAAAAACCACAAGGTTTCTTACTCCACTTTGAAGAATTATTATTCCGTAGAAGAATTCAAAAAATACTTTTCTTATCGTGAACTTGTTAATGAAGTAGGTATGTCTCACCAAGAATTAATTTCTTCAGGAGTTAAGTACAAAGATTATGTGTATTATTTTAGTGCAAGTATCCTTAGAGATAATGGGGGGGGTCTTTCAAATTTTAAGTCATCTGGGATCTCAGTTTATAATTTAATTAGAGAAAAATTCCTGGCCCAAGAGATCAAAACTGCAGGATTTATGTTATCGGAAGTTATCTCAGCTTCTTCAGCTCAGGAAGCTCGCAAATTAGGATATGAATTAAAAGAGTTCAAATCGGAAAATATTGAGATCTCTCAAATAGAGAAGGCTTTTTCAGCTAAAGAAGTGAGAGAGGCTTATTCATTTATTGAGCTTTTACATAAGACGAGTATTAGTCGGCTTAAAGACTTTTACGGAATGACCCCAGTGGATGGATTGAAGAATTTTTCATCTGAAACTCTCTACCCAACTTACTCAATTAATGAGCTAATGGCCGCAGGGGCAACTCTAAAAAATATTAGATCTCTTTTTTGTACAAAAAATAGTGAAGTCTGCACACTTGATCGTCCATACTATAGTTGGTCTGCAGAGGAATTTTTAAAAGAATTAGGAAAAACCAATTCTACTCCAGCTGCTCTTTATCAAGCAGGTTTTTCGACGATGGTCATTTTTTTTGCCCGTCACAGCCTTAAAGATGTGAAGTCTTTAAATAGACCGATTCGCGAATATTATAAAGATTGGTTTTCTGTAGCTGAACTTGTAGTAATGTG
>JBMLQL010000029.1:0-1628 GCA_049241565.1 Bacteriovoracaceae bacterium | reverse complement strand
CAAGAGAAAAAAAGTTCATCGTTACCCCCTTAAAGAAAATATTATTCTAACATATAAAGGAAAGTTGTGCAGCGGTCTTAGAGTTGAAATTCTTTAAAGTAAGTTTACTCATCTCATTATATGTAAGATCAACCGTACAAGAAGAGGGTAGTTGAGCTAATTCATCAGGAAGGCGGTTAATGCTATTAATCCTTAAGTTTAGGTATCTGAGATTGGTGAGCCTTGAGAAAGGAATACAGGAAATATTGTCAATATTATTACAGGATAGATTAAGATGGATTAATTTTTGAGGAAGCTTTCTTAATTCATTTCTGAAAGTAGGATTCGATAATAAATGCTTACAAAATGTTATAGTTAAATTTGTTAGATTTTCACATGAGTTAAGCCCCTTAATAAGTGGGACATCAGGACAAGTCATCAATTTGACATTCTTCAATATGTGACAATGAGAGAGATCAAGAGGAATAGGCTCTTCAGATTGATTCACACAAATTGTCTCGAATAAATCGAGTGTTTCTAAATGGATAAGCGTGTTTAGATTTTGTATTTTAAAAGGAGGACGGAAATTAGCTTTGATTATGAGAGAAGAGAGGTGAGGACAAAAAGAGAGATCAAGAGGAATAGGCTCTCCAGATTGATTCACGCAAATTGTCCTGTATAAATCGAGTTTTTCTAAATGGATAAGTTTGTTTAGATTTTGTATTTTAAAAGGAGAATCGAAAGGCGATTCCATTTTAAGAGACGAGATTTGAGGGCAAAAAGAGAGATCAAGAGGAATAGGCTCTTCAGATTGATTCACAAGAATTACACCGGATAAATCGAGTTTTTCTAAATGGATAAGTTTGTTTAGATTTTGTATTTTAGAAGGAAAATAGTAAGAACCGTCCATTCTGAGAAAAGTGAGATGAGGGCAAAAAGAGAAATCAAAAGGAATAGGTTCTTTAGATTGATTTACAAGAATTGCACCGGATAAATCGAGTTTTTCTAAATGGATAAGTTTGTTTAGATTTTGTATTTTAGAAGGATAATCGCGATTGCCTTCTATTCTAAGAGAAGTGAGGAGAGGATAAAAAGAGAGGTCGAGAGGGGGAGATTGATTTGCAGAGGCTTCAAAGACAATTGATAAGAATTTCAAGTGTTTCAGATTATCCGTTTTAATCAGTTCATCATAAGAGGATTTACAAGAATGAGTGATGACCATACTAAGATCGATTAAGGAGCTTTTATGAAAATTTGAGATCACAGTTGTTTGATTCACATGTAAAGTTTTAAGATGAGGAAAAAAAGATAGATCTATTGTTGGTAACCCGGTAGGAGACTGCTGGGATTGGGTGACGTTTATTTTCAACGATTCAAGTGAAGGACATTGTTTTAAAGCCTTAATCAATTCATTGCGGTTAGAAAGAGATATTTTACGCTTACTATTTAAGTTAAAGCTTTTTAAGTTTTTTAATGTAGGGAGTTTGTCTCTAATAAAAGGCTCAAGCGCTTCTTCATGTGTGTCTATTAAAATCACCGATTCCACATTTTTCAACGTATCAAAAATAGCGCTATCTAAGGTTTTCAGACACATAACATGTTTAATATTTTCTGGATAAAGAAGGGATTCATGGGAAGGTTGATAAGTG